>NZ_JBVHNK010000001.1:0-722683 GCF_055556615.1 Pseudomonas sp. PME37.24/025
AAGCTCGACAGTCTGGGCGTGAAGCTGTTTGCCAGCGGGAATGGCGGACGTGTCTCGATTCCCAAGGCATGGCCTCTCGACTCTGGATGGCTGTGAGCGGCGGATGGCAATGAGTAGCGTCATTCGAGTCGCGAGAAGCCCGGGGCCTGTGTCATGATCCTGCGTCAACCTGACCGGCCTCGCCTCGCATGACTTCAGTGAAAGACGTTGCACAGCTGGCCGGCGTGTCCCTGATGACGGTTTCTCGAGCGCTCAACAACCCGGAAAAACTGAGCCCCGAAACGCTTCAGCGGGTGCGTCGCGCCATTGATGAACTGCAATTCGTACCGAGCCTGTCGGCGCGCAAGATGCGCGGCGACAACCTCCAGTCACGCACCATCGGTGTGTTCGCGCTGGACACCGCGACCACACCGTTCGCGGTCGAGCTGCTGCTGTCCATCGAACAGACCGCGCAACAGGCGGGCTGGAATGTGTTCATCCTTAACCTGTTGAGCAACCCGCCCACCGACCAGAACATCGACCTGATGTTGTCGCACCGCCCCGATGGGTTGATCTTCAGCGCCATGGGTTTTCGCCAGGTGAGCATTCCCGAGCGCTTGAAGAGCAAACCCCTGGTACTCGCCAACTGCCTGGCAGATGACAGTCACCTGGTCAGTTATGTGCCAGACGACGAAACGGGGCAGTATCGAGCCGTACATCACGCGCTGAGCCAGGGTTATCGGCGCCCACTGTGCATCAATCTGCCCAAACAGAGCCTGGCCTGGGACCTGCGACAAAGAGGCTTGCTGCGTGCCTGTCAGGCATTCGGCCTTGCGCCTGAGGCACTCCTGCAGTACGACCTTTCCGATCATGATGCCTATGGTGAAACCGCCGCCATCCTCGACCGGCACATCATCGAGGGTCGCCCCCAATTCGACATTCTGATCTGTGGCAACGACCGCATTGCCTTTTGTGCCTATCAGCTGTTGTTGGGCCGTGGCCTGAAGATTCCCGCCGATGTCGCCGTACTTGGTTACGACAATATGATCGGCATCGCCGAACTGTTCATTCCGCCGCTGACCACGGTGCAACTGCCGTACTACGAGATCGGTCGCAATGCGGCCCGGCACCTGATCGAGACCCTGGAGGTATCGGGAGCCCAGCCGGTTGATTGTCCATTGGTGGTCAGGACGTCGTTGTGAGCTGTCAAAACCCTTTACCGAGGGCAAGCTCTCGGTAAAGGGTTGCTTGATTACTTGGGTGGAACGAAGTTATCCAGCATTCGATTCACCGCCAGTTCAGCCAGCATGATGACTTGCTGAAGCGCCAACAGCGTATTGCGATGGGTGCCCTCCATCAATGCAGCAATGTCGCTGGCCATGACACTGGCCGACGCCAGGTTCTCGCACGTTTGAACCAGTAAGGCTTCATGACCGACATCCGGCGCAACCATGTACATGGTGCTGGGTTTGCGTGGGGTGTTCTTGAGCGCTGCCGGGTTGAGGTAGAAATTGAGGGCGCGTTCGGCGGCTTCGTGGAATTTTCTTGAATCGTCAGATTCGTACGGGGATGCCGGATCGGTGTCCGGTGGGTTGGGCGTAACTTTGAACATAAATCAAACTCCTGATACGAGTTTATTAAAAAGAGCCATCACACTCGCTACCAACGAAGGGTGGTGGCCATACGCGGGTTGGTAGACCGGTCGTATCAGTTCCCGGCGCCCTCGAAAGGACCCCGCGCATGACCACCATAATAGGTGACGCAATGCGCCGTGATACGAAACCGGGCTACCAAACCCGATCACTGATTTCAGTGACAGGGAAACGATAGAGCCCGGCCCATCGGCGCACAAGCCGGCGGATTCTGTCTTAACCGTAGGTAACGGCGCAAGGTCTTGTAGCCTTCGGGACGTAACACTGAGTGTCGTTAAACACGCATCGTTAAACGCGTGAGCGCTATCAAAAAAACGAGAAAGCGGCCCAGTGCCGGTTAGTTAAGCGAAATCCCTGTGTGAGCGGGCTTGCTCGCGAAAGCGGCGTGTCAGACGACATCAATGTTGACTGTGCCGCCGTCTTCGCGAGCAAGCCCGCTCCCACAGGTTCCGTGGCTTAATTTTGTGTTGTGTCGCGGCGCCGCACCTGCCGTCCGCTTAACATCATGCAGGCCGCGCGGCGATGCGTTTTTGGGGATTTATCTCAGCCTGAGCCATTCACAAACGAAATATGCACGCCACTCCTTCGCGCCCACATCCCGCCTCCCCCTCCCAAGTAGTCCGAAACTCCCACCCCGCTTGGGAGTATCGGGCAATGCGCAATCTCTGGCGCTTCGCCATAGTTGCGACCAAAGGTCAACGGTCAGGCCTCGATGACCGCAACTACCCCAGGTAAAAGTCATGACTATTGACGAACAAAACTCATTGCTGACAACGTCGATTACCGCCAACGCTCTGAGCGTCGGGGCGACCGGCGTGAAAGTTTCGCTGGACGAAACGGCCGGGTTGCAGAACGCCGCCACTTCAAGCGCTGCGGAAGACGCTAACGACAACGACACGGCGCTAACCCTGCCCTCGGGCTTCTCTAGCCGTTTGACCACCCTTGGGGCAGGTCCCGCAATGGAAGCGGCCTTGAGTGGCTATACCGGTGCCGTGGGCAATACGGGCAGCAATGCATTCACCATCAGCGGCGCAACAAGCGCTACCGATGTCAGCTTCGTCGGCAGCAATGGCGCACCGCTCAATGGGACGGACAGCGGACTGGATACCCTCGATGGCACCAGCATCCTTCTCTATACGGATACGGTGAACAACAACATCCTTCTGGGTCGAATCGGGGGCGCAAACGGCACGATCGTGTTCGCTGCCTATATCGACGAAACCGGATCGCCGGTCACGGGCGGCAAGATCTGGACCGTAGAGTACCAACCGCTCAAGCATCCAGTTACGACGAACCCCGATGACGCGGTCGATCTGGCGGGTTTGGTTTTCATCGGAGCCAGTCAGAACCTGGAATTCAGTCTCAAGGATGCGCCCTCCGGTCAGAACCTCTTCCTGATGTTCACGACGGCGAACCCGACAGTTGTCGACGTCGGTGGTGTCATGCGGATCACGGATCCCGCCATCATTGCCACCGGCAAGGACCCCGCAAACCAGTCAACTGGCGTCAATATAACCACTGGCGACACGATCAATACCAGCCAGGCAGGTGGGCCGACCACCTTCGGCACCAACAACCAGATGATTACGGAACAGGAAGGCATCCGTTTTTCGTTCGTCTCGGGTGCCAGGCAGAATGTGACCATTCCCAACCTGGATCAGAATGAAGCAGATGTCGAAGCCAACGCCGACTTTACCGGCGTCGTCAATGTGAATACGGTCAGTTTCGACGTCGTGCAGTTGCAAAGCGGCAAGAGCGCTGTCGTAAAAATCAGCGCATTCACCACCGCTGTTGAATCTGGCACGCAATTCATCGACGGATATGGGAATGATACGAAGGTTGACATCACTAGTGTTCGCGTCCTCAACAGCACCGGGACGGTGATCGATAATTCAGACGGAACGGTGAATGACACCACCATTGGCATCACCTTTGTTAATGGGGTTGCAACCATCACCGGCATTAAAGCCGGCTACGCGATCGAATACACCACAACGGCGGTTCACAACCGCGTGCTCATCGAGAACGGGGCGGCCCTCACCGCCAAGGGCAATGAGCACGCCGACTTTGATATCGATGGCCTCCACCTGTTCCAAGCCTCTGTTACGAGCGCCGAAATCGGCTCCCAGATGATCTTCGAAGACGACGGGCCGGCGGCGGCCGGGACCGCCGTGGCTGGAACCGTCGACGAGGACGGCCTGACCAATGGCATTGCCGGTGGTGTGGGCGACGTGACTGGCGTGGCGACCATCGCCAGCGGCAGCGTGACCGGCATCTTCCAGTCCGGCGTCGACACGCCGCTGAGCTATGCCTTGTCGAGTGACACCAGCGGCTTGCCAGCGCTGAGTTCGGGCGGGGTGGCGCTGGTGTACAGCGTCGCGGGCAACACGCTCACCGCCAAGGCCGGCGCACTCGACGTGTTCACCTTCAGCCTCACCGCAGCGGGTGCCTACACCTTCACCCTGCTCAAGCCGCTGGATCATGCGGCAGGCAACGACGAAAACGACATCACCATAAACCTGGGCTCGCTACTGCGGGCCACCGACAAGGACGGTGACACGGTGACGGCTGCGGCCGAAAAACTGGTCATCACCGTCGACGACGACACGCCGACGGCGACCGGAACCGCCGTGACGGGAACCGTCGACGAGGACGGCCTGACCAATGGCATTGCCGGTGGTGTGGGTGACGTGGCGGGCGTGGCGACCACGGCCAGCGGCAGCGTGACCGGCATCTTCCAGTCCGGCGCCGACACGCCGCTGAGCTATGCCTTGTCGAGTGACACTAGCGGCTTGCAGGCGCTGAGCTCGGGCGGGGTGGCGCTGGTGTACAGCGTCGCCGGCGATACGCTCACCGCCAAGGCCGGCGTAGGCGGTGCCGACGTATTCACGTTCAGTCTCACCGCAGCGGGTGCCTACAGCTTCACGCTGCTCAAGCCGCTGGATCACGCGGCTGGCAACGACGAGAACGACATCACCATCAACCTGGGCTCGCTGCTGCGGGCCACCGACAAGGACGGCGACACGGTGACGGCTGCGGCCGAAAAACTGGTCATCATCGTCGACGACGACACGCCGACGGCGACCGGGACCGCCGTAACGGGAACCGTCGACGAGGATGGCTTGGCCAATGGCAACGCCGGTGGTACGGGCGATGTGGCTGGCGAGGCGACCATCGCCGGTGGCAGCGTGACTGGTATCTTCCAGTCGGGCGCCGACACGCCGCTGAGCTATGCCTTGTCGAGTGTCACCAGCGGCTTGCCGGCGCTGAGCTCGGCCGGGGTGGCGCTGGTGTACAGCGTCGCGGGCAACACGCTCACCGCCAAGGCTGGCGTAGGCGGTGCCGACGTGTTTACGTTCAGCCTCACCACAGCGGGTGTGTACAGCTTCACGCTGCTCAAGCAGCTGGATCACGCGGCTGGCAACAACGAGAACGACATCACCATCAACCTGGGCACGCTGCTGCAGGCCACCGACAAGGACGGCGACACGGTGACGGCCGCGGCCGACAAACTGGTCATCACCGTCGACGACGATACGCCCGTTATAGGGACAGCCCCTGTGCAAGATGTCGATCCCACTTTGGGTGAGACGTCATGGACCTTTTCGGGTGACTTCGCCTACTCGATAGGTGCGGACCAGCGCGGGCCGACCTACTCTTCGGCAGCGGACAGTGATTTTGCCGAACTCGCCCTCTCTGGTTCGGCGAACGATGTTGCGATCGTTAATCCAACGGTCACCTGGGATTCAGAGAATCTCAACGCTGCCACGTTTAACGTGTCGTTCGAATACGATCACGATCGGAATGCTGGCACCGCGCCTGAACTGGTGGAAGGCACGCTGGTGTTTGACAAAGCCAATGACACCTATACCTTCCAGATGGATGCGCTGCAAACGACGCAAGACGTCACGCTGGGCGAAGGTACTGGATACGAAACGTATAACGTGGGTGGTACGAGCCCTTCCAGTGGCCCATCACCTGTGGCCACTGGGAAGCTTGGGGAAGGTTTCTTCATCCAGATCACGGGCTTCGAGGCACCACTTAGTGCCGGCGGCAATACTGTTGTGACGGCGGGTGAGCTTGTGAGCGGCACGCAGGCCCCTGTAACCTTGTCCAGCACTGCTCTGGGCGTCTCCGGAAATACGATCCAGGCAGGTGAAGCGGCCAACATCAATTTCTTCCAGACTGATCCGAAAGGAAATCTGGGCGCGAACAATTTTAGTTACGCGACCGATTTCTTTATCAAGTTCGATGGATACGAGACTGAAAGCGATGATCTTGTGCTTATAGTCAGTCTTGCTGATGCAAATAATCCCGGCACGACTACAACACGTGCCATCTACGTCGACCAAGGCGATGTGTACGAGAACGATACAAACAACGCCGATCTTGTTGGAACCAAGTACGAGGCCCTTATCCTCAACGACCTAGCCGATCCGAACGACCCGTTCCTGGACAATAATGATGCTCTATTGATTGTTGAAAGCAATGACTTCAACACCCAGATCGGTGATAACTGGCTCATCAAGGGTATTCAGATTCTTTCGAATGATGCTGGCCTTACGGGCAGCGCGATAAATCTGAATCGCAATGTCGGTGCCGATGGCGCAAGCAGCACTTCCGCACAGCCGGTCAGTGGTCTCGTCGGGCCTGGAAACACGATTGCCGAGGATACGAGTACGAATCCGCTGAAGATCATCGATGCTGGTTTCTCCACCACCACGACTACACCCGCTACCCTTGATCTAACGCTGGATTTCAAAGTCGTCGATAGCGATAGCGATTTCACCGCTGTTCAGACGATTGATATCGAAAATCCTGTGATCGAACTGGTAGGAGTAACTAACTTGGCACCGACAGATTTGGTGCTTTGATCAGCTAAGGAAGCGGCGAGTGGTTTTCAGCCCTGTCGAAAAGGTACGGGGTGACCGACATCGCAAGCACTGACATTGTCTGAAAACCGCTGCAGGTACACGGCCTGGCTCCCGGAAGGGGCCAGGCCGTTTTCATTGGGCCGCTTCGTTCCTGAGTCAACCTGCCCTCATTCACAAACGGAATAGGCGGCACCGTTCCTTCACGCCCTCGTGCTGTTCCCCCATCCAAGTAGTCTGAAACTCCCATCCCGCTTGGGAGTATCGGCCGATGCGCGGTCCCCGGCGCTTAGCCATAGTTGCAGCGATAGGTCAACGGTCAGGCCTCGATGACCGCAATTGCGCGGGAGAAAAATCATGGCTATTGGAATCACCGGCGTGGACGTTTCACTGGACGAAACGGCCGGGTTGCAGAACGCCACCGCCACGCCAACCCCTGCGGAGGACGCTAATGACAACGACATTCCGGTGACGTCCCTGCCCTCGGACTTCTCTACCCGTTTGACCGCACTTGCGGCAGGCACCGCAACAGGTGCGGCCTTGAGTGGCTATACCGGTGCCGTGGGCGACACGGGCAGCGATGCGTTTACCGTCACCGACGGAGCAAGCATTACCGATATCAGCTTCGTCGACAGCGATGGCACACCGCTTGATGGCGTGGACAGCGGACTGTTTACCCTCGATGGCACCAGCATCCTTCTCTATACCGATACGAACAACAACATCCTTCTGGGCCGAGCCGGGAGCGCTACCGGCGCGATCGTGTTCGCTGCCTACATTGAAGAAACCGGATCGCCGGTCACCGGCGGCAAGATCTGGACCGTGGAGTACCAACCGCTCCAGCATCCAGATGATACGAACCCCGATGATTCGCTCAATCTGCTGGATAAGGTATTCGTCGGAACCAGTCAGGACCTGGAATTCAGTCTGGCCGGTGTGCCCTCCGGTTCGAACCTCTTCCTGATGTTCACTAAGGAGAACCCGACAGTTGTCGATGACGCTGGTGTCTTGCGGATCACGGACCCCACCATCATCGCCACCGGCAAGGACCCCGCAGACCAGTCAAGCGGCGCCAATATAAACACTGGCGACACGATCATTACCAGCCAGGCGGCTAACCCGACCACCTTCGGCACCAACAGCCAGATGATTGTGGAACAGGATGGCATCCGTTTTTCGTTCGTCACGGGTGCCAGGCAGGATGTGACCATTCCCAACCTCAGTCAGAACGAAGCAGATGTTGAATCCAATATCGACTTTACCGACGTCTTCAACGCGAAGATGGCCAACTTCGACGTCGTGCAGTTGCAAGGCGGCAAGAGTGCTGTGGTAAAAATCAGCGCATTCAGCACCGATCCTGAACCTGAAGTGGATTTCATCAACGGCTATGCGAACGATACGCCGGTTGACATCACCAATGTGCGCGTCTTCAATTCAGGCGTATTGGTGACTGATCCGGCCCTTGTCATCAGCATTACTGATGGGGTTGCAACCATCACCGGCGTTAAAGCCGGCTACCAGATTGAATACACCACAACGGAGGATCACAACCGCGTGCTCGTCGAGAACGGAGCGGCCCTCGACGCCAGGGGCAATACCCATGCCGATTTTGACATCGGTGGTTTCACACTGCTCCAAACTGCTGTTACGACCGCCGAAATCGGCTCCAAGATCATCTTCGAAGATGACGGCCCAGCACTCGCCTTTGGCAACCTGATCGGCACCGGTAGCGTCCTGCCGCAAACTGGCTTCTGGAGTCATTCGGCCGGCGCCGACGGGCTGGATACGAATGGTCTGGATATCTCGTTGGTGAATGACCAATTCACCCTCGTCAGGCCAGACAACACGACCACGACCGGGACCGGCACGCTCACCGAGCAGTCGCCCTCACCGGACGGCAATGGCGCGTACCAATTTGCAGGGACGTTGACCGGCGATTTCGACAACAACGCCGCAACCGCGGATACCAGCGTCGACTACACGCTGACTGCCTATGCCAATGGCAGCTATGCACTGGATCTGGTGCAAGGCTTCAGTTCGACGGTCGTGCTCAGCACTGCCGATGGCTCGCTCGCTGCCGGCGGTCCGGACCCGGTGCGCACCTTGTTAATTCCGAAGACGAATGACCCGACTATTCCTTCGGCATCCGAGGAGGTTGTGTTCTTTTCCGCGAAGGCGCTTGCGTCGACTTCGGACATCCTGACCGGTATCGGGCTTGGAGCACCCGACCCCACCGAAGCCACGATACAGACCAACCCCCTGCCCTCGTACATCGACCCGAGGGCCATGAACGTCAGCACGTCCGGCATCGGCGTCGCCAATAACGTCCTCCAGGGAGACAACCTGGTGGCAATCGGCGCTACCGATGAAAGTTTCGTCGTCAATCCGGAGAGCCTGGTGACGGCCATGAAGGTCTTCATCGACAACTCTGTAGCGGGTTACAACACCGCGACCGAGGACCTGTACTACAGGATCTACTACGAGGATGGCACGACTTCGAACCTCATCGAGGTGAATACCCTGACTCCAGAGCCCCGTGGACAGGTGTCCTTCCTCATTGAGCAGGAAGGCACGACGCTGATCGACGCTGTTCAGCTCACGATGGGCCGAGGCGACATCAAGATCCCGGTGATCCAGTTCATTCAGGAGACCGAGAGCCTGGCCAGCGATATCCAGCTGACGTTCAACGCGACGGTGACGGACAGGGATGGGGACTCGGCATCAAGTACGTTTGACGCCAACCTGTTCGCCAACGACTTGGTCGGCGCCTTCGACTACACGCTGGTGGGCACGGGCGGTGAGGCTGATGCCTTCAACGTTGACTTGTCATTCGATGAGAACCTGTACCAGGTCACCGGCTTCGATGCGGACGCCAACCTGCGAGATACGCTGGTGCTCAACGGCGACCAGACTGCCGTTGTCCAGCTCGACACCAGCGGCGCAGACAGCGTCGTGACGGTTACCGAAACGGGCGGACAGGTCACGACCATAACCTTGGTCGGGGTCGATCTTCTGACTAGCGACATCGTTATTGGCAGCGTCTGAGGCGTTGCGCGTGTGAAAACAATGCGAGGGTGGCGCAAGCCACCCTCGCATTGTTTTTTGCAGTTCCAATAGGCGATCCGCACGCTCGCATCACCCTGGGCACCCTGCGGCGGACCACCGACGAAGACGACTAGGCCGAAACTCCTATCCCGCTTGGGAGTATCGGCCAATGTGCAACCTCCGGCGCTTTATTCATAGTTGTAGGTCAATGGTCAGGCATTGATGACCGCAATTGCTCGGGAGAAAAATCATGGCTATTGCAATCACCGGCGAGGACGTTGTGCTGGACGAGACGGCCGGGTTACAGAACGCCACCGCCACGCCAACCCCTGCAGGAGACGCTGACGACAACGACATTCTGGTGGCATCCCTGCCCTCTTCCTTCTCTACCCGTTTGACCGCACTTGGAGCAGGTACCGCAACGGGTGCGGCCTTGAGTGGCTATACCGGTGCCGCGGGCAACACGGGCACCAATGCGTTCACCTTCACCGGCGGAGGAAGCATTACCGATATCCGCTTCGTCGACAGCGCTGGCGCCCCCCTCAATGGCGTGGACAGCGGGCTGGACACCCTCGATGGCACCAGCATCCTTCTCTATACCGATACGAACAACAACATTCTTGTGGGCCGAGCCGGGAGCGCATCCGGCGCGATCGTGTTCGCTGCCTACATTGAAGAAACCGGATCGCCGGTCACCGGCGGCAAGATCTGGACCGTGGAGTACCAACCGCTCAAGCATCCAGATATGACGAACCCCGATGATTCGCTCAATCTGCTGGATAAGGTGTTCATCGGCGCCACTCAGGACCTGGAATTCAGTCTGGCCGGTGCGCCCTCCGGTCAGAACCTGTTCCTGATGTTCACGAAAGCGAACCCGGCAACTGAAACCGTCAATGGTGTCGTGCGGATCACGGATCCCACCATCATCGCCACTGGCAAGGACCCCGCTGACCAGTCAAGCGGTGCCAATATAAACACTGGCGACACGATCAATACCAGCCAGGGGGGTGGCCCGACCACCTTCGGTACCAACAACCAGATGATTGTGGAGCAGGAAGGCATCCGCTTTTCGTTCGTCACGGGCGCCAGGCAGGATGTGACCGTTCCCAACCTGAGTCAGACCGAAGCCGATGTTGAGTCCAACATCGACTTTACCAGCGTCTACAATACGACCTCGGCCAACTTCGACGTCGTCCAGTTGCAAAGCGGCAAGAGTGCCGTCGTAAAAATCAGCGCATTCAGCACCGCGGCTGAATCTGGCGCGAATTTCATCAACGGCTATGCGAACGATACGCCGGTTGCCATCACCAATGTTCGCGTCATCAACAATAGCACCGGGCTGGTGATCGAGAATTCAGACGGAACAGTGAATGATCCGACCATTACCATCAGCTTTACTGGTGGGGTTGCAACCATCACCGGCGTGTTGGCCGGCTACCAGATTGAATACACCACAACGTCGAACCACAACCGCGTGCTCATCGAGAACGGGGCAGCTCTCGACGCCAGGGGCAATGACCACGCCGATTTTGATATCGGCGGCTTCACGCTGGCCAAGGCTTCTACTTCGATCGCCGAAATCGGCTCCAAGATGGTATTCGAGGACGACGGACCGAGCATCAGCGCCACCGGTGAGGAGCCGACGCTGACGGTGGACGAAACGGTGCTGGCGACCAACGCCACCCAGAACTTTGCCGCCAACTTCAACTCGGCGTTTGGTGCGGATGGCCCGGGTACGCTGACCTACGCGCTGGGCGTGGTGGCGGGTGCCTCCGGGCTCACCGACACGGCCACCGGCGAGGCGGTCAACCTGTCGCTCAACGGCACCGTGGTCGAAGGCCGCACGGCCACGACCGGGCTGCTGGTGTTCACGGTAAGCGTCGCCGCCAATGGCGACGTTACGCTCGATCAGCTGCGGGCGGTGGTGCATCCCGATGCCACCAATCCCGATGATTCGACGAGCCTGACCTCAGACACCCTGGTGACACTGACGGCGACCACAACCGATGGCGACGGCGACAGCGTCCAGGCAACCCTCAACATCGGCCAGAACCTGGTGTTCAAGGACGACGGACCGAGCATCACCGCCACCGGCACGGAGCCTGTGCTGACAGTGGACGAAACGGTGCTGGCGACCGACGCCACCCAGAACTTTTCCGCCAACTTCAGCTCCGCGTTTGGCGCTGATGGCGCGGGCACACTGACCTATGCGCTGGGCGTGGTGGCGGGGGCTTCCGGGCTCACCGACACGGCCACCGGCGAGGCGGTCAACCTGTCTCTCAATGGGACAGTGGTCGAAGGCCGCACGGCCACGACCGGGCTGCTGGTGTTCACCGCCAGCGTCGCCGCCAATGGTGACGTTACGCTCGATCAGCTGCGGGCGGTGGTGCATCCCGATGCCACCAATCCCGATGATTCGACGAGCCTGTCGGCGGACAACCTGGTGACACTGACGGCGACCATAACCGACAAGGATGGCGACAGCGTCCAGGCAACCCTCAACATCGGCTCGAATCTGGTGTTCAAGGACGACGGACCGAGCATCACCGCCACCGGCACGGAGCCTGTGCTGACAGTGGACGAAACGGTGCTGGCGACCGACGCCACCCAGAACTTTGCCGCCAACTTCAGCTCGGCGTTTGGCGCCGATGGGGCCGGCACAGTGACCTACGCGCTGGGCGTGGTGGCGGGGGCTTCCGGGCTGACCGACACGGCCACCGGTGAGGCAGTGAACCTGTCGCTCAACGGCACAGTGGTCGAAGGCCGCACGGCCACGACCGGGCTGCTGGTATTCACCGCCAGCGTCGCCGCCAATGGTGACGTTACGCTCGACCAGCTCCGCGCCGTGGTGCATCCCGATGCCACCAATCCCGATGATTCGACGAGTCTGTCGGCGGACAATCTGGTGACACTGACGGCGACCATAACCGACAAGGATGGCGACAGCGCCCATGCGACCCTCAACATCGGCCAGAACCTGGTGTTCAAGGACGACGGGCCAAGCATCAGCACCACCGGCACGGAACCGACGCTGACGGTCGACGAAACGGTGCTGGCAACCAACGCCACCCAAAGCTTTACCGCCAACTTCAGCTCCGCGTTTGGCGCTGATGGCGCGGGCACACTGACCTACGCGTTGGGCGTGGTGCCGGGAGCCTCCGGACTGACCGATACGGCCACCGGCGAGGCAGTCAACCTGTCTCTCAATGGGACAGTGGTCGAAGGCCGCACGGCCACCACCGGGCTGCTGGTGTTCACCGCCAGCGTCGCCGCTAATGGTGACGTCACCCTCGACCAGCTGCGGGCTGTGGTGCATCCCGATGCCACCAATCCCGATGATTCGACGACCCTGTCGGCAGACAACCTGGTGACACTGACGGCGACCATAACCGACAAGGACGGCGACAGCGCCCATGCGACCCTCAACATCGGCCAGAACCTGGTGTTCAAGGACGACGGACCAAGCATCAGCACCACCGGCACGGAACCGACGCTGACGGTCGACGAAACGGTGCTGGCAACCAACGCCACCCAAAGCTTTACCGCCAACTTCAGCTCCGCGTTTGGCGCTGATGGCGCGGGCACACTGACCTACGCGTTGGGCGTGGTGCCGGGAGCCTCCGGACTGACCGATACGGCCACCGGCGAGGCGGTCAACCTGTCTCTCAACGGCACAGTGGTCGAAGGCCGCACGGCCACGACCGGGCTGCTGGTATTCACCGCCAGCGTCGCCGCCAATGGTGACGTCACCCTCGACCAGCTGCGGGCTGTGGTGCATCCCGATGCCACCAATCCCGATGATTCGACGAGTCTGTCGGCAGACAACCTGGTGACACTGACGGCGACCATAACCGACAAGGATGGCGACAGCGCCCATGCGACCCTCAACATCGGCCAGAACCTGGTGTTCAAGGACGACGGGCCAAGCATCAGCACCACCGGCACGGAACCAACGCTGACGGTCGACGAAACGGTACTGGCGACCAACGCCACCCAAAGCTTTACCGCCAACTTCAGCTCCGCGTTTGGCGCTGATGGCGCGGGCACACTGACCTATGCGCTGGGCGTGGTGCCGGGGGCTTCCGGGCTGACCGACACGGCCACCGGCGAGGCAGTGAACCTGTCTCTCAATGGGACAGTGGTCGAAGGCCGCACGGCCACCACCGGGCTGCTGGTGTTCACCGCCAGCGTCGCCGCTAATGGTGACGTCACCCTCGACCAGCTGCGGGCTGTGGTGCATCCCGATGCCACCAATCCCGATGATTCGACGACCCTGTCGGCAGACAACCTGGTGACACTGACGGCGACCATAACCGACAAGGATGGCGACAGCGCCCATGCGACGCTCAACATCGGCCAGAACCTGGTGTTCAAGGACGACGGGCCAAGCATCAGCACCACCGGCACGGAACCAACGCTGACGGTCGACGAAACGGTGCTGGCAACCAACGCCACCCAGAACTTTGCCGCCAACTTCAGCTCCGCGTTTGGCGCTGATGGCGCGGGCACACTGACCTATGCGCTGGGCGTGGTGGCGGGGGCTTCCGGGCTCACCGACACGGCCACGGGCGAGGCAGTGAACCTGTCGCTCAACGGCACCGTGGTGGAAGGCCGCACGGCCACCACCAACCTGCTGGTGTTCACCGCCAGCGTCGCCGCCAATGGTGACGTCACGCTCGACCAGCTGCGGGCCGTGGTGCATCCCGATGCCACCAATCCCGATGATTCGACGAGTCTGTCGGCGGACAATCTGGTGACGCTGATAGGGACCGCAACCGACAAGGACGGCGACAGCGCCCAGGCGACGCTCAACATCGGCCAGAACCTGGTGTTCGAAGACGACGGCCCATCACTGGCATTCGGCAACCTGATCGGCACCGGTAGCGTCCTGCCGCAATTCGGGTTCTGGGACAATTCGGCGGGCGCCGACGGGTTGGGTGCGGCCGGTCTGGATATCTCGGTGAATAGCCAGTTCACCCTCGTCAGGCCAGACAACACGACCACGACCGGGACCGCCACGCTCACCGAGCAATCGCCCTCACCGGACGGCAATGGCGCGTACCAATTCGCAGGGACGTTGACCGGCGATTTCGACAATAACGCCGCAACCGCGGATACCAGCGTCGACTACACGCTGACTGCCTATGCCGATGGCCGCTATGCACTGGATCTGGTGCAAGGCTTCAGTTCAGAGATCGTGCTCAGCACTGCCGATGGCGCGCTCGGTGCCGGCGGCCCGGATCCCGTGCGCACCTTGTTAATTCCGGAGCAGGATCCACCGACTATTCCTTCACCATCTGAGGAGGTTGTGTTCTTTTCCGCGAAGGCACTTGCGTCAACTTCGGACATCCTGACCGGTATCGGACTCGGGGAACCCGACCCCACCGAAGCCACGCTACAGACCAACCCCCTGCCCTCGTACATTGACCCGAGGGCCATGAACGTCAGCACGGCCGGCATCGGCGTCGCCAATAACCTGTTCCAGGGAGACAACCTGGCGGCAATCAGCGCCGCGGATGAAAGTTTCGTCGTCAATCCGGAGAGCCTCCTGACGGGCATGAGGGTCTTCATCGACAACTCCGTGGGAGGTTACAACACGGCAACCGAGGACCTGTACTACAGGGCCTACTACGAGGATGGCACGTTCTCGAACCTCATCGAAGTGAACACCCTGACTCCGGAGGCAGGCGGACAGGTATCCTTCCTCATTGAGAGCGATGGCACGAATCTGATCGACGCTGTTCAGCTCACGATGGCCCGAGGCGAGATCAAGATCCCGGTGATCCAGTTCATTCAGGAGAGCGAGAGCCTGGCCAGCGATGTCCAGCTGACGTTCAACGCGACGCTGACGGACAAGGATGGGGACTCGGCAACGAGTACGTTCGACGCCAACCTGTTCGCCAACGACTTGGCCGGAGCACAGTTCGACTTCACCCTGATTGGCACGGGCGGTGAGCGTGATGCCTTCAACGTCGATTTGTCAGTCGATGAGAACCTGTATCAGGTCACCGGCTTCGACGCGAACGCAAACCTGCGAGACGCCCTGGTGCTCAACGGCGACCAGAGCGCGGTTGTCCAATCGATCGACATCAGCGGTGCAGACAGCATCGTCACGGTTGCCGAAACGGGCGGACAAGTCACGACCATCACCTTGGTCGGGGTCGATCTTCTGAGTAGCGACATTGTCTTTGGCAGCGCCTGAGAAACGCGCATAAAAAGATGCGAGGGTGGCGCAAGCCACCCTCGCATCTTTTGCATTTCCAATAGGAGATCCGCACGATCGCATCAACCTGGGCACCCTCTGCGCGCCAGTGGGTGTCAAAGGGTTTCAGACCGTCTTTTTTTGACGTGAAACCAAATCCATTTCCACCCACGTAGACTCGGGTGGTTTTTCATTGTTGGTGAGCCCGTGCTTCAGCGCATACATCAGCAAGTCGATGCGGTTGATGAGATTAAGCTTTTGATAAATGTTGCTGAGGTGGTTATGCACGGTGTGCTCGCTGATGCCCAGGCGCCCGGCGATGCTCATGTATTTGGCGGACGGATCTCCCACAATGGCGCGAATCAGTTCCCTCTCGCGCAGCGTCAGCCGCGCCTGTTTTGCCTGCTCCAGATTGCATTTCAAGTGTACGTGCCCGGTCGCGGCATAGCCGGAAAGCCCACCGGCCCAGGCTCTATCCAGTCCGGTGTCGCGGTGGTGAACCGTGATGATGGCCTGGATGATCGATTCCGTCGGGTCTTCCGCCAACACGATGCCGCGTGCGCCCGCCTCTATTGCCTGGGCAACGGGAACGGTTTCGTACAGGCCCTTGAGCACCAGCAATTTCATTTCGGCGCTGCGGGTGAGTCCCGCAACGACCTCCAGTGGGTTCAGCGCATCCGGAAAGAAACTGAAAAAAATCACATTGGGACGTAACTGATCGGCAAGATCCAGCGCATTGGTATAGGTGGTGGCCTGGCCGCTAACTTCCATCTGAGGCTTGCGGGCATTGATCAAGTCTTGAAGGCCCATGAGCACGAGGGGACGACAATCGATCAGCATCACGCGTATTGGTTTTCTGTGGGTCGTCATTACTTTCCTGACTCCCTTGAAAAATGAACTACGACCTCCCTCCCTTGGCCTACATGGATCAGCGGCTCCCTCACCTGGCCACCGTGATCGAAGGACAGATGCGAGCGCCGACAGGCCTTAATGGTGCCCACCCGGCTACTTCATCCCTGGGGGACACTTCCACTGGCTTCACCGGCAGGAGTCGCGGACGCTTCCAAAAGCCGGGTAAAGCCATCGAGGCAACATAAATAGGAATAATCATCAATAGCTTGCGCATGATTGATGTGCTCCCTCGATCTGTTCAACTGAGTCTAGGCCACACCAGCACACTGCCAGCACGCCCTTCCGCCAGTCGTCGACTCAAGCCTCCTGCGAGTAGCGCGTCCGATGCTTCCAAGGCCCTTCCTGCCCTAGAAAATCAAGGTCTTAGGCTCGTCGGGGCGACCTGCGGCCAAGGTCTGACCACGACAAAAATCGTCAATTAACCGACGAGTGGTGCGCATACAAGTACGACCGTAACACTGGCGTCAATTTATCGGCGAAATTTGCCTTGCCCGAGCCATTGAAATCTCCCTGTCTGGGTCTCGCCACTGGTTTTTCCTTCCGGTGCGTTGGGTAACAGCATGACTGCGGTGCTCGAGTTTTTTGCGATAACGCCACAGCAACCAACGCCTGAACTGCGGGAGGTTGTGGCGCAAATTGGCGTCCAGTGGGGATGGGGGGATACGCAGTCGATATTGCGGCAGAATCAGTGGGATGTGAGGTTTTGGCTGGAGCTGCCGGGGCTCAACCAGCCATTAACGCTTTCGACACTTTCGGCAGGCAGCTTTCCCGCCCAGCGATTGAGCGTGAGGACATTGGTGACGAACTCGTATTGCGTCTTGAGCAGGTCACGACGAGCCCGGAATTCGTTGCGTACGCTGGTCAGTACATCGACGGCATTGACCATTCCGTAATCGAGCGCTTTCTCTGCCGCCACTCTGGACAGCTGTGCCGAGGCCAGGGCATTTCGGCTCGCGCTGATCTTTTCTCCGCTCGAATTGGCGGTCAGGTAAGCGCTAGTGATCTCTTTGACCACCCGGCGCCGGATCGCTTCCAGTTCCTGCTCGGCGGTAATCTGATCCTGATAGAGCCCACGGACCCGAGCCGAGGTCGAGCCGCCGCTGTACAGCGGCACCTGAAGGCCAATACCGGCGACATAACTGTCGGTGCGCGGCGCCAGGGTATTGTTGTAGCCCTCGTTGGTCTGTTGTGCACTCAGGCTCAGACTCAGGGTCGGATAGTGCCCGCCCTTGCCACTGCGCAACGCAGCGCCCGCTGCTTCGACGCCGCTCTCGTTGGCCTTGAGCGCCGGGTTTAGCGCTATACCCTCGCGGACCCAGGTTTCCAGGCTCTGCGCTGAAACCCGCAGTTGCACATCATCGCGAATCCGGTTGAGCTTCTCCTTGACCGGCCGGCCGACGATCTCCGCCAGTGCCTCGCGACTGATACTGGCCTGGTTCTGGGCATCCAGTTCCTGCGCCGCCAGCAAATCTACCCGGGCCTTGAGGTCGAGTTGATCAGTAATCAATGCCAGCTGCTTTTCGTACAACGCATTGACTCGGTCCAGACTCTTTTGCGTGGTTCGACGCTCCGCCCTCACCAACTCCAGTTCATCTTCGGCCGCCAACGCGGTGAAGTAACGCTGCGCCAAGTCCACCGTGGCCTCGGCCTGGGCGTCAAGCGCTTGCGATTCGGACTGCTTGGCCAGGCTTTTGAATTTTTGGTAGTTCTCCCACGCAGTCTTGTTGTAGAGGTACTGACGCAGCACCAGGCTGTAGTTTTCGCTGTCGTAACTGCGCTGCACCAGGTCGTTCTCCTGATGAATCCGATTCGCCCCGGCGTTGAGCGATACCTGGGGGAACAGCGCACCCAAGGCCTCGCGCTGATGTTCCTTGCCCGCCTGCGCTTGCGCATAGGAGGCCAATACCCGCGGATCCTCGAGCCGTGACTCACGGTACAACTGCATGAGGTCGGTGGAAAACGTCGAAGCGCTGACCCCGGCCGGCGTTGCCGCAGTGGTTTGCGCCAAGGCAATATCGGTGCCCAGTACAAGCATGAGCAGACCGCCGGGAAAAGCTGCAGGTACTCGCACGATCATTCCTCGATCATCGATTGAGCGATGGCATTGCGAGCCGGCTGCATCAGGTATTGCAACAGCGTACGTTGCCCCGTGATGATCAACACATCCGCGGGCATCCCCGGCAGTAATTTGCGCTCACCCAAGGTGTGCGCGCCCTTCTCGGTTACCCGCACCCGCGCCAGGTAATAGGCCGTCCCGGTCTTTTCGTTGGTCAGCCGGTCCGCCGAGACACTGCTGACCTCGCCTTCGATCACCGGCGTGGTCGCACTATTGAATGCGCCGAAACGAATGTCGGCACGCTTGCCGATGGCGATACGATCAATATCCACCGGCGCGACCTGGGCCTCTATGACCAGCTCGGAAACCGAGGGAACGATATCCAGCAGCGGCGTCGCCGGGCTCACCACACCACCAATGGTGTGCACCGTCATGCCAATCACCATGCCCGCGTCGGGCGCGCGGATGACGATACGACTGAGCCGGTCTTCCAGGGACGAGGTTTTCTCTTGCAGGTCGTACATCTTCGTCTGAACCTCGGCCAGCTCCTTGACGACCTCGGTATTGAAATCCTTGTCGATTTGCAGAATCTGCAGCTGTGTTTCGTTGATCTGCAGACGAGTCCTGTTAATAGCGGAACGGTGATCAGCCACCTCCGATTTGAGCATCCCCAGCTTGCGTTCCTGCTCGAGCAGGCGTTGTTTATCGACGAACCCTTGCTTGAGCAGGTCGGTCAATTCATCGATTTCACCGCTGTAGGATTTCTCCAGATTAACCTTGGCACCAATCATCGATTCCAGTCCCTTGATCTGTTGACTCAACTGCCCAATGCGTTCGCGTAACACCGCCATCTGGCCCAGCCGCGAGCCCTGCCGAGCGTTGAATACCTGGGTCTCACCCTGGCGCGCTTCCACTCCTCGCAAACTGGAGGGATCAGCTATCTCCCCAAAGCTGATCGCCGACAGTGTGTCGCGCTCGGCTCTGAGTCTCGCCTCCATGGCTCTGGTCGCGGCCAGCTGGCCTCGGGTCATCTCGTATTCGAAGCGCAACTGGGCATCATCAAGAATGATCAGCGGATCACCACGCTTGACGATGTCACCGTCATGGACCAGTACCGCTTTGACGATGCCCCCTTCAGGATGCTGGACCGTTTTGCGGTAAGTCTGCACGGTGACCACCCCCGGCGCGTAAGCGGCACCGTCTAGGGGCGCGAGCGCCGCCCAGGTGCCGAACAGGCCAAAGGTCAACCCCACAATACCAATGCCCAGGCGGCGTGCTTTACGATCAGATATCGGCAGGCCGGCGAAGCTTTCAATTTGACGACTGGGCATCGTAGGGTTCATCGGCATCACCCTTGCTGGTTTTGACCGAAGCCATGCTGGCGCCTGCCGACATGGCATGTTTTTGTGCCTGCTGTTTCTGCGCGAGTTCGGCGAGCACATGCTCGCGCGGCCCATAGAGACTGATAACCCCTGCGTTCATCACCATGAGCCGGTCAAGCTGCGACACGATGTTGGTTCGGTGGGTAATGACAAACAGGGTCGCGCCGGTCTGCTTGAGCTGCTGGATGGCTGCCACCAGTGCGCGATCACCGACTTCGTCAAGATTGGAATTGGGCTCGTCGAGAATAATCAGCCGCGGGTTGCCATACAGGGCACGGGCCAGCCCGATGCGCTGGCGCTGCCCTCCCGAGAGCATGAGGCCCTCGCTGCCAATGACGGTGTCGTAGCCATCGGGCAACTGCAAAATCATTTCGTGAACGCCAGCGGTCCTGGCAGCCAGAATGACTTGTGCCGAGTCGACCTCGGCGAAGCGGGCAATGTTCTCGCTGATGCTGCCTTCGAATAATTCAATGTCCTGGGGCAAGTAACCTATATGCGGCCCGAGTTCATGTTTGTCCCACGCGCTAATGTCCGCGCCATCGAGCCGGACCACGCCATGTTGCGGCACCCATACCCCCATCAGTGCCCTGGCCAGGGTGGACTTGCCCGCTGCACTTGGACCGATGATTCCGACAACGCAGCCGGCAGGTACGCTGAAACTTATGTTGTTGATGATCGGCGTTTTCGAGCCAGGTGCCGCGACGACCAAATTCTCTACCTGCACGTGTCCCTGAGGCGCAGGTAATGGCATACGCTCGGGCTGAGCCTGTTGTTTGTCGAGGATGTCATTGAGACGGCGGTACTGCGAGCGGGCCGCAATAAAGCCCCTCCAGCTGCCGATGATCAGATCGATGGGGGCCAATGCGCGCCCTAGCAGCACGGACCCGGCAAACACCAAGCCTGCCCCCACCTGATGGTCCACGGCCAGATACGCCCCCAGACCAAGGATCAGTGACTGCACCAGGATCCGGAAAGTCCTGGAAAGCGTGCTGATCACGGCACCTCTATCGCTCGCCTGTGCCTGCAGCAACAGGACATTTCTTTGGCGATGCCCCCAACGGTCCATCAGGGTTTCAAGCATGCCCATGGACTCGATGACTTCAGCGTTGCGCAGATTCTTCGTGGTATAGAGCGTCGCGCCAATATGTTCCTTGTTAGCCTGGGCCAGTGTCGGTCCCGTCAGCCTCTCATTGATAAACGCGAGCAATAACAGCAACAGCGCACTGCCCGTCGCTACCCAGCCAAACCAGGGATGAAACATGAACATCACAGCGATATAGATAGGCAACCAGGGCGCATCGAAAAAGGCGAACAATCCAGGACCGGAGAGAAACTGCCTCAAGCCCGTCAAGTCGTTGAGCGACTGGGCCGAAGCATCCATACCGCCACTGTCCAGAGCCCGTTTGAAGCTGGCCTTATAGACTTGGCGACTCAGCAACACATCCAGCCGGGTACTGACCCGAACCATGATGCGCGAACGAACCCATTCCAGGGAGCCGAGCGTGACCACCAGGCCGGTCATGATCAGCGTCAGCATTGCCAGAGTCGTCAGACTTCCGCTGCTTATAACTCGCCCATACACCTGAAGCATATAGAAGGTAGGAACGAGCATTAGCGCGTTGATGAAAAGGCTGAAAAAACCAACAGAAACAAAGCTGTCTCTACAGGCTTTCAACGCATTTTTCAGGCTGTTTTCAGGTGTGCTTCGCATTGAAACCCCTGCTCGCAAAAACCATCTTTTGCAGCTTAGATCATGCCGAACGACTGCGTGGAGCAATTGGCCGGATTGCCTCAAGTAACGAGTACTTCGCCTGCGACGATACCGGCGATTTCAAGGCCAAGAGCTCTACACCGCGCTGTCGTCGCCATCGCTGGCTGGCAGCGTCAGGGCTGGATACTTCATCTCGCCATGCAAGCGAACTAATAATCTGTTTTTTCTTGGGGGGGGGGAGCCACCATTTGGAATAGTGGGGGAGAAATATATTCGATTGAATACTTATCAAATAAGACGCCAAATTCTAAATGCATCTCTGCTGCAAAAATAACTATTTAAAAAGGCGGATGGATACAATGAGCAAAGCCTCGACCCTCGAAATTCCAAATGATAGTTCCTCACCCACGCTCGCACGTGTACTGGAATATAGACATATCAGATTGATCGCCATTGGCGGCGCGATTGGCGCAGGCCTCTTCCTGGGATCCGGACATGCCGTTGCCAAAGCCGGGCCTGCACTGATATTCGCGTACGCGCTCGCTGGTCTATTCATTTTTATCGTTATGAGGGCCCTTGGCGAAATTCTGCTTTCCAATCCTGGTTGCCGCTCACTGTCAGACCTTGCAGATGAAATGCTCGGACCTTGGGCAGGTTATATAACAGGCTGGTCTTACTGGATGAACTGGATATTGGTAGGTATTGCGGAGCTAACCGCAATCGGATTGCTTGTTCACAATCTCTATCCAGCGCTCCCACAATGGGCCCCAGCCTTCATCGCTCTGGTTTTACTTTCAGCATTCAACTATCTCAGCGTAAAAAATTTTGGCGAGGTTGAGTTCTGGATGGCTATTATTAAAGTCATCACCATCGTTTGCCTCATTCTTGTTGGCCTCTATCTGATCGTAACCAACATTGGAAATCCAATCGGACCCTCAGTATCAAATTTATGGCAACACGGTGGCTTCTTCGCAGCAGGTTACCAATCCTTCCTCCTGGCGCTCCCAATTGCTGCGTTTTCATTTGGAGGAATGGAGATCATTGGACTTCTGGCTGCAGAAGCCAAGGATCCAGAAAAGACGCTTCCTAAATCTATAAACGGCGTTCTATTGCGCATCGCTATTTTCTATATGGGATCACTGGCAATTGTAATGTGCCTGTTTCCCTGGAACCAGATTGATCCAAATCAAAGCCCGTTTGTTCTCGCATTTACAGCCGTGGGCCTTCAAGACGCAGCAAACATCATTATGATCGTGGTCATCACTTCAATTGCGTCTTCATGCAACAGTGGCTTGTATGCAACCAGTCGCTGCCTTTTTTCCCTTGCTGTCAAAGAGCACGCCCCCAGAGCGATGCTAACGCTTAGCGACCGTAACGTCCCCACAAGAGCCCTTTCAGTTTCCATTGCCTGCATGCTAGTCGGCGTGGCGCTGAATATTTTCCTCCCAAATGATCTATTCGGTTATTTGATGGCGGGGGTTTTGCTACTACTGCTGTGGATTTGGGCAGTGATACTTGCGTCCCACATCAAACATCGACTTCGCTTTAAGGATGGAGATTCGTCACTGCCATTTAAGCTTCCTGGCTACCCAATAGTAAATTATATCTGCTTAAGTTTTATTGTTCTATTAGGTGCTCTGGTCATAATCGATCCAGAAACCCGAATCGCAGGGTTTGTGTTCTCGATTTGGATAGCCGGACTGAGCATCGCGTTCTTCTGGAAATCCAAGGGTGATCTCCAATCTAAAAAAGGGTTAACAAAACAATAGCTTGAAGGCAAAAGCGGCCCACTGGCCGCTTTTTTACACCTGAGATTGAAGCAGGTTAATCAGCTTCACAATCGCTGGGTTATCGCTATATTTTTCAGCGTAGCATGCATAATATTTCTTCCCGCTAGGCACAATCAAACTGAACGGCATGACCAAACGCTTCGAGCTTAATCTTTCCGCCGCCATAACAGGATCTCCCATTACAACCCCCATCGATGCCTCCGCCGCTGACATTGCAAGATCAAGGGTATCGAATACTATTGATTGAACCGGTACATCTGTTTCAGCTCTGCTGCACTCTAGCCAGGTGGCCCACTCGCTTCCTGATTTGGAGGCATGCAATAAGTTTTGGCCTCGCAGCGATAAGTCATTCTCAACAATGCCGGCCATTACTGCGCAAGAGCACATAGGTGTCAAAAACTCAGAAAAAAGCTCAGTAGAAACAATTCCTTTTGCTTGAGCATTGTCCCTTTTGATGATGACCTCCAACTCACTTTCATTGAGCGATGTCAAATCCTGATAGGTGCTGTTAATTTGCAGCTTTTGATCGCCAAGCGCTTCTTTGATATTTTCAATTCTAGGCAGTAGCCATCTAAGCGTAAATGTAGAAGGGGCAGATATTGTGATTGGCCTGATCAAGAATTGATCCTGACGCTCATACTTCTCCATCAACTCAAGCAAGTCCTGTGAAAGCGCCAGAAATTGCACCCCACGCCCCGTCAACTTAAGACCTTCTACGGAGCGCTCAAAAAGCGCCACACCGTAATGTTCTTCGAGTTGTTTGATCTGTTTGCTAATAGCCCCCTGCGATCTGTGGAGTAGCATCGACGCTTTATTAATACTCTTCAGCTCGGCACATATCACGAACGACTGGATCGCCACGAGACTGGGCAACGACTTAAATATTCTTGATTTCATACGCCTCCGTTTCCAAAACGATATACCCCCTATCAACTATTTTACATTGCCTGTGCCACAGCGCTTTCATACCATGAACCCTCAACCAAAAGGAGTACATTATGAGCCCTGAAAATACCAACTTCACCAACCCTAACATTGATCTGGCGACCAAAGTAGCTGTATACATCACAGAACTGGAAAAGTGCACCCCAGAGACAATTTGCCCACTTTTTACTGAGGATGCAGATATCTACTCTCCGTTTCTGGGCTGGATGAAGCCTAGTCCATTCTTTGAAAAACTACAACAAACCTCAGGGCCTAGCACTATCACCCAGATCGATATTTGTGTAAGTGCTAAAGATCAGTTACGCGCCACCGGCTACTTTAACTATGACTGGGTCCTGAGCGATGGATCCAAGGCACCTTTTGAGTGCGTTGATGTTTTTGAATTCAATGAAGCCGGCCTTATCACAAAAATGATCATTATTTACGACACTCACCCTATTCGTGAAACGGTAGGTGACAAATATGCACATAATTAATTAGATCTTTATATATACCCCGGCTTTTTGAGCTGATCACTTGTAACCCGCTCAAAAACCCAAACAATTAAAATGGGAGCCCGTTTATAGCTTCCGAGAAGGTCGGAAGTATTCCTTGCTGCTGTTATAGACATCCTCCAACTCAATCTGCTCTCCTCCCTTGCGAGGCTCGGCACTGAAGAATAGTGATGGGAGTGTTCGAGACCAAGGTTTTTGCGGAGCTGACAAAGCCTTGCCGTGACCCAGCGAGCAGGGCTATTCAGAACCCTCCTGAAACCGCGCCCGATAGCGCCCCGGGCTCTCCCCCGTCCACTTCTTGAACGCCCGATGAAACGCACTAGGCTCCTGAAATCCCAACTGTTCGGCTATATCGCTGATGCTCGCCTTGCTCTGGCGCAACCGTTCAAACGCCACCACGCGCCGCACTTCATCCTTGATTTCCTGATACGAACAGCCTTCACGTCCCAGTTTGCGGCGAAAGGTGCTGGGGCTCAGGTGCTGCTCCAGGGCGAAGGCCTGCAAGGTCGGCCATTCGCTGTAATGGCTGTGGCGCAAGCGCTGGTGAACCTGCGACGCCAGTCCATGCTGATTGCGAAAGCGGATCACCAGCCATTGCGGTGCGGTGCGTAAAAACACTTTCAGCGAGGCAAGGTCTTGAATCATCGGCAGCCGCAGGTAGTGACTGGCGAACTCGATTTCGGTGCGTTCGGTACCAAAGGTCAGGTTGGGGCCCCAGAGCATGGCATCATCACGCAGCGACAAACGCTGATGACGAAAGTCCGCACGATCGATCGGAATGCGCCGCCCGCCCAGCCAGCACAGCAGGCTGATCATCAACACCAGAAACGTTTCTTCGCCCAACCGGCTGACCTCGCTGTTCTGCGAACAGGTCTGCAAGCTGATGACCGCACGCTTGCCACGCACACTCAACGTGCCGCGAAAATCACGCAGGAACAGGGCGAAATTGGCCAGGCACTGACGCATGGCTTTTTCCAGTGTCGGCTCCTGAATCAATGCCCGACAGATCAAGGCAAAACTGCCTGGTGGCATTCCGTGGGAGTCCAACTGGAAAAATTCGTCGTTCAACTCACGAATCTGCACCAGCCACAACGCGGCGAAAGCCGTGGCCGGCACCCGTGCCGTCGGCTGGTCCATCAGTGCCGGATCAATTCCCACCTGTTCGAGTACTGCCCGCAGACGCTGCGGTTTCTCACGTAACGCATGGATCATGGGGTACATGAAGTAAACCGCCACCGAATCCGTTTCCCGCATTTGAATGCCTCTCTCGTCACATCTGAATATGGCAAAAAACGCCATCACCCTTGAACAGTTTTGGCATAGGCCTGTGGCGCTGCTGATTCTAGACTCGTGCCCAACAAAAAAGACCTATTCAGAGAGCCAACATGAACCATTCCGATATTTTTGTAGTGAGCGCCGTCCGTTCTGCCATCGGCAGCTTTGGCGGTTCACTCAAGGATGTGCCGCCGATTCAGTTGGCAACCGACGTTTGCCGCGCCGCTATCGAACGATCAGGCCTTGCGCCCGAGCACATCGGCCATGCGGTGATGGGACATGTAATCCCGACCGAGGCGCGCGATGCCTACATCTCCCGGGTCGTAGCGATGAATGCCGGCCTGACGAAAGAGACGCCCGCCTTCAACGTCAACCGCCTTTGCGGTTCGGGTTTGCAGGCGATTGTCAGTGCCGCGCAAAGTTTGATGCTGGGGGATGCGGGCGCTGCGCTGGCAGGTGGCGTCGAGTCCATGAGCCGAGGCGCGTACTTGTTGCCGCAGGCGCGCTGGGGCGCTCGAATGGGCGACATGCAGGCCGTCGACTACATGCTTGGGGCACTGCAAGACCCGTTTGCCGGTTTCCACATGGGTATCACCGCTGAAAATATCGCCGAGCACTATGGCATCACGCGTCAGGCCCAGGATGAATTGGCGCTTCTCAGCCAGCAGCGTGCCGCCCGGGCGATTGCCGAAGGGCGTTTTTCCGGGCAGATCGTGCCGATCGAAATCGCGACCCGCAAAGGGACGGTTTCGTTTGCGACGGATGAGCATGTACGGGCCGAGGTCAACGCCGAGCAATTGAGCCGCATGAAACCTGCCTTCAAAAAGGACGGTAGCGTCACCGCCGGCAACGCATCCGGCCTCAATGATGGTGCCGGCGCACTGATCATGGCCACCGGCCAAACTGTTCAAGAACAAGGCCTCAAGCCCATAGCCCGACTGGTGGGTTATGCCCACGCCGGCGTTGAACCTTCAATGATGGGACTGGGACCGATTCCCGCCACCCGCCTGGTGCTCAAGCGCGCCGGTCTGACCGTTGCCGACCTTGATGTGATCGAGTCCAACGAAGCCTTCGCTGCCCAGGCCTGTGCCGTAGCGCAAGAACTGGGCTTCGATCCGCAGAAGGTCAACCCCAACGGCTCGGGCATCTCGCTGGGCCATCCAGTGGGCGCCACTGGCGCGATCATCGCGACCAAGGCGATTCACGAACTGCATCGCTGCCAAGGCCGTTATGCCCTGGCGACCATGTGCATTGGCGGCGGCCAAGGCATCGCCGTGTTGTTTGAGCGGGTTTGATAAGGACATGCGCATGAATCTTCAGAACATTGGCGTCATCGGCGCCGGCACCATGGGCAATGGCATCGCACAAGTCTGCGCCCTGGCCGGCATCAATGTGACTTTGATCGATATCTCGGAGAGTGCCTTGCAAAAGGCAATCGCGACCGTCGATAAAAACCTCGATCGGCAGGTCGCCAAAAACACGCTGACGCATGAGCAAAAGCTCGCTGCCCTCGACAAAATTCGCACCAGTACCGATTACAACAGCCTGCAAAACGTGCAAATGGTGATCGAAGCCGCCACCGAAAACCTCGACCTGAAACTGCGCGTGCTGCAACAAATCGCCGCGCAGGTCAGCGCCGACTGTGTGATTGCCTCGAACACGTCGTCGCTGTCCATTACTCAACTCGCTGCCAGTGTCAGTCAGCCTGAGCGTTTCATCGGTCTGCACTTTTTCAACCCGGTGCCGGTGATGGGCCTGATTGAAGTGATTCGTGGCCTGCAAACCAGCGATGCCACCCACGCCTTGGCGCTGGACATGGCGACCGCTCTCGGCAAAACCGCCATCACCGCCGGCAATCGTCCAGGCTTCGTGGTCAACCGGATTCTGGTGCCGATGATCAATGAAGCGATCCTGGTGTTTCAGGAAGGCCTGGCCAGCGCCGAAGACATCGACGCCGGCATGCGCCTGGGCTGCAACCAGCCGATCGGCCCGCTGGCGTTGGCGGACTTGATCGGCCTGGACACCGTGCTGGCAATCCTTGGAGCCTTCTACGACGGCTTCAACGACAGCAAATACCGCCCCGCTCCACTGCTCAAGGAAATGGTCGCCGCCGGTTACCTGGGACGCAAAACGGGGCGCGGCTTCCATGCCTACGCCTGAGCGTTGCTCGCGCTTCGCCGAATACCGGGACAAGGTGCTGGAGCTCTTTGCCAGCAAGGGTTTCGGTCAAGTCGGCATGCGTGAGCTCGCGACCTGCCTGGGGCTCGCCCCGGGCTCGCTGTACCACCATTACCCCAGCAAGCAGCACATGCTGCTCGACCTGATCGAGGAGTTCTACGAAGAGCTGCTGGCCACCCTGGGGCGCATCGGACAAACGGCCCCGGCAAAACGCGACAGACTCAACCAATTGATCCGCGCGCACTTGAATCTGCATCAGGAAATGCCCTGGCATTTTCGTCTGGTGGAGCGCGACAGCGGCTGCCTGAATGAAGAGCAGCAGGAACGCGTCCGGCAACTGCGCGAGCAGTACGAACGCAAGTTGCTGCTGATGCTCGGCATCCGACCCCGATTCAGTGAACAGGGCCGGATGGCCGCCGGTCATGCCATTGCCGCCTTGCTCAATAGCGCGCCCAGTTGGCTGACACACTATTCGCTGGATGAACAAGAGCGCGATAATCTGATGGAAAACATGGTAAGTGGCGCCATCGAGCGGTTGCTGGCGCCAAAACGCACACATGAAACGATAAGCCTCGCCCCACCTATAGAAAAAATATCTAAACAAACCTGATACCCGCCGCGTTTTAGCACTTTCCATGACCGCTCAAGTCCCATCCAGAGCGAAGCGCGCAGCGAGTATTTTCAGCAGTCCGTTAAGCCTTGGGCAGGAAGGGTCTTGCCGCGGCGGCTGAAGTGTCCTTCGGCGTAAAACGTCGATTAAACGTCGAACCGCCGATGTAGCGCTCAGCGATCTTCCAGCCACTTTCGATCTTGCGAAGACGATCGAGCATTGGCGAATAAAGCCAGATGACGGGCAAGTCGTCGTCTTCGTTCACCTCGCCATCGCCCAGTCTCGGCGCGTCTTCTGGCCAGGCATATCGCACCAGCAGGTTCTGATAGCGAACTGCGACTAGTCCAGTGGCTTCAACATCGACGATATGGTTGGACGCGCAGCGCCCGACGCCCGGAACCAGATAAGGATAGTGATCTGAAAGGAAGTGACGAACATCGCCCTCGCCATTCAAAGTTCCGTGAAAATGGACGATCTTCGCGTCGTGCGTAAAGGACTCGATCATGCCCTCCAGATCCCAGGTCTCAAACAACCAGTTAACACGATTGACGTAATCCACTGCGCTGGCGCGCATTTGCGCATCAATCTCGCCAACTGCGATGACTTTGGGGAAGAAACTCATCTTTGCCTCCTGTGCTTGACGGCACCGGGCACTCGGCTTCGAATGCGACACTGCTCAGCGTCGAACGCCAAGTCACGAGCTACCGAAGGCCCTCGTTGATGGTTCGAACACGCACTCGCGACTTTGAATCAGGAGCATAGTTCTGGTGCAGCAGAAAGGCTATTTGCAGATCCAGGCTCATGACCATTGTGCATGCCTAAGCGGGCTCGTTAACTGGCGCGAAACGTTGTGCGTACTCCTTTGGACTCACCCCCATGCGTCGCACGAAGGCTTTTCTGAGCACGTCGACACTGTGGTAACCGCATCGGCGCGCAACCTCCTCCATCGACCGCCTTCCCAGCTCTATTTGCCGACAGGCCGCTTCGACCCGGACGTCCTCGACGTACTTCGCAGGCGTTGTCTTGAACTCCCTCTGAAACATGCGAATCAAGGTCCTCACACTGGTGGCGAGCTTGTCTGCAAGTATCTCGACCGTAAGCTCCGAATGCAGATGCTCACTGATCCATACGCATAACTCATCCAGGTTCGAACCTGTCGCATGCTGCGACTGGAGTGCGACGCTGAACTGTGCCTGGCCGCCTGGACGTCGCAGAAACAGAACCAGATTTTTCGCGATCTCCAAAGCGATGTCGTCCCCCAGGTCTTCGCTGACCAAGGCGAGCGCAAGATCGATTCCCGCCGAGATGCCTGCCGAGGTGTACAGGTTGCCGTCCTTGACCCAAATCGGGTCGGGATCCACCTGCACATTGGGATAGCGATCGGCCAGGCTGCGTGCCATCCGCCAGTGGGTGGTTGCCTTTCGACCATCCAAAAGCCCTGTTTCGGCCAAGGCGAACGCGCCGACACAGATCGAGCACACACGCCTGACATTTTTGGCTCGCGTGCGGATCCACTCGATAGCCGTCTGATCCAGCTGATCCATGGCTTTCCAGCCCGACGTCACGATCAACGTGTCGATCGCCTTGTTTTCAAGACGCTCCTGTTCAAGCGTCTTGTGCGCCATGAGTGCGATGCCGGTGCTGCTTTCCAGGTGTTCATTCGCGCCCGCGCAAACGAGCTCAAGTACATAGGGAGCAGAGTCGCCGCGGTGCAGGTTGTTTGCATAGGCGAACACCTCTGCCGGGCCGATCACGTCAAGCGAGTCCACGGGCGGCAAACCCAAAATCACCACTCGTTTTTGCGCCGCGCCGACAAAGGAATGGTTTGATTTCGTGGTTATTTTCACAGCGATCTCCCGCATTGACCTGACACGAATATTGGCACAAATCATCTGAAAATAGTCAATTTGGCCAATTGCAACTATTTAGAATCGACTGCAAGCCAACTTCATCCCCCGGGAGCAAACATGAGTACACCTGTGATCATCGGCGGCTTCAGCGCTCCAGACTCTGAACTCGCTCGCAAGGCCTCCTTCCTCGTCGAACGTGTTCACTCGACAGTGCTATTGCACCATGTACACCGGACGTGGTGGTTTGCCGAATTCCTCGGCCAGCAGCGAGGCCTGAAATACGACCGCGAAGCCGTCTATCTCGCCGCACTGCTGCACGATCTGGGCCTGACGTACGAATTTGCAGCCGACCAACGTTTTGAGGTCGACGGCGCCGACGCTGCCAGCCGCTTCCTGCTGGAAAACGGTTACCCGGAATCGAAAGCCGAGCTGGTTTGGGATGCGATCGCACTTCACTCTAGCGCCGGCATCGCCGACCGCAAACAGCCAGAGATCGCCCTGATCTACATGGGCGCCCATGTCGATGTGATGGGATTACGGCTGGAGGAAATCACGCCATCGCTGGTCGAGGATACGCTGGCCCTCTACCCCCGCATTGGAATGAAAGCCGCGTTTACCCAAGCGGTCGCCGAAGTGGCCAAGAAGAAACCTCACACTGCGATTGGCACTGGGCTCGCTGATGTCGGCCGTCGTCACGTGCACGGGTTCGATTGCCCGAATGTGTGCGACCTGATTGATCACGCCCCTTTCGACAGCTGAATGCGGTGCTGCCAATCGGCACTGTTGCGCAACATTCCTGAATTGGTAACGCCTGATACGTGATATCGGCGCGAGCAATGTGTGTTCCTTTACTTTGGAGTATTCACCATGCAGCAACGTAAATACCTCGTCACCGGCGCTACGGGAAAAACTGGCGTCTACACCATTCGCCACCTTCTCGACGGAGGTCATGCGGTTCGGGCTTTTGTGCACCAGGAGGACGAGCGCAGCGCAGCGCTCCAAAGCGAGGGCGCCGAAATAGTTGTTGGCGACCTCCTGGAACATGACGACATCATTCGTGCGATGGAGGGGGTCACAGGCGCCTACCTGTGCTATCCCGTGCGTCCTGGCTACATTCAGGCGACTGCCTATTTTGCGGATGCCGCCCGGCGAGCCGGCGTCGAGGTCGTTGTGGAAATGTCGCAGATTTCTGCTCGGGAAGACTCTTTGAGTCACGCCGCGCGCGACCACTGGGTTGCAGAACGTGTACTCGACTGGTCGGGCGTCCCCACCGTGCACATCCGTCCGACGTTCTTTTCCGAATGGCTGATCTTTCCGTGGGTGCTCGATCAGATCGTGAAGGAGAACAAGATCACACTGCCGTACGGCACCGGCCGACATGCCCCCATCGCCGCTGAAGACCAAGCGCGACTGATCGCCGCCGTTCTCACACAGCCGTCTGGCCATATCGGGAAAACCTATCCGCTGTACGGCCCTGTCGAGCTGAGTCATCAAGAGATTGCCGACGAAATCAGCGACATCGTTGGCCGCACCATCACCTACAGCCCTTCGACCCTGGAAGAGTATCGCCAGCATCTGGAGACCTACGATCTGCCGGAGTTTGTGATCCAGCACTTCCTTGCAGTCGCGGTCGATTACCAGAACGGAATCTTTAGCGGTGAGGACGGGGTTATCGGCCAAATCACCGGACAAGCGCCTCAAACGGTGGGTGACTTCGTACGCGCAAACCGGCAAGCGTTCGAGGGGTGATCACGATGGGCGTATGCGCCTGGTCTTGAAGACATGCGCATATGCCGCTTTTCACTTAGCATCCAATGATTGTCCATTCATTTCCAATGGAGTGCCTGATGAACCCAAAAATCGAGCTGTATGGCGCTCAAACCGGCAACAGTCTGAGGGCTGCAATAGCCTTGGAAGAAGCAGGTATCCCCTACACCGCACGAAGACTGAATTTGCAAGCGAATGAGCAACACGACTTGTCGTACCTGGCGCTTAATCCGGCAGGAAAAGTCCCAACCCTGGTCGACCATACATCGACACCCCCGCTGGTCATTAACCAATCAAACGCAATCATTCAGTTCGCTGATGCAAAAGCTCCCGGTCGGCTCGCACCAGCGCATGCGGGGCCAAAGCGCGACCGGGTATTTGATCGTTACTTCTTTTTCGTAACGGACGTAATCGGGCCCAGCCATGCCGCATTTTTCCTGCGCCAGGCGGGATTAATCGATGCGGCCACAGTTATCGATCTGCGTGTGATTGAACAACTTGTCTATGCAGAACGGTTTCTTACCGACGACTTCATGGCCGGAGATCAGTTTTCCATGGCCGACATCTCTGCTTTCACCATTGCGGCATCAATGCGTGACCGGCTGGATTGGGCCGTGCTTTCACGCTTATCACGCTGGTTCAATGCGATCGAAGCCAGGCCCGCAGTACAGCGAGGATTGAAAGCGTTCCAAAATCACTAAGCGCTACTGCGCAGACCTTATTTTTTACCCCAGCATTTGTCCTATCCTTTCATCCACCCAACAACTCCGGACATCGAAATGCCTGCCCCCGAATCCGCCCTCCTCCTCCAGAGCTGGCACCACAACGCCCAATCCTGGATCGAGGCTATCCGCACCGGCACCATCGAAAGCCGCCTCAAGGTCACCGACCAGGCAATCCTGCTGGCGGTACTAGGCCGTCAACCCGAGCGAGTGCTCGACCTGGGCTGCGGCGAGGGCTGGCTGTTGCGTGCGCTGGCTGAACGGACCATCACGACGGTCGGTGTGGATGGCGATGCGGCGTTAGTCGAGGCGGCTCGGGCGGCGGGCTCTTCGTCGGTGTATTTGGCGAGTTATGAAGAGTTGGTGGAGGCGAAGGTGGACATCGGCAGCAACTACGACCTGATCTGCGCCAACTTCGCCCTGTTGCACCAGGACATCATCCCCCTGCTCGCCGCCATGAACGCCCTGCTCGCCCCTGGCGGCGCGCTGGTAATCCAGACGCTGCATCCATGGACTGCGGCGGCGGGCAACTATCAGGATGGTTGGCGGGAGGAAACCTTCGCCGGGTTCAAAGGGCAGTGGCAACCCATGCCGTGGTACTTCCGCACTTTATCCAGTTGGCTCAATGCGCTGGACATGGCCGGTTTTCGGCTGGCCGGCCTGCAGGAGCCGCAACACCCGCAAAGTCCTGTGCCGCAGTCGTTGCTGTTGGTGGCTGAGCAACTGGAATGACACGTTTCCTGAAACGCTCCGAGCACGGACGCTGCGCAGTCGCGAGGTTGACCGCGCCGCTCACCACCAACGGTGCGAAGCTGTTCGTCGTGGATTAAGCCAGGGCAATAGCGATGCAATCAGTGCGATCCGAACACCCTTTTGGGCTATGAATTCGGAATACTGATATCGAGCTTTTCTTCATGCGTTGGATCGGGATGGGATGAGGACGACCAAATCTGTATCACCTATGTCGACACCTGCCTGTGAAAGCAGCGTAGTCAACTGGCCGCGGTGATGGGTCTGATGGTTGAAAAAATGCATCACCAAGCTGTAAAAATCCTTCTCGGACACTACACCCTTCAAGCTAGCATAATGGAGGGTGTGGTCTAAATCGGGCTCTGTAATGGCGTGAGCCCATTCGACGATCATCTGATCAAGCCTCTCTCGATGGACTGAGAGTTCTCGAATCGTAGAGAACAACAATTGGTCGAGGCTTTTCGGATCAGCAAGTTGCCTCACCGGCTCCAATGCCGAATGATTCGCTGGATGCTTGGCGAATCGCTTTAGCCACACAGTGTCTCCGGCCACCACGTGGTTTAGCGTCCCGAGAGTCGACCCGAAGAACGCTTTTCTATCAGCTGAGAGCTCATTATCGGACAAGCCCCCCGCCGCCCCATAGATCTTTGCGTTCATCCATTTGTTATAGGTCGCCATCAGGCAGATATGGCCGGTACGGCTCATGTGTTCATCCTTTAAGTGGGTATTTGACAAGCGCTCCACGCTCATCGCAAAGCCCGGCCTGTTGCCCGGCTTTGTTGTGTTGGCGGATTCCAGTCTGAACGACAGCATCGCATGGTGGGGCCAAGGGCATCGGAGAGGATTTCGTGGAATCCGCAGTCGAAAGCAGATGCTAGCTGAAACGAGGCGTCCCTGCCCGCTCTCTGAAAATGGGCTCCCCTAAAAGGGAGTCGTGGCGACTAGTACCGATAGGTTGCCTGCACTGAAATTCCATGCGCACTATTTTCGTAGTTGGCACTGTATTCCGGTTGAAGACCGGAGTTGTTCGACTGTTTTACAGAGACTTTGGAATCCCAGAGATAACCATAAGCAAAGTCTATCGTCAGATCGGAATTCGGTGAGTAAGCGCCGCCCAAGGTCACGGCCTGGCGATTCCCGACCGGAACGCGCACGCTGCGATCGGCATTTCTAATGGGCGACGGATCATAGGCGTAGCCTGCGCGCAGCAGCCATTGTTGGTTCAATTGCCAGGATGCGCCAACGGCGGTGGACCACGTGTCGCGCCAGTTCATTTCTTCGGTCACACGTCCCAGGCCAGCCGCCTGGCCCAAGGGGGAAAGACCGCTATTGACTGCTTCGACCTTCTGGATCCGGCTCCAACGTTTCCACGTGGTCCCCAGGTATCCCGTCCAGCGACTATTGAAATGATGGGTGATGGACGTGTCCACCGATTCGGGCATCGTCAGGTCTATCTTGTTGTCATACTTTCCGTCCAGCGGGATAACGCTCGGGGAGCCGGAAACCTCAGTATGCCCTTCGAGTTCATAATTCACCTTCGAGTGATAGTTAATCCCCCAACGGGTCGCATCACTCAAGTCAAACAAGACGCCGACGTTGTAGCCAAGTGCCGTGTCATCGCCTTTGATGGTAACCAGTGTGTCCTGGCCGTTGTTCAGGGCGCCGGTAGCGAGGTAATTCTGAAGCTTTGCATTGAAACGGTTTATGGTCGGTCCGCCACCAATAGACACGTAATCATTGATCCGATAGGCAATGGTGGGCTGCAGGGTTATTTCCTTGGTCGTGCTGTAGGAGCCATGGTAGCGGCCCTGAAAAGAGCCCTCGTAATCATTGATCAGACCACTCGGAGCATAGAGGCCCAGACCTATCGAAAGACAATCATCAAGCGGTGTCGACATATAGGCGAAAGGAACGGCCCCCAAAGGTACCGAGTCCCCCTCATTCGTTCCTGGCGCACTGCTCTGTGCATCACTGATGTCGTCGCTAACCGAGACCACCGCTGCCCCGCCGGAAATCTCGCTGCGCTTCAACTTGGTCAAGCCTGCAGGATTTCCAAAGATGGTGCTGGCGTCCAGCGCCGAAGACGACCTTCCCGCATAAGCAGTTCCCGCACTGCTTGCGCTTTGTTCGTTAAGGGCGATGCCATTGGCACCTGCAATAAAAGAGGCGCTGAGTAGTGCCATGGCACTGGTGAACTTAATCCAGATAGCACACTTTCGCTGTGCAGAGAGACACGGGATCACACGGCTATTCGGTTTCATCTTCCACCTCTTGTTTATTGTTTTTGTTGATTGCACGCAGGCAAGGCTTCGCCTTCCTGTGCACTTTTCAGTGCCGGCTGGAGTTGATCGAAGTTGTGTTAAACGCCCTGGCTGAACAGCGCCAGGGCACGACTGCTGGACTTACAGATGTGAATCAGAAACTCAATTAAGCCACTCGACTTGAAAGCTATAGCGCCCCAAGAGCGGAGCCAGGATTTCTTGGCCCGTTCCGGCCCTGATGCAGGCGACATGCCCACGGCGATTGTCCTGCACGACCTCAACAGCAATATTCGAAAGCCCAAGGCGCTCCACTTCTTCCTGGACTACTTTGGCAATCTCCCGCTGTTGCAAAGCAGGTTTGAATATCTTGCCCACGGCAGTCAGTGGCAACGCCTCGAGGATTTCAATGCGCTTGGGGACTGCTGCCCGCTCGCTGATATTGAGATGAGCGAACGCCTCAAGCTCTTCGGCGTTGCAGGTTTGCCCGGGGCGCAGTTGAACGTAGGCGACTGGCACCTCGCCCGAGTAGGCATTGGGGCTGCCGATTGCAGCGGCCAAGGCGACGGCGGGATGCGCCTGCAGAGCCTCCTCGATTTGCTTGGGATCGATGTTGTGACCGCCGCGGATGATCAACTCCTTCTTGCGTCCGGTCAGCCAGAAGTAACCCTGTGCATCCTGGCGACCCAGATCGCCCGTATTCAGCCAGCGCTGACCGTCGATATCGATCCAAAGGCCCTGGTTATGACGCTCCTCCAGATAGCCATTGAAGAGGTTCGGGCCACTGATCGTGATGAGGCCGATCTCATCCATGTTGGCGTCGCGCAGGTACTCTCCAGAATCATTGAGCACGATCGCGCGCATATTCTGGTAGGCGATCCGTATCCCGATGGAGCCGATACGGCGCTCGCCATGGGGCGGATTGACCGAGGAAACGCAGGCGCCCTCGGTAAGACCGTAACCCTCAAGGATCTTTAGCCCGGTCCGGCGCTCGAACTCCCGGAACAACTCAGCCGGCATGGGTGCGGCGCCACACATTGCATAGCGAAGGCTGGACAGGTCGCGGCCCTCACATTCATTTTGCAATAGTGCGGCATAGACCGTTGGCACACCGGAAAAGAAGTTGATACCGAAGTGCTCGACCATCTCCCAGAATCGCGGGATCACCCCCTCGCCACGATACCCATGAGGCGTCCCGAGAATCACATGGTCGCCTTGAGTCCAAGGCATCAGTCCCGTCACCAGTTGTCCATTGACATGAAACAGCGGCAGACCACAAAAGATCACCTGGCCACCGCTGCGTGGCTGCATATGAGCAGCCATGGCCCATGCATTGAATACTTCCGAGCCATGGGTACGCGCAGCGATCTTCGGGAGCCCGGTGGTGCCGCCCGTACAGATGTAGGAGGAGCACTCATCCTGGCGGATTTGCCGACCACTCTTCAGGTGTGTGTGCGGCTGAGTACTCATCAGCGATTGCCAATCGTGGATCGCGATATCTCGGTGTAAGTCTCGTTCCTTGAGTGCCGCTGCTTTCAGGCCCCCCCGCACGGGTTCGGCGACATAGGGCTCCATGCTGACCCAAACGACAGACCTGAGCGTAGGCAACTGATCCAGCTGCGAAGCCAATTTGGGCCACAGATCGCTGCCCGCCGTCGGCGCGAGCGTCACTACCACGGCTGCCTTCGCGGCATTCAGCAAGCCAGCCATCTGCTTGGCCTCGAGCAGCGGATTGATCGCCATGACAATGCCCGCCGCCTCCCCGCCCCATATCGTGAAATGGGTTTCCGGCAGATTGGGCAAGATAAAGGCAAGCACCTCGCCCGGCTTTATACCCAGGTCATCGAAGGCATTCGCCGCGCGGGTGATATCCCCGAAGAGCTGGGAGTAGTTCCACTTGTAGGTGCGCCTGAAATCCGCGGCATCGGCGAAGAAGCTAAGCGCCGGTGCCTGGGGGGAGCACCGGGCCGCCTTTCGCAGCGCTTCATAAGTGCTGCAAGCCAGGCCACGTTCCGACAGGGGGACTTGTTCGAGACTTTCGATGTCACTCAGGGTCTGCACAACCATCAGGCTTCCTCCACGACTCGGTTGCGTTGCACGCCGAGGTCGATCACACCATCGGCGCTGCGAATGCGCGCCTCGACCACGTCACCTGCCTTGAGATATTGCGTCCGACCTTCCTGCGCCTTGAGGAAAAGCTTCCATTTGGTGGCTTCTGGCATCAGGGCCGCAATACGCTGTTTGGCAGGCGAAGGAATCGTTAGCGCACAGCCGGCAGGCGTACCGGTGGCGATCAGGTCGCCAACGGCGAGATCGTGCACGGAGGAGAGTTCGGTAAGGGTTTCAGCGGGGCCATAAACCAGGTTGGCCGTGCTGTCGTTCTGTCGCACCTGGTCGTTGACCGTCAGGCGCAGCTGCAACTCTTTCAGGTAACTAATGTTCGTGGCATCCAGAAGGCAGAGGTACGGACCGACCGGGCCAAAAGTGCGGAAGCTCTTGCCCTTGTAGAACTGCATCTGCGGAATCTGTATGTCACGAGCCGAGTAGTCATTGACGATGACGACGCCTGCAATGAACTCATGCAGATTGGCGTCGGTGACAGCAACAGCGCCGGTGATCGCGCGTTTCATCACCAGCCCCAGTTCGATCTCGTAGTCGAGGAAGCGCACGGTGCGCGGCTTGATCAGGTCGCTGTCAGCCGCCACCAGGCAACTCGTCGCCTTGGTGAAGATCATGTTGAATTTCTTCGCATCCGGGTCCATGCCCGACTCGATCATGTGCTGACGGTAATTGGCGCCCTGGCAGACGAACTGCTGGTTACGGGTCACCGGCGACAGCAGTTTCACTTCGCCCTTCGCAAGCTCCGTACCTTTCAATTGAGCGAGGTCGTCGATACTGTTCTGGCGAATGAAATCACCGGTGGTTTCAAAAGCACCGGGGACAACCGTGATACGGTCTTGGCGCAGCACGCCCCAGTGGATACCGTTCTGAAATTCGAAGCGGACTACGTGTACAGCAGACATTGAAGGTACTCCAGGAGCGGCGTTTGTCCCGTGCTCGGCGGCGCGAGAACTGTGGTGTTGTTCTGAGGGGGGGCTGGCAACGCTGAAGACCAACGAGCCGCCGACGATCAAGGCGCTGGCTTTGAGCACATCCCGACGGCCATACCTTGTTGCATTGCCCGACATGGTGGCCGCTCTACCCGAACATCCGCATGAGTGTTATCAACTTGCGAATGCTCAAGTCCGGACTGCGTCGCAGGTTGCGCAACAGCGCACGCAGATTGGCCAGGCTCATCTTCGGTTTTGTAAAACGCTTGGGCATGCGCTGCCCCCACTGCGCCATTGCCTCGGGGCTCACGGGATGAATGCCCGTAGGCTGTGCAGCCGTGAAAATGTCCCCGTCGCAGTAATGCTCGTGCTTATCGCCCCAAGGGTCTTGCCAGTAATCGAAGATCTGACTGCCCAGAATGTGTCGGCCGATGCCCCATGAGTGCTCCCAACCGCGCTCGCGCAGGACGCGCTGCCCCATGCCCACAGCGTCTGCATCGACGACCTCATAGGCGCTATGGCTGTAGGTGGCCATGAACCCTTGCGCTATGGCGAGCGTATGGTGAGGTGCTGGAATTTCACCGAGATCAAGGCGCATGAAGGCGACAATAGGCGTGCCATCGGGGAGTACCTGCACATCGCTGGGAATAAACCCGAAATGCTCCGTATACCAGGCACAGGTCGTCTGGTAGTCAGCCACCTCGATGACGATGTGGCCCAGTTTGAGGACTTCTGACGGAGCAATCGGCGGGCGCTGCGTGGCGTTGATTCGCGGTTGCTCCTGCACCAGATTCCAGGGAAGAGGAGTTCTGTGTCCCAGCGTTATACCTGCAGTCTGGTCGCAAACCGCTTCCACAATGAAACCCGAAGGATCGGTCAATCTGACGTAATACCCACCACCAGGATGTTCTGATTTTTCTACCGATGACGCGCCGGGGATTCGCGTCAGTTTTTCCAGATCCTTGAGCGACTGGACTGCCAGTCCGAATCCAATAAAACGTGCATGTTCTGCACGATGGACACGGTAACAATATGCGGCGGGGTCGGCGGCGCGCAGGTAAAGCGTATCGGTGTCCTGCTGACTGACCGTCAGGCCGAAGTCATTCAGGAACCGCGCCGCCTCGTTCAAGTCCGGCCGCTGAAAGATCAGGTGAGTCAGATCCTGAGCCTTCACCGTCGGCTGCGGATGCCGGGCAGGTTGTGGTGTCGCTAACCGGGGCATTTCATTTTGGTTGGTCATTGTTGTTGTTTTCCGGGTTTTCAGGGTAAAGCCGTCCCCGCACCCCTGAAAATCCAGGGATGTCTGGTTGAGTCGGTTGACTAACTCAGTCGAGAGAAGGAAGTGCTGGCAACTCTGTGGTTGCCAGCGCACGAGCCTCCTCTGGTGATACACCCAACGCCCGCAGCACCAGCTCGGCCGTGTCAGAGCCCGATTCGCGCCACGTTCTGTGCCCTTCCAGCACCAGGAAAATCGAGCCGAGGACGCTGCTCGATATCAGCGTCAGTACAGAGAGCAATTGCTCCTTTTCAAACGTGTACCGCCCACTGGCCAGTCCGCTCAGAAGGTCCGTCGTCGCTTGGCTGCTGAACATTTCGCGCAACGAAGAATTGCTCATGGCGAATTTATGTATGAAGGCCCCCCACTGGGAGTCTTCGTGCGCTCGACGAATGAACAATCGAATGCCATTGGCAAGGCGCTGAGCCGGATCAGAGAGGGAATTGAAGCTCTTGTTGACGCGCTCATGCATCTCCTTCGCGAGATGGCTGGCGACCGCCTCGAACAGGCTTTCCATGCTGTCGATGTTGCTATAGACCGTTCCGCGCGCCACGCCCGCCTCTTGTGCGAGGTCGAGAATGTTCACTTGTGAGGTACCTCTTTCAGCGAACAGGCGAAAGGCGGCTTGATGAATGCGGCGCTGTGTTGGATTTAGGGATTCCACGGTTCTCTCTCCAGGATTACCTTATGGCCAGATTGAACACTCGTGTTCATTTTACGTCAACCATATTTTTAAGCATGTAGGTTTTTCTGCCTGAAAACCGGCCTACAACCTTAATAATCCGGATGTCATGATCGATGTCGCGAGGCCAATAAAAGCCCTGAACATTGACATAATTGAACACGCATGTTCAATTATGTCATAACTCAGGCTCGCCTTTTCGGCAAGCATCAAGCTCTGTCCGTCGATGAAAACTAGCGATGGCTGGCCGACTTTTTATTAGCTGAAGGACAGAACATGACCGGCTCAAAGCTCTTCAAACCGCTTCGTTTGCCTAACGGCACAGTGATTCCAAACCGAATCGCCAAGGCTGCCATGGAGGAGAACCTTGCCAATGAGGATCACGCTCCAGGGGAAGCGCTGGTTAAGCTTTATCGGCGTTGGGCGGACGGTGGAGCCGGCCTGATCATCACTGGCAACGTCATGGTTGATCGCCACGCCTTGACCGGACCGGCTGGCGTGGTGCTTGAGGACGATCGGAACCTGGGCGAATTCAAGCTATGGGCCGATGCTTGCCGCAGTCGCGGAGCCCAGGCCTGGATGCAAATCAATCATCCCGGACGGCAGCTATTGGCTTCCATGGGGCAATCGGCACGGGGCCCCTCTGCGGTGGCTGTCGACATTCCCGGACTATCAAAGGCCTTTGTGCCGCCCAGAGCCTTGAATGAGCAGGAGATCGAAGAGCTGATTGAGCGCTATACCCAGGCTGCGGTGCTGGCTGAGCGTGCCGGATTCACCGGCGTGGAGATTCACGCGGCGCATGGTTACCTGTTCAGCCAATTCCTTTCGCCCTTGACCAACCGGCGTAGCGACCGCTGGGGTGGCAGCCTGGAAAATCGTGCGCAAATTCTCCTGCGAACCATCGACGCAATACGCCTGCGAGTGGCACCGATTTTTTGCGTCGCTGTGAAGCTCAATTCCGCGGACTTTCAGCGCGGTGGTTTCGATGCCGAGGATGCGGCTCGGGTGGTGGAAATGCTCAACGCCAAGGCGGTCGACCTGATCGAGTTATCAGGTGGCAGCTACGAAAGCCCGGCGATGCAGGGGCAAACCCGCGACGGCAGCCGCTTGGCTCGAGAAGCGTATTTTCTCGAGTGCGCGGAAAAAATAGGAGAAATAGCGCGCATGCCGCTGATGGTCACCGGCGGTGTGCGCAGAAAGGAGGTCGCGGAGCGAGTGGTGAGCGGCTCGGTGTCGATGGTGGGGCTTGCCACTGCGTTGGCAATCGAGCCGGCCCTGCCAAGCCACTGGATGGCAGGTCAGGACACCGAAGTGGAACCGATCGTCGTCCGCTGGAAGAATAAGGCGCTGGCATCGCTTGCAGTGGCGTCGGTGATCAAGAAGCAACTCGGCTTGTTGAGCCAAGGCAAACAGACAAAACCCGGGGCGTCGCCACTCATGGCATTGATCGGCAATCAGTTGAAGTCTCGTCGCCAGGCGAAGAACTATCGGCAATGGATTGGCCGGGTTTAGCCGGCCGATGATGACTCAGCACTAGGGTAGCGGCTTATCGGCGATTCTCTTGGCTTTGGCAGGTGTTACGCCCAGAGCCTTGAGAATCATCTCGGCGACCCGCTGGTCGTGCTCCGCCACCACACGCCCTTCGACAACCGAGCGCATGGCGCCGGTTGTGCACGATACGACCATGTCCAGGGCGATCCCTTCGTCCTCGTAAGCGAAAATGCCCGCGCTCAAACCTTCACGCAGATCGCCCAGCACATGAGCAGCCAGGCGCGAGCGCATGGTTTGATCGGAATGGATGATGCGCAGCAGTGCATTGGCCCATTGATGGTCGTACGCGGCCCGGCATACGAACATGCGCACACCAATCGAAAGCCGCTGTGCACCGCAGTGCACGTCCGAACTCAGGGCAGAAATGGCATCGGAGAACTCGCTCGCCATGGCGATGCCAACCGCCTCGAGTACTTCGTCGCGCGTTCGAAAATAGTTGTAGATGGTGCCGTTGGATACCGCGGCCTCCGAGGCGACATCGAGCAGTGCAATCTCCCCCACCTCCTTACGCGCGACAAGACGCAATGCCGCATCCACCAGGCCGCGACGGGTGCGTTCACGCTTCTTGTGGCCCCGAGTGAGAGGCTCTTGCTCAGTTGCTTCTGAAGGAAAAGTGGGGGAAGGCATCTTCACGCTCTTAATCGAGGGGGCTCGTTGATGGTAATGGAAACGTTGTCGGCAGTGGAATCGGCGCTACCCATCAGCATCAGGCAGTCTCGAACCAGGCTGCCTGCATCGAAGCCGGGAGCGTGGTGCATGATGATACGGTCGGGGCGGATCGCGACGAGCGTGCCTTTGGCAGCCAGCGGCAGGATGTCATGGTTCAGGTCTTCGATGAAGTCGCAAGCGCTGTCGGAGCGCTGACCGCAGGGTCCTATCTGCAAGAAGTGACCGCCCATCTGTATCCAGGAAAAGACCTCGGCAGCGCTCAGCAGTGACGACGGGTCAACACCGAATCCAACCAGGGTCAGGTTGTGTCCAAGAGCATCGTCGCTCAGTTGGATCTGCTGTTGCGTGTTGCGAACCCAGGCCTGGGGAAACAGACTGCCACGAACCAGCTTGTCGCCACGACGATGCTGCACGAACAGACCGTGTTTGAAGATGTTCTTCGGCTTGATGTCCAGTTGCTCGAAGTACTTTCTGGTAGCGGGTGTCAACGCCAGCGTGCGCATCAAGCCGTGGACGAAGAAAGCGGCGACCTTGTTTCTCGGCATCACCAGACGGCCCATGAGTTTCGCCAGATTGATCATCGCCTGGGCATGAGGGCGGCGCTCTACGTCATAGGTATCGAGTACTGACGGCGCGGCTTGGCCGTGAAGGACCCAAGCCAGTTTCCAGGCGAGGTTGGCGCCATCTCGAAGTCCCGCTACGAGACCTTGCCCGACAAAGGGGGGGGTGATATGGGCTGCATCCCCGACAAGAAAAGTTCGGCCCTTGCTGAATCTGTTGCAGCAACGCGCGTGGAATCGATACACCGCCTTGCGCTCGATTTCCAGCTCCTGCGGATTGACCCAGGGCGCGATCAGCCGGGCGATGCTTTCCGGGCTTTCCAGCTCTTCCCGGGATTCGCCTGGGTGCAGCATGAACTCCCAACGCTCCCTTCCACCGGGCGCAGGCATGTGCGGCGTCGGGCGCCGTGGATCACAGAGAAACTCAACATGATCTATGGCTGACTTATGGCGGTTTTTGGCATCGACAATCAGCCAATCCTCTGCATAGGTTTGTCCTTCGAACTCCTGGCCAATCAAGGCCCTGACCCTGGAGCTTGCACCATCCGCACCGACCAGATATCGGGCGCGAACGTAATGCGTATGCCCGTCCTGGTCCCGTACGGAGGCGACGACACAATCCGGTTCCTCGACCAGATTCTCAAGCTCGAATCCTCCCAGGCTGGTCACTGACTTCAGCCGGGAGACCTGATTGCGCATCGCGTGTTCGAGGTCGGGTTGATAGAAAGTCACAAGCTTGGGATGACCGTCGATGCACCCCGCGGTATTGGCCCGACTGAATTGTCCGAGGACCGGGGAATGCATCTTCACTTCAGGGATAACGATCTTCTCGAAAGCGTCTTCCGACAATCCGGCGAGTTGCAGGATGCGAAGCGCCTCGTTGTCCAGAGCGATGGCACGGGGCATCAGCAAGACCTCATGGGTCTTGTCCAATACCAGCGTCGTTACCCCATAGCGGCCGAGCAGCGCCGCGATTGTCGCCCCTACCGGACCGTTACCGACGACCAGCACATCGACGGCGGTGGGAGGCAGTTCGGTACCTTTCTTGTTGTTGTTCATCTCGAGCCCTTGTTGTGATTGAAGTCGTGAGAGGTGGAGATCTCATCGTCAGGCAAGGTGAAGGTATGTAATATTGAGACATATTTCAATATTGAAATTTTCCTCATTAGTTTTTTTGAGATCGTTACCGCGCCGGGATGAGGTCATTCAGGCTGTGCCGAGGGCCAGTTTTCCGACCGGCGAGGCTTGGCTTCTGAGCCAATCAGCGTTGTTATTGAAGTAATGCCCCAGCGCTAGAAACTATGTTTTAGTCAGGAATCCAACGTGGCGCGTCCGCAGCCCCATCCGAACCCAGTCCAGCTCTGCTTCGTCGAGTTCGAGCTCGACGAGGCCAACGCCTGCTTGTTGCGTAACGGAGAAACCGTGGCGCTGGCGCCAACGCCCTTCACTCTGCTGTGCGTACTTGCGCGCCAGCCTGGGTCGCTGGTGACCAAAGATGCTTTGCTTGATGCCGTGTGGGGGCATAGGTTCGTCAGCGATTCAGTGCTGAAGACGGCCATCAGCGATCTGCGCAAGGTGCTGGGCGATGACCCAAGACAGCCCCGCTTCATTGAGACTGTGTCGCGGCGCGGCTATCGCTTCATCGCCGCGCCCTCCCCTGCGCCTTCGATGCCACCGGCATCCGCAACAGTGCCAGTGCCAGTGCCAGTGCCAGTGGCCGAAGCGTATCCATCACCGCCATTCATTGGTCGCACCGACAAACTCTCAAGACTGCAACGGGCGTGGGAACGGGCTTACGGCGGGCATCGTGCAGTGGTCTGGCTGGCCGGAGAACCGGGGATTGGCAAGACCACGTTGATCGAGCATTTCCTCGCCAGCCTTGGCGGCATCGCCTGCGCACGCGGCCATTGCGTGGAGCACTACGGCACCGGCGAGCCGTACCTGCCGGTGCTGGAGGCGTTGGCCGATCTGTGCCGCAGCGACCCCGCCTTGCCGACGCTGATGCGCGCCGTGGCGCCGACCTGGCTGCTGCAACTGCCGTGGCTGAGCACCGCGCAAGAGCGAGACGCGTTGCGGCGCGAGCTTGCCGGCATCGGTCCGGATCGCATGCTGCGGGAAATGGGTGAACTGCTGGACCGTTACACCGAGCAACGGCCGCTGTTGCTGATAACCGAAGACCTGCATTGGAGCGATCGGGCGACGGTCCAGCTCATTGACTATGTGGCGCGGCGACGTGGCCGCACTCGGCTTATGTGGCTGGCGAGCTTTCGCGTCGCCGAGGTGGTGGCGCTCGACCATCCGCTCAACTCGTTGCGCCACGAACTGCGCCTGCAACGTCTGTGCGAGGAAGTGGTGCTCGATCCGTTCTCGGAAACCGAAGTCGCTGACTATGTCGCGCTGCGTTCGACCTCTCTGGCCCGCGATGAAGCTTTCGTGCGTGCCCTGCACGAGCGCACCGACGGTGTGCCGCTGTTCGTGTCGTCAGTCATCAGTGAAGTGATGGACACCACGGACGACGACGCCACCATCGAGGCCCGGCTGGCGGGAATGGCGGTTCCCGAGAACCTCGCGGCCATCATTGACCACTACATCAGCAAGCTCGGGCCGGAGCAGCGTGCGCTGCTCTCGGCGGCAGCGGTATGCGGAGTCGAATTCCGGGTCGAGACGGTTTCGCTGGCCCTCGAGCGCGACCTCGCTTCGGTGGCCGACACCTGCGAGGAACTGGTGCGCGAGCAGGTATGGCTCACACGGTCGCGGGCCGCCGAACTTGAAGAAACGATGGAGCTACCCTACTCGTTCCGGCATGCCCTCTTCCGCCAGGTACTGTACGACCGCACACCGCGCTCATTGCGCACCCACCTTCATCGCCAGGTTGGCACTGCGCTCGAACGCGAGCGCATGGCCGGCGTGCCGGTTGCGGCCTCGGAGCTGGCGACGCACTTCGACCGGGCCCGGCAGCCGATGACCGCGCTGCGCTACTACGCCGAGGCCGCGGAAGCCGCGCTGCTGCACTTCAGCCCGGCCTTGTGCATCGGCCTCACTGAGCGCGCGTTGGTCCTGCTGCGCCAAGCGCCAGAAGGGATAGAGCGCGATACGCTCGAAATCACCTTGGCCACGCTGCAAGGCGTGTCGGCGTTCCATACGCTCGGTGTCGGCAGCGAAGCCAGGAACGCGTTCGAACGCGCCTACACGCTGCTAGCAGATGTACCCGAGCATCCAATGCGCGGTCGCCTGCTGCACGGACTCGGCTATCTGCTCGGTCTGCGCGGCGACTATACGCAGGCGCTGGCGGTAGCGGAACGCGCCGAAGCCCTCTCGTCCGAGGCGAACGATCCAGCACTGATGCTGGTGGCGTGCATCGTGCAGGGCGAGGTGCATCATCTCCAGGGTCGCACGCAGGCGACCCGCCGATGGCTGGAGCGCGCACTCGCAATCGCCGAGCCGCTGAACATCGGGGCGAACGAGATCTTTGCGGCCGATCCTCAGGTCATGCTGCACGGCATGCTGGCCATAGAACTCGTGCGCTCTGGCCTGGTTGAGCAAGGCCGGGCTCACATGCAACTGGCGCGGACCCGCGCACAAACACTTCGCCAGCCTATGACCTGGCTGGTCGCCACCTGGCAGGAGGTGTTGATCGAGGTGCGGATGGGAAACCCTGTGCGTGTGGCAGCGCTGGCTGACGACATGCAGACGCTGGTCGACGAGTATTCGCTCGCACTGGGGCGCACGGCTTGCCGCTGGTGGCGCGGCTGGGCCGACGCGCGCAACGGTGCGCCACGAGACGGCTACCGCAGCATCCGCGAAGCCTACGACGAACACACCGGACTCGGCATGCGATCCGGTGCCAGCGAGGTGCTCGGCTACGCCGCCGAAGCGTTGCTGCTGGCGGGTGATTGCGATGCTGCGCAAGTCGAGCTAGAAGAAGCCCTACGGGTGGGGGAAGAATTGGGCGAGCGCGTGTACCTGCCGCAACTGTTGCTGCTGGAGGCAACGATTGCGCGGATGCAGGGCCGGCTCGATGACGGCAGCACCGCGGTGCTGCGTGCGGTTGAGGAGGCTCGCGCCCAGGAAGCACCGTGGCTGGAGCTGCAGGCGTTAGTCGAATTGTGTGGGCACCACGACGCCACGGCGGAGGACCGTCAGGCCCTGGCGGCGCTGCTTGACCAGTTGCCCGAAACAGATGGAACCGAGCTGGTGAAACGTGCGCGCTCGCTGCTTCAGGCGGCAAAGTCTGATTGACGAGTCAAGGGCACAGACCTGAGGGAGCGGCGCTGTCCCGACCGAAGTCTGACCTTTCGCTTACGACTCCACCAGGGGGGACGGCCTACGCTGTCGTCGAACTTTCTTGCCCCCTGGTCTGTGATGAGCCTGAACCCTGAATCCAAGTACCCCAATCGTCGCTCGTACGTCGTGAAGCTGCGCAGCGATGCCACGCCCGGCGCCCTCGTGGGCCGCCTCGAAAACCTGGTCACCGGGCGTCAGCGCGAGTTTTCGTCCGCCGATGAGTTGCTGGAGTCGATTGACTCGGACCTCACGTCGGCGGCCGGCGAGCACGCGGCAGATACCGACGGCGAGTGACACCTCCAACATGAATGAGCGCTCGATATGGCGACCGAACGGCGACGCTTCGCTGACGACTTCGCACACACCGGGCCCTACGCTGATGCCACCTCGAATCTACACGAGTCCAATCCGATGCCGCGACTTCCAACCTCCCATCCATTGACCCGCTACGCCGGGCAGACGCCCCTGCAACATGCCGAACGCCTGCTCGGCGTCGTCGTGGGTGCGGCGCTCGCCGCGTCTTTCGCTCTGGTCTTGACCGGTTGTTCCACAGAGGTCGCCAAGCCGTCGGTAGACCTGCCGGCCAAGTTTGCCGCAAGCACGGCCTCCGAGATGGAACCCGAAGCCGCGTGGTGGGAGACGTTCAACGATCCGGTGTTGACGGATCTGGTGCGCCGCGCGATGCGCGAGAACCGTGACATCAAGATCGCCGCCGAGCGTGTGCGCACCGCTCGCGCCGGTGAAACGATCAGTCGCTCCTGGCTCTTTCCGAGTGTCGGAATATCCGCCTTCGGCTCCGACCGTAGCAGCGGCTACGACACTGCCAAGAAGCAGGCTTATCCAGATACCAAGACCGTGGGCGCAGGCCTGGACGTCTCGTGGGAACTTGACCTGAGTGGACGCCTGCGCGCTGGTGCGCAAGCCGCCGATGCCGAAGCACTGGCCGCGGAGGACGGCGTGCGCGGCGTGCGCCTGCTGGTAATGAGCGACGTCGCCAGCAACTACTTCACGCTGGTCGGCGCACTGCGCCAGGCCGAAACATTGCGCGCGATCTCGACGGCGCAGGACGAAACACTGCGCCTGGTTAATGCGCGTCACCGTGTAGGGTTGGCGACTTCCTTCGACGTCGAGCGCGCACAGACCGATGCCGCATCGGCGCACGCGCAGATCCCACCGCTGGAGACGCTGGCAGCCGTATCGCGACACCGCATCGCGGTACTGATCGGTGACCAGGCCTTTGATGCCACGAGCATCCAGCCCTCCCGTGGCAACGCGGTGGCGCCTGAGGCACGCCAAGGCCAGCCCGCCACCCTGCTACAGCGCCGGCCTGATGTATTGGCGCTGATGGCGCAGCTCGATGCCGCCAATGCGCGGCGTAAACAAGCCGCGGCTGAGTGGTTCCCGCGGCTGTTCCTCGGTGCATCCTACGGCCGCCAGGGCCTTGAGCTGAACGGTCTGGATCTGGGGGCCGCCCGCTTCACCAATGTGGCCGGCCTGCTCGCGATGCCGCTCTTCAACGCCGGGCGTACGCGCGCGATCAACGAGGTCGCCGAGAGCGGCCAGCGTGAGGCGCTACTGCGCGCCGAGGACGGCATTGTGCGCGCGCTCGAGGACGTGGAGAACGCCCTCGTCACGCAGACGCAAGAGCGTCAGCGCGCCCAGTCGTTGCAGTCGGCCACCGAATCTGCGGAGGCAGCGCTGAGCCACGCGCAGTCGCTCTACGACAGGGGGCAGATCGACCTGTTGCCGCTGCTGGACGCGCAACGGGCGCGCTTGTCGGTGCGCCTGAGCGCCAACGACAGCAACACCCGCCTGCTGCTCGATAGCGTGCAGCTCTACAAGGCACTGGGCGGGGGCTGGCAGGTGTTCGAACAACCCGCCACTCCCACCGCAGCCAGCCAAGCCACCCAAGCCGACCGGCCACCACTTTCTTAAGAAACTGCCTTTTTCAAAGAGGAACCGCCTTGAAAACCTCCCTTACTGCGGCCGGCGCTTTGGCCGTAGCCGTCATGCTGTCCGCGTGCAGCCCGGACCAGCCGACCGTTCAGGCGCCACGACCGGTACGCACCGTTGAAATCAGCTACGACAATGCTCGCGACATCAGTCGCTACGTGGGCACCGTACAGTCGCGACATGAAGTCGACCAGGCCTTCCGCGTGGGCGGCAAAGTCGCCCAGCGCAACGTCGATGTAGGCCAGTTTGTGCGCGAAGGCAGCATCCTGGCTGTGCTGGATGACAGCGACTACCGCCTCGCTGAGGAAGCGTCGCGACAACAGTGGGCGGTTGCCGTCGAGCAGACGCGCCAGGCCGACTCGGACCGCCAACGCCTGACTGCACTGAAGGCTGACGGCTCGGTCAGTGCGGCCGACGACGAGCGCGCACATACCAATGCCCAGACCGCGCATGCGACCGCCGAGGCGGAGGCGCGAAAGCTCGAGCTTGCGCGCAACCGGCTCAAGTACACCGTGCTGCGCGCTTCGCGTAGCGGCGTCGTCACGGCCGTGCGCTTTGAGGCCGGACAGGTCGTTCCGGAGGGCCAACCGGTTGTATCGATCGCGAATCCGGATGAATCCGAGATCGTCATCGATGTGCCCGAGGCTCAGCTGTCCGTCTTCAAGGAGGCGCGTTTCAAGGCCTCGCTGGCCAGTGCGCCGAACGAGATCTTCGATGTCACGCTGCGCGAACTGTCGCCGCAGGCCGCGGCGCAAACGCGCACCTATCGCGCGCGGCTCAAACCGATGCAGGCGCTGCCGCTGGGCGCCACTGCCACGGTAACGGCCGAGCGTGTGATGACCAGTGTCTCGGTGGCAGCGGTGCCAGCCACGGCACTGACGCAAAGCGGCGGCCAGCCTGCGCTGTGGGTGGTCACGCCCGTGGGCAAGGATCCGGTAGGCGTCGTCGAACTGGTGCAGGTGGCGGTGTTGGGCTACCGCAACGACGAGGTGCTCGTCTCCGGGCCGCAGGCCGGCGCATTGGTCGTCACCGCCGGGGTGCAGAAGATGGCATCCGGACTGAAGGTCGCGCTTCCCGGCGCGGCGATTGTTGACGCGAACACCACGCAGCAGGCCGCCCGATGAACAACCTGAACCTCACCGACTGGGCGCTGCGCCATCGCGCCATCGTCCTGTTCATGCTCCTCATTGTCGCAGTGGCTGGCGCCTTCAGCTTCACCAGGCTCGGTCAGCTCGAGGATCCGAACTTTTCCGTGCCCTCCATGACCGCCATGGTCATCTGGCCGGGCGCCACCGCCCAGCAGATGCAGGACCAGGTCCTCAACCGCATGGAGAAGAAATTCGAGCAGATCGACAACTTCGAGAAAGTGGTCACCTACGCGCGGCAAGGCTACGCAGGCATGACGCTCACCGTGCGCGGCGGCACCTCCAAGGCTGACCAGCGCGAGGCCTGGTACCAGGCGCGCAAGAAACTCGACGACCTGAGCCGCGAGCTGCCTGATGGTGTGATCGGCCCGATCGTAAACGACGAATACGGCGACGTGTATGGCCTGATGTACGCGATCAAGGGCGACGGTGTCGGTCACGCCGACCTGTCGGACGCGGCCGAGGACATCAAGCGCCAGATGCTGAAAGTGCCGATGGTCAAGAAGATCGACGTCATTGGCAAGCAAGCCAAGCGTATCTACGTCGAGTTCTCACACGAGCACCTGGCAGCACTGGGCATTACACCGTTGGCCATCGCCGAAAGCCTCAAAAGCCAGAACGCCATGTTGCCCGCAGGCCAGATCGACACCAACGGCGACCGTGTCATGGTGCGCGTGAGCGGCCAGTTCGCCAGCGAAGAGGCTATCCGCAACGTGCCCATCTCCGCAGGCGGCCGGCTGATCAAGCTCGGCGACATTGCGACCGTTACACGTGGCTTCGAGGATCCGCCGACCTACACGGTGCGTCACAACGGCCAGCCAGTGCTGATGCTCGGCATCACGATGACCAGCGACGGCAACATCGTGGACCTTGGCAAGGCGATGGACACGGCAGTCGCCAACATCCAGTCGGAGCTTCCACATGGCGTGGAGCTTGAGCTCGTGGCCGACCAACCCACCACGGTGAAGGATGCCATCCACGACTTCGCGCACGCGCTGGCCGAGGCGCTGATCATCGTCATCGCGGTGAGCCTCGCCAGCCTGGGCTGGCGCGCCGGCCTCGTGGTCGCGACCACGGTGCCGCTGGTGTTGGGCGGCGTGGCGCTGGTGATGCTGGCGATGGGCTGGAACCTCGAGCGTATCTCGCTCGGCTCGCTGATTATCGCGTTGGGATTGCTGGTGGATGACGCCATCATCGCCATCGAGATGATGGTGGCGAAGATGGAAACCGGCATGGATCGCGTGAAGGCGGCCGCCTTCTCCTATCAGTCCACCGCCATGCCGCGCCTGACCGGCGCGCTGATCACCGTCGTGGGCTTCCTGCCGATCGGCCTCTCGAAGTCCACCACCGGCGAGTACGCGGGTGGCATTTTCTGGATCGTCGGCGCCGCGGTGCTGTTCTCGTGGATTTGTTCCGGCATCTTCACGCCGTACCTGGCGGTCAAGATGCTGCCCAACGACTTGGGCAAGCACCAGCATGGTGATATGTATGACACGAAGTTCTATCGCAGCCTGCGCCGCCTGATCGACGCCGCCATCGAGCGCCGCTGGGTGGTCATCGGTGCGACGTTTGGCGCTCTGGTGCTGGCTCTGGCCTGTATCAAGCTAGTGCCGCAGCAATTCTTCCCCAACAGTTCGCGTCCTGAACTGGTCATTGACCTGCGCGTCAAGGAAGGCGCCTCGTTCGCCGCGACGACCGAGCAGGTCAAGCACATGGAGGAGACGCTGGCGAAGGACGAGGACGTGCGTTTCTACACCGCCTACACCGGCGCCGGCGCACCGCGCTTCTATCTCTCGCTCAACCCCGAGCTGCCGAATCCGGGATTTTCCCAGTTCGTTGTAATGACCAAGGACCTGGATGCTCGCGAGCGGGTACGTGCACGGCTGGTGGCCTCGGCCGACCAACAATTCCCGCAGGCGTGGGTACGCGTGACCCGGCTCGAATTGGGGCCGCCTGTCGGCTACCCGGTGCAGTTTCGCGTCGTCGGCCCTGATACCCAGGTGGTGCGCCAAATCGCCCGCGACGTGGAGAAGGTGGTTGGAGCCAACCCGAAGGTGCGCGACCTCCAGCTCGACTGGAACGACCCAGTGCGCACGCTGAAGGTAGAGCTCGATCAGGACAAGGCGAGCGCGCTTGGCCTTACGCCCGCCGACGTGTCGCTGGCGACCCAGACCGTGATGAACGGCGCAACCCTGTCGCAGCTGCGCGAGCACGAAGACCTGATCGACATCGTGGCCCGTGCCGTGCCTGAGGAGCGCTTGAGCCTCGACACATTGAAAGACATCAACCTCTACACGCGCCAGGGCACGGTGATGCCACTGTCGCAAGTCGCACAGGTGCGCTCTGAGTTGGAAGAGCCGGTGCTGTGGCGCCGCAACCGCGACATGGCGATCACGGTGCGTGCCGACGTGAAGGATGGCGAACAAGGTGTATCGGTGACGCAGGAAATCCAGCCGTTGCTCAAGGATATCGAAGCGAAGCTGCCGTCGGGCTACCGCATCGACGTGGGCGGCGCGGTGGAGGAAAGTGACAAGGCCAACAAGGCACTGCTAGCGGTGGCTCCGCTGATGCTGATTAGCATCCTGCTGCTGCTTATGTTGCAACTGCAGAGCTTCTCTCGCATGTGGATGGTGGTGCTGACCGCACCGTTGGGCCTGATCGGTGTGGTGCCGGCGCTGCTGGTGTTCCAGTCGCCGCTGGGCTTCGTTGCAATCCTGGGCATCATCGCACTGGGTGGCATGATCATGCGCAACTCGGTGATCCTGATCGATCAGGTACAAACCGAGATCGCCGAAGGACGCGACCCGTGGAATGCTGTGCTGGATGCCGCCATTCACCGAGCCCGTCCGGTGATGCTGACGGCGCTGGCCACCGTGCTTGCGATGATCCCGCTAACGCGCAGTGTGTTCTGGGGGCCAATGGCAATTGCGATCATGGGCGGCCTTACCGTGGCGACGCTACTGACGATCTTCTTCGTCCCGGCGTTGTACGCCGCATGGTTCAAGGTGGATCGCCAGACAGCCACTGACACCCAACTGGTACGGGGGGATGCCGCGCTCGCTTCTGAGTGATGAATGCCGTGGCACTGTGCGCCCGGCCTCACCACTATTAGAGAGGATTACTCAGCAGCGTTTCTGAAAACCATCGAGGTCAGCCGCGAGGTTCTGCGAACGTTACTTTCTTTCGCCCCCTCGCGGTTCAAATGAACGCCACATCAAACAGGTAACACCTCGCTGCCATCCGCCAAGGAGGACGATGAAGCACCTCCTTCCCTGTTCGCCTGTACGGCTTCGTTATCCTTCGGAACGAGCAGCACGATCGCACCCACGATCACCTCGAAAATCCCGGCACCGACAATAACCAGGCCAGTTTCAAAATGGGCATACAGCGCAGCACCGCAAGCACCGGCTATCAGAATGGATGCACCCAGCGCCGCAAAGCGCAGCCTGGCCAGCCCGGCGATCTCGCTTTGCTTGAACTTGGTTTGAATGAGCAGAATGAATGAGATGTCAATCAGTGGCCCACCGAGTGCCGCAAGACCTGCGCCGATCATCATCCCCGCCAAAACATGCTCCGGAGGCAGATACATCACGGCTGCACCGATGGTCGCAATGCCCAGTCCGTTGATCACTGAGCCGAAGGTAAACCCGTGATACAAGCGGCGGATTTGCAAGTTACCCACGATAAAAATGGAGATCAGGTTCCCTGCCCCATAGGCACCCATGATCAGGCCGTAGGCAGCAAAATCCTGGACACCGAAACCCTTGATATCGTATTTGACGACGGCCAGCGCCATGCCGATTGAAATACCCACGCTCCAGGCAACATTGCCCAGTCCTGCACACACATATACCGTCTGCATCTGGCTGCGCCCCACAAGGCTTCGCCAACCGGCAGTGAAACCGGCACGTCGGCTTGTCGCCTTGACAGGTTGGCGCGGCAACGCTTTACCCAGCTTCATGACCGCCCAGGCGGAGATCAGGAATGTGATGCCGTTCAGGGTAAAAAGATGCTCGATCGGTATCAGCAGCGTAATCGTGGCGGCAAGCATCGGCCCAATCACCCGGGCAACCCGGATGATGGCATCGAATAGTACGTTGACCGATTGCAGCTGATCCGGCGCCGCGACAATGCGTGGCAGACTGGCGCGTAGCGCCGGCTCGAAGAGCGAGTTGACGATCATCATGAGCATGAGCGGCACCGCCAACATCCAGAGACTCATGATGCCAAGCCCCCAGGCGATCACCGGAATCAAGGCAAGTCCGGCCCGCACCAGATCAGCGCCAATCATCGTGCGACGGTGATCCCAACGCTCCGCCCATATTCCACCCAGTAATGCGCCCGCCAACGCAGCAGCACCGCGTAAAGCACTGAGCCAGCTCGCATCGGTACCGGCGATCTGCACCGCCATCCAGGCGATGGCAATCACGAAGAGTTCGTCGCCAATTGAGGATAGCGCCAACCCTCCCCACAGCAACGCTACGGGCCGCTGAAGCAACGGCCTGAACAATTTCATATCATCAACTCCCCACCCTCACTCAACGGGTTTTGAAACAACCCGTTTCGCTTTGTTACTCGCTGGTTCGAAACGACCGATCCCGCCGAACAGGCAGTCCCCACTGCGGAACTCAATACGAAGAGGCACTCTGATTGTTTATAGAGTAGCGCTCGGTGCCTACGAGGGGGATTGAAAACGCTGCCCTCAACAAGAAATGCAGAAGAATTTTTTATGGGACGTGCGGGTTGCACGTGTGCCACGACAGATTAGCCACTCCCTGACGTCTGAAGAGCCTGGGTGTTACGGGCGTGATTTTATGAGTATCAACGCGTTTTTCAGACTCCGTTCACGGCATCGATACCAAGGGGCTGCGGTGTTGAGTGATCGTTTATCCATCGATGCACTTTGCTCCATACCAGGCAATGCCCCACCACCATGAAAATACAGAGGGGCCTTTTCGCATCCTGCCCGAGGTCTGAGCCTCGGACATGCGAATACCGTATGTATCACAAGAATGGCAGCGTCTATAAAGATTCTGCTGTCTGAATAAGCGAATTCAACACCAGCTTTATTTCAGAGGCCGGATCTTTATGCCCTTGCAGTATCAAACCTTCCGACAAAGCGGTGAAGGTTCTTGCAAGAGCGGCGTACTCCAGAGGAGGCTTCTTGCCCGCATGATTAAATATAATGGTAATCAGCTTTCCCAAGGCTTCACTATTTTCCTGATGCAGATCGTAATAATGCTTTGAGAACTCTTCATTGCGCAAGGCAATCAGTTGCAGTTCAGCATCAAGAATCGCGCAACTGGTATTATTTTTAAGCGTGTCAATATATGCATTCAACCCATAGGCCAACTCTTCCGATGAATACCCCGAAGACAGGGTAATACTCAATCGATCGATTTCAACCCTCTTGAATCTCTGAGCCAATTGCAGAAGCAAGTCTGACTTACTTGAAAAGTTTGAAAAAAAAGCCCCCTTCGAAAAACCGGCCTCCTCGGAAATAGCATTGACACTGGCGGCGTGAAAGCCTTTTCTCACCATAAGTTCAGTGGCAGTGTCGAATAACTTATCTCTTGTTACTTGCTGACTTTCTTCTCGACCCAATCTCTTTTTAATCACACCTTCGGCTCCTTTGGCCAAACAAAAAATCCATTTGTAACTGGATGCAACAGATCTGCTACTCACTGCGCAAAATCTGTTTTAACTATCATATCTTATACTACGCCTTCTTAATCACTTCACCTTTAAACTTTTAAGGAGTGCCATGTAAATGCCATGTACCAGGCCGACGGGAGGGAGGCCCAAGATAGGCAGGTATCCAGCCTGACGCGTGCTCCCCCCTGCCCGATCGAATCAGCGAGGTTGGGCTTTTTGATGAATGCCTGCTGTCTACAACGCTCTAAACTGTGGGTTTTTCGTGTTTTAGGTCGGATTCAAGGACGTCGACGGTGCGACGATCATGAAATACCGCTTGATTTTCAGATACCGAATGGTTTTTACTTGCCACCATTGATGCAACCAATGCCAGATCAAAGCATCGAGCCCGGTGACATCAATCTCAATGCAGCAGATACCTCACAGGAGCTGGATTTTAATGGAATATGCCTTCGTTACAGGCGCTACTGGCCTGCTCGGCAATAATGTCGTTCATGCGCTTTTAAAACGAAACATCAAAGTAAAAGCGTTGGTTCGTTCCGTCGCAAAAGCCAAGAAGCAGTTCGGCAACCTGCCTGTCGAATTTGTCGAAGGCGACATGCTCAATGTCGACGCCTTCAGCCATGCTTTGCAAGGCTGTGATGCCTTGTTTCATACAGCCGCCTATTTCCGCGACAGTTACAAAGGCGGAAAGCACTGGCAGAAATTGTATGACACTAATGTGACGGGAACCGAACGATTATTGCAAGCCGCTTATACCGCCGGCATTCGTCGCGCAGTCCATACTTCCTCCATTGCGGTTTTGAAGGGCGATAAAGATCAAGTGATCGATGAAACAATGTCTCGCAGTGAATTGGAGGCTGACGATTACTACTTGAGTAAAATATTGTCTGAGCAGAAAGTTCAGGAGTTTCTGTCGCAACACCCGGACATGTTCGTCGCCATGGTATTGCCCGGTTGGATGTTTGGCCCCGGGGATATCGGCCCCACCTCATCAGGACAGTTCTTGCTCGACTTTGTCGGAAAGAAGTTGCCTGGCGTATTACCTGGAAGTTTTTCCGTTGTAGACGCCAGGGATGTGGCGGAACATCAGCTCGCGGCAATCACACACGGCAGATCCGGAGAACGTTATCTGGCAGCCGGCAATCATATGGACATGAAAAGCATTTTCCAGGCACTGTCCAGTGTCAGCGGCGTAAAAGCGCCGGAGCGCAAAGTACCACTGTTCATGCTGCGTATAATTGCGTTGATCTATGAAGGTTATTACCGAATTACAAAAAAACCGGTACTCATCAGCACCTCCACTGTCAAACTCATGGAGCAAGAACAAGGGCGCACCCATTTCAGCCACAACAAAAGCTCAAAGGAATTAAAGTGCAAGTTCCGCCCCGTAGCTGAAACATTGACCGATACCCTGGACTGGTATCGAAAAAATAATTACACAGATGCTTAATTGAAACAATTCATATATAGCCTGCCTCTGTAGTACTTTTTTGTCTGACCATAAATTCAAGGATTGAGAGGGGTTGGTAAATGAAAAGCCTTTCATATAAAGAAGGTTTTCTGCATCGGTTCGTCGGTTTTTCAAAGTCTTTCCCCGACCACATTGCTATCAGGAATCTGGACGCGGAAGAAGACACTGTTACTTACCGTGAATTGCGAACCAAGGCTGAAGAGTGCAAGGGTGCCCTCAACGCATTAGATGTATTGCCAGGTGACAAAGTAGCGCTTGTTCTACCCAACGGGGTGGAGTTCATCGCTTACTATCTGGCGATCATCGGAAGTGGTGCGATTCCGGTCATCCTCAACTACAAACTGACGCCATTCGAAATGACCAGTGTCATCAGCATCGCCAGGCCGACGCTGGTCGTCACGACCGAAACGTTATTCGAGCAACATAGCGAGATATTTCAGCCCGCCCACGGCGTTCGTCACTCCTTGGTGCTGAACGCCGCAAGCGAGACGTCATCGCTCCTGCCCGACAATGCAACGGCTGTCTCTCGGCTTCCCCGACAGGCCGAGCCCTTGTTATTGCCGGAGGGCAATCCGATCGTCTCGGTACAGTTCACTTATCGGGGCATCGGTAAACCTCTGGCCGTTTCTCACCGCTACCTTGACCTGACGCAATCGAGCGATGGGCTGCATGAGCAGTTTCATCTTCAAGGCGTCGGGTCCGTTCATCTGGTGACGCTGCCGCTGTATGCCATTTTCGGACTGTCCGTGATGATGGTTTTTCCGTTGAGCGTGGGCGCCACCCTACTAATGACCAACACCCTGCTCAATAGGGATCTGGCGGAAGTCTTGTCTGAGCATAAGGTCACCTTTGCCTGCCTGGTGCCCGACGTCATTCGCTACTTCAATACGCGACTGGCCAAACGCAAAGGCGCGCTTTTGCCAATGCACCCTCAACTGATGATTTATTCGGGTGGCAGCCATCTTCCGGCAGACGAAGCCGAGAAGCTGGGAAGGCTGCTGGGGTGCAATCCGGTGCTGCAAGGCTATGGATTGACCGAGAGCATGCCGGTGATTGTCCAGAGCTCGATTGGCAAGGTCCATCGCGGCGCCATGGGACAACCGATTAGTGGCGTAGAACTGCGGGTCGTCGATGCCGAGGGGCGCAATGTCGCACCTGGACGTATCGGCGAACTGCTGATACGCGGCTCGATGGTGATTGACGGCTATAACGATGCGGAGGACGCCAACGCCCGGTTCTTCCGTGATGGTTGGTTACACACGGGTGATCTGGTCTGGCGGGACGACGATGGACATGTGTTCTTCTATTGCCAACGCCTGCGAATCTCGAAGATCAAAGCGCAAATGGTCGACCTGACGGAAATCGAATCCATTGCCCTGAAGCATCCGGACGTGGCGCGCGCGAAAGCTTACATCGTCCCGGACAACAAGGAGGTCAATGTACTGCACCTGTGCGTTGAAGGGAGTGGCGACCTGACCCAGAGCGCTATTTCTACCCTGCTCTCGCGCTTTCTCTCGGGCTTCAAGTTGCCCAAAACTATCGAGATCATCTCTCTCAAGGAAGAGATTCATGCAAGCTAATGGCACACAACCGGTACTGGCCGTTTTTGACTTTGACGGCACATTGACCGACAGACATACGTTCTGGCGCTACATGCGTTTTATCGTGGGAACCAAACCGTTCTGGCTCAGGATCATTCCCCTGCTACCCAAAATGCTAAGTGTGATCCTTGGCATCACGCCGTTGATGCAAGCCCGACTGGCGTTCATTGCCTGTTATCTGGGCGGTCTGTCAGTTGAGCAAGAGCGCGAACATGCCAAGTACTTCATTACCGAGCAGCTACCACTCTGGCTCAGGCCCGAGGCCCTGCGCCGGCTGCAATGGCATCAATCCATGGGGCATATCACTGCGCTGGTCAGCAACTCGCCGGAGAATTACCTGATCCCCTGGGGCCAGGCAGCGGGTTTTGACTATGTCTGCGGCACCCGCCTGGCGACTGCGAAGAACAAACTGACTGGCGGGATATCAGGTACCAACTGTGTTGAGAGAGAAAAAGTCACACGGCTGAAAGGCTGCTTGAGCAATCTTGATGACTTTTACATTTATGCCTACGGGGATTCATCAGGTGACGATGCCCTGCTCAGCATTGCCAACTCTCCCTTCTATAGAAACTGGTACTAACAGATGAACACTCTGAGCACTTTGGCCCCCAAGCACTTCAGGCAACCCGGTAACACCCCGACAGTCATGATCGTAGGCGCCGGCCCTATTGGCCTGTCCCTGGCAATCATGCTGAAAAAGTGGGGCGTCTCTTTTCGCATTATTGAAAAGAATGCCGGTCCCTCGACCGCGACCAAAGCGATGGCCATCCATTCCAGAACCCTGGAAATTTTTCGAGATCTGGGTGTTGCCGATCAAGCCATCAGCGACGGGTTCACGATCAACCAGTTTTCGGTGCAGTCGAACGCCAAACGGGTACTGAACTACAACTTCTCCTACCTGGACGCCACCTATCCCCTGCTTCTCAGCCTGCCACAGCCGCAAACAGAGAAAATTCTGCTTGAGCGACTGAACCAGTTGGGCGCAGATGTTGAGTGGAATACCGAGCTGGTCGATATAGAGAACCAGCCGGGATCAGTGCGCATGACGCTTCATCATGCGGACGGCAGCGACGAATCCTTTTCCAGTCGCTGGGTGGTCGCGTGCGACGGTGCTCGCAGCAACATCAGAAAACGTCTTGATATGACCTTCGAAGGATCATCCTACGATCGGTTCTTCATGCTCGCCGACGCCGATATCGAGTGGTCTGGAAGCAAGGATGAGGGGGCTTTCTTCCTCGGTGCACAGGACGGTTATGTGGCAGTCGCGCCAATCAGCGCCCAATCCCGTTATCGACTTTTCATCGAGATGCCGTACAACCTGCCGCCAGAAGGTGAGCGCCCGTCCTTGAGCCTGGAGAACTTTCAGCGGTTGTGCGAAGGGCGCGGGCAAAAGATGACGCTGTCCAATATTTCATCGACCACCATCGCCTCTTTTCAACATCGTCGCGTGCAGTCGCTGCAGCAAGGCTCTGTGTTTCTGGTGGGCGATTCGGCGCATATCGGCAGCCCGATTGGTGGGCAATGGATGAACCTGGGGGTTTCCGAGGCCTATAACCTGGCGTGGAAAATGGCTTATGTCGATCAGGGCCTGGCGGATCAATCATTGCTGGAGAGCTACAACGAAGAGCGCTACCCGGTTGCCCTGGAAGTCGAGAACACGGCACACCGACTGACCGGACTGATTACCGTCAAGCAACGCGCCCTCGTTTGGCTGCGCGACAATGTTCTGCCACTGCTGAGCAACCGGCGCAAGGTTCAGCGCAAGCTGCCCTCGATGATTTCCGGTCACCAGTATCACTACGGCAAAAGTGATTACATTCAAGAATCGCTGACGAAGAAGCAGCGCAAGAATTGGGATAAAAAAGGCAAAAAACCCGAATTCCAGACAGCTGCGCCTCGCGCAGGTCAACTGGCTCCCGATGTCGAATTGTGGCAACTGCAAGGTTTGCCGCCAAAACGCTTGATCGACTTGTTCCACGGAACGTTCACGCTGTTGATTTTTAGCGCAGCCGATCAGTTTTCTCCTCTATTGCCAGGCTATTACACGCTGGCCGAGTCGGTGGAGAAGGACTACCCGGGCATCAAGGCTTATTGCGTTATTGATGCACTGAATAGCGCCGAGCTGCCGTTCTGGCACTCGACGTTGCTGGACCCCGATTGGCGATTGCACAAGCGTTACCATGCCAAAGAGGGCACGTTGATGCTGATTCGTCCTGACGGCTATATCGCTTTCCAGGGGGCTGATGCAATGACGCTCTTCACTTATCTGAACGTAAGATCCGGGCTGCTCAAGGGCGCCAGAAAAACAACATCTTCCGAGATCGACGCAGTGCAACTCCAACTATAAGTCTCTCTATGACTACTGCCAGTTTGGTTCATTGATTCGCACAAGGCCCACCCGTGGGCCATGACTTTTGATTTCTTACTTATAGAAAACTTATACCGACTTTGGTTAGGAGACCTCATGCGCGTCCAACTCAATGATGTTGTGCAGGAATTCATCGTGTCCAATGGAAAAATAGCTCATAGCTATTTCTCTCTCTCAGAGAAAATCATTGACTCATTGTGCGAATCCAACATTGCAAAAGAATCAATATTGATGCGTTTGCTGGAGCAGGCCGAATCCGTCACGGCACATTACTTCAATGCTCATCAACAAGTTCTCGAGGGCGTTTATGCCCATGGGATTGAGGCGCCCATCAATAAAAACCTTTCGGTGCTGGAGCCCGTACACTCGAACTCGGTAATACAGGCATCGGCACCCGTTGCCGAACAAACGCCTGCGCTCAGTTACGGCCAATGGTTGCGCGCCGAAATAAGCTCGGTCACTGGATTCAAACAGGAACAAATCGACTTCGATCAAAGTTTCGAGAGTCTGGGCATCGACTCCCTGGGATTGGTCGATATTTTCGAATCCCTGGCCCAGCACTTCCCAGAAAAGAAAGAGCTTACCTCGCTACTCTTTGATGCTCCCACCCCTACCGCCTTGCTGGCACGGCTTGAAGCCAATCCGCAGGCGCCTGGCGTGGATATCGAAGCGTGGGTACTTGAACAACTGGCGAGTATCACCGGTTTCACGGTTGACCAGATCGACCAGAAACAAAGCTATGAAAGCCTGGGCCTGGACTCCCTGGTGCAGCTGGACTTCCTGGAGTCGGTCGTCGCATTGTGGCCGCAACTCAAGGCCAACAGCACTGAGCTGGTCAACGCCAAGTTCCCGCAGGAAACAATCGCCCTGATTAAAACCGCCCTGGCCAGCCCCGAGTCGACATCAACACCCTCCACCGAAGTGCAATCACCTGCCACAACGGACTCCCAAGGGCAAATAAGCAATCTGCTTTTCAATACCCTGTCACCCCTGATCCCGGACGCGCCACAGTCGATCGACATCGAGACGCCCTTTGCACAGTTGGGGCTCAACGGTTTTGCCCGAGAAGCACTCTGCCAATCAATGGCGCAACAGTGTTCTGCCAGCGAGTTTGCCGGTGAAGCACTGATGTCGCGGCGTACGCCGCAGGACGCCTTGTCGCTTCTGACAAGACTGAGCTGATGCACTGAGCCACTGCAAAAAAATGGCATGGAATCCGGGTGATCGAACAGATCACCCCGCATTTTGGCAATCAGGAGATTGGGTATGAGTGGCGCGGTAACAACAGAAGGCGATTTTTGCTTCAGCGCAATGGCTGGCGAGTTTCCAGGAGCACCGTCAACGGATGCGCTTTGGCACTTGCTCTCGCAAGGGCAGATAGCGCCTATCCAGTCGATGTTGACACGCTGGGAACTGAATAAAGCGTCGATATACTCGGCAAAGGCAGGAGAAAAGGATCGCGTTTACCTGGACAGTGCTTTTTGCCTGACCGATGACGTATCAACCCCGTCACGGCATGAAGGACGGCAGGTCGCCATCGGTAAGAAAGTACTCCAGACGCTCCTCACACAGCTTGCCGGACAAGGCTCGGCGCTGATCAAGGAACGCACCGCATTGGTGGTCGCGACGTCCTGGAGTGACGAGAGTTATTTCGTCACAGGAATGTCCGGAAAAACCGATGCCCCGCAGGGCTATACACCGGGTGAACAAGTCGCTGAACTGGCGGCGGCTTTTGCCTTGGGTGGTCCGGCGTTATCAGTGGATACCGCCTGCAGTTCGTTCCCCTATGCAATCGATATGGCCCAGGCCCTGGTCAACAGTGGACAGGCGGATAACGCGATTGTCATGGCATTGAACACCGTGCTGCCGCCGGCGCTGTTTCTGGGATTCTCGCAGTTGACCGCCTTTTCCGCCCGGGCCCGAATGCAGGCGTTCGGCCAGGACGCTGACGGTATTGTGCCAGGCGAATGTGCGGTCGCCTTTCTGGTCGAACCCGTCTCGCAGGCCCTGATTGCGCAACGCCGTCCTTTGGGCGTTTTGCGCGCATTGGGGCTTTCCGCCGATGGCGCCGAAGGCTCAGTGTTTGCGCCTGGCAAACAGGCCCAGTACACGGCTTATCAGCGTGCCTATATCGGTCTTGATCCCGGCGACGTGGACTACATCGAGACCCATGGCACCGGTACACCGCTGGGTGATGCGACAGAGCTAGGCTCGTTGAACAGCTTCTTCGCCCCCCACCGCACAGACGACAAAAAAATTACGATCGGTTCGATCAAGTCCGTCATTGGTCACCCCCTGGCCGCCGCCGGCGGCGCTTCGCTCGCCAAGGCGTTGATGATCTTGCGTCATAAAGGTATCCCACCTCAGCCCGACTACCGTCCCAGCGCAAAAGTCGACGAGACCTGCCTGCAGTTGGCCACAGAGCAGATACAGCCCCTCGCTGATCGTCAGTCGGCGATCCGGGTAGGCATCTCCAGCTTTGGTTTTGGCGGCGCCAATGCGCATCTGGTGGTGGATGAATACATTCCCGACAACCACCCCGCCGCCGCCATGGCCATTCCTCACCCCGGCGTGCTGAGGCTGGACCTTGCGATTGTCGAGGCTGAAGCCGCGATCGGCAGTCACAGCTCATTGCAATCATTCAAGCAACAGCTCAATCAGCCAGCAGCACCCTCAGCCATTTTCCCTTATGGGCGCTTCGTTGATTACACCCCTGCTCCCGCTCAGCCCTTACTGGGAAAATTCCTGGCGCAGGATCGCGTCATTGATATCGACGGTTTCGGCATGGGTCCCAAACCTCTGGCCCATGTCGATCCGTTCAAGCTGTTGATCACCGATCGCGTCAACCATTTACTGCGACGCCTGCCCGGTGTGGCCGGCTCACCCGGCACGGCGATGGTCATGTGCTGCAACATGGGTGGGGAACGCTTCAGCAATGCGTACAGCAGCGCTCACAATTACTACTCCGGGGCTCATGGCATGCCACCTGGCGTGGAGGTATCGGACGTGGCAACCATGTTGCCAAATATGTTGTCCGGCTACCCGGCGCAGATTTTTGACTTCAGGGGTTTCCATCAGACGCTGGTCGGCACTCCGGGATTGTTCTGGCAAACCTTGCTGGCATCCCGGCAATGGTTCAAGGAGGGCATCACCACTCTCTTGCTCGGTGCGGGGCGCTTTATCAGCGGTGAAATCGAGATCGAACGCGCCCGGCATTCCGCAACCACGCAAGGTGAAGGACTTGGGCTGATTGCCCTGCGTCCTTATCAACCAGACGCCAGCGACAAACCTTTGCTGGTGATCCGCGCAGCGGTCCTCGCCCATGCCGCGAACTCGCTTGAAGAGGCTTGCCAGCTGCTGGGCAAAGAGCGCAGTCAATTGCAGAATATTGAAATCTGCGAGCTGCAGCCTGATACGACTCCTGCAAGTGGATCACTGCAAGAGATGACCGGCTTCCTGGCTGAAGCCACTGGCATTGAAACCCTGCTGGCGGTGATGTTGAGCACATCGGCTCACACGGTGATCGAAGTTCGCCAAGCCGGTAAGGCAGTGATGTGGCTATTGACCGAAAAGCTTCAGGAATGGAGCCCGGCGGCGGCCGAACCCGCCCCTGCCATCAAGCATCCTTTCACGTTGCGATTTGCTCACTCGGCCCCCCACGAACTGCAGCAGGTCAACTCGCCTGCCCGCCCTGTCAGTCTTGTCCGCGAGCCGCAACACGACGGCGTCGATGTGCTGCAACTCAGCGACATGCTGACCGATACCCTGCTCTCAGGGCTGCGTGTCAGAGTTCGCGCCATGGAGGGTCTGTTCGCCCTGCACCGTGGCGCTGAAGCCCAGCGCCCGGCGCACTGGCAACGTTGCCCGGAAAATATCGTGATCGCCAACGTCCAGCGAGGCCCTCAATCACTGCACGCCCAGCTCGTGGTGAATGAAGCGCACCCCTATTTCTTCGATCACCCGCTTGATCACATTCCCGGCATTTTATTGCTTGAGGGCGTGTTGCAACTGATTGAACTCGCCATGCCCCCACTGAGTGGACGAGCCGCCTATGTCAAAACCCTGACTATCAAGTTCCAGCAATACGTACAAAAACAGGGTGTGATTGATCTGCATCTGGAACAAGGCAAAGACCCCCAGGTATTCAATGCGAAGGTCATGCAGGCCGGAAAGCTGATGTGCACCTGCATCCTTGGGATGGCCTACAGCTCGGCATTCGAGACATCGCCCGCCGGCGAGTTCACGGCCATTCGTTGCCGCGACAAGGCCTTGCTGCACAAGGCCAGAGACGAAAACGTCATCGTCAGTGACATGAGCGGGGTCGCTCAGGGCTTGAGCGTGGACACACTCAAGCTGCCGGATGAGCACTTCTTCCAGGAGGGCGACCCCGAGCACTATTCGATGGTGTATTTCCTCGAAGTTGCCCGCCAGTGCTACATGCAGATTGCCCACAGCTATCTGCGGATTCCACTCAACACCCCGATGAACCTGCTGGCCTTGAGTTTCACCCTGGATCGGCCAATCCCCAGGAACAGTCCGTTGTCATTGGCACCGCAAGCCGGGTTTGACGCGCAGCATCAGCCGTTCAAAACCAACCGCATCTATATCGACCTGTTCAACCGGGGCGAAAAAATCGGACAAGCCAGTATTACCGCTCAAGTGCTGAGTCAATCCGCGCCCGCCGCTTGAAGCTTAAATTGATTTCACTCCTCAGCATGACCCTGCCCCCAAACAACCAAGGTGTCGCCGTGAACGATGTCAAAGTGCAAGTCATAGTCAAATCGCCGCCTTCTGAAATATGGAAGATCTGGAGCAATTTTTCAGAAGCGCCGTTATGGGATACCGACGTCCGCCATTGTGAACTCAATGGCCCGTTTCAACCGGGAACCCGAGGCAAATGCGTCCTCAAAAATGGCCTGAACATGCCGCTGAAACTGGAAACGGTGAGCGTGCATGAAAGCTATCGGAATACGGCAAAACTGCTTTGGATCGACCTCGAATTCGATCACCAGATGCGCAGACTTTCGCCGAATGAAACCCAGGTCATCCATAGCGCGAAGATCGCTGGCCCCTTGAGTTTTTTATACCGCGGGCCGCTACGCAAAATGCTGACCGCGGCAATGACCACCGCACTGGCCAACCTAAGCACTTTGGCTGAACAACGAGCGAATACCGTCGGCACCCCAAGGCTCGAAAAAACCGGCAAGCATTTGCACCGAATATGAAATATCCCGGGAGAGAGCGTGTTGAATGCTCGCTCCCGAACACGCTTCGCTTACTCATCGATAACGGCACACTTCGGACCGAGCATGAACCTACTAAAAAAACCTCAGTATCTCGTGATGGGCGTCATTGGCATGGGCTTAATCGCCCCAGCGTCCAGTTCCGCCGACACGCTCGGCCCCTACATCAGTGTCATGGGCGGCCTGAACTGGGTTGCTGCGCAGGACCTTAACCAGAACAACCTCGATTTTGTCGAGATGGAATTCAATCAACCTTTACACTCCGGCTACGCCACCGGACTGGCAGTGGGCTGGCGATTTCCCGTCGGGCTCAGACCTGAAGTGGAAATCAGCTATCGCAAAAACACCCTGACCCAGTTCAATAACCGGGTCTACGAAGGCGGCGGGAGCATCGACGGCAAAGGCGAAGAGGAAGCCACCAGCCTGATGGCCAACCTCTGGTATGACGTCTTGAACCTGCCAGCCCCCTTCAGTCGGTTCACCCCCTACATTGGCGGCGGCCTGGGCTACACCACCCTGACGGTCAGTGGCCTGGAAGCCGGCGGTGTTCAGTTCGGCGGCACTCATCGCGACACCGTATCGGCCTATCAACTCGGAGCCGGGGTAGGTTTCGAGCTCACCGAGCAATGGTCCATGTCCCTGGATTATCGATACCTCAAAACTCGCGAGGCGAACTTCGGTGACATTCAAGGCCTGCCCCAAGGCGATGTGCGCACTGACTACAGCGCCCAATCATTAATGCTCGGCCTGCATTACTGGTTCTAAGCAGCTAAACCGATCGGCGCCTTGCACTGGTAAGGCGTCGCTACGACAAGCCGGTGAAAAGTTTCGATGCAGGGTCTCACTGTCGACTGCCATTTTTCGAGCCCCGATCCGAGTGGCACAACAGTCCCTGAGATCTCCCGCCCTGTTCCAATCACGACCGCGATGAGCTTGTGCCGGGCCGCCGTCATCACTGCGCGCTCAATCATGCGCGTCACCTCCAGCACATCCGTACGAGCACTCTCAAATACCGAAAGCTGCCCCAGCCCAGGCAAACATTCTTTCCCCTCTTCGCTCTGTTGAGTGCTTTCAATTGATCCCCTCCCTTTGCCCCGACGTCAAACGCAGGATTCGGCGAGAGTGGAACCTATCTGGCCGTGATGGGCCGGAATCCACACCCCTGAGCGGACACTCGTCAATGTCAGCGCAGGGTCGCGACCTAATCTGGGGCGGGCACTTCGCCCTTTCTTATTCCCGGCGCTGCCGCTATACGATGGCGATAGCCCGCCACATTGATCCAGAAAGGCACCACTGGAAAGTCATCGACCATTTGCGGCCCCGCAATCCTGTGAGTACTGACCCCCATGCGCCTGAGCAGACGCTCGTTTCCCGGTGCACTGAACGCAATCAAGCGACGTGCGCCAAGGGTCTGCGCGATGCCGATGACCTTGCTCATCAACCATGTTGTTTCATGCCAGGCCCGAATGACCTGTGCATGTCGCGACAGGGGACGCCGACTGGCGAACCGGGACAGCTCCCAGACGGTACTTGAGGACGGCAACGGAGTGTCACCCATCAACTGGGGGAATACCTCCCCCAACAGAAAGGGACGATCGGTAGGAATCAAACGTGCACATCCGACGATTTCCTTCCTGTGGTCGCGGGACAGTACATACACCGTATCCGGTCGATCAAAGGCATCCACCTCGAAGCCCTCGGCGCAGGGCAATGCCCAGCCGAGGCTCTTGACGAACACTTCATACCGATAGCGAGCCAATGCGTTAAACAGGGCCGGGGACATATCACTGCGAGTGCTGACAATCACTTCGAGCATGATCCAGCCTCCCGGGCACGGGACGTTGATATGAACCCTGTGATGGCCGCGACGACCTCGGCACCTCGTTCAAGATAGGGCACATGCCCGCAATCCTCGATGACATGGCCGCGGGCGTCGGGCAGTTGTTGGAGCAGGTTCTCCAGGGCAGCAGGCAGGAACACCTGGTCATGCCGCCCCCAGATCACCAGCGTCCTCGAAGCGATCTGCGGAAGCCGTTCGAGAAGCACGTCCAGGCCTTCGCGGCGAAAGTCCTCGATCAGGTGATAGGACAAGGCGTCGCGCACCTGCTCCCTTCGCTCGAAGTCATCCTCCCTTGCGGGGTTAGTCCCCAGGTAGCGACTCCGCAGTTGCCTGACGGACTCGAACAGATCACTTGCGTTGTCGATCACGCGAACAGACAAGCTCATCGGTGACCTCACTGACCTTGGCGCTGATCGACGATGCGGGCTTCTTTCCAGCTGAACCAACTGCCAAGGTTCACGTGTTCGGCAAGATCGCCAACCACCATGACCGTGGCTTCGACCCCCAGCCGTTCGCGCAGGCGTTCCTTGATCAGCAGCACCAGACGCCCGCGATCGCCATCGAAGAAGCGCGACATCTCCAGCTTGGCGATGACGGTATCGCGATCATTGGCGCGACTGAGGACGATCTGATAGCCAAGGCACTGTTCGACGCCTTCAAGCAGCGCCTGCTCGATTTGCGCGGCCGAGAAGGCGCGATCGTTCAGTTGCACGGCATCCTTTACTCGACCGACGACCTTGACGGTCTGGCGCATCGATTGGGGATAGCCCGGGCGCGACTGGATCGAAACCAGGTCACCCGTGCGGTAGCGGATCAATGGCTTGCTGCCAGGGATCAGCATGGTCACGCACAGCTCACCATCGCCGGTGCTGCCCAGGCTTTCCCCGGATTTGGGATCGAGCACCTCGATGATGTAGTTGAGGCGATGAGGCACTAGCTGGTCGTTGGCGTTACAGGCCGCGATAATCATCGCTTCCTGGGAGCCATACAGACTGTTGTAGGCTTGCGCGCCCCACAGGCTATAGAGGTTGTTCTTCAACGCAGGCGTGCACAGCTCGCCGCTCATCATAAAGGCGCGCAGGGCGAAGTCCTCGCGTGGATTGAAGCCCTGTCGCTCGGCTTCCTTTGCCATGGCCAGCAAAAGACCCGGCGCGGATGCGAGTACCCCTATGCGCAGGTCCTTGAGCAGTTGGAGAGCCTTGGGCCAACCAATCACCGGTGAGTGCGGCCAGATCTTGGCATTGCACAGGTCGAGCTGGGTGCAGACATCGCCCAAGGTGTCACCGAAGGAATGGACCTCGGTTGGCCCCATGATGCCGACCACCGTCTTCTCACCCGGAAAATGCTTTTCGATCACTGCCTGGTAGGCCATGGCCAGTTGGCGATTGCTCGCGTAGCTTTCCTTGCGGTCCCGGGGGCATGGCGTGGCAGGCCCAGTGGTACCCGTAGTCTCGTAGTAGAAGATGCTGTCTTCCAGCGGGCCGGACAAGATGTCGAAGCCGGCCTCGCGCAAGTCATCCTTGGTCGTGAATGGCAAGGTTACGAGGTCATCCAAGGTCAGCGAACGCTCGTCGACCTGGGCAAGGTGCCTGGAATAGAACGGCGAAGAACACTTCACATGGCCGATCACTTCCCGCAATTGTTCCTGGTGCCATGCAGCCAGCGCAGTGTCGCTGAGGACATCAGTCCAATAGGCATGATGAATCGGATCGTACCGCTTCTTGAATGTCTCTAAATGCTCTTTCATTTCAGCCGCTCAGGTTTGATGGGTTACTGGAACTCAACGGCCGCCACGTTAGTGACAGAAGTTACAAATACCCAGCTGCGGTATCCCACAGTTGTGCGCGTCCGAGTTTCTTGTTAAAAGCACGCGCGATTACCTATGCGCAGGAATAGTTTTCCGTCCCGTCGACATTAAAAAATGAATGAAAGATTAATATCCGCACAGCAGTTGACAGCCCTGGGGCGCACTGGTAATTTCGCTGCACTGCCGACCATTCCCCGCAGTGCTTAGCCAAGACTGGGATGTCTAAAATGTACTATCACCTTTCTGCTATCAGTTCCTCCCACAGCTATCCCGACAGCTGTTCCCGGGCCATTCTGGCCATCTTTAAAAGCAATATCTGGCGTCGCTAATCAAGCGAAGACCGGAGCCTGTCTGCTGCCTGCCAGCAACGTCCTGATCATTCATCCATGAAATCGAAGGCGCTCGCGCCTTGTGCCCTGCACATCGCTTGACTGCAATCCGTTGCAAGTCTTGTATTGCGTGCGGCATGAAAAGCGTCCGTCTCGAATACTCAGGATATCCGTCAACACGTATTTAAAGTGCCTGCGCACTTTATATTCCCGTGGTGCTCTCTTAATGGAGTGCCTGAATCGTTGCACCTTGAAAATGGTATTAACCGTGAATAACAATTTAATTTGCGTGAATGTTCTTCGCCGTGAGGAACGTCGATCTACGGATGCACTTGGCATATATGCAAATGCGCTGGCACAACTGGGTCGCGAGTCTGTCTTTATTCTTGAATCACTTTCCGGTCCAAGCCGTGATCGCAGGGCGACGATCATCGGGCTCGACCCCCTTTTCGAAGTTTGCATCGATGAGGGCCAGGCACAATTGCGAGGGTGCCCTGCGCTTTGTGAATATTTGTCCGTCGGCCTGACACAATCGGGCGTGCAGATAGATCATGAGTACAAAATTCATCTACCGGACAGCGAGGCCGCGTGGAGCCTGCTCAGGGCTATTCAGGCTACGTTCCAGCCTGCGCCTGACGCCCCTTCCAGCTTGGCGTTCTTTGGCTATTTCTCCTACGACTGTGTTCGCCTGATTGAGCGGCTACCCGATCTGGCCGAACAGACCTACAGCTACCCACTCATCGCCCTTTCGGTCTATCAGACCCTGGTTTATTTCCACAGCAATGGCGTTGTCGAAACCCTGATCAACAACCACCCCCTGTGGGCGCCCCGCACCTTGGAGGATTACCCTTTCCTGACCACAACCCCAGCGTCTGAGGCGTTGGATCTACCACCGTATCCAGAGACATTCGAGGAAGTCCGCACGGTCACCCCGGAGCAATTCTTCGAACGTGTCGAAGTAGCGATGGAGCACATTCGCGCTGGCGACGTCTATCAGATCCAGCTCGGCCATGAGATTCGCATCCGCTCGAAGGTTTCGCCGTTCGATGTGTACCAGAACCTGCGACTTCGCAACCCCTCTCCTTACATGTACCTGGCCCATGTGGGCGGTATCGACCTGATCGGTGCCAGTCCTGAGCTGTTCGTCAGGATCAAGGACGATTTGATAGAGATGCGTCCGATCGCCGGTACCGTCGGCAAGAAGCCTGGCGTCGATCCGACTCAGCTGGTCCTGGAGTTAACGCGCTCAGAGAAGGAGCGCGCCGAACACCTGATGCTGATCGACCTGTGTCGCAATGATATCGGTCGCGTATGCCAGGCCGGCTCGCTGGAAGTCGATGAATTCATGCTGGTGGAGGAGTACTCGCACCTCTATCACATGGTGTCGAACGTTCGCGGCCTGCTCCGCCCCGGCCTGGATGCCTATGACGTGATCAAGGCCTCGTTCCCCGCTGGAACCATGTCCGGCGCTCCCAAGGTAAGAGCCATGGAGCTGATCGAGGGGATGGAGAGCAACCGCCGGGGCATCTACGCCGGAGCCTTGGGCTTGGTGGGTTTCGATGGCAGCGTCAATACCGCCTTGTGCATACGCTCAACGGTCTTTGACGAGGGAACCTACCACTTGCGGGCATCCGCCGGGGTGGTCGCCGACTCGGTACCCGAGATGGAGTGGAAAGAGACGTTGTACAAGATGGGTTCTGTATACCGGGCGGTGACCGGCAAGGAGATCGGACTGTGAAAGTATTTCTGATCGATGCGTACGACAGCTTCGTCTTTATCATCAGCCAGTACCTGGAACAACTGGGGCTGGAAACCCGCGTCGAGCGTCACGACGTGCCGGACCTCATCCAGCGCATTGAGGCTTTCTCGCCGGATTTCTGCGTGCTGGGCCCTGGGCCTGGGCATCCGGCCGACGTTGGCTATATCGAAGTGATCAGGCACTTGCAGGGGCGTTTACCGCTGCTGGGCGTTTGCCTGGGTCATCAGGCCATCGGTCTGGCCTTTGGTGCCCAGGTTTGCCGGGCCCCTCACGTGATGCACGGCAAGGTGAGCACGATTGAGAACGATGGCAAGGGCGTTTATGACCACACGCAAGCACGCGCCATACAGGCCACCCGTTATCATTCGTTGATGATCAGCGACCAGCAGCTACCCGATTGCCTGGAGGTCACTTCGAGGTCGACGGATGATGGTTATGTGATGGGCGTGCGTCATCGCCACCTGCCGGTGGAGGGGGTGCAGTTTCACCCTGAAAGCATCCTGACCGAAAACGGTCTGGAGCTGTTCCGCAGTTTCATCAGGTGTTACGTGCGCCAGTGATCTGCCAGAAGGGGCGCACGTCCCTTCTTTTCCGTGCTCCGGCTGTTTCATTCCTGCTACAACAAGAGCGACTCGTTTATGGACAAACCCAACTCCCCCGTCTGCGGCCGGACCCAGGCCGGGCGTGCCGCACCGCTGACTGCCTTCATGAGTCTCGCCAAGGATCATAGTCAGCACGCAGTACGCCCTTCGACGGTGAGCGGTATTTGGCTTCGGCAATGAGGGAGATCCCCTCACCTGCCAGGGCGCCGGCAAAGTGACGGGGCGGTCGTGCGTCACGAATCCGCTTGAGCAGGGCATCGATACCGTGTGCCTGCTTGCGCTGAGCCGTTTCCTGGACTTTGTATCTGACAATCTCTTCGAGCATGGATCGACCACCATCAATGAGTTTGGAATAGCGCCGACAGCAAGGCTCTGGAGAAACAGTGAGCGAGTTCTCTATCAGCCGACGAGGAGCAAACCTAATGACATACCTCACAGGGAGCGTCACCGTGTTTCCGATGGATATCTGGTTCACCTACACTACAGCCTGCGTACTGCTGGTCCTGTCTCCAGGCCCTGACAATCTTCTGGCGATAGGGCGCGGACTAAGCCAGGGTCGCCTGGCAGCCATCGTGTCAGGCCTGTCGTCTGGCATGGGCATCCTGTTTCACGTTACCACCGCTTCGCTCGGGCTGACGCTATTGATCCAGACGTCGGCGGTCGCCTTCTGGGTCGTCAAGCTGGTGGGGGCCGCCTACCTGCTCTGGCTCGGGGTCAAGGTGTTGCGCTCCAAAAGCCTGGTGACCTTCGCTCCCGCCGCACGGCAGCCACTGCGCAGCATTTTACTCACAGGCTTCCTTTCGGCGGCGCTCAATCCCAAGCCAGGGTTTTTCGTACTGGCGTTCATCCCGCAATTCATCAACCCCACACTCGGCTCGGTCACTGTACAGATGCTGGTCTACGGGTTCTGGTTCGCCCTGTTGACAGCCGTGGGGTTCTCGTTGATGGGCATCTTCGCCACGCGCCTGTCGCAATACATATGTCAACGCCCGCGCCTTGCCAACGGCCTCAACCTCGGCGCGGGATTGACCTTCATCGTGTCAGGACTTTCCATCGCTGCTCTTAGCCAGAAATGAACGCTGAGTCATTAACGCCCGGGTATTGGACTGCTCGGGCGTTTTTCATCGCGTTTTCGCCTTACCGGGTCAGGGCTCGCAATACGGCTCGGTTGAGGCGACCGGGACGTACGCAGTAACAGACTGATTTCATCGCAGCTGATCGCGCTGCTGAAAAAATGGCCCTGAATTTCATCGCAGCCGTTTTCACGCAGGAAGGTTTGCTGCTCTTCGGTTTCGACACCTTCGGCGATGACCTTGAGGTTCAGTTTGTGCCCCAACGAAATCACTGCGGTGGCGATGGCTTTGTCGTTCTCGTTGTCGGGCAGATCACGCACGAAAGACTGGTCGATCTTGAGTCTCGCGATCGGGAAGCTTTTCAATGCTGCGAGGCTGGAGTAGCCGGTGCCGAAATCGTCGATCGAGAGACTGATCCCCATTGATTGCAGTTCCTTCATTTTGCTGATGGCTTGCTGAAGGTCTTGCATGATCAGACTTTCGGTCAGTTCCAACTCAAGGTACATCGGGTCCAGTCCGGTTTCTTGCAAGGCATGCATCACCCGGTCGATCAGGTCCCTTTCGATGAACTGGCGTGCTGAAATATTCACCGACATGGTGATCGGCGGCCAGCCCGCATCCTGCCAGGCCTTGTTCTGTCTGCACGCGGTATGAATCACCCAGTCGCCGATGGGCACGATCAACCCGGTCTCTTCGGCCTGCGGAATGAATTTGATTGGAGACACCATGCCAAGCTCGGGATGCTGCCAGCGGATCAGTGCCTCTACGCCGATAATCTGACCTGACTGCAAATCCACCTGTGGCTGGTATAGCAGCAGGAACTCATCATGGTTGAGTGCGTTTCGAAGCCCGTCTTGCATGGCGAGCTTGCCCTGATCCTTATTATTCATCTCGCTCGTATAGAACTGGTAACTGTTGCGACCCAGCTCCTTGGCACGGTACATGGCGGCGTCCGCATTGCTGAGCAACGTCTCGGTATCGCTGCCGTCGGCAGGGTAAGTGGCCAACCCCATGCTGCAGGTGACGTGGAGTGTATGTCCGCTGAGCTGAATCGGCCGCAGGATGGCTTCCTGGATTTTGTGCAGGACTAGAGTAACGCCGTCGAGGTCTGAGGGCTGGTCGAACAGGATGATCACAAACTCGTCGCCACCCAGTCGCACGACGGTGTCGGTGCGGCGCACACACTCCAGCATGCGCTGGGCGACGGTTTTCAGCAGTTCGTCTCCAGCACTGTGCCCAAGGCTGTCATTCACCAGTTTGAATTTGTCCAGATCGAGAAACACCACCGTCACCAGCCGGCTATAGCGCTGAGCATAAAGTATTGCCTGCTTGAGACGGTCTTCGAGCAGTGTGCGATTCGGCAGCCCGGTCAGTGCGTCATGGTCACCCATATAGCGAATGCGCTTTTCGGTAAGTTGGCGTTCTATCGCAATGCCGGCAAGAGGTGTCGCCATGTCGATCAGGCGCGTCTCGGTCGAACTAGGGCTGCGTACGGTGCTGGAATACAAGGCAAACGTACCCAGTACCTTTCGCTCATGGGACAGAATCGGCGTCGACCAGCAGGCGCGAAATCCATAGGGCGCAGCGATTGAACGGTACTCTTCCCACAGCGGATCCTGCTCGATATCCGTGACGATGACCGGTTCTCGTCGATACACCGCGGTGCCGCATGAACCGACGTTCGGACCGATCGCAATCCCGTCAATGAGCTGGTTATAGGCTTTCGGCAAACTGGGCGCAGCCCCGTGCAGCAGGTGCTTGCCATCCTCATCCAGCACCAGGATGGACACCATCATCCCCTCCAGTTGGGACTCGACCAGGTGAGCCAGGCTGTCGAGGACTTCTGCAAGCTCGGTGCTCCTGGCGATCAACTCCAGGACATGACCTTGTCCGGCACGGATGACGGCTTCTTGCTCTAATCGGCTGTTTTGCAACGCGAGCCGTTCTGTGGCGATACTCAATTGGACCGTTCTTTTTTCCAGCTGAAGTCGGTCTTTGAGGAATTGATTCACCGCGCGAGCCATGTTGCCGATCTCGTCCTTCCCATGTTCTGCCATCATCAAATGCGTTTTGTCAGTGCGTTCCTGACGCAATTGCCGGCTTATTTCATTCAGGCGTACGAGCACGTGACGGCCCATGAAGACCCGGGTCACAAACCAGGCGAACACCAGGCTGGCGCCCAACATGATCAGCACCCATTGCTGGCTACGATTTGAGGCCTGGACCAGGTGCTGCACGGCTTCGCGATAGTCTTCGGTGTAAGCACTGGATTGCGCACGGGCCACCGCGACCAGAACCCCGGCTTCATTCTTCAGTTCCTCATTGAAGCGTTGTATGACGCTGTGCTGATTGATGAGTCTCAGGCGCAGGGAGAAGAGATCGGGCGTCTGCACATCGTCGGGTAACTTGCCTGCGGTGCGTGACAGGCGCTCATATCGGACGCTCAGCCGTTGCACGGCATCACTGTCAACAGCCTGCGGCAGATCGAAAAGTAACACCGCCAGTTCCAGGCTGGCCCGGGTCTGAGTCGCGGTTAACCGGGTGGTGTAATCCTCCAGGGTTTGCTCGAAGGTGACCTCGGTTTGCAGCAGGCTTTCGCGCAGCTGCGCAACGATGTTGGCGGTATTGCGGAACATCTGACTCGACTGATGCATGTCGAGTATCGCCACGCCACTGTTCGCGGCAGTCAGCTGCTGCACCAGTTGATCAAGGGCTTCAAGCTGTTCGACGGTCGCCGCATAGCTTGAACGCAGGGTATCGGAGGAGCGGGTTGTCAGAAGCTGATCGGTCTGGCGTTCGATCAGCAAGGTACGCTGCAGCATGTCTTGCCCATCTTGCATGCGGACCAGTCGTTCATCCGTCAGCTGGCGGGTGGCGCTATTTGACGTGCGCAACGCGTAGACCGCAGTTGCACCACCCGCCAGGATCAGCAGCGCCAGCGTCAGAAACGCCAGGGTGAACTGTGCGCGAAGCGATCGCGGCAATAGCTGGCGTCCGAGCCGGGAAGTAACGTCCAATGTCAGGGATTCCATTGGTGGCGATAGATGTCTCGATAGCCATTGTCAGGGTCGTACTGGAATTTCTTCCCGCCATCGAAGGCGATATTGTCGGCATTGACCAAGTGAATCGGCGCTACGAAGCCGCTCACCGGCTGACCTGCAAACAGCCGGTTCAATTCATCCATCACTTGCCAGCCATGTAGGTTGAGCGGCTCGGCCACGGTGACGGTCTGGTAGGTTTTTGCCTGTATGCGCAAGAAAGCCGAAGCGCTGCCATCACCGGCAGACAACAGACTGATGCCATCACTGGGTACTGCGGCGTTGGTCAATGAGGCAATCGAGTAGTCGAAATAGATATCGTTGATGGCCAGCGTATGGGTCCAGCGCTTTCCATAGTGCTGAAGCAGCTCCTTGGTGATCGCCGGCATCTTCTCGCCACTTTCGGAGATCGCGACATCGCGCACTTCCAGCAACGTACATTCCTGACAGGCCCGAATGACGTTTTCCATGGCCTTGGCTTTCGCCATGGCGATGCTGTACTTGGAGTCGGTCAGGATGATCACGCCTGCGCGTCCGTTTGACTGTGCCACTGCCGCCATGGCCGTGAGGCGAGCCACTTCGAGTGGGTCGGTCGTGACATTCATGGCCACCGGCGTGCCGTCAATCGGCCCGGGGCGTGCCCCGGCGTGCCAACCAACCACCGGCACATCCCTGTTGGCGAAGAGGATCAGCGCCGCGTTGTTCTCTAGAGCATCGGAGCCGCACAAAATGAGGCCGTCGGGTTTCGCCGCCAAGGCATCGGAAAAGGCCTTTGCGCGCCCGGCCGATGATCCAGCGCCATCGAATATCTTCAGCGTCCAGCCCATCGCCTTGGCTGCCTCGCGAGCGCCCTGCGCGACACCGACAATTCCTCCGTTACGCAAATCTTCTGCGACAAGGGCAATGCTCTTGCCCCGCAGCGCTTGCGGGCCGGATTCAGGGCCGCTCCAGCGAACGGCTTCGAGGGTGGCCCTGGAAACGATTTCCTGCGCTTGAATCACCGTAACCGTGGCGTTTTCGACAGCGTATCCAGGAGTTGCCGTGAAAAGACAGAAAACCGTAATTGAAGCCATCCAGAGTAGCCTGGACCTGAGTATCCAGGGCCGGAGCAGACAGGTTCGATCACCGCATGCGATGCCGGGTCTGAAGCCGATGGCGCGATCATAGTCTGGCATGGCGTCCCTTTTTGCCAAGAGTGCTGCGTTCACTATCCGAAAGGATAGTCGGTTCTGCTGCCATCAGGTCTTTTGTGGGTAAAGTGCGCGAACTTTAGTCCTGAACATTCAGGAAATGGGACAAGGTCCATGGCACAAAACAAGGGACGAAGGCCAATTGTATCGTTGACTACATTGAGTGGTTTTACAAGGCTTCGACTTTGCATAAACACCAGGCAAAACAAACGGCACCCGCAGCGCTTTTTGTTCCTGCATTCAGCGCACCGGATTCTGGCCATCTCGGTGGGCGGGCTTGGCGGGAGCATGTTCGTCAGTCGTGAAGCGATTGAACGCCTCTTGGTTAAAGTGGATAGATTACATCTCAGCCTTCCTCTTGGTCGCCTTCACGTTGACGCTGTTGTATCAGGGGCAGTGACCCGCGCTGGTCACTGCCGAAAGTCGCTACTGCGTGAGCGTTACAATCACAGTAGCGACTTTGTCATTTGAGGAGTTTATTTCCACCAATACTCGACCTGAACCCCTACGTTGGAGCCGTGCAGGTCCGTACCAAACGCACCGGTATCAGACAACGCCGATCCCGGAGATTGCAAGATAGCGGCGCGTTGCGCAGCCTTGTTCCAGGTTGCGTAGGTGTAATACAGACGAAATTCCGGCCTGTCCCAGAATCCCGGGCCCTTCGGTGACCAAGTAGGCGCGATGGTGTACTTAGTGAGTTTTCGGGTACCGTCTGGGGCTTCAACCTGGTCGCGCCCAACTTCGGTGATCAACTTGAACTGATCCGTGAACGCATAAATTGGCCGAACACCAATGGATAACCAGTTCTGATCATCACCATCAGGGCGCGTGTCTTTTTGATAGACCAATTCAACTTGACCACTGAAAGCATGAGTCATTTGCCAGTCAAAAAACTCCACGAGCCGCCAACTCTTGTTGCTCTCATCCAACGTGGTATCACCGGTGTAGCCCAATGCGGTGCCCGGCCCTCGGCCGTATTGAACAGCGAACTTGTTGACTCCGCCGAGAAACGCGACCTGCTTGTGCTGAGCCACCACCGACCAGCCCTGATGAGCATTCTCGCGGCTCGGCTTGTCCAGATAACTGACGCCCAGCTGAACCTCGCCACCGGGATTTGTGTTGAATCCGCTGACGGTCACATCATGACGGGTGACAAAATCCTTTTGGAAGACGTTGTCCTTGCGTGAGAGCACGTAGCTGTACTTTAGATCTCCCAACGCGACTTGATCGAACCCAAAGCCCGTTGAGCTTTGGTTCCAGTAGAAGTAGTCGGAAATATTGATGTCGTTTCGGTTGTAGTAACGACGGCCCGCCCAGAAAGAACCGCCATTCAATGCCGGCATCTTGCTCCACTCAGCGTAGAGCTGACTCATCCGCGTATAGCCGTGCTCCCCGTCAAATTTTGGTTCATGGCCATACTCGTTATAAAACTGTGCCATGCCTTCCACGCTGACCACCGAGCCGTCGTCCAGTGAAAGCAGATCCTGACGCAAATCCAGCTCCAGATATTGCTCACATTCGTTGCCAAGACGGTATTTGGATTGCGCGCCCGGTAGCTGAAAACACGACTGTTTCCCTCCTTGAGTCGAATCTCCTACTCCGGTTCTGAAATACCCACTGAAGTCTGTTGCATTCGCATCAACGGGCAAAAAGCCGACAGCAAAGGACGCACCCAGAACTGCGCTGAGAGTTTTAACGTTCATTCATAACACCTTTTGTTTTTTATATTTATTGAACAAGGCCGATAACGCGAACAGCACGCTTTTGATTCAGATACGCGACTCACTCCACACACCGGTTTCCGACAGGGAAATACCAAGTTAAATCGAATAAAAAAGGCACTGCATTACCTGAACCAAAAGCATGCGAAAAATCCAGGCAGTGCAAAGTGACCACGACGAACTAACGATAAGGCATTAGTTCCGTCCAATCTTATGAGGCTCTACCCCCGATGACGTCCTCGGAAGAAATCTATAAGACCCTGCGTCGAGGAATCATCAGCCGGTTGCGCGTCATAGCGCGTCAGGAGGCTATGGACGCTGTTGCTAAGCTCCTTACCCAGTTCCACGCCCCATTGATCAAACGAGTTGACTCCCCAAATTACGCCCTGGACAAAGACCTTGTGCTCATAAAGGGCGATCAGCGCACCAAGGCTATGTGGATTGATGATCTCAAGAGCAACTGTATTGCTTGGCCGGTTACCGGGGATCACTTTATGCGGCGCCAGTCGTTCAATCTCACTGGATGAAAGGCCTTTGGCTTTTAGCTCTGCCTCAGCTTCACCGCGGGTTTTTCCCCACATCAGCGCTTGGCTTTGAGACAAGCAATTGGCGTACAGCCATTCCTGATGATCAGCCACTGGATTGTGGCTGACCACAGGCACAATGAAGTCAGCGGGAATCAGAGGCGTTCCCTGATGCAGCAACTGGTGGTAAGCGTGCTGTCCGTTACACCCCACACCGCCCCAGATTACTGGGCCCGTGCTACAGGACACTGACGTGCCGTCATGACGAACACTTTTGCCATTTGACTCCATGTCCATCTGCTGCAGATGCTTCACGAAGTTGCGCAGGTAATGGTCATAGGGCAAGAAAGCATAGCTTTGCGCACCCCAAAAGTTGTGATACCAAACGCCGAGTACCGCCAAAAGAACAGGAAGGTTCTGTTCCAATGGTTCGTTCAGGAAATGCTGATCCATCGCGTACGCGCCGGATAGCAGTTCCTTGAAGTTAGCGATGCCAATGGCCAGAGCAATCGGCAGGCCAATGGCAGACCATAGTGAGTAACGGCCACCGACCCAGTCCCACATAGGAAAAATGTTTGCTTCACGGATGCCGAAATCCAGCGCTGCCTGGCGATTACTTGTCACAGCAATGAAATGGCGATATAGCTTCTCTTCCGTCCCGCCCTTAGCCAAGTACCAGCTACGAGAAGCTTGTGCATTCTTTAAAGTTTCAAGAGTACCGAAGGTTTTGCTGGAGATGATGAACAGCGTTGTTTCTACGTTCAGTCCGGCTGTAACCTCTCGGAATTCACTGCCGTCGATGTTAGCTAGATAATGGCACCGCACCCCATGCCGAGCAAAAGGCGCGAGTGCCTCAGAGACAAGTTCCGGACCCAGAAATGAGCCACCAATACCAATGTTTACGACATCGGTGATGATCTTGTCGTTGTAACCACGCCACAGATGGTTATGGATACGACTCACAACGTCAGTCATCTGCGCCAGGGCGCCATGCACATCGCGCATCAAGTTGCGACCATCGACCATCAAAGCGTCCCCCACTGGTCGCCGCAGCGCGGTATGCAGCACTGGACGTCCCTCGGAACCGTTGATTTTTTCTCCACTGAACATGGCATGCGCTGCCTGTTCCACGCCTGCCTCGCGAGCAAGGTTTACAAGCAATGAACGCGTTTCGTGAGTGATCAGGTTTTTGGAGTAATCCAAAAAAAGCCCGCAGCCCGCCAAGGAAAAGTCTTGAAAGCGTTTACTGTCATCTCGAAAGGCATCGCGCATACTAAAATTTTTCATGCTCTCCCGATGGTCGAGCAGATTGCGCCATGCCGGCAGTGCAGTCACATCATTCGTTTTGTTGTAGTTATTCATGCCCAGCCCCTCTTCGCCAATACGGCTTGTGCCGTCTCAATCGACTCTTGTCTTGCCATTCAAATTTAAGCATTTCGTAATTCTGCGAACGCAGAAGCGCCATCACAGGAATAAGCTCTGCATTTTGTAGTTACAACCAATTACCTGAAAAAACAAAACCGAACGTGGGACACTCAAGCAGAAAACACTGAAAACATACATATACGTGCACGACAAATTGAAACCAGGTGCCAGTCATTTAGTTTCAAAGTTATCCAGGCGGCGAGACGTGGACAAGAGCCAAATAATTCACGTCTGCGCCGCTAGATCCTCAGGACGAAACCCTGAGTACAGTCATTTGGGAGCGCCGCAAGAATCTCGCTGGATTAAAGAGGGTTTCAATCTAATAGTCTGGCGTCTACCCTCAGGTTGCTTGATACGCTTCAATAAAAGCTTCACAGCCTGGGCTCCGAGTTCCTCGAGAGGTTGCGCTACAACTGTCAATCTTGGGCTAAAAGCATCCGCCCAGTCGAAATCGTCAAAGCCAACCAGCGCGATATCCTTTGGCACCTCAAGCCCCGCCTCACGAAGGGCCTGCATTGCACCAATGGTCATCAAGTTGTTTGCAGTCATTATTGCGGTGGGCGGGTGCTCTAGCGATAGCAAACGGCGAGTGGCTTCCATTGCCGGCGCAATTGCCGATTCACCACAGCAAACCAATTGATCTTCGTACTCAATTCCAGCGTCAGCTAAAGCCGCACGGTAGCCGTCAATTCGCTCATGAGAAGAAGACTGAGTCAATCGTCCGGATACCATCCCGATACGCCGATGACCAAGCTTAATCAAATGTGCAATCAATTCTTGAGAGGAGTGCTTATTCTCTACTCCCACCTGATCGAAAGATGTCGAGAGAAGTCGATCGATGAGAACCGTGGGTATCTTGTTGGCTTTTAAGTAATTAAATACTCGATTTTCCGGATCATATTCCGAGGCGAGTACAATCCCGTCAACACGTCGCTCATGCAGTGCCTTGACCGCTTTGAGTTCCTGTTCCGGATCTCTTTGCGTATTGACCAGTATCATCATCAAACCGCTTTTCGCGCATGCCGCTTCGATGGCACGTACTGTTTCACTGAAGTAATAGTTTGAAAGCGTAGCAATCGCCACACCGATGGCACCCGAACCCGAAGAGGAACGAGCCAGAGACCGAGCGAGTGAGTTTCGAATATAGCCTACGGACTCTACAGCCTGATTCACGCTACGGACGGTGTCAGGATGTACTTTACGAGTACCGTTGAGTACATGAGATACCGTAGACATAGATACGTTCGCGGCTCTCGCGACATCGCTCATCTTTGCGCCCAATGTGCATCACTCCTTTCTCACGTGATTTGATGGATAGCGCTGAACTCATGTCCAGTTGCTACCTATTGTAAAGCTCACGGCGAGAAAATGCGTCGATGGCTCTCGGAATTGACGCCGGGACGAACCCGCAATTTCGTGAAAGACCCAGCGAGGTGCGCAGCGCATCTGAAGTCTGTGAATCGAGATGGTGGAATCCGCTATGCAGCATAGCCGGGCACTCCTTTTTATTATCGTAGCGATCATCCTGCGAACCAATTGATGGACGCAGCAGCGCTTGTTGAAAAAAGCATAGCCGAGACGAAAGCGCTTGCGCAAGCGCTTTTCTAACATCCTTTTCATGTTCTCTTTGACCGGGGCTTCCCTAGGGGATGGACGTGAAAGTGCTTTTTTGAGAATTCCTCGAACGAAAAGGAAAGCGCTTGCGCAAGCGCTTTCCTTTCGACTATGTTGCTCAAACAAGAACACCGATGAGAGGTTTCAACTGCTTCTCAAATCGGTAGATAAGGAGTTAACAGCTATGCTGAGCACTGGATCTGAAAGCCCCCCTCCTGCCCTATTGGAAATGCATTCCATCTCGAAGTCGTTCAATGGGGTGCGCGTCCTGCATGACATTGACCTCAGTATTTTCCCTGGACAAATCCACGCGCTAATGGGCGAAAACGGCGCCGGAAAATCCACTCTGATGAAAATACTATCGGGGGCCTATGTCGCCGACAGTGGCACTATACGAATCGACGGATGTGATATTCGAAACTATGGCGTGAATGATGCGAAGCGCCATGGCATATCGGTCATCTATCAAGAGCTCAGCTTGTGCGCAAATATGAGCGTGGTGGAGAACATCTACCTGGGTAGAGAGATTCGTCGATGCGGAGTTATAAACCGCAAGGCAATGACCGAAGGCGCGCTCATAGTACTAAAGCGACTTGGCGTCACATTTGATCCGCACGCACTGGTCGGCACCTTGTCGATTGCGGACCAACAACTTGTTGAAATCGCGCGTGCAATTCATGCCGATACGCGAATTCTGGTGATGGACGAGCCTACAACGCCGCTATCCACAAAAGAGACCGAAAGTCTTTTCACATTGATTCGCCAGCTACGTGATGATGGCGTCGCGATCATCTATATCAGCCATCGAATGGCCGAGATATACGCATTGTCCGATTTTGTTTCGGTGCTCCGGGACGGTCATTACGTTGGTTCGCTGGATCGCGTCACGCTGTCAGCTGAAACCCTGGTCCGGATGATGGTTGGCCGCGATGTTTCCGGCTTCTACGCCCATGAGCGTCCTTTGTGCTCTTACGAGCAACCGATACTACGTGTTCGCAATCTTACAGATGACTTCAAAATTCAGGATTGCAGTTTCGATCTGTATGCCGGCGAAATTCTCGGGATTGCAGGACTGGTGGGCTCAGGGAGAACCGAACTTGCCCGATTAATCGCAGGCGTCGATGCGTACTCAGGCGGAAAGATTGAAATGGACGGCGAAGTTGTAGTCATACGCTCTCCTCGCGATGCAGGTAACGCAGGCATCGTCTATCTGACAGAAGACCGCAAAGCACTGGGCCTTTTTCTCGACATGAGTGTCCACGACAATATCAATGTATGTGTTGTGGGAAGTGATGCTCGACTTGCGGGGTTTGTGGACCGAACGGCCGGAACTGGACGTACCGAACAAGCAATCCAGGCACTCAATATCAAAGCGTCCTCAGGTATCAATGTTGGAGCGCTGTCCGGAGGCAACCAGCAAAAAGTTTTGCTGGCTCGTCTGCTGGAGATGAAGCCCAGAGTATTGTTCCTCGACGAGCCTACATCGGGTGTCGACATTGGCGCTAAATCAGAAATATATAAAATCATCAATGCATTAGCAGCATCCGGCGTTTGCGTAGTGATAATTTCAAGTGAACTACCAGAGATCGTTGGAATTGCCGACCGTGTATTGGTCATGTGTGAAGGTAAACTTGTCACCGAACTCGGTGGCCATAGCGGTCTTGATATCACACCTGAAGCCATTATCGCGTCTGCCACAGGCAGCGACAGGTTGACTCTAGCCAACGGAGACTTAGTCCAATGACTTCCCCACTGCAAAGCAAAGTAGCAAGTGACTTCACCACGCCTGGTGTACGAAGCATCGCCGGAGCTTCCACGCAGGATAAAATGCGCCAACTGATGAGAGTGGCGGGCATGCTGCCCGTATTGTTACTCCTTTGTGTAGGCTTTGGCCTGATGAGCGAGAGCTTTTTCTCGGTTCAGAATTTCTCAATCATCAGTCAGCAAGCGTCTATCAATGTGGTATTGGCGTCAGGTCTGACTTTCGTGATTTTAACAGGTGGAATCGATCTTTCGGTTGGTTCGATTCTGGCTGTTTCCGCAGTAGTGGCGCTATTGGTATCGCAAGTTCCGGGTTTTGCTCCCCTGGCCATCGCTGCGGGGCTTGGCGTCGGACTGCTGCTAGGGCTCGTCAATGGTGTATTGGTCGCTTTTGGAAAGCTACCGGCATTTATAGTCACGCTAGGCGGTTTGACTGCGATGCGTGGAATCGCACGCCTCATCGGCGAAGACAAAACGGTTTTCAATCCCGAACTGTCCTTTGCTTACATTGGAAACGATACGTTGTTCGGGGTGCCATGGCTGGTTGTAATCGCTGTAGTCGTGGTTACTCTTTCGTGGGTTATTCTTCGACGTACGGTGTTAGGCGTACAGATTTACGCAGTGGGCGGCAATCCTGAGGCCGCACGGTTGTCGGGAATCAAAGTCTGGAAAGTCCTGTTATTTACTTATGCCCTATCCGGTTTGTTGGCGGGCGTGGGGGCTATCATGACTTCCGCTCGACTGATGGCTGCTAACGGACTGCAAATGGGACAGTCTTATGAACTCGACGCTATCGCCGCCGTTATTCTGGGAGGCACGCGCTTTACAGGAGGCGTCGGCACTATCGTCGGCACACTAATTGGCGCCCTGATTATCGCTACTCTTTCCAATGGCCTGATATTGCTGGGAGTTTCGGATATCTGGCAATACATTATCAAAGGTGTTGTCATTATCGGAGCGGTAGCCCTCGATCGCTTTCGGCAGTCGGGTGCACGAACCTGAATCGTATATAACCCCCCCACACTCCAATAACAAGAGACAGTTCTCATGAAAAAAATAATATTTACCGCTGTTTGTACACTACTGGCATTTAGCACCGCTCAAGCGCGAGAGTTGAAATCCGTCGGCATAACTGTTGGCTCGCTGGGTAATCCTTATTTTGTAGCGATGGTAGATGGCGCCAAAGCCGAGGCACTGCATATCAATCCAGCCGCAAAATTTATCTCAGTGTCGGCAGATTACGATTTGAATAAGCAGTTCACTCAAATCGATAACTTCATTTCTTCGGGCGTAGACTTGATTCTTGTCAACGCCGTCGACCCTGTAGCAATCGCGCCTGCGATTGCGAAAGCAAGGAAGGCAGGCATAGTGGTTGTGGGCGTAGATGTCATGGTGCAAGGTGCCAACGCCACGGTACAAACCGATAACGTCGAAGCCGGCAGGATTGTATGTCAGTACATCTCTGAGAAGCTGGGTGGCAAGGGTAACGTTATTATCCAGAATGGTACGCAGACTTCAGCAGTCCTGGACCGAGTCAATGGCTGCAAGAGTGTTTTCGCACAGGCACCCGACATCAAGATACTGTCTGATAATCAGGATGCCAAAGGCTCGCGCGAAGGTGGCTACAGCGTGATGCAAGGCGACTTGACTCGCTTTGCAAAAGTCGACGCGGTGTTCGCGATCAATGATCCCCAGGCCATAGGTGCAGACCTGGCAGCAAAACAACTCAAGCGCAAAGGCATCATTATCGCATCGGTGGATGGGGCTCCCGATATAGAGACTGCCCTCAAAAGCGATACACAGATCCAGGCATCCGCCTCTCAATCCCCTTGGGGCCAGGCACAACAGGCCGTAACGATGGGTTATGACCTGTTGAATGGCAAATCTTTGGAAAGCACAACGGTACTGCTTCAACCTTCACTTGTAACCCGGACTAATGTCATGGAGTACAAAGGCTGGCAAGCTGCCCACTGACCGACCACTAAGCGGTTGAGTCAAGTGACATAGGGTCTCTAGCCACCCTCTGTAATGCGGGGAATGGCTGCTGCGAGATGCTCGCAGCAGCCGAACGGCATGAAAAACCCTAGAGGGGCGAACCTACGGAAAACCTGAACGACGGCTGCTGAAGAGAGATTTGGCATGTTTACCAACACAGACACAATAGTAAGTACAGAGCTGCTCAACTACGTTAAGGCACTGTCTGGTAATCGAATTGTCGTTGCGCTAGCGGGGCCGCCTGGTGCCGGTAAGTCCACCGTCTCTCAGGCTTTGGTAGAGGCTCTTAATAGTGTTATGCCGGGGAGCGCAGCTGTCGTTCCCGGGGATGGCTTTCATTACGATGACGCGGTTCTTGGATCCTTGAACCTTTTAGATCGTAAGGGCTCACCTGATACATTCGATGTGGGTGGCTTCAGGAGTCTGCTGCTACGGCTTCGTGCAAACAACGAACCAGCGGTTGCCGTTCCGGTATTCGATCGAATCCTGGAGATATCCCGTGCTGCAGGACAATTGATTCCCTCTGACGTGAAATATCTCATCGTGGAAGGAAACTACCTTCTATTAGACCTCGCCCCATGGTCGTCCTTAAGAGACTGTTTTGACGCCACCATCATGCTGCAGGCTGACCGCAAAACCCTGGAAGCGCGCCTGCTTGATCGATGGCGATCATTGGGTTTCGATGAGTCTACTTGCTATGAAAAAGTTCATCGCAACGACCTTCCGAATGCCGACATTGTGATTTCGGCCAGCAATATCGCTGACTTCACGATCGCAAATTAAGATCCCACTTCCTCTCTTTTGAGAAAGAATCACGCGTTAACCAAGCGCTTTGCTTGGCTAGCTTTTTACGGCTAACAGGCCTACTAACGCTATCAACAACTTATAGCGAACCTTCAAGGAGCGAATGACTATGTATCTGGTATGCGGCGAAGCGCTGTTCGATTTTTTCAGTGAAAACGACGCCAACGCTCAAGCTTCAAAAGTGAATTACAAAGCGATTGCCGGTGGTTCGCCGTTCAACGTTGCCATCGGCTTGCGCCGTCTGGGCATCGACGTGGCGCTGTTCGCCGGGCTGTCCAGCGACTACCTCGGCCGGCGTTTACAGCAAGTGCTGCAGGAGGAAGGCGTGCGCCCGGACTACCTGCAGGACTTCGACGCACCGACCACCCTGGCGATGGTCGCCGTCGGTGCCGACGGCTCGCCGCATTACAGCTTCCGAGGCGAAGGCTGTGCCGATCGCCAGCTGTTGCCGGGGCATTTACCTGAGTTAGGCGCTGAGGTGCGTGGGTTGCATATTGGCTCGTTCTCGCTGGTGGTGCAGCCGATTGCCGACACCCTGTTGGCCTTGGTCCGACGGGAAAGCGGCAAACGCCTGATCAGCCTCGACCCCAACGTGCGACTCAATCCAGAACCGAATATCGAACTGTGGCGCGAACGCATCAGCACTCTGGTCGAGCATGCCGATCTGATCAAGGTCAGCGACGAGGACCTGAACCTGCTCTACCCCGAGCGTGATCCGCAAAGCGTGATCCATGGCTGGCTGGAACACCGCTGCCAGCTGGTATTCCTCACCCGTGGCGGCCAGGGAGCAACGGTATTCAGCCGCCGCCATGGCAGCTGGTCGGCGCCGGCCTGCGCGGTGGTGATGGCTGATACCGTGGGCGCCGGCGACACCTTCCAGGCGGCGTTGATCGCCTGGCTGACCGAGCAGCAGCTGGATTCGGTGGAGGGCTTGCAGCGCTTGAGTCGCGAACAGATCGACGCGATGCTCACCTTCGCCGTCAGCGCCGCTGCCCTGACCTGCGGCAAGACCGGGCCGGACTTGCCTTATCGGCATCAGTTGGGTTGATATCTGGTCAGGATCTGTATCGCGGGCATTGCAGTTTTCGCGAGCAAGTCGGGTACTGGACGGCTCAACAATCCGAGCCGTCAGATAGATAGATAGCGGGGGCAGCGTTTCATAACTCTTAAGGTTTGCTTAAGGACTTTAAATATCGCCGAGGGACAGACTTTCCTGAACGATCAGGAGAGCCGCCATGAACCCGCAATCGGTGAATTCAAACCATCCATGCACCCTTGTCCGACCGTTGGGCGCCCTGTCCGGCTGGCAGGAGCGCCGCGCCAAGGAGCTGATGCTCCGTGAAATGGGCAGCTGCATTCGCATCAGCGAGATTGCCGAACGTTGCAACCTGTCCCGTAGCCATTTTTCCCGGGCATTCAAAAAGGTTACCGGCTACTCGCCGCAAGGCTGGTTAGTGAGGATGAAAATCGAAAAAGCCAAAAGCCTGCTAATCACCTCGATGCCGATCACCGATGTCGTCTATGAATGCGGTTTCGCGGACCACTCGCATTTCACCCGCACCTTCAGCCGTCTGGAAGGGATGACGCCCAAGGCATGGCGTCGGGCCTTTGATTGTGCAACGAGCCATCTTCCCCAGCCGTCAGTGATCGATCGGGACATATCCGATTGGAGAATTCGCGATAGTCTGGTCGACGGCATGGGACAGTCGCGCGTGCAGGAGCTGCACGTGTGAACTGATCGAGGTCGACAAAATGAACTCCTCCCTTTGGCCGCTCATGCGGCCCTTTTTTATACGGCGCTGGCCGGCGCGAGCGGCAGGTTGAAGCAGATCCTGGCACCCTGCTCGCTGTCCTGAACGACCAGCGTCCCGCCGTGCGCGCCGATCACCGACCTGCAAATGGCCAGCCCCATACCCATGCCGCTGCCTTTGGTGGTGTAGAACGCATCGAAAATCTGCTCGCGCTGTTGCGCGCCAATTCCCGGTCCGTTGTCCTGAAAGCAGACCTGGACATGATCGTCCTTGATCGAAGAGCCGATGATGAGACACCCATTCGTGATTGCGGCTTCGGCGATGGCCTCCAGCGCATTGGTGATGAGATTGAACACCACCTGTTGGATCTGCACCGCATCGACCCACACAGGGCATTGCGCATCGAGCCGGGTTTGCAGTCGTACGTTGCGGTTCGCCAGGTCGGTGGCGATCAGGCGCACGACCTCGCCAATCAAATCGTCGACCTGCACCGGCAGCCGTTGCAACGGCGCTTGTTTGGCGAGCGCGCGAAGCGCCTGGACAATGTCCGCGGCGCGGGCGCTGTCCGAGCGGATGTCTTCGAGCCCCTGAATGGCTTCTTCCAGATCGGGCTGATCACGCTTGAGCCAGCGCAGGCTGGCCGAGGCGTTGGACAAAATACCCAGCAGCGGCTGGCTGATTTCATGGGCAATCGAAGCCGAAAGCTCACCCATGACCTTGAGGTGCGAGCTACGCGCCAGTTCAGCCCGGGAGCTGCGCAAGTCCGCTTCCATCTGCGCGCGCAGCTGGTTGTCCTCGACCAGCCGCGCATACAGCCGGGCGGTTTGCAGTGACACGGCGGCCTGGGAGGCGAGAATTTCCAGCATGGTCAGGCGCTCGGCGCTGAACAGATTAGGGACGAGACTGTTCTCCAGATAAACCAGACCGATCAACGTACCTTGTTTGAGCAACGGCAGGCACAACATGGAACGCGTCTGGCGCCGTTGCAGATCGGCGCTATAGGCCTCGGGACAATCGGCCCCGGCATCATCGAGTACCAGAGGTATGCGCGTGCGCATGGTCGCGTTGAGTACCGAGGTCGGCGCCAACTGTTCGAGCGGTTGCCCGGCGTCCAGTGCGACCCGCACGTTGCCGGCCTCGACAGAGGCCGTCGCCGCCAGTTGCAGTTCGGCACCGATGACGATCATCAGCACGCCATTGTCGGCGCCGGCCTGAATCATCAGGTGATTCATCAGGGTTTCGACCAGACGTTCGAGCAACACCTCCTGCGAAAGCGCACGCGCCGCCTCGATCCCCACTTCAAGATCGAGCCGGACCTGGGTCACGGGCCGGGCCGAGTCGAATGACGACTCCGCCTTCAGAAACGGATGCAAGGCCTCCAGCTGACGTGCCTTGCCGCCGGCGCCCCACAGGTTGTAGCAGTCGCGCGCGACGCGCAGATGGTGGTTGGCGCCAGACACCAGTCCGTTCGGTAAACAGATATCGGCCAGCTGTTCGTGGGCCAGCGCCTGCTCATGGATGAAGCCAGCCGCCGTTGCGGCGATCTGCGACTGATCGAAGCAACGGATGGCCACCAGCTCCTGACCGCGCAAACGGGCAATCACCCCTTCGATCAGCAGCAGTTTGCTGCGGAAGGTCGTCGGGTTGAGCTCGACCCATGACTGAAACCGCTGACGTTGCTGCTCGAGCTTTTGCAGCTTTTCGACCACCTCGCCGGGCGCCTGCGCACTGCCCAGCGCCAAACTGTAGAACAGGTAGTAATCCGCGAGATTGATATGCGCCGGAATGGACCAGGCCAGCGCGGCAGCTTCTTCGAAACGTCGCAATGCGTAAGGGATATCACCGAAATGAAACGCGGACATGCCGGAATACAGCCACAAATAGAACAGTGTCGGTTGCGACACGCTGCGGCGATCGATGGGGCCGAACCTGTCATGCTCCGTGCCGTCCAGTTCGGCCAGCGGCCGTTGCGCACGCCCGTCGCGCAGATCGGTAGCGAACGCCTGTTGCGCCAGCAGGATGCGTTCAATATCGATGTAATGAAATTGCCGCACCCAGGCCAGACCCTGATCCAGTTCGTTCAACACTCCTTGCAAGGGTTCGCCCATGAACAGCAGGTCGGAGCCGATGTGGTTGCAGGCATAGCAGGACATGCCCAGGTCGCCACCGGCCTGGCCGCATTCGAATGCGGCGAACGCCTTCTGTCGAGCGTAGGCCATCGGTCGGGTCCACGGGCTGACTTGATCGAGCGCTACCAGCGTGCCTGTGCGCCCTGCTTCATAGCCATGCTTGTCGGTGAGCTCAAGCGCTAATTCAGCAAAGGCTTGTCCGTCCACATATTCGCCGTAGCGTTCGGCAATCATCACGCCAAACCAGGCAAACCCGTAACCGCTGCCCGGCGTCGTGCCATGCAGCAGTGTAAGTTCAACCATTTTCGCCAGATGCAACAAACGAATACCGTCGTTGACGAAGAACGAAGAAGTCAGCGTGCTGAGCAATTCCATGGCCGCTTCGACAAACGGGTCATTCGCTTTGGGTAAATGCACCAGATCAGCGATCTGACGTGTGCCGACGAGTGTGCGCACCTGGGAAAACGCCAGGGTCAGTTGTTCCTGCGAGGGCTTGCGCTGCAGGGGAATGTCCAACAGGGTCAGACCATTCAGCGCCTCGGTGATCGCCCCTTCGTAATCGGAGTGCAGCGTGCGCAAGGTGGCTCGTAACCGATAGGTCTTCGCGCGGTCGAGCACTGTGGTGGCGTGGGTCAGGCAATCATCGAGGCGTCGCTGGGCGCCGGCCAGATCGGCCAGAAGCATGTCGCACTCGGCAGCCAGCCATTGGGTAGCGAACGTTTGGGTGTAGAGGTCGGACCAACCCGACTGGCCGAGCAAATTCTCGGCAGTGCGCAGAAAACCCACGGCCTGCTCGACGGCAGCGGTATCCCTCGCGCGCTCGGCGGCTTCGACCAACAGTTCAACGAACGCGGTACGGCGATATTCCTCCAGTGTATCGACGTCAATACGCTGGATCTGGCTGGCGACTTCGAACACACGCTCATGGATTTGCTCGCCCCACTGATCCAGCATGGCGCCGGCGATACGGGCATGCTCGGCGGCGCGTCCCGACTGTGCTGGAAGCTGGCAGGCTGCCTCTAGTACACGGTCGTGGGGAAACACCAGTTGCTCGCGCTCGCGCAGCAATAATCCCGCATCGACCAGGCTTTGCACATCGATGCTGATTTGGTGCGGCTCACATGGCACTAGCTGGTGCAGCAGCGATTCGTCACAGCGCCCGCCGACATATCCGGCCGTGCGCATCACTTCGCGCTCCATCGAAGACAGCCGTTCGAGTCGCTGCACCATCAAGTCGGCGACATTGTCCGCATAGCGATAACTATCCACCTCCTCCTGGCTCCAGACCCAGCGGCGACTCAGCACGTCGAAGCGCACTAGACGCTCATCGATCAACGCCCGCAACACCTGACGGACGAAAAGAGGGTTGCCGGCCGTCTTGTAGTGCACGACTTGTGCGAGCGCTTCAATACCCGCGGTGCCAGTGTCCAGTTCAGCGGCGATCAGTTCAGCGACCGCGGGCTCCGACAATGGACCCAGCATGACGCGTGTACAGGGCACCGATTGCCCACGGCCGAGCACCTCCAGCAATCCGCCCTCACGCTCGAGAGCCTGCGACTCGGCCTCGCGGTACGCCAGGAACAGGAGCAGATGCCTGGGCCGCCGATCGACGAAGGCCTGAAGGAACGAGAGGGTCGAATCGTCCGCCCACTGCACATCATCCACGAACAGCACCAAGGGTCTTCCCGGCTGAGCGAAGACTTCCAATACATCGAGCAGGGTGCGGTTGGCGCGATCGAGCGCATGCCGCGCCGGCATGTTCGGCAACTCAGGCGTGACACCGATGACCAGTTCAGCCTCGGGCGCCAGCTCCACCAGGACCCTGCCCCGCCCCTTAAGCCGTTCGACCAGTTGTTCGCCAAGCGTCTCCAGCTCCAAAGCCGGCTTGCCCAGCAACTGGGTCATCAGCGATCTGATAATTTCCGACAATGGTGCGTAGGGAGTTTCCTGCTGCAGCAGATTGCTCTTGCCGCTGCCCCAGTAGCCGGGCGCCAGGGGGCGGACACCCTGATGGATCAGCGTCGACTTGCCGGCGCCCGGCGCGCCACCGACCAGCAGGACCCGGGCGATGCCATCGCTGCGTACCTGATGCAGCAGTTCAACCAACTGCGCGCGCTCACTGTCTCGACCGAACAGCGCACCGCTGCGGGCCACGGAAGGCAACGCATCGAAAGCGCCCAGCCGAAACGCTTCGATGCGCCCATGCTCCAGCCATTGCTGTTGGCACCAGGCCAGATCCGCGGCCATCGATGCGGCGCTCTGATAGCGGGCACCCGGCTCTTTCGCCAAGCCTTTGAACAGCAATCGGCAGATGCCTTCCGGCAGATCGGCGACATGAATCGCCGGTGATTGCGGTTGGACGGCAGCATGCACGTGCAGCCATTGGGACGGGTCTCGGGCGGTGAGCGGCAGATTGCCGGTCAACGCTTGATAAAGAATCACAGACAGGGCGTACACATCACTGCGCGCGTCAAAACTGGCGGCATCGCGCCGTACCTGCTCGGGGGCCAGATACGGCCATTGTTCCAGGCCAGGCAATTGCGCGGACGCCTCCCCGCAATGGCTGTGAAAACCCAGGAGCTTGACCGAATTGGCGGCATCCACCATCAGGTGGTGGGGTTGCAGATAGGCATGTCGCACGCCCACTTTCTGCGCACATGAAAGCGCATTGGCCGCCGCTACGGCGATGGCCAGCATTCGCCCCAGTGGCAGCCCTGTATCACTGATCAGATCCGTCAGCGGCGTCCCCGACGAGGGATAGATCAACAAAGGCCCCTCGGCCGAGCGGATGAACGCGACTGGCGCAATCGCCCAGGCCGGATCCAGGCCCCGGTGAAAATCGCGCTCCAGCCGCTGGCATGTCGCAGGCCGCTGAATCGGCGCCCGGGCGGCGAGCCAGGAGGTTCCAGATTGCGGATCCTGAAGCGTAAACCAGGTCAGATCGTTTTCCCGGCGCAGCATGATGAAGGTGCAACGTTCCAGCCAGGCTTCATCGTGTACGACATCAAGACTGTGGCGACCGGATGCTGAGAGAGGACTGCTGGGCATGAACAATCACCGCTGAAAATTCGTTTCTGGCTGAGCCTCGAGAGTATACGCACCGCTCTGGCCAGATGCCTGCGGGCGAACCATCTTGTCCGTAATCGGCATCAGGATGGCCGTTGAGAGGCCCCACTGCCGGTGGTTTGCGCACCTGAAAATCATCGCGTGTTATCCCTCGGGATAATTGCAATATGTCGGGCCGTCCCCTAGCGTGTAGCCCTGATAAAACGACGTTCCGGCGTCACTCCCGTCAACGCTGTGCAGAGGAACGTATGATCCGACTCGGCCAAGCCACTATTTCCCTGGAACGGCGTGAAGCCTTTCTTAATGGACGACCGCTGCGTGTCGGGGGCCGGGCGTTCGAAATCCTCTCGGTGCTGATGCAGGCCGATGGCCGGATCGTCAGCAAAGATGAATTGATCACACAGGTCTGGCCTGACACCGTCGTCGAGGAAAACAATCTGCAGGTGCAGATTTCCTCGCTGCGAAAATTGCTCGGAGAAAAAGAGCTCATCCAGACAGTCCCGCGCCGAGGTTACCGATTATTGAAAGAACGTGAACCGTCCCTGCCCCTGTTCCATCCGACAGCGCTGGGCCCTTTGGCGTCCGAGGATCAGCAGAGGATCGATCCTGACAGCGTGCCGGTGTTCATCGTGGACGATGAAGCCTCCGTGCGCACAGCGCTAAGCCGACTGCTGCGAGCCGAAGACATCGCGCACCGGATATTTGCCTCGGCGGAGGAGTTGCTTGGCGCTGACCTCGACATCGGCCCCGCTTGCCTGTTGCTGGACATAAGCCTGCCCGAGGCGACAGGGCTGGAACTGCAATCGGCGCTCGGACAACGCGGGCATCCGTGGCCAGTCATTTTCATGACCGGTTTCGGCACCATTCCAATGTCGGTGCAGGCCATGAAAGCGGGAGCGGTCGAATTCCTGACCAAACCTTTTAATGACGACCAATTGCTGGGCATCCTGCGCACCACCCGTCAGCGTGCAGCGAAGTCGTTCGAGCAATGGCAACGCATTCAGAGCGCCCGTCAAAGGGCAGCCCTGTTGACACCCCGTGAGCGCGAAGTGCTGCCGCTAATCGTCGCGGGGCTGTCCAACAAGCACATCGCCAACCGCTTGGGCACCAGTGAAGTCACCGCCAAGGTCCACCGAAAACACATCATGGAGAAGATGCAGACGCGCTCGCTGGTCAGCCTGGTCAGCCTGTATGGCTTGATCAGCGCGGAAGCGGCGTCAGTCATGCAGGGGTCTTCATGACTATCGGCACTGGCTGCGCCGCCCCCGGATCATCCGGCAACGTCATGATCATCGTCTGCATCGTGGACGACGATGCGTCCGTGCGCAAAAGCCTGGCCAACCTGCTCCGGTCGGCTGGCTACCGCTGTCGGGTATTCGCCTCGGGAGAGGAATTCCTGACTCTCGACAACTTTGATGACGTCGCCTGTCTGCTGCTGGATCTGAAAATGAAGGGTCTCTCGGGAATAGAGGTCATGCAAGCGCTTGCACTCCTGGACAGAAAATTTCCGGTGATATGCATGTCGGCATACTGGGATGAAGCGACACTGACCGAATCCAGCCGCTACGGCGCCAACGAATGTCTGCGTAAACCCTTCAGCGGCGACGCGTTATTGACGGCTATCGAGATTGCGCTTCAACCGAAATAGGCCTGCCCTGCGACCGTGACATGGGGGTTGCGAGAAATGCGCTGAGTCAAACGCTCAATCTGAAAATCGTCGCCTCCAATCCTGTCCTTGCCATTTCCTGAATCATTTTCCCTCCCCGGCAATCATCAAGTGACGCCATAAACTGGCGTCAGACCGCTGCCCTATCGAAAACCGCCCGCTATCGCACAAACATCCAAAAATTCAGCACAACCGTTCAATCCCCGCCATGTGGGATGCGTGACAATTTCCTCGACTTGACCAATGAGGCGACGGCTCCTCCAGCCCGTCGTCTTGTGGGCGGCGGCGCGGGTCAGGTGCAGTTGCTCGCCTGCCGTAAAACCTTGGCGACTGATTCCACGAAAAACCCGATGATTTTTTTCATCAATCAACGGCACACGTCGTCGAGCAACCCAAGTAACCCTCAGTCAATACGTAAGGAAAAATATCATGGCTCTCGCAAAAGCAGCTCCAGGCAAAACCCTTCTTACCCCAACTGACCACACCCTGATCATGATCGACCATCAGTCGCAAATGTCCTTCGCGACCAAGTCGATCGATGCCGTCACCCTGCGTAACAACGCCGCGCTGGTAGCCAAGGCCGCCCGGGGCTTCGAGGTATCGACCATCCTCACCACCGTTGCCGAAAAAAGCTTCTCCGGCCCGATCTTCGACGAAATCAAGTCGGTGTTTCCGGACCACAAAGTGATCGACCGCACCAGCATGAACACCTGGGAAGACGAACGCATCGCCGTCGAAGTGAACGCCTTCGGCAAACAGAAAATCGTCCTCGCCGGTCTGTGGACCTCCGTGTGCATCGTCGGCCCGGCGCTGTCAGCTATCGACCAAGGATTTGAGGTCTACTTCATCGCCGATGCCTGCGGCGATGTCTCCATCGAAGCCCATGAAATGGCCGTGCAACGCATGATCCAGATCGGCGCCCGCCCGATGACGGCGTTGCAATACCTGCTGGAGCTCCAACGTGACTGGGCTCGTACTGAAACCTACGAGGAAACCGTCAAGACCTCGATCGCCAATGGCGGCGCCTACGGCCTGGGTCTGATCTACGCCAAAACCATGTTCCACGCCTCTGAAGGCCATTGAGCGACGACAGCGGCTGCGCATATGCGTAGCCGCTTTCTCACGCCTTTTTTATTGCAACCAGGAAGCAAGCCATGAGCCTTCTCAAGCACCTCCCCGCCCACTTCAAGGGCTCACTGATAGCCCTCGGTCTCACGTTTGCAGCCAGTCAGGTTCTGGCGGCGCCACCGCCGCAAGTACAAACTCAAGTCCCTGGCTATCAGCGCCTGGCGGTGGGTGAATATGAAGTCACCGCGTTGTTCGATGGCTACAGCGACCTCGGGCCAACGCTGCTCAAAGGCCTTTCGCAGAAAGACATTCGCGCCATGCTCGAACGCAAGTTCATTTCTACTCAAGGCATGCCGACCGCATTCAACGCATTCCTGATCAACACTGGCAAAAACCTGGTGCTGGTGGATGCCGGTGCCGGTGCCTGTTTCGGTGAAACCGCCGGCTGGCTGCCCGACAATATCCGCGCTGCCGGTTATCAGCCTGAGCAAGTGGATACCGTACTGCTCACCCATATGCATGTTGATCACGTCTGCGGCCTGATCAACACCAAGGGTGAACCCGTGTTCGCCAATGCCACGGTGTATGCCGCCAAACTGGAAGCCGATTACTGGCTCAGCCAGGCAAACCTGGACAAGGCCCCTGCAGATGCCCGTGGCTACTTCGAGATTGCCCGTAAATCGGTGGCTCCCTATGTCGCCGCCGACCGCTTTAGAACCTTCACCCCCGAGCAGTCGCTGGTGCCTGGCGTCACCCCGGTCAGCCTGCCCGGCCACACACCCGGCAGCAGCGGCTACACGTTCAGCTCCAACGGCCAGAGCATTCTGTTCATGGGTGACCTGGTCCACAGTTTCGCCGTGCAGTTCCAGCATCCGGAAGTGAGCATCGGCTTCGATGTCCAGGGCAAACAGGCCGTCGAGACTCGCGAAAAACTGTTCAAACAAGTCGCTCATGACCGCACCTGGGTTGCCGGTGCTCACTTGCCCTTCCCTGGTATCGGGCATATCAGCAATCGCGAAAAAGCCTTCGCCTGGGTGCCCGTCGAATACGGCCCTTACCAGCGACCGAAAAATGTCCCGCTGATCCAGTGATCACAACCCCGGACTTAAGCCAACTTCACTGCGGGGAACCTTCTCAGCGGTGAAGGTGCCGGGCCGCTGGCGCTCGACTCGCTGGCTGCGCAGCCACTTCTCGCGCGGTGAATGAATATGATGTATGCATCCAACGACCTTGTTGCAATTCAAGGTCCGGGCAACGCGACTGATCCCCTGATGCCCTTCTGGCTGTGCATGTTGCTCACGAGCACAGCCGGAACCGCGATAGCCGCCGAGCCCGTACAAACCGCACAAAGTTTGCTGGCAGGGTCGACGCTTGAGGTGCTCAGCCGAAACTTCTACCTCAACAGTGACTATCGATCGCCTTCGTCGACAGACAAGAGTTACAAACAGGAATGGGCTCAAGGTTTCATCACTTCGTTCGAGTCCGGGTTCACTCCCGGCATGATTGGAGTGGGTATCGATGCCCATGGATTTCTCGGTTTGAAACTGGACGGCGGCAAGGGACGTTCCGGGACGGGATTGTTACCTCTGGATCATGACGGTCGCAGCGAAGACAGCTACTCCAGCGGTGCTGGAGCCTTGAAGCTGCGAGCCTCCCGCACCACCCTGGCGTTCGGTGAAATGAGTGTGGAAACTCCGGTGTTCGACACGGCGGACAAACGCCTGCAACCGGAATACGCCACGGGCCTGTTGATCGACAGCCGTGAAATCGACGACGTGCATTTGTTGGCCGGTCACTTCACCGCTTTCAAGAATCAGGATGCGTCCACCCACAAGGGCGACTTCTCCGGCTACGGTGTGAGCACCGGTACGGGCGGCATTGATTTTATCGGGGTCAACCTGTTCGAGGATCGCCTGGTGGGCGGTGCCCTTTATGCCTCGGAACTGAGCGACACCTGGCGTCAGTACTACGCCAACCTGCACCTGAAACAGTCCGGCTTTTTCCTCGATGGCAATCTTTACCGCACCCAGGACTATGGCGAGGCCGTGACAGGGGCGATCGATAACACCGCCTACAGCCTGTCGGGCAAATACACCACCGGTGCCCAAGCCTTCACCCTCGCCTATCAGAAAATCAACGGCGACACACCCTTCGACTTCGTCGGTGGTGATTCCATCTATCTCGCCAACTCGATCAAGTACGCTGATTTCAACGGCCCCCATGAACGCTCCTGGCAGGTGCGTTACGACTTCGACCTCGGCACTTTCGGCCTGCCCGGCTTGAAGTTCATGACCCGCTACGTGACCGGGCGTGGCATCGATGGCACCCAGGCACCCAAGGGCGGTGCGTATAACCCGTTCGACCCGACCACCGGCGATTACCAACCCCAACAAGGGGATGGCGGCCGGCATTGGGAACGCGATATAGACCTACGCTACATCGTGCGGTCGGGCCGGGCCAAGGACTTGTCCGTGCAGCTGTCCCATGTGACGCATCGAGCCAATAACGCTCAGGCCGGCGATGACATCGACCGGACTTATGTGGTTATCGAGTACCCGCTCAAGCTGGGATCGCTTTGAGCTTTCACGGTATTGACCCCTCAGCAGCCTCGTGCCTTCCGCGCCGGCAAGAAAGCCCGTTCTCCGCGCGATTGATGACGCGGCTCTGATAGTCGCCTGAACCACGCTGGCAGCGGTCAGGACATCTGTTCAAGGGAACAAGGTCCAGCGCGCCCCAAATAGGTGAACAAAGGTATCCAGGTAACCTGTCATCGCGCCGAACACACAACGCACTACAGAAATTAGCGCTTTAAAAGTTTTACTCGATTAAGTATTTTGCATGGATGATTGGGCGACATCCGCCCCCTTATTCATAGCGACAAAGGATCTCCCGTGAGCGGACTACGTGAACGTCAGAAAGTCGAACGACGCCAAGCCATCAGCAAGGCAGCGATCGAACTGTTTGAGCGTCAGGGCTTCCAGAACACCACCATCGAACAGATCGCGAACCAGGCTGGGGTATCAGCCCCCACAGTGTTCAAGTATTTCGGCAACAAGCAGGAAATCATCCTGGAAATCCTGCACGACGCCGACCAGCGTGCACTCAAGGACACCCGCAGCCAGATCCCTGAAATAGAAGATCCGGTCGATGCCATGTGTTACCTGGAGAAGCTGCTGACGGGTTACGCCCTGGAAGTCATGCACCCCAGCCTCTGGCGTGAGCTGCTGCCATTGATCCTGTTTGGCGGCGACAACGGGCTGCCCGAAGGCTATCGCGCCATGAACGATGCGCTCAGGGCTGAAATCAGCGGATTGCTCAGAGAGTTGCAGCAGGCCGGCAAACTCCGCGCCGACCTCGACGTCGACCTGGCCGCCTTTTTGTTGAACGACTACTCACACCTGCAGTTGTTCAGGCTGGTCAACCAGGAGCAACCGGATGTCGAGTCCCACTCCGCTCAGGTAAGGCACATCACCGAGCTGCTCTTTTACGGCATGCGGGCCTGAGAAAACACACAGATGCATTCACCTCGCGAGGTGTTTGGCTGAACACCAAACATCAGAGGGCTGATTACTAAATCGAACGGCGGACCGGTATGAAAAAAGACTATTTGGGAAATTCAACGATGGAGAGTTCGCGCCTGGTGCTGGGCGGCAATGTCTTCTCGCCGCGAGGACCTGGAGAAGTATTTCGATGAGCGCGGCATGCGCATTTTGCACGTTCTGCATCAGGTGGCGCAGGAGCAGCAGGTCTCACCAGCGGAAATCGCCTTGGCCTGGGTCATGCACCAACCCGGCATTACCTCTGCCATCGCGAGTGCCACCAACCTGGTGCAACTGAATAGCCTGGCGCGTTCGACCCTGCTGGGGCTGGATGCTCAAACCCTTGAACGACTGGACCTCGCCAGTCTCATTTGAGACTGGCTGTACGCGATAGCCCAGGCACGTGGCTGGCATGACCCGCCACAAAACGAAGTCCCGCTCACCTCAGGTCTTACGCGCAGGACATCGCGGAAAAACACCTGGACGCCAGAGGACTGGAAGCGAACGGACTCGTCCACACGCGCCTCGATAGCCTGGGTCATGCTGGCAGAAGTCACCCCCTCGGCGCGCTGACTCAAGCCACTCATTTCCTTGATTACTGTGCCGATCAGGGCCAAGGCCAGCAGTGTCAGGCATATCCCGACCAGTACAATAATTCTGGCTCGTAAAGTGACAAACATGGCGCGTCTCCTGTGCCGAGCGTTCACACAAAAAAATGGCGACATGCCTGTCGCCTATCAGAGGAAGAGCCCGTCACACCCTGCTGCGCTGCCTGTCATCCACACGCGTCCGACTGGCGATGCGCGCCAGCGACAAGGGTTAACAGAGGCCGTACTCAACAGCAGAGGTGTTACTGGGGCATCAATAGAAACGGCAGGTTGGGTGCAGCCCTGTCGAGCCCGGCACAAAAGTGCCGGGCCACGATGATCAGCGATTGGTCTTGATCGTGGTCCAGGTGCGAGTGCGGATGCGCTCCATGGCTGACGGCATGGGCTGCAAAGCGAACAGGGTTTTACGCGCTTCGTCCGGCACATACATGTTGGGGTTATTACGGATGTCGGCGTTCACCAGCGCGGTGGCATCCTTGTTCGGGTTGGGGTATCCGATCTTGTTGCTGATCCGGGCGATCACATCCGGACGCAGGATGTAATTGATGAACTCGTGGGCTTCCTTGGTGTGGGGAGCATTGGTCGGCACCATCATCACGTCTGACCACATCGGCGCACCTTCCTTGGGGAGTGCCATCTCGACCTTGACACCTTTTCCGGCGGCATCAGCCAGCTGTTTGGCCAGCGCCACGCCGCCAGACCAGCCCACGGCTACACAAATGTCACCGTTGGCCAGGTCCATGCCGTAGCGCGACGAGTTGAAGTAGGTGATGTAAGGGCGAATTTTCATCATCGCGGCCTGGGCCTGCGGGTAGTCCTCGCGCTTCTGGCTGTTCGGGTCGAGCCCCTTGTAGTGCAAGGCGATGGGCACGATCTCGTTGGCTGCATCGAGGAAGCCGACACCGCAACTGGCCAGCTTGGCGAGGTTCTCTTCCTTGAAGATCATGTCCCAGGTGTTCATCTGCACATTGGCACCTAGAATCTGCTGAACCTTGTCGACGTTGTAGCCGATCAGCGTGGTGCCCCAAAGGTACGGAGCCGCGTAGCGGTTGCCGGTGTCACCCACCGCCTCCAGGGATTTCATGAACTCCGGGTCCAGGTGCTGCCAGTTCGGCAGCTGGCTGCGATCCAGAGCCTGGACGGCACCCGCAGCGATCAGATGACTCAGGTTGGCGCTGCCGGGATAGACCACATCATAGCCAGAGTTGCCGGTGAGCAATTTTGACTCCAGGGTCTCGACGCTGTCGAACACGTCATAGATCGGACGGATCCCGGTTTCTTCCTGAAAGCTCTTGAGGATTTCCGGTGGCAAATATTCGATCCAGTTATAGATCCGCACCGTGCGCTCTTCAGCGAGGGAAACGCCCGCCGTCAGCAATGACAGCGCAACGGACAACAGGGCATTGCGTACATTCTTGTTCATGGTGAAACACTCCTCCGCGGCCGCGTTGGCTCGCGACACTTAATAGCGGTAGGTGAAATAAAGTTCGAGTGCACTGAATTTTTCATCATCGCCGAACACCTGCTTGGCAGCGGCCAGCGGCTTGACCCAGTTATAGGAGAGCGATGTATAGAACGACGGCGTCGGGGTCCAGTCGAGGAAAACCACACTCTCATCGGCAAAACGCCGATCGCTGACGGGTGCCCCCATGTAGTTTTTCTCGTCCAGCCAGAACTGATAGTGGATCGCACCGAGGGTCAGTGTTTCGTTGAGGTGGGTCTTGAGTGAGAACTGCTGAACGTTCTCGTTGCTGTTGAATAACAGGTAGTTGCCGACGACATCCCCCACCAGCCAGGTACTCCAGTCGACAAAGCCCTTACTCAGCGAGTCCCAGGCTTTCTGCCGGTTGTCGGTAAGGTTGTCATCGCCGGAAAAACTGGCGTAGCGGTAGCCGATCACCGGGGTCAGCGGCAGCGTGTTGAAGGCGTAATCCGCCTGGCCGTACCAGGCGTTGGCATCGTAATCCACGCCTTCACCACTGCCCCGTTCCACCGCGTATTCGGCATTCAGCGTCAGGTCCGGCACGCCCGGTACTTTGGCCTTCAACGCACGCACGTTGTACACCAACATCCCGTCCCGGCGTCGAGGAAGCGTGCTGCCCCTGGGGCCCAGCGCATTGACCTTCATCGCCATGGCCCCCAGCGTCACCTGGTCATCCAGGTTGTAATCCAGGTTGGCGCCTGTCATGCGGAAATCACCCAGATCGTCGTCGGTGCGCAAGGTGAAGGCCTGGGTCTTCAACGCGCCATGATCCCAGGCCAGGATCGCCGAATCCTTGAAGGCGGTTCTGGGGCCAAGCCAGTAGGCACCGTCCTTGAGCTGGTCGAGGTTACCGTCCATGACGATGAAGCCAGTACCGATCATGTAGTTCTGGCGCCCGGCAGTCAGCGTCCATTCCCCGGCGCGGAAACCGCCGTAGAGTTCTTCGGTGGCCACCTCACCATCAGAGCTGCGCGTGAAGCCGCCGGCATCGCCATCGCCAAAGGTGGTCGCCGCCACCAGCGAGCCGCCGGCCAGCAGACTGAAGTCTGGCTGCAACGCATACTCCAGCTTGACGCCGGGCTTGACGTAGAACTCCTGCCAGTCGATTTTCGTGCCGCCTTTTTTGCCACTGCGCGCATCGACGCGGCCACCGCCAAAATTGACATTGCGGGTGGTGAGGGTCGCACCACCGGCGGTGAGGTTGACCTCACCCTTGAGGTTACCGTCCTCGAAGGTGTAGCCCGCCAACGCGGCTTGGGCAGTCAGGGGTAAGCCGAACGCCAAGAGCGTTCGAGAGAAACGCATCATGGAAACCATATGAAGCTCCTGTGTGATTATTGTTGTAACAGGGCAGTGAAATGGCGGCACAGAGCGCCGCCAACACCTGGTCGAGCCAAGTGAAAGGACGCAAAACTCTTGTCTTTATGGGGCGTTTCAGTGGCTAAGGTGCGCGGCGATGGCACGCAGCATGCGCACGCTGTCAGTATCGAATGGACTAACGGCATCGGTCAGCGATGACTGTTTGACGATCACCACACCGGACGGCTTATCGACGAACAGGTATTGGCCGTGAATACCACCGGCCATGATTGCCTGGCTGTGGTCGTTGAAGACGTACCACTGGCTGCGGTAGGAAGCACCGGGAGTCCATTTGGAGAAGTCGGAGTCTTTGGCGTATATCGCCGGATCAGAGCCGGCGGCAATGCGCGCGATTGTCTCGGTCGATAGCAGTTGCAGGCCATTCTGGCGGCCATCGTTGGCCAGCAGCCGACCGAACCGCGCCATGTCTCGCAAGGTGGCACTGAAACCGGCTCCGGCGACGCTACGCCCCCAAGGGTCGGCCATAAAATAGCCGTCGCGCTCACACCCCAACTGGCTCCAGATGTCTTGCAGCAATTGATCGCAGGCCTTGCCCGAGGCGCGCTCCATGACCCAGGCCAAGGCTTCGGTGGTGGCGGTCACGTAATGAAAAAAGCCGCCGTGACTGCCGCGTTTTTTTAACGATGGCAAGTACTGGTACAACGACTCGAACTGAGCGTACTGAGTGGGTGCAGGCTGAAACCCGCAGGCATAGCCGTACTGCGAACTCTCGGAGTTGGGATCGTCATAGACCTCGCTGTAATCGATACCCACCGCCATGTCGAACAGCTGACGTACGGTGGCATCGCCAAACGCGCTGCCTGCCAGTTCGGGCACGTAATACGATGCGAGCAATTGCGGATCGAGCACGCCATCGCAGACCAATTGCTCACCGAGGGTGCCAATCAGCGACTTGGTCACCGAGAACATGACGTGCCGGTCTCGGGGCCGCTGACCGTTGAAGTAGCGCTCGAACAACACCGTGTCGCCCTGCATCACCAAAAAGGCATCGGTCTGACTGGCCACCAAGTGATCGATGACGCTGACTCCCAGACCACACTCACTGTTGAAGTGCAGCTCATCCAGCGCTTGTGGAGATTCTTGCAAAGTACTGACCAGCCCGGAACCCGCCTGCACATCAATGGAGGGACGCAGACGCGCCAGATTACGGAAACCCCACTGGTTGAACGGTGGGCGCATCCAGTTGTTCCAGGTGACGCGGCGTTGCGGCTCTGCCGGGAAGCCCTGCATAAGCGAAGACGCCAAGCGTGCGTCGAATGACGATTCATTAGTCTCGACGTAAAGACTGGCCAGTGAAGGCACGGTGTTCTGACTCATCGGGTTGACCCTGAAAATGACTCTGCGTGAAAGCAGATGCAGGAAAAGAATTACCCGATATTATTTTTTAGTCAATAAACCTTTTTTCAGGATTAACATATTTTGTGGTTGCGGTGTTTTTGCGGGATTCCCATCTGAAGCTGCTTCACCACTTCCGGCGGGATCATCCACAACCGCTGCTCCAGATCAAACTGGTCGGGCGTCGCCAAGCGCAGCTCTCCGGTACGCCCCCCCGCTAGCAGCAACAAGCGAAGAACTAGTCGCGTTTGGTTTGCACCACCGTTACCTCGAAGCGCGTGTCGTTAACGCCTTGCGTTGTTCGATTCCGCTCAGTAGGTGCATCAAGTCGTGGCGATTGATGTCGTAGATAGACCGCCGGCCGAGCGTTGGCAGGACGTCCTTTTTGAAGACTCTCAAGATCTGCGAGTGTGTGCTCTGGCGCATGACGAACGAGCGACGCTGCTGTTTACGATACTCATAAGGATTGATGCCTTGAGTAACCAAGGCACGCGCCTCATCGCGGCATCCACGGGCCGTCACATTGAGCGCAAGCCCATCCGTGTTGCCGAGGGAATAATCGTTGCCGGTAATTCTGGCTTGCCGAACGGTGGTAACCGAGAGTGCCATAAGCCCGAGCGATGTCGTTTGCCACGTATGAAAAAGGCGTGGCCAGTCTGATAGAAGTACTGGATGCCGATGAAAACCTTTTAGCGACATCTGATGGTAGAGCCCAAGCACAAACTGAATCGGCTCGCGCTGCAGTGGCCACATTCAAAGCATTGGGCGGCGGCTGGCAGCACGACTTATCAGCTGTTCGCTTTTTCTCCAGTGCACAATAGCTACCTTTGAATGTGCCACACATGGTTCATCTCGCTTTACGGCCTTAACCGACCGTTTTTTTTCTGCGAGAAACACCTCTCCGACAAGACCTACGTCGCCACTACCGGGGTGATTGCCGATGCGAAGGGGCAGGACAGTGCACAGTTTCTGCCCGGCGATGGCCGAAGCCTGTTCGTTGGGCTGGAATGGCGGATGTAGGTCCTTCTACTTACCAAAAATAGATAGTCAGAGGATGTCGCGCAATTCAAGGGGCAAGCGTTCTTCTCTCGATAGGGACTGACAAAACAATGCTTGTACGTGTCTCACCGTACGCGTTGATCCTCGCAATGACATTCTCGATATCGGCCATTGACTTGGCATAGATCCTGATCAGGTAGGAGTCGTTTCCCGTGATGTGTAGACACTCAACGACTTCGGGTATGTCGTTGAGCGTCGCTATCAATTTGGATTTCGCCGGCTTGAGGGTGGTGATGCCGACGACAGCAGATATGCCAAACCCTAGCTTGGTTGGATCTAACTGAGCGCTATAGCCCTTGATGACCCCGGAGTCTTCGAGCTTTCGCAGCCGATCAGTGGTGGCGGGAATAGAAAGACCCGCGTGCCTGGACAGCTCTGTGATGGAAATGCGACCACAGTCCTGCACCTTTCCCAGGATTTTTGTGTCTATACGATCCATGTACGTTTCCCCAGTAAAAAGTATAAATTTTAATGAAAAGCATGTGTTTTTCATTAAAAAATAATGCACCAAAATAAAGCACAGTGCTAGTCTATTTACAGCCCGACAAAGCCTAAAAAGAATCCGGGAAATCAATAGCCCTAATCTTTAGCGTTACGCACCGCATAATAAAAAATTTCCTTCAGGGATGGTGTTCGTATGGAAGATGAAAAAATAAAGTGTGCAAAAAAGCCCCCTCCATCATTCACCAATTATATTGGAACGAATGTCCTAGGTTTTCGCAACTTCAAGATGGATCAGGTTTTCATGTATCTGGCTGGCGTCACCCTGTTCTCGGTGGGTGCCAAGTTTTTCATAGTCAGTCGACTGGGAACTGATCCTTTAGATGTCCTGATCATTTCAATCAATAAAATACTCATGCTCGGAATGGGTGTTTGTTCGGGCATCGTTGCTATATTCTTTCTGCTGTGGTGGATGCTCTGGAACAAGAAGTACCCTCCGATAAGTCCCTTTATTACAACTACGCTTACCGGTCTGCTAATAGACCTCTGGTCCGTGCTGGGGCTTGGAGAGTATTTGATTGTCAGAGTGGATGAATACACGATATTGGCGATGGGACTGATCTTGTGTGCTTATTCATCCGCATTGATCATCATGAGCGGTATTGGTATCAGAATCATGGACCTTGTGGTGCTTACCATGGTTTCCAAATGGGCATGGTCATTCACCAAGGCTAAAATGATCATTGAAGTTGGAATTTTTTCGACCGGGTGGCTTTTAGGTGGGCCGTTCGGTGTGGGAACGATTGCATTCTTGTTGGTCATAGGCCCTCTAATACAGCCATTCATGAACATAAACGCCAGGCGCTTTTCACTTAAGAATTATGGATTAACCAGCGCTTCTTCTGCCTACCCATAACGACGAGAGGGATTGCTGCCACCGTGGCTGTGGGATTACTTTGCCTCGACTATTTTAACCGATGATGTTGACAGTAACTTCCGAGATGAGGAGTGAGTAATGGAAAATACAAAAAATAAAAACTGGACCTTGGAAAGCATGCCCGCGAAGCTGGAAGAAATACTTCCTGGCGGTAGTGTAAAGTGTCATCTTTCCCCTCGTAACTGTGTCATCCAGGAAGGTAAGGTAGGTTTTTGCAAGGTGCGCGGAAACAGAGGGGGTCGGTTAGTTACATTGAATTACGGTAAAGGCGTTCACAGTACCGAAGAGACGATCGAAACCGAGGCGGTATTCCACTTTGCTCCCGGAGAGCGAATCCTTTCCTTAGGCAATATCGGCTGCATGCTTAACTGCGGCTACTGTCACAACTGGAAGACCTCCCAGGCCAAATATGTGACAGACAAAGACGTGTACTACTACACCCCTGAACAGGTGGTGGAAACTGCACTAAAGCATGGTATACGCGTCATCTCCTGGACTTATAACGATCCTGTTGTCTGGCATGAGTTCATCCTCGACACGGCAAAGCTGGCAAAAGAAGCGGGGTTGATCAACTTATATAAATCTGCATTTTTTATCAGTGAAGAAGCTATTGATGAACTATTGCCGGTCATTGATATATTCTCCATTTCGCTAAAATCCATTTCCCCTGAATACTATCGAAAAGTCACAACAGGCTGGGTAGAGCCCGTTCTGGCCGGCATCAAGAAAGTATACGATGCTGGTAAATACGTTGAAGTCAGCACGTTGATGGTGACCGACATCAGTGACGATGAGGATACCGCCAGGAAGATTAGCCAGTGGGTACTGGATGAACTGGGCCCGAATGTACCGCTCCACTTTGTAAGGTTTCACCCCGATTATAAAATGAGTAATAGCATCCGGACCCCCGTGGACAGACTCTTGAAGGCTCGGGACATCGCTCGGAGCATGGGGGTTGAGCATGTTTATCTGGGTAACGTGAATGATGTCGAGGGCACCAATACCAGTTGCAATAACTGTAACGCTCTACTCGTTACCCGCTACGGTTTGAATGCTGACATCATCGGACTGGATAGCAACGGTTGCTGTACTCAGTGTGGGCACGATGCACATTTCAAGTTACTTGGCGAACACAAAGCGAACATTCCTGTTGAACTGCAAGAGGATGCGCTGACCGCTTACGAGAAGCGAAAGTTCGAGTGGCATGGGGATATCGTATCGCTGCATGCCCAAGTGCTGAATACTGAAGGCTTTGAACAGACCGTCTACCTGCGGCGCAATTATACCGACGGGCTTAACAGTGATTGGAAATCACTGACATTGCGGCCGTATGAAAGCTATCGATTCATTGTCGCCAAGGCGCGAATTGATGAATCAGGCCCTGAGGTCTGGCTTCCCAAGGGGGTGAACTCAAATCTTCATGAAGTATTCGACAGGGCTCACTTCCCAACCGAGTCGATTGAAGAGATTGGTATTTCGCAAAATGACATCACGCCGACAATTGGTTATGAAGGCAAGCAGAACATGTATGAGCAGATTATCAAACTGGTCAACAAGTCATGAATGTGTCTACTGAAATACTCCATATCAAGGTCGATGACCGAGAGGCCCATCCATCTGTGACGCCTATTTATCAGTGCAGCGCTTTTAGCGCTGACTCGGCGTTCTTCTACTCGAGAAAAGCCAATCCCAACGTGACCGAGCTGGAACAGGTTGTCGCTTCCTTGGAAGGCAGCGAATACGCCTTGGCCTACAGCACCGGAATGAGTGCCATCTACATGGTTTTGGAGCTGCTGAAACCGGGCGGGTCGCTGGTGATCAACAAATACATCTATGGCTGTTCTTATAAACTGTTTCAGCGATATGCTGCACGTATCGGTGCGGAACTGACGATTCTGGATCTCACCACAGAAAGTGGGTTGGAAGCGTTGCCATCGAACGTGGACATGGTCATTTTCGAGACGCCGACCAATCCCTTCCTGAAAGATATTGATATTCATGCGGTCAGCAGGGCAGTTAAACAAAACAACCCACAGGCCCTGGTAGTCGTTGATAACACGTGGGCCACTCCGATCTTTCAAAAACCTCTAAACTTTGGCGCCGATATTTCTCTGTACAGTGCAACGAAGTATTTCTCCGGGCATAGCGATGTGATGGGCGGCCTGGTGCTTGTCAACAGTGAAATGATTTACAAGCGCCTGCTCGAAGGTCGTTTTTATTCAGGCTCAATATTAGCCCCTTATAGCGCATGGTTGCTTCGCAGAAGCATGCAGACGTTTAACCTACGCATGGAGAAACACAGTAACACTACCTCCTGCATGCTCAACTACCTGCGGGAACTGCCCTTTATTGAGCATGTTTATTATCCGCGAATCGATGGCAAACAATTGACCGGATATGGTGGCATTGTGTTTGTTGATATTCGGCCCGATCTGGTTCCCTTTTACAAAACCTTCACCAGCGCCCTCAAATGGTTTGGAACGGGCACGGGAATGGCCTGTGTCACGTCGATGGTTGCGCAACCCTTTAGTGGGAGCCATGCCTCGATGACTGAGCAGGAAAAAGCGGACATGGGGATTGAAAAGGGTTTGGTTCGATTGTGTTTTGGTTTAGAGGCCCTTGAGGATCTTAAAGAGGATCTGCTTCAAGCATTCGAAACCATGGAAAACATGGCGAATCGAGAACGTGCACTTAAACCTGCGTAGTTGATGTTAATCATGAGCAACGAGCTTTCAACGGCTCGTTGCTTTTTTTATGGAGAAGCGAAATTGTCCATTGCATTCGAAAAAACGATATTCGAAGACCCTACTCTGAACGTTATCCATCTTCTAAATTCCATTTCCAATGAAAACCCAGAGGCTATTTCTCTGGCTTCCGGTCGACCTGATGATGAGCAATGCGACCACTCCCTCATCGATAAGGGGCTGGCCAGCTATGCACGATACATCGCCGATACGGAACATTCACTTGCGACACTCCTTTGCCAATATGGAAAAACCACCGGGATTATCAATGAGATAATCGCCGAATACTTGCAGGTGGATGAAGGGATAAAGATTTTCAACCCTGAAAGTATTGTCGTGTGCATGGGGTTTCAAGAAGCTGCCACCTTGACACTGTTAGCCATTTTTGAAGGGGGCGGTGTTTTATTAGTGCCTGATCCTGTGTTTTCCGGGATAACCGGCATTGCGAAATTATTAAGAATAAAAATTGTACCCGTTCCCATGGACACCTTCCTCGATCCCTCTGCCCTGCGTAAGGTAGCTAAGGAGCTGGAGTCCAGGGGGGAAAAGATAAAAGCGCTGTACGCGATTTCAGATTTTAGTAACCCTACTGCTGACAGCCTTTCCTATGAAGACAGGAAGGCTATGCTCTCCTTGGCCAATGAATTTGACTTTTTAATCCTGGAGGACAATGCCTACAGCTACTTCAGGTACGAGGGAGATAAAATCCCTTCGATGAAGTCGATCGACAGTAGTCGAGTGTTCCTTCTTGGCTCTTTTGCAAAGTCGATTTTTCCGGGATTGCGTATGGGCTATCTAGTCGCTCCTGAGGGCGCCGGGGTGATGTCCTTTAGCAGTAGATTATGCAAAGCCAAAAGCTTGATCACGGTCAATACACCTGCCCTGTGTCAAGCGGTTGTCGGTGGTTTGTTGATAGAGAATAATTACTCTTTAAAAAACCTGAACCAACCAAGAGTGTTGTCTTACACGAAAAAAAGAAACTGCATGATTGAATGCCTTGAACGTGAATTCCCGTTCAAGGCTAATTCTCGAAGACCTGTCACCTGGAACCATCCGACAGGTGGTTTTTTCATCAATGTACAGTTGCCTTTCACCTTTGAATATTCTGAAATGTGCGAGTGCGCCAGGAATTTCAAGGTTATTGTATTTCCCACTTCCTTGTTTTCACTGACGAATGAGGCTGTTACTCAGGTCAGATTGTCGTTTAGTAATGCGACAGAATCAGAAATCCAACAAGCGATAGGCCGCCTCAGGGCGTACATTGAATTTAGAATGCAGTAAAGCATTCTCCCGTGGGCCTTAGGAGATTGATGCCAAGGCGTGTTGATCAGTCAATGAGAAACAAGCCTTGTATGACTTCCCGCTCAGGTACCTGTGGCGAGTAAAACGCCAGTGGCTACCTGATAGGCACCCAGGATGGTTATGGTTGACCCGGAAAAATAGTTGATCAACCTAAGCTTTGATTGGGAGATCCGGGTCTTGAATATGGAGGAGAATCCGCTCAGCCCCAGCCACCAGACAGCCGAGCCTAGAAATATACCGAACACCATAGGCAGCACCGAGTGCTGACTGCTTTGATCATTGACCATACCGTCACTCATGGCGGCAAATATCGCGATAAACGACAAGATGGTCATTGGGTTTGACAGTGTCAAAAACAGTGTAGTCGAGTAGGCTTTGAACAGGTTGGCTCGTTCACCCGCCAGGGCTGTTGTGCTCCCTTTCGATCTTATTGTTTGATAACCAATGTACGCGAGGAACACTCCCCCGAAAATACACAACCATGGTTTGAAGCTAATGAGCGTCGCTATGATAGCTGTAATCCCCAGCGCACCGACAAATCCATAGATCGAATCAGCTGTAGCCGCCCCCAATCCTGTCGCGAAACCTGCTCTCCATCCCAGCATAAGGCTCCTCTGTATGCACAACAGCCCAATGGGTCCCACAGGGGCTGCAATACAAAGCCCAATGACCATTGACTTAACGAAAATCAACATAGATGCACCTCCGTAATTGATACTGAAAGGTTAGGGGAAGCGCACTTTTTTATGAATTAATTATTAATCTTCACACGGGCTTTTCCGATAATTTTGCACGAAGTATTCTTGTTTTTCCTTCATTACTAAGGTGTAGCAGTGTCTTGGGCACCGGATACTCTCGATACCTATCCGGCACTGGAAGTCCGTCCGATGGACATTTGAAGTGGCTGGCGGATGCTGATCCGAAGACCAGCACCAGCCAATGCATCAGAGACGAAACCGATCTACCGATTGCGAGAGTTTGCCCGTCAGCTGGCCTTAGAGGTAGCCCTGATGGAGTTGACCTTGAGGGTTGAGGGCCAAGACGGATACTGACTATCGAGACCCACGACCAGAAACACGATGCTCAACTTTGCGTACCACTTTCAATGCTGAACAACCGCTTCTTAGGCGTTTTCCGTGGCCAGGCGCCTGGCATTACGCTCCAGCTGCCGATCGACACACGGATCGATGCCCCTGGCGACCAGTGCCCGCGCAACATCACGCAGAGCACGAGCATCTCGTAAGCTAATTTCAGGATAGGTACCGAGAGAAATACGCGGTTGTTTATCCGCCCAGGAAAAGCGGAAGTGCCAGCATTCACGAAAAGGGCGAGGCCGTTGCAGTCAGGGAGGGTGTAGTCCTTGGCTCCGGGTTTGGCGTGTCGGACCGCGGTCTTGGTGAAAGCCATCGCACACGCCACGAGAAAACCGATCTGCCGAGCACCGGATCATGGACGATCCTTGCGATGAAATCCTCCGAAACCATAGCAAGGGTTCCCGAAGGAGTTTTGCGCGCAGCCTCGGCAGCATGTCCGTCAGTTACCGGAAGATTGGGCATAGCAATCAAACGCACCTTTCCGCGAGTGATGGCAAGGCCCTCCATGTATTCCGCATGACAAATACCAATGTCACCGGAGCGTTTGGCCCAACCTGCATTGCCATTGAACAACACGAGCATTACATCGCAATCCCGAACGGCCTGTAGGCAGGCTTCCCAGCTGTCGTCCATAGCATCGGAGGGGGGAGCATTTTCATTGATTCAGACTTCAAACACCTGCTTGCCGAACAGCTGAGTGGCTTCAATTTCGCGCTTGAGCTGCTCGCGGATAGCCGTGAGAGTTTGATCGCTTTCTGCAGGAAAACGCTCATTGCAACGACTCGAAAGCATGACCTTGATTTTCTTGGACTGGGCCATCCTTGCTCCTACCTCAACCCGAGCTCTAAAGACTCTTGATCAAAAATGATCCTGTCGCGACAGGGCTGAGGTTCGTCGTTATTTCGCCATCAAGACTTCGTTAATTTGTAATAACTTATGACAAGAAATCAATGCTTCCACCATTCGGAAACGACTGATCACTAGCGTGAGCGCTGGGCTCCAATAAGCATTGGGAAGACCTCTTGATAGCGGAATGCATGGGAAAAACCATGCTGCATTTCACTAAGCACTAAACACAACTAAGATCTTTGCTGGTGCTGGCAAGTTAGTTAGCTAACTTTTATACAGATGAGAACTTTCGCACACGATTCTGACCACCCCCCTATTGGACAAGTGTTTAGGTGCCGTCTAGCTTTGTTCTCACCACCACTTTAAGCATAGGCACTCATTGGGTTGTTGAGTCTAGTGGTGATTCATTGGTAAATCAGCAATCCGGAGCAATCATGAGCGACAAGTCAGACGTTACCGATAACAAATCAGTCGGCGTTGGTCCTATTTTTTACTCTGCTCTTGTCATGGGCTTAGTCATGATCGGGATAGGAACCTCCTTCGAAGTGATGCACCTTGGATATTTTTCACTGAAAATCTTCATGTTCTGTGCAGGTCTCGGAATAATCCTTGGTGCGTTTGGTTCTAAGGCCAGCCTCACCATACCAGGCCAATCAATGACCATCATAGGGTCCGCAGCACTTGCAATCGCAATATTTTTTATCATTTCTGGCCGCACGGGCTACTTACGCATAAACATAGATGGCTTTACAAAAGAGGCAACTATGGTATTCGAGGGCGATAACGATTTTTTCGGATCCAGACTAAAAAATAGTTATGATTTTGTGGTTTTCGACAAAGATATTGTTCGTAAAAAACTGACTCTCATCGTTAACATTGGTGATAAAGAGCAAGTATTTAGCTGCATCGATTCTGCTTTGATAAAACCGAAATTAGGCTCTGGAGATACCATTCAGTGGAGCTACATTTCCCGGGAAGAGAGCCTTTACGATGAGACAAATACCGTAATTGCCAAGGTTGGCCCGTGCGGAAGTGGAGCCACTACCAACCATGTTGTCGCTGAATTAACACCCTCTATTGATAATTCATCTTGGTCACTGGTGCCAACAGCCAACGCGGATGAGCCTACTCTAAACGTTGAAGAGCTGATCGAGAACCTGAACTCCGACAGTACCTACGTGAGGCGCGATGCGCGCTCTGAGCTTGGAAAAAAAGGTATGCCCGCCGCAAGACCGCTGTTAACCAAGGTACAGAGCACCGACAGTAGTTATCGTACAAAGCTTGGTGCGCTTGTCTCACTCAATGAAATTGCAGAGTCAAATGCCAACCAGAACGGAGAACTGAAAGCAGTTGTTGAAGAAAACGACTTGAAGGCTCTGACTAAAGCTTCCGTAAGTGATGACAGCACCGTTCGATCGTTCGCCACCAATGTTCTGGTAAACCTCAAGGATCCGCGGGCGATCCCCCTGGTCATCCAACAGCTCCCGGATTCGAGCGTAGATGGTCAGCACAACTTGCTAGTCGTACTCAGTCAAACGGTGCCCCTTGCCGATGACCAGCAAAAACAAAACGCCGCTACGGTTGCCACATCAGTCGAGCCGAAAGATGAAGCAACATCCGCTCTTATTAAAACTATCCAGGCAGCGGCTAAGTGAGCTCCACAACGTGGATTCAACCGGTCGATGCAACAGACTGGCTAAATCGTTCAGCATGCACTCAAGGAACCGTCTGACCCGAGGTATTTTGGGGATCCCAACAGCTTGAAAGATTGCGTATCCGCAAGCTCATCAAAAGGTCGCTGTCCACTCTACTGTCAGTCAGCGCCTACCGCAGGAATCGCTCCATCGCGAAAAGCGCCAACGACTGGGGCACCTGCCCTTTCATCACCCAATGCGCAATGCCCTGCCCAAACAGCGGGGCAAATTTGAAGCCATGCCCGCTGAGCCCGGCCGCCACGATCAATCCAGGCATTCGCGGATCGGCACCGACAATCGGGTTACCATCGGGTGTGCTGTCAAAGAACGACACTCGACGCCCCAAGGGTTGCGCGCCCTCCAGTCTGCCCAATCGCCTGACTGCCCTATCTCGATAACTACGCACAGTGGCGTCACTCATGCTGCGATCAAAAGCGTCCGGATCGATTGCATAACTATCGGACGCTAGCAACGAGCCGATGAAGTAGGTTCCCGGACTGTCCGGGCGCAGGTAAAACCCCGCGCTGCGATCACCGTATCCCGGCATAAGCTGATCTTGATCTGGGGATGCCACGGTGACAATGCCCACGCATTGTCGCGTGGCGCTGATTGGCAGCGGCACTCTGCAATCCGCCGCCAGCACGGCCGCCCAAGGTCCGGCGGCATTGACAACATAACTGCTGGCGATAAACCCGCTGTCCGTTTGCACCCCAGCCACTCGCCCCGCCCGGCAGACAATCCGTCTTACTGCCCGGCCCTCTTCGATTACCGCGCCGCGGCTGCGCGCGCCTGTCGCGAAGCTTTCGGCGGTCCGAATCGGGTCACAATATCCAGCATCAGGCTCATGCACCACTCCTACCAAGCCATCCGTCCGCAGGTCAGGAACCAGCACTTGCGCCTCGGCCGGTGATAGCCATCGCACCGCAGCCCCATGCGCTTGCAATAACGCAACATTAGCCTCGGTCGCCTGTTGCTCTTGCCTGGAAATCGCGGTCAAGAAACCTGTTGGTCGATAGCCGCACTCCCCCGGATAGTGTTGCGACCAATCACGGTAAGCCCGCACGCCTTGGGCTGCCAACTGGCTCAGTGCCGGGTCGGCATAGTACTGGCGCACGATCCCCGGCGAAGCGCCTGAAGACCCCGAGGCAATTGCACCTTTGTCTAGAAGGCGAACGGAAAGTCCAGCCTGTACCAGATGCCAGGCAATGCTGCAGCCGGTGGTCCCGGCGCCTATCACGATTACATCGGCATATTCATGCATCGTTGGTCGCGCGCTCAAGGACCACGCTATGTGGCAAGCAAGGGTGCAACAACGCCGGGGACAGCGGCAGGAAGCGGCTACGTGACAGGGTGGACTCCCGAGGCTGCGATGCGGCGAACAATGACTGCCGGGCCGGTAATCCATCATGGCCCAAACATTGCCACAGATACTCGGACAGTCGCGGCATGATCGGGGCCCCCAGGTAAGCCAAACCTTTGAGCCAGGCATAGGCCTGCTCCTGCTGCATGACATCCAGATCCGGTCGCTGCATCCACTGGTGCAGCACTTCCCAGGCATTGCGCACCGAAACCGCATCCAGTTGGAGTGCTTGATCTAACTGGGCGACAGCCGTCTCAAGGGCCGGCCGCAACGCCGATGGAATCGTCAGCATTTGCCCGGCACCGATGCTGGCCAACGCCATGTCGATTCGGCCGTCGAGCGCCCCTGCCAAGTCCACGTTGACCACCTCGACAAACTCTTCCACAGCGAAGTTAGTCTCACCACTTTCAGGGCTTTCGCGACACAGGAAATACCGCACGCCGTCACTGCTGGCTGGGGTCTTTTCCACAATGTCAGCGGCCCAGACCACATGCAGGCGGCTGGTGGAAAACTTAGTGCCCTGCAACTTGTAGAAATAGTTAGTGAGAACGTAATCAAACGACTGGTGATCCTGCAGGGCGTCCATGACTGCGACACTACCGGCCAGCAACAACACCGCATTGTCGATACCGAAACTGACCAATGTCGTGACATCGCTGTTGCACAGCATAGCGTGGCCGTGATCAGGATCCTTCTCCTGGGAACGATCGGCGCAGGTCAACGCATATTCCCAGCCAGACTCAAACAAAACCCTAGGGTTGGCAAAGCGATCCGGGCTCCAGGCGACGCCCCAGTCACCCGGTGCGGTCAGGCGGATCAAATTGTTTTCCCGTTCCAGGAACCGTGAAATCACCTCGATAATCGACGGCGGCGCACCCGATGCATGCATACGCCGCAGCAGGTTGTCCGGATTCGCTACCTTCAGAAACAGACTCTCTACCTCAACCCATTTCAGGGGGCTGTCGCCCATACGCGGCTGAGGATTGAGCATGGCTTCCGGGCGGAACAGCGCCCCACAGGCTTCGCAGAAGTAACCACCGGCACCTGCCTGGCAGTATGGGCACTGCCCCAGCAACCAGGCGCCGGCCAAATAGCGGCTGGTTTCAGGGCAATACAGTACCCGTTCAGTCACCGTCTCAGTGACGCCCGACGCCACCAGACGCTCCACTGTGCGCTGAGCATTGCGGGCGTGACGTTGCGCATAAGGGCCTTGTACCAGATCCAGAAAGTCGTCGACCTGCACATCCATTGCCCGTAGATCGTTTGCAATCTGCCGGTGATAGTCGCGAACAACCTCTTCCGGCGAGCGCTGCTCTTGCAAGCCCTTCCAGAGAACATAGGAGTCGAAGCCGTCGACCGCCGATACGACGTCGACACTGTGGCCCTGGGTCCGCAGGTAGCGACCCAGCATATCCATGCGCAGATAAGGCCCGGCAATGTGTCCCAAGTGAAGGCGACCATTTGGGGTCGGCGGAATCGGCATCAGGAAGAATTTTTTTGCAGTGATAGGCATCATCTTTTCAGTCCATAAAAACAGGCGGATGTGTTTGGCCATGGGCAGTGACACGGTCGGGACGATGGGCGACGATCAACTCAAGGGCCTCGCTGGCAATCCCAGGGGCCAAGCGAAATCCCGCTCCGCTGCCGGCACCGGCAACGACCACATTGGTCGCGTAGTCGAGAGTCACCAGGGATTCGCCGCCAGGGCTGTAGCTGTCGCAAAACACCCGGCCACCCCGACACCGACCAACGAGGTCGGGCAGATACTTCGCCAGGACGGCTTTAGCCACCTGAACATCGTGGTCGTTGATCTCCAGTTGATGTTTGCGCGGCGCAACATCCCACTCTTCGCAGCGAAAGCTGAACAACCATTGATTACGCGCCGCAAGCGGCATCAGGTAGGCATCGGCCTGTGGGAGAAACAATGCCGCAGCATCAGGAGGTGGAGCACCGTCTATATGCAGGGCCACCACCTTCTTGACCCGAAGCCCGTGTTGGGCGGCAATCGACCCAAAGGGGGACTCGTTGATCCAAGGGCCCATCGCCACCAGGGTTCGCTGGGCATAGATGATGGAATCGTCTGACAAGGTGAGCCGCGTCGTCCCGCTGTCGACGTTATCGATATGGCTGACGCCCAACCCTTCGATACAGCTGACATTAGCCGATGCAAGGCTGTGACTAATCAACATCCGCGCGATCAAGGGCGGCTCGTAGCTTTCGGCCGAACCGCCACTCAAAAGGCTTTGCGCGGCGTCGACATTGAGCCTTGACCCCAGGCGATCGCCCAGCGCAAGCGCTGACACATCGGCAGACTTGACGTCGAAATCGACTACCGCACGCTGGATATCGGCCGCAAACCCGCCATCGGCGAGCCAAAACACCGGCGCTTGCGTGGTACGGATTGAAAACCGGTCGCGAAACGCCCGGTAAAGCCTGGCACTCTGCCCGGCTAGCCGACGTTCGCGCTCCGATCTTCCGGTCGCCAGTAGCACGCCTGCCGAGTGAGAGGTTGCACCGTCGCCGATCCGGTAGCGGTCAATCAACAGGATTTTCCAGTCGGGGTAGCGCTGCACTGCATGGTGCAGGGTCCAAGCACCAATAATGCCGCCACCGATGATCACTAGATCGAAATCTTGCGTCATGCTCATGCCCACCACACTGAAAATACCTGAACTTGGCCCGCGCCGTTATTGCGTGCGAAGTGCGGCTTAAAGGGTGAAAAATAAAGGCTCTCGCCGTTTTTCACCCTGTGCCAGATGCCGTCATAGAAGACATCCAGATCACCTTGAGAAATGAACCAGATCTCACTGACGGCGTGCTTGTCTTCCTCCGTCCCGCAACCAGGATCAAGGGTGAAACGTGACGACAGCATGGGCGCGTTGGCCAGTTTGCCAGCGTAGTTGTGCATGAACAGACGTACGCCTTGCTGTGTTACCTGTTCTTCGGTTTCGCGAATCACCGGGGCATTGCCCTTGGGGGTTAGTGTTATCGGGTCCATTGATAAGCTCCTGGATCTAGTTGGCCACCGCGCTCAGGCGGTCAAAGCGGGCATCCGTGACCTCATCAAAGACCTCACTTGCTCCCCATTGAACAAAGGCCTCAGGCTCGACAAGGTCATACAGGGCTTGCCCGCAAATGCTGTTGATGATTTTCGCGCAACGCCAAGGGATTAACCCCAAGTTCGGGTCAGCAATGCCCTTTTGACTGCGGGCGGCGTTTTGCACATAGATGGCCGAACCCTCGGGGCCATCCCACGCGATGGAATAGTCATCCTTGACCACGTATTCGCCCTCACGCCTGGTAATCCGCGACTCAAGCCCCGCCAGGCATTCAGGCACCTGATAGGCGTAGCCCGTACACAGCACTGCAGTGTCAGCGCTCAGTTCTTCGCGCACCTGACTGTGCCCATGGATCATCGCCAGGCTCCAATGATTGTGGCGCTGGTGAATAGCCGTCAGCTCGCGGCCCGGCAATAGGCGGATCTTGCAGGGGTGCTGCAACACGTTTTGAAGTTCGTATATACGCCGATAAATAGACTGCAATAGCGATTGCGAGATGCCGTCACTGGCCAGTTTCTGTTCGGCCAGCAGTGGCTGGCGCACATGCTGGGGCAACTCGAAGAAGTGGTCGCTGTACTGCGGGGTGTACAGCTCGTTGGTGAAAGGCGATTCATCCAACGGGGAAAAATTCCAGCGTCGCGACACCCAGGTCACACTGGCTGGCAGCGCGTTGGTATCGGACAGCAGGTGCTGGATGATCTCCGCCCCGGTCTGGCCGCCACCGATTATCACCACGCGCTTGTCTTTGAGGGAGCGATTACGGGTCATATATTGCGACGAATGAAAAAGCGTGTCCCCGACAAAAGGTTTCGCGCATTCCGGTACCAACGGCTGCTGCCCGGTGCCCAACACCAGGTTGCGTGCCGGCTGAACCCAATGGTCGCCCTTGAGCATAAACAGACCATTTTCAAATTCAACTGAACGCACGTCGCTATTGAATTGCAGGCTTGGCAATTGGCTGCTGGCCCAGCGGTAGTACTGATTGAATTCGCGCCTGAGCACTTGATCAAAATTGGCGTTGATAAAACTCAGCAGCTGCTTTTTCTTGGCAAGATAGGCAAGAAATGAAAATGGATTGGACGGATCCACAAGACTGACCAGGTCTTTGAGGTAGTGAACTTGCAACATCGCTTCAGGCACCATCATCCCGGAGTGCCACTGAAATTCGCTGCTGCGCTCAAAGAACTTAGCCGTTATTTTCGGATACGGTTGAACCAGCGCAGCCAGGCTCAAATTGGCTGGCCCAATACCGATACCCGCCAGATCTATTACTTCAGCCGCAGAGTGCAAGCTCATGATCATTATCCCTAGTGATGATGTTTTTCAGGTGCAGCAACGCCTCACGACATTCGCAGACGCGTGCTGAGCGACTTCTGTTTACAGGTGGAGGTAAATCAACTTCCCACGGTTTGGGCCGCCGGTGTTTTCAGCACCAATGCGGACACCGCCATGGCCAGCAACGACAAGCCAATCGCAACGCTGACTGCGATATAGATGGCCTCGTTGAGCGGTTGGATCGAGGTCAGCAACGCGCCGAATATCGCGACGCCGAACGCGGAGCCACTCTGTCGACTGGCATTGAGCGTGCCGGCCGCCACCCCTGCCTTGGCGCGGTCAACCACGCTCATCAGTGCCGAAGTGGCGGCAGGGGTGATGATCCCGGCGCCAAAACCCACGGCCGGGTAACACAGTGCGATCCGCCAGTACAGCGCGTCACTTGCCAGGGCGAACAGCCCGATGAATCCCAAGGTGTACAACCCGAACCCGGTGCATAGCACAGCTCGGGGCCCATAGGCACGGGTCAACCGGCCGCAGGTGAAACTGCCGAGAGTGACCATTGCCGTCAACGGCAGGAATGCCAATCCGGTATCCAGAGGCGACCATCCGCGATTCGTCTGGAAATACAGGCTCAACAGAAAGAACAGGCCGTAGAACACCAGCGCGGAAATCAACGACAGAAAGGTTGCACCTGTGAACACCGGGTTGCGGAAATAGTGCAACGGCAGCATCGGATCCTTATGCCGGCTTTCGGTCACCAGGAATACACACCAGGCTGCACAGGCCAGGATTATGCCCGCATACACCCATTCCGAATTCCACCCCAGCTTTGCCCCTTCGATCAGCACCGCCACCGAAGTGGCCAGGGCGACGATGGCGGCGACCTGGCCGGTGAAGTCCAGATGGCGATTAGGTGCCAATGGAGGCGAAGGAGGAATACGCGACGTCAGCCATACGCCGACCAGAGCGATGGGCACATTGATCAAAAAGATACTGCGCCAGCCAAACAACTCGATCAGCACGCCGCCAACAAGAGGCCCGGCCGCCATGGCAATACCACCACAACCTGCCCAGACACCGATGGCACTCGCCCGTTGATGGGTCTGCGGGTAGGCATTGTTGATCAGCATCAGTGAGCACGGCACCAACATGGACGCACCCACCCCCTGCAGCACTCGGGCAGCGACCAGTTGAAGCAGGTCAGTTGCCAGACCACATAATGCAGAAGCAACCGCAAACAAGACCAGACCAAGGCCGTAGATCTTTCTTGCCCCGCAACGGTCGCCCAATAAACCGCCCGTCAGCAGTAAACTGGCGAACGTCAATGTATAAGCGTTGATCACCCACTGCAGCCCGGTGATATCCGAATCAAATGTCTGAGAAATGGATTCCAGTGCCACGTTGACGATTGAAGTATCGAGAATGACAACGACGTAACTGAGGCTTGTAGCGATCAGAACCTGTCGTTGGTAGCTACTCTTGATTTCCATGACTTCGCATTTCCTTTCCCTGGCGGCGGATTGACTATAAGCAGCTTTTTGCAAAAAATGCTTCGGAGCGTGTCGAAGTGTGTCTAGTCATGTCATCCTGAAAGCCGAGGTGATCCGACACACCCATGGAGCTCAAAGGAATGACCCAGCCTAAAATTTCTTCCATCGCCTACTTAATCGCTGAACCCGTGCGGGCGGTCATCCTGATCACCCTGTCCGACGGTGGCTCGTTGTCAGCCAGCGCACTGGCGGACGCCGCCGGTGTCACACCACAGACCGCCAGTTCGCACTTGGCAAAACTGCTCGATGGCGGACTGTTGACTGTTGAGATAAAGGGGCGCAACCGTTTCTATCAATTGGCAGGCCCCGACGTTTCCCATGTATTGGAAAGCCTCGCAGCCGTCTCCCCACAAACCAGTTCCTGGCGCAGCCTGCCCAATCGCGCCGCCCATGAACTGCGTTTTGCCCGTTGTTGTTACGATCATCTGGCCGGTCAAGTTGGCGTCGCGGTGGCTCAAGGCATGCTTGAGCGCGAGTTCATCGTCGAGTGCAATGAGCGTGAATATGCGCCTACCCCTCGCGGCATTGAATGGATGCAATCCCTCAATCTGGACAGCGGCGAGTTGTGTTTCGAAGCTCATGGCCAGGCTCGCCGATGCCTGGACTGGACCGAAAGGCAGCACCACATAGCCGGACCGCTGGGTGCACACCTGCTGGATACCTTCTGCAACCTGGGCTGGATGCGCCGATCCACAGGCACTCGCGCCGTGACCATCACCGGTGATGGCTGGAGAGCGCTCAAGCACCATTTAGGAGTCCAACACTTGCATGATCTTGAAACGCTGGCGCGCCCACTTGTTTCCTCCTGAAAACCAGCTATGCAAACTACTGCGCAGGCGAAAAAAACCTCTCTATTTCGCGGATGCGGCGCTCTTGGTCCAACCCTGTCGCCTGCCACGCCACAATGTTGTTCATTCGCTCATACCACGCAGCAACGTGGGGATACTCAAGAAAGGGAGCCTGGGTGCGCGGGATATGGCTCAACGGCGCGGCCAGATCGAAATCCGCCAGCGTCAATGCATCGCCCACCACGAATTGCCGAGTACGCAGATGCTCATCCAAAACAGAGGTATAGCGATTGATTGCCCGCAATGCTTCCCCAACCAGCGATTCATCCTCGACATGCCCTTTGAGGCGCTCCATGAAACGTTGCTCAATCAGTACCGTTGGCCCTCGGCGGAAATGCTCGGCAGCCCAGAACATCCACTTTAGGGTTTCGTACTTCGCGTTGCCCGCGGGCAATAAGGGCGCCCCCACCTTCTCTGCCAAGTAAATCATGATTGCAGAGGCCTCGAACAACACCACGTCGCCGTCGACGAATGTTGGGATCGTGCCGTTCGGATTGAGCGCCAGATACTGCGGCGTGCGGTTCTGTCCGCTGAACAGATCGAGGAAGACGAACTCGACTTCCAGGTCCAGGTAAGCGGCCGTCGCCAGAACGCGACGGGTATTGCTCGAACCTCTGTCGCCATACATCTTCATACTGCTGCCCCCACTGCGCACTGATCCATTAGCCTTGTACTGTCTTGCAAGTCACTAATCATCTGTGCCGTCTCGCTGGCTTGGCGCACTGATTGGTAAACCGAGTTGACCATGGGTGCTGCGAGATAGGAAGCCACACCCAGCATCCAGACTCTTTCCGGACGGCTGGATCCTGGCAGGCTGACTTGCAGCTGCACCGAGACATAGGGCGGTGTGCACGGCATCAACGGGTCCACCTGCAATTCAAGGCCGTCGTGGGTGGCATGGAAGTGCTGTTTGTGAAAACCAGTGGCGCATACCACGGCATCCACCTCTTCAATACCATCATGGCTGTCGTAAACCTGCCAGTTGCCCTGCCACTCAAGTTTCTGCGGCACCTGCAAGGCAAGTTGCAGGAGACCTTCATCGATGAATCGCAGCAAAGTGGTTGCCGTTTGCAGCGGTACGGCAAATAGATAGCGGCCAATCGCCTCCCAGCAATTTTGCAAGGCGGCAACCCGCACCGTCGGCGGGGCATTGCGCAGCTTCATATCGGCAAGATCCATGCAATGCACCAGAAGGTTTTGCCAGTCTGTCGCGCCACCGCTGGCCAAGGCCACTTCGCCGCGCAATCGTTGCGTCGGGTCAGTGGCCCGATCAATCTGCTCGCGTAGCGAGCGGCCGCTGATTGCCTTGGCAGAGCGCGCCACAATGCGCAGTAAATGCCAATACAACCGAGGACTCTCAAGGTTCAGCTGCGCAAAACGCACTTCATCCAAGGCCACTTTGCAGACCCGCGGTGTGCCCGTGCGCACCCCGGGCAAGCGTCCGGATGGCGAGGCCATCAATACCTGGTGGCCGGCTCCGCACAGTAGCAACGCGCTGTCGATCGCCGAAAGCCGGCTGCCCAGGACCAATACCCGGGAGGGACGCTGGAAGAAATCAAGCAAGCGTTTTGCGGGATAAGGCGTGGAAAAAATACCTGGTGCACCGGCCTGCGCACTGACCAGGGGCGGCACGAAGGCAGTGCCATTTCCCGTGCAGATCAGCACGTCCGACGCCTCGATAGCGTCTCCTTCGTCCAACTGCAACTGATAGTTACCCTGGGCAATCACCTTGATACGACGCACCGCAGAACAAATGACCCTGTGCTCGATGCCCCTGACCTGGGCGAGATCGCGATACTGGGCATACCGTTCCTTGAGGTAATCCGAGACCCAGGAGCGCGGAACAAAAGCATCTTCGTCGACAGTGATCCCCTGCTCCTGGAGATAGTGCAGGAAGTCATTCATATCCTCGTCAAGAACCGACATGGTCTGCACCGAGGTATTGCACAAGAAAAGGTCATGGGACGTGTTGAAGGCCATCGAGTTGGCGATGCCGTCGGAGTCGATGATCTCGATGCTGCTGACCGTGCCTGACCGTACAAGCTTGATAAAAGCGGCTACACCGGTCACTGCCCCACCAATAATGGCTACTTTTTTGCCGCTCGGATTTTGACGCATAGCTGTCCCCTGCACCCTAGAGCGCCTGCGCCTTGGCCAGTGCCGGCAATAGCAATCGTATGCCATACCAACCCCAGTACACACGGTGACAGGTGATCAATCCATTATCGATTTCCATCATCTCCATGAGGTCGATCTGTTCACCCTTAGGGGTTTTCCGCGGGTATTCCCAGGTCAGTTGCCTGCCGTTGATGAACGCTTTATCACTGCGATACCACTCGGCGAGGTCACTGGGGAATCGACGCACACTGTCCTCCATGAACCTTTGTATATTGGCGCGCCCCATTAGTATGCCACTGCCATGGTCGGGATAGACCGCCAGCACCAGCGGTGTTTCGAATACCGCGTCCTCAGCGTACAGGGCCGCTGTCGCAGTTAGGTCGCGAACTCGGACCGTTGCGTGCCACGCTTCATAGATATGGATTAATCCGGGATCGATGGACGAGGTCATGGTCTCTCCTGAGATGACGGGCAGCGCTGTAAGATGGCAGGACTATAATTGCCTCCAGGTGCTATATGTTTCGACCTGGCCCGAAGTGTCATGTCCGAGGCGCTGCCTGGTTGCACCCTATGCAACAGGCCTTTGTCATTCAGAAGCTTTTCAGAAAGCAACAGTTCGACTTAACGAAACAGTCACGCACGTCAGTGTTTCCATGCTGTCGCTGATGTTGCTCGTCCTGGGTCTGGCGGGCCTTGCGGGAACCTTCCTGATTGAAGCGTTCTTGAAAAATAGCCTGCATCGAACCCTCGTCGTCATCCCTATCTTGATGGCGGTGATTGCACTGGCGCTTGTTTCATTCGGTAGCTCGGCGGTCACCACGACTGTCTTGCTGGGCTTCTGGGGACTGGTTGCGACTGCTGCGCCCGTGGGATGGTGGACATGGCTGGCAAGAACGTTGCCAGACGCTGCTGAAGCAGGCACCTACCCCGTAGCTGGCGGCCCTTGAGATGTAATTTTGGCCAACCGTCGCAGGTTCTGCACCGCAGCGGCCAGCGTGAATTCATCGGTCGCGCCACTCATGCCACGTAGTCGCAAGCGATCCAATTTCAGGATGCGCTTGAGGTGGGCAAACAACATTTCGACCTTTTTACGTTCGTGGCGAGAGCGCTGATACGCCGGCGTTGCTGCAATGCGCCGGGCCGCATCACGAGCGGCTTCATGGACGCTGCGGGCGATCTTGCGAATCGCAGTGTTCGGGCAGCACTTGGCTTTCATCGGACACGTTACGCAGTCGGTCTGCCTGGATCGGAAGATGATGGTGTTGGCTTTGGTGACGTGCGAGCGTTCATTCTTGAAGGCTCGCCATTCGCTGCGCAATGCGTTGCCGGCCGGGCAGCGGTATTCCTCAGCCTCTTCATTCCAGTGGAAATCGTTGCTTCGCTGCGAGACGTCCAGGGGAATATCGTTGACCTTGGCGAAGACTCGCGCGTACTTGTCAGGATTCTGCCGGGCCCATTCGAATGCCTTGGCGAAGCGCTGCAATACGTCGCTAAGCGCTTTGCGCTTGAGCGGGTCAGTGAGCACTTCATCGGAAGCCGTGATAAAGGTCAGCCCGGTGTTGATCCCCTCGCCGCCCTTTCGACGATCTCATGGAGCATCTGCGAGAACATCGGGAGTTTCTTTGCGCTGTGTTCGGCTTCCAGTGTGAGTGCTGCCGCGAAGGTTTCGACCTGCTGATCCTTAGCCGCATACAGAAGCCAAACGGCCCTTGTAAGGGCTTCATACTGCAAACGCATCATCGCCAGAGCTGACGTGTAGCATTGAGTTCTTACCAGCAGGCGCAGGCTTAGAGCGTGTTCCAGCGCCATGCCGCAAGCCACCATTGCGACCTCATGCCGTGTGCCGGGGAATGGAGGCAGCCGCACGTGTTGAGGAAATCAGAAGCGATACAGGCTGCTTCTGGCCGATTGTGTTGAAAAAGTCGATCCGGCCTGGCTACCCATGACTACGTCAAATATGAGCCGTGAACCTTCTGCGCAAAACACGAATTTCAATCTCACTCGCGTACTTTTCTGCGTAAGCGTCCGGCAAAGCCACGGTAAGCACCTAGCGAAGACACCTCCCTGATGCGTCAGGGGCGGTGCCCTTTACGGCTTGTTAAATTATTCGAGGTGGTAATTCAACCAAATATGGTGCGTTCCATCGATGTCAATTGCGATCCCTCCTGACCCTGATATCCCTTTCAAACCATCCGTACCACTGCCTCCAACTATGCAGAAAAACTCATCTGCCCGATCAATTCCGGTCGTGGAGGCGGAATGAATGAAGTTAAAGGAACCCTCTACCCCATTCACCGTACCCTTGAAGCTCTCCATCGCGATGTAGCTGCCCCTTCTTGACGCTTGGTCGAACGCCGCAGTAAAGGCTGTTGAAGAAATACCATCGATAGCTCCTGTATAGGACTTTTCCATGGAGCTGATCGACACTGGTAAGCCTGTTGTAATTTCGGGCGTGGGAGTCAGGTCAGTTGGTTTGAAATTCTTGGAGGAAAAAGTGGCTCGCGCTTCCATTCGGATCAGTCCTGTTCCATATGAGTTGAGCGGTCATTCTAATGCAAGAGCAGCCTCACGTTGAGAACGTCAGGCCGAGACCCAATGCTGTGGCAGCAGTTGGTCGATCTTACTCGCTCGCTGCGTCGGCAGGCGCGTCAGCACATCTTTGAGATACGCATAAGGATCATGCCCATTCATGCGGGCTGACTGGATCAAGCTCATGATCGCAGCTGCCCGCTTACCGCTGCGTAGCGACCCGGCGAACAACCAGTTCGAGCGTCCAAGTGCCCACGGCCCTGCTGCAGCCCAAATGAGCGAATTTACCCCTTATCTCGGCATAACCCCCAAGAGATCCAGCGGCTTGCCAAACGAAAAGTCAGGCACTAAGGTAGCGCCCTCTAACGACTGGCCCCGGACTTTGGGTGAGCGGTAGCGGCTACAGACAAAAAATCAGATGGCAGCGCATCCTCCTTTGGCGAGTACTTCACCGCACAAAGATAGCGCTGTCTCACTGTCAAGGTGCCCGAAGCTCGATAGAGCTTTCCTTGATAGTAACAATCACAAGAAAGGAAGCCCGTGATGACGAATGCTAGTGCTAGTGCGACTGTCACCAACAGTTTGGCAACACCCCACGCCCAACGGATGAGCACCTACGTGTTCGCGCTGTTTTTCATCCTCGGCAGCATCACCAGCCTTAACGATGTCCTGGTGCCAAAACTCAAGCACCTCTTCAGCCTCAGCTATACCGAGGCCATGCTTGTGCAGTCGTCATTCTTTTTTGCCTATTTCATTTTCGCCATACCCGCAGGCCTGCTCATTTCGCGAATCGGCTACATGAGAGCGGCCGTCCTCGGGTTGCTGCTGATGGCTGGTGGATGCCTGCTCTTCATTCCTGCCACCCAGTCCGCATTGTTTCCAGCCTTCCTCGGCGCCCTCTTTGTGCTTGCGATTGGCGTGACAACCGTTCAGGTCGTTGCGAACCCGCTGCTTTCACTACTCGGAACCGCCGCAATGGCCCCCAGCCGCCTCACCCTCGGCCATGCGTTCAATTCGCTGGGAACCACGATCGCACCCTACCTGGGTGCCATACTGATCCTGGGCTCCCTCAATGCGGTAGATACCTCCGCATTGTCGCCAGCAGAACTGACGTCCTTCCTGTCGCAGGAAGCCAGCGTGATCAGCAACACCTATGCAAGCATTACGCTCTTCATCTGCATCGTCGCCTTGATCGTCTGGCTGAAAAGAAATGAGCTGCAACCGTCAACAAGACCTGAACGTCTCAATCCACTCGCTGCGCTCGACCTTCTAAAGCAGCCGCGCTTTGCACTCGGCACCGTTTGCATATTTCTCTATGTCGGCGCCGAAGTCACGATTGGCAGCCTCATCACCGACTACCTCATGCTGCCGACAACCCTGGCCCTTCCCGCCGAAGCCGCAGGCAAGCATGTTGCCTTCTATTGGGGTGGCGCCCTGGTTGGCCGCTTTATCGGCTCGGCGCTGATGCGCACTTTCGCGCCCGGGAAACTGCTGGCCTTTGCCGCCACGGCAGTCATTGTGCTGTTGACGATCTCTGCCACCACACAAGGCGTTGTTGCCGGATGGTCGCTGCTGGCCGTCGGGCTGTTCAACTCCATCATGTTTCCGACGATCTTTACCCTTGCGACCGCAGGGCTTGGTCATCGCGCGGCGGAAGGTTCGGGCCTGTTCTGTTGCGCCATTGTTGGCGGGGCATTTATTCCGCCATTGACAGGGTATGCGGCCGACCTCTCGACGCTCGCGATGGCATTAAGCGTGCCAGCGACCTGTTATGCCGGCATCGCAATCTACGGTTGGTATGCCCGCGCTCCGAAGCACTAGCATTCCCTGGCGCGCGGCTAGCCCATTGGTAGAAGCTAACGATCAGATTCAACCACTTGTTGGCCGTGCCAGGATCGAGCCCCAGCTCGCCTTGAGACCAGTCCCGGTAACGAGATAGGACGCTCAGACCGTTAGCAGGGCTCTCTTCATCCCAGGCCATTGGCTTCCAAGAAGGCGAAGTAGTCGCGACGTCCGTAGGCTTCCCAAGTCAGTTCGCTTCGTGCCTCACCGGACTCCACGAGAATATGCCTGAGGAAGGATTGCACGGGCTCAACAGGCCAGCCATCTGAGCCAACCAACAGCGGAAAACCTTCGAAAGATCGACCTGCTAACGGCAGGTCTTTTGTTGCGAATATCCGTCTCATTCCACAGCCTTCAAACACCTTCCAGCGGACTCCCCATCAGTGGCCAGGATGGGAAAGGTGCCGGTGGCTGTAACAGACCAATCGACAAAAGGGGCCAGAGGGGAAGATACACAGACAAAGGTTTTGCACGAGGCAAAGTAATTGCAGCAGGCATAACGCACATTTCCTGACAGCCAAGAAACTTCAAGGGCGTTTAGCGACCACGGGAGGGCCACTAAATATAAGTAGTGATGACAACGCCGTACTGATGTCGGCGGTGTTGGTCATCAGGCAAGGGGAAACGCGCGCGGGCTCAGGCTGGGCCAGCGGATTCTGGGATGCAGCGCTGGCAGTCGAGGGAGGTGTCAGGTGTATCGCGGTAGGAAATGTCTGTAGTAGTTCGATGGCAACGCTGCCAACCCGGCATGACCACAGCAGCAATCATCGTGTTGCATTACCGTTTTTGACGGAGTCGGCTGGAGGGTGTCGATCCGCTTGTCGAACCCCGGAGGCAATATTTGTGAAGCGCCTCATGAGCAGAATCCCCCCCAAAGCTCGTTAAGCCTCGCCGTGTGTACGAGTTTGACTTTGCTTGGGGACGTGCCTCCAAAGCTGCATGAGCGCCAAAGAAGCAAAACTCGCGATAATGAGCGCAAGTGAGCTTATTCCAATGCTCAGCCCCCAAAAGTCGATCAAGTAACCTATTAACACCGGGATCGCCCCAGCGGGCACGTACCCCCCCATGTTGAACACTGCGTTGGCTTCGGCTCTGCGCTGCGCAGGCACGCGGTCAGCAATAAGGGTCAGTCCACCTAATTGGCCCAAGCCTTGACCGGCGCCTGCCAACAGAGCGGAAACGATCAGCCATGGAGCGGAACCGGTTTCCAGCGCGATCCACACGAAAATCATTGAGAAGACAGTACCGATTCCGCTAAGCGAAAACACGGTACGGTTGCTGTATCGCTTCGCCGCAAACTGCACGCCCACGGCGACGAGGAACATTGAAAAGGCCATACAACCCGTGACAAGGGGACTATTCACGCCTAGAAAAGTCGCTATCAGCTTGGGGCCAAGCGACAGGATGAACGATGTCGAAGTTATTCCAGGGCCGAAGAACGCTATCCCCAATAGCACGATGCCGAGGTTTTCCTTAGCGACGGTGGGCAAGCGCGGTTTAAACGTACCGACCCCAAGCTTCTGGTTCTTTTGATTGAGTAACGCTAGGAGCGCCACGCACAAAATCGCGATTTCCACTCGAAAGACCGTGTGGATCGGGTTCGGAAGATATTGCGCAACGACCCCTGCCAATAGCGGCCCGGTGCCCGCTCCTGCCACCATCGCAATTCGATCAAGTGCTGACGAGAAATCTCGGCAATAGGTAGAGGCCCAAGCAAAGGCAAAACGTCTTTGGCAAAAATACGATCAATCTGAGAAAGCGAGGTTTGGCGTCCGAGCTTCAATGTAACCGCCTTGAAGGTTCGCCAGGCAAGAAAGACTGCAGCAAAAGAATTCTCATCAGCAGCCAAGGCAGCGAGACGATCCTCTCTTCGAGCGGCTCGAGGATCGATCCCCTTCGCGACTTGGGTACGCGCATTGTCGCGAGCAAAACGAGCGTCTTTAAGGCTTAACTCCGGATACATTCCCAAGGAGATGCGAGCCGGCTTGCCTAACCAGGTGAAACGAAAATGCCAGCTCTTGGCACCCGTCGAACTGACGAATAGGTGCAAGCCGTCCATATCCTTGAGGCTGTAATTTCTTCCGAGGTTTTTTGCGTGGCGAACAGCCGTATCAGTCAAAGGCATATGTACATCTCCTCGTCTCGATCGATTGAGGAGAGATGTACGGGTTCCAGCAATGCATCATCTATCTGAAAACTGGCACATCCTGAGCCCGGATTTCGATGTACGTTTTGATGTACAAAAAAAGCGTGGCTGGGGGTGGTTTTCAGTAGAAATCACTGGAACGAAAAAAGAGGCCGAAGCCTCTATTTTCAATGACTTACAGATCTCAGTAGACATCTGTAGATCAACATCTGGAGCGGGAAACGAGACTCGCATCTGGTGTCCGACCCCATTGAATTCCAAGGGGTTTCTTTCATTCCTGAAGCAGGAATGGACTTGTTTTTTGGGGTATCAAGAACAAAAAATGGAATTATCCAAGGCACGCTACTGGGGTCTGCCCATAGCCAATCGGAGGAATGGTAATCAAGCTGCGCCAACCCATCGAAACGTCAGCGCATGTGACGCCGACGGCGATTCAGTTCCAGGTTCCTGCGGCAGGTGAGACCGCCATGTTCCAGCGCCAGTACAGACAGCCGTGCCGATAGCCATTGCGTCCTTGGTCGAGAAGACGTCCGGAAGCTTGACCGGCCACTCGCCTTTTACGCGTGCCTTCTGAGAAAATCCGCCGTGATGGGTCTGGCTCCCCCCCTAAGCTCCGAATCAAGCCACCGCATTACCCAACGCGAACTGAAACTTCTGCACCAGCAGATCAATCTCGGCAGCCTGGATTGTTAACGGCGGCAAGAACCGTACGACAGCCCCGTGGCGCCCACCCAATTCAATAATGACGCCCTCTCGCAGGCATTGCTGTTGAATGGCCTTTGCCATCACGCCGTCGGCCGGTGCCACGCGCGCGCCTTCAGTTGCCGTCGAGACGATTTCGACGCCCACCATCAGGCCACGTCCGCGAACCTGCCCGATGCACGGGTAATCACGCTGAATCTGCCGAAGCTGAGTCATCAAGCGCTCGCCCATGGCCTCGGCGTGGGACGCCAGGCCTTGCTCCTGGATATAGCGCAATGTTGCCGTGCCCGCGGCCATGGCCATCTGGTTGCCGCGGAAAGTACCTGCGTGGGCCCCCGGCTTCCAGAGGTCCAAGGCTTCACGGTAGACCATTACCGACAGCGGAAGACCGCCGCCGATGGCTTTGGAGAGGACCAGGATATCGGGTTCGATCCCCGCCTGTTCAAACGCGAACATGCGTCCGGTACGGCCTAATCCGGTCTGGACTTCATCGACGATCAAAGCGACGCCATGCTGCTGGGTCAGCTTGCGCAACCCCTGAAGCCAGCGAGCCGGCGCTGGAATCACGCCGCCTTCCCCTTGTACCACCTCCACCACAACCGCGGCGGGTGGAAGGACTCCGGATTCGGGGTCCGTCAACAATTGCTCGATGTAACTCAGCCCTGCGTCTATACCCGCCTCGCCGCCAATATTGAATGGGCAGCGGTAGTCATAGGGATAGGGCAACACTTGCACGTCGGCCATCAGCGAGCCGGGCAATTGCTTGGGCCCCAGATTGCCCATCAGGCTCAATGCACCTTGGGTCATACCGTGATAACCACCGGAGAAGCAGAAAATGCCCTTGCGACCCGTCGCGATCTTCGCGAGCTTGAGGGCCGCTTCAATCCCGTCAGCCCCCGTCGGCCCACAGAATTGAATGCGTGCTTGCGCAGCGAACGCCGGCGGCAATGCCGCGAACAGGGCCTCGACAAACGCATCCTTGACGGGGGTGGTCAGGTCGAGTGTGTGCAAGGGCAAGCCGGAATCGAGCGTCGCTCGCATCGCGTCGATGGTCACCGGATGGTTGTGACCGAGCGCCAGTGTCCCGGCCCCGGCCAGACAATCCATGAACACCTGACCGCGCGTGTCGAGCACATAGAGTCCATGGGCTTCTTTAAGGGCCAACGGAATACGTCTTGGATAAGAGCGGGCATTGGATTCGCGAACGGCCTGGCGTTCAAGCAGGTCGTCCGGCTTGAACTCACGCGGTGGCTGCTGGCGGAAATGTTCGAGGGTAAAAATCGAGCCGGACTCAGTCCAGCGGTGAAGACTTTCCATACGAATGTCCTTGTATAGGCGAGCGTTCAGCGCTGTGGGGTGGCTTGCAGGGCCATACGCAAACTGAGCGGACGCATGTCCGTCCATTGCTCCTCGATCCAGGCCAGGCATTGCGCCTTGTTGCCTTGCTGGCCGGCCGCACGCCAGCCCTCGGGTAGCGCCTTGTAATCCGGCCAGATCGAATACTGCTCCTCGTGATTGACCACCACGATAAAACCGCTTTCAGCGTTGTCCCAACTCATTCCCAGTTCCTTGTACGAGCGTTATCCAATGAAGCCTGACGACTGCGAGAGCGGATGATTCTGGCAGCCAAAAATCAATAATGCGAATGTTAATAAATATTATTAACAACTGTCAGTAGTATCGGATAGTATTTCTCGCCTCAAGAAAACGCACTACAAAGTGGCGTTTTGACACATGACAGAATTGAAGGAGCAAGCGCATGGGACGGGAAGTCGAGCACGCAACAGGGTTATCCGTGCGCCCACTTCTGGAGCACAAAACGTTGCCACTGCTGGTTGAACCGCTCGAGCGTACGCTCCCGTTCCTGAGCGAGCTTCACGCGTTGGTCGAGGATCAATTGCACGAGGCCGGCGCCCTGCTTCTGCGCGGGTTCGACGTTCTCGGGGAACATGCCTTTCAAGACCTGGTTCGCGGTTTTGGCCATGAGTTACTCAATTACGAATTCGGCTCGACACCCCGTAAAGCGATCGAGCAAGGTGTCTACACTTCTACCGAATACCCCGCCCATCAAACCATTCCCCTGCACAACGAGCAGTCCTACACCCTGCAATGGCCTCTGAAGATCTGGTTCCATTGCGTCCAGCCCAGTGTCGAGGGTGGCGAAACGCCTATCGCTGACAGTCGTCGTATCTTCCAGCAGCTCGATCCCGCCTTGCGCCAGCGCTTCAGTGATAAACGCCTGATGTACGTGCGCAATTATGGCAACGGCCTGGATTTGTCCTGGGAGCAGGCCTTCAACACTGAGGACCCTGCGGTGGCCGAGGCTTACTGCCGGGCCAATCGCATTGCGTTCGAATGGAAAGACGATGGCGAACTGCGCACCCGCCAGATATGCCAGGCCGTTGCCCGTCATCCGAAAACCCAGGCGTGGGTCTGGTTCAACCAGGCGCACTTGTTCCACGTCTCCAATCTTGCGCCGGCGATTCGTGAAAGCCTCATGGCGGTTGTCGATGATGATCCGCTCGATCTGCCCCGCAATGTCTATTACGGCGACGGTACTGAGCTGGAAGAAAGTGCACTGGAGGAAATTCGTGGGGTGCTGGCCGAAAACAGCGTTTGTTTCCCTTGGGAAAAAGGCGACGTCCTGATGCTCGACAACATGCTGGTCGCCCATGGGCGCGCCAGCTTCAAAGGGCCCCGACAAGTGATCGTCGCCATGGCCGAACCTGCCCAGGAGCAAAACTGACATGACGTCCACCCCCTTACATCTGGCCAGCCCCGGTCAGCAGGCTCTATGGCAGTTTCACCAACTCAACCCGGCCAGTCATGCCTATAACATGGTTGCCGCTCGCGAGCTGCGGGCGGACCTGGACGCCGCCACACTGTGCGCGGCCTTCACACGCGTCGTCGAACACTGCGAAACGCTGCATTGCGGCTATCGGGAAGTGGATGGGCAACTGTGGATGTTGCGCCCCGAACAGATCCGGGTCAGTGCAACCTGGGAGCGCCTCGACGACCTCGATGCGGCAGGGGTCAAGGCGTGGATCGAGCGTCATGCCGACCAGCCGTTCGACCTCGCATCGGCAAACATCTGTCGCTTGCGGCTGCTGCGCAATCAAGGTCGACTTTATTTATGCATGGCGGCGCACCACATCAGCGGAGACTTCCTGAGCGTTGAATGGATGCTCAAGCTGACCTTCGCCGCCTACCATGCCCAAGTCACTGGCGAACCGCTGGTCTTGCCAGAACCAGGCCTGTATTTCGAATGGTTGAACGATCACCGTGAGTTGCTGGAAGACAGCAAGCTCGCGTCCCTGGCCAGTTACTGGCAGGCACAACTCAGCGGGACCCCTGCGGCCCTGGAATTGACACCGGACCGCCCTCGCCCGCGCACCCCCGACTACGAAGGCGACGAATTCGAATTACTGCTCAGTGAGTCCCAGAGCAGCCATCTGCGAACAATGGCCGACACCCATCATGTCAGCCTGTTTGTGTTACTGGCCGGGCTGTTTCAGGTGTTCATGCATCGCTGCAGCGATCAGGACGACTTCCTGATCGGTACCCCGACCATGGACCGGCACAAAGCCAAATACAAAAACCTGATGGGCTTTACGCTCAACAGCCTGCCGCTGCGAGCCCGTTTCGAGCACAACCCGACCCTGACCGATTGCCTGCGCGACATCGCGCAACAAATGCGTGAAGGCTTGCGTCATCGCCGTTATCCAGCGGTGCGCATGCAGGAAGACGTCGGTAACGGCCCGTTGTTTCGCTGCATGCTGACCTACATGCCCAGCCGTCGCGACGAGCACTTTAGCGAATACAGCGTGCAAGAGCATCTGTTCACCCAACGCGGCGCGGCCAACGACCTCAACCTGCGCTGGCAGGACGACGGTGTCCAATTGCTCGCGCAATGGCGCTATCGCACCGACCTGTTCGATGCGCAGCGTATCGCCCGTCTGGCCGAAGATTTCGTCTGGTTTGCCGGCAAGGCTCAGCAGATGCCCGAGGCGAGGGTCAGCGACCTGCCGGCCTGTCCGCCTTCAGCGGCATCGCGCTACCAGGGCTCGAACAGCCAGCCTGCCTTTGCAACCGCTGTCGAAGCCTTCGAACACCAGGTACGCACGCGCCGCGATCGAACTGCCCTGAGCGATGCCAACGGCTCACTCACTTACGCCGAGCTGGACCAGGCGGCCGAAGCATTGGCACAACAGCTGCGTAGCACCGGAACAGGCACAGGCCAGATTGTCGCCTTGGCCCTGCCCCGGGGCCGCACGCTGATGACGGCCATGCTGGCCAGCTGGAAACTGGGCGCGGCTTATCTATGCCTGGACCCGGCATTGCCTGAGTCACGACGTCAGCAGTTGCTCGATAACAGCGCTGCCAGCGTACTGATCGGCCCCGATCAAACCGTGCGTTGCCTGGCCCAAGGCACAGGCGTCGCTCCCATGAATGCCGCGCCTGCCCACCCTCAACAACTGGCCTACCTGATTTACACCTCAGGCTCCACAGGCACGCCAAAAGCCGTGCGCGTGACCCAGGGCAACCTGATTCACTACGTCGACGGGGTGATGCAGAGTCTGGTGCTGAGCGAAAACGCCAGCCTGACAGCCTTGGCCAGCGTGGCCGCGGACCTGGGCTACACCGCCTGGTTTGGCGCGTTGTTGACTGGGCGAACCTTGCGCCTGATCGATGAACAACTGGCCGCTGACCCCGAAGAGTTGGCGCAAAGCCTGGCCGCGTCGCCAGTCGATTGCCTGAAGATCGTACCTTCGCACCTCAACGCCCTGCTCGCAGTCGCCGACCCACAGCGTCTGCTCCCGCGCCAATGCCTGGTGCTGGGCGGCGAAGGCTTGGACCTGACGCTGGTAAAGCGCCTGCAAGCGTTGTCGCCGGGCTGCCGGATCGTTAACCACTACGGCCCCACGGAAACCACCGTCGGTTGCCTGACCCAACCGGTGACCGAGTCTGACGATACCGTTTCAGGTTTTGCGCCGATTGGCGCGCCACTGGCCAATGTCAACGTTCACGTGCTCGATCGCTACCTGGACCCGATGCCACTGGGCAGCGCCGGCGAGCTCTATATCGGTGGCCCGGGCGTTGCCGATGGTTACCTGGGGCAGCCCGGTCTCACCGCTGAGCGGTTCATCCCCAACCCGCTCAGTGGCTCGGGTCAACGTCTTTATCGCACCGGTGACCGCGCACGACTGCTGCCTTCAGGCGTCGTAGAGTTCCTTGGACGTATTGATGATCAAGTGAAGATCCGTGGCTTTCGCGTTGAGCCAGGGGAAATCGAAGCGTGCCTCAGGGCCTGTGATGGCGTGCGCGAGGCGGTCGTGATCGCCCGGACATTGGTCGACAACGATGCCGCAAAACTGATCGCTTACCTGGTGCCAGACACCGGGCTGGATCGCGAACAGTTGCGCCGGCAACTGGCGGCGCAACTGCCTGAGCCGATGTTACCGAGCCTGTATGTCGAACTGACCGAACTGCCGCGCCTGGCAAACGGTAAAGTCGATCGACACAACCTGCCCGCCCCGGAACAGAGTCAGCGACAAAACACGCTGAACATCGCCCCCCGCGATCCGGTCGAGGCGTTGTTGATGGAACTGTGGTGCGCCCTGCTCGGCAAGTCCTCGCTGTCGATCCACGATGATTTCTTCGCCTTGGGCGGCGACTCGATCCTCGCCCTGCAATTGATCGCCGGCGCGCGCAAGGCACAACTCAAGTTCACCCCCAAACATTTCTTCGCTCACCCCACCATTGCACAACTGGCTGCCACGCTGGATTCGCCCCTCAAGCAATTGGAAGCACAATTAACTGCCCTGTGGCGTGACGTCCTGCAATGCACCGACCTGGGCCGCGAGGATGATTTCTTCGCCGTCGGCGGGGACTCGATCATTGCCCTGCAATTGATTGCAAAGGCACGCAAGCAAGGCCTGCGATTCAGTCCAAAAGAGCTTTTCGCCCACCCGCGCATCGAAGCGCTGGCCAGCTTGATCAATTGCCGCGCACCGGCGGTGGCGGCTCCGGCGCCTCAAGCACCGGCGAATCCACCGACGGCTTTCTCTCTCAGCCCTATCGAACGCGAGGCGCTCAACGCCCTGGCCGGTACCGAACTGGAGGATGCCTATCCGCTTTCGCCGTTGCAAAAAGGGCTGTTGTTCCACAGCCTGCTGGAGGGCGGCAATGGCGTTTATGTCAACCAACTGCAAGCCGAGTTGCAAGGCCCGCTGGAGCCTGCGCGCTACCTGGCCGCGTGGCGCGATACCTTCGCCGCGCATCCATTGATGCGTACCGGGATCCTCTGGCAGGGCCTGGAGGAACCCATGCAAGGGGTCTATCGCGACCTGCACTTGCCGGTACAACAACTGGACTGGAGCACACTCGATGAGACCCAGCGCCAGCAAGCCATGGCCGATTACTGCCAGGCTGACCGTGCGCTGGGTTTCGATCCGCAGCGCCCGCCCTTGCAACGCGTCGCGCTGATCCAGCTCGACGAGCAGCGCACATGGCTGGTGTGGAGCCGCCATCACCTGATCGCCGATGGCTGGAGTTCGGTGATGTTGATGGAAGAGATACTCGCCCGTTACAACGGCATCGCGGTCAACACCCGGCCGCCCTACCGCGACTATATCGACTGGCTCGCCGCGCAACCGGACGCCCAGAGCCAGGCTTACTGGCAGCAGCGCCTGGCAAGCTTCGAAGGCGCAGGGTCCCTGCCCGTCCTGAACGCTGCGCAAAGCGGGGCAACAGCGGTTTACTACACCCGCAATCTGCAACTGAGCGAAGCGCAAACCACAGCGTTGAACAACCTCGGGAAAAACACCCGGGTCACCCTCAATACGCTGGTACAGGCAGCCTGGGGTTTGCTGCTGGCGCGCTATAACAACCAGCCTGACGTCATGTTCGGTGTCACCAGCAGCGGGCGGCCGGGTGACCTGCCAGATGCCGGGCAGATGCTCGGCGTATTCATCAACACACTGCCGCTGCGTTTGCAGGTTGACTCCGGGTTGACCCTGGGCGACTACCTGCATCAGGTCCAGGCAATCAGCGTCGCCATGCGCGAACATGAGCAAACGCCGCTGGCCGAAATCCTCCAGCAGCACTCGCGAGGCGCCGGGCTGTTCGACACGCTGCTGGTGTTCCAGAATCTGCCGGCCCTCAGTGAGCGGCAACTGCAATCCGGTGAGTTGACGCTCAAGGTCATGGATAACCTTGAGCAGACCAGCTACGGCCTCACGGTCGAGGCCCTGCCCGGACGCCGCCTGGAGTTGCTTTTCAGCGCCGACACCCGACGCCTGCCGGTCGAATCGCTACAGACACTGATTGATCATCTGCACCGGCTCCTGCTCGCCATGGACACCGCGCCCGACACCCGTCTCGAGCAGCTGTCGATCATGACCGCCGACGAACGCGCGCGCCTGCTTGACTGGGGAACCCATCGGGCCGATTACAGCCTCGAAGACAGTTGGGAGCAACGGGTGGCCGCCCAAGTCGCCGCCCACCCTCAGCGATTGGTCGCACGTTGTGCCGATCAGTCCCTGACGTATGCCCAGCTCTGGCAACGCTCGGAAGTCATGGCCCGTGGTCTCCAGGCATTGGGTGCGCAACCCGACCAGCCGATCGCCTTGCTCGCCGACCGGGGCATCGACTGGTTGTGCCTGATGGTCGCGACCTTGCGCGCAGGCTGTGCCTGGCTGGCGCTGGAGCCCTCTCAACCCCCGGCGCGCTGGCAACAGGTGCTGGCACGGCTCGAACAGCCGATGGTGATCTGCACGCCCGAGTACGCAGAGCGCCTGGCTTCGGTCTATCAGGGCAAGCACGCCCTGCCGCACGACCTGGTGGAAATGAGTACGCTCGGACGTCTGCCGCAGCAACCGGCACGTCAGGATCAACTGGCCTACGTGCTGTTCACCTCAGGCTCCACCGGTCAGCCCAAGGGCGTGATGGTCACTCGCGCCGGCATGCTCAACAACATGCTGGCCAAGCTGGAACCGCTGGGTCTGAACCAGAACGATGTGATCGCTCAGACCGCACCGGCCTGTTTTGATATTTCTGTCTGGCAAGCCCTCACCGCACCGCTGTTCGGTGCTTGCGTGGAGATCATCGGCGACAGCGTCGTACGCGATCCCCAGGCACTGCTCCAGGTCCTGCGCACGCGCCACGTCAGCCTGTTTGAACCGGTACCGGCGTTGTTGCAGGCGATGCTGGAAAGCCAGGTCGACCAGCCAGTGTCATTGCCGGATCTGCGCTGGGTACTGCCCACCGGTGAAGCCCTGCCGGTGGCAACCACCCAACTGTGGTTCAGCCATTACCCGCACATTCCGTTGATGAACGCCTATGGTCCAGCCGAGTGTTCGGATGACGTGGCCTTCCAGCCATTGCGCAACGCTCCCGATCAAGGCACCAGCGTGGCGATCGGCCGGCCCACCGCCAATGCCGAACTGTACGTTCTGGGCCACGACCTTCAACCGCTACCCAAAGGCGTGGTCGGCGAACTGGCCATCGGCGGCATCGGCGTCAGTCGCGGCTATTTGGCGGACCCGTCGCGCACCGCCGCCAGCTTCATTCCCAACCCGTTCGGCGAGGCCGGCAGTCGTCTTTACCTGAGCGGCGATCTGGCGCGCTGGGGTGACGACGGCGTGTTGCAATATTTCGGACGCAAGGATTTCCAGCTCAAACTGCGAGGCTTCCGCATCGAACCGGGAGAAATCGAAGCGCATCTGGAGCGTCATCCAGACATCCTTCGCGCCATGGTCAGCCTGCAACGACTGGGCAGCAGCGAGATGCTGGTGGGCTATTGGCAGGGGCGTCACGGGCACGCACTCACTGATGCCGCGCTGGCGCAATTTGTCCGCGATGGTTTGCCTGCTTACATGGTGCCCTCCCTGTGGGTGCAGATGGACAGTTGGCCACAGAACGCCAATGGCAAAATCGATCGCAAGGCCCTGCCGGCACCCACCCTGGACAGCGTCGAGGTCGATCCCCCGAGCAGCGCCAACGAACACGTGCTGGCCGAGCTATGGGCGGCGCTGCTGCCGCCCCAGACACTGGGGCGCAACAGTCATTTCTTTGAAGCCGGTGGGCACTCACTCCTGGCTACCCGCCTGATCGCCCGCATTCGCCAACGTTGCGGCCTGGAGCTGGCGCTGCGCAGCGTTTTCGACGCGCCGCTGCTGTGGCAACAGGCGCAGTGCCTGGACGTCCTGTCGGCACAACCGGTCAACACCGCCGCCAGCGCGCCAGTGTTGCGACCCGTCGAGCGCCAGGTGCACATGCCTCTGTCCCTGAGCCAACATCGTCTGTGGATGATCGATCGCCTGCACGGGCCATCAGCGGCCTACAACATGGCCGCCACCCTCAGCCTGCAAGGTGCGCTGGACATGAGCGTCCTGCGCGCTACGTTCAATGCCCTGCTCAATCGTCATGAGGTCCTGCGAACCGCCTATTCGGACATCGACGGCGAACCGGTGTCCTTGATCGCGGCCCACCTTGAAATGGACGTGCCGCTGCGCGATGTCTCGCACCTTGATGCCGGGCAGCGCCAGTCCGTGGCCGATCAGGAAAGCCTGGACAACCTGCGACGCCCCTTCGACCTGGCACAGGCGCCCTTGATCCGGGCGCGGGTACTCAAGCTCGACGAGCATCAGCACCTATTGTTCCTGGGCTTGCATCATATGGTCGCTGACGGCTGGTCGGTCGGCGTGCTGATCAATGAGCTCAGTCATCTCTATACTGCGTTCCATGCCGGCAAAGACCCGCAACTGGCTCCATTGCCGGTGCAATACGCAGACTATGCGCACTGGCAGCGTGAGTGTCTGCAAGGTCCAAGCCTCGATAACGAAGTGACCTTCTGGCAGGAACAGCTGCGCGGTGCGCCACACGTACTCGCGCTACCGACCGATTGGCCGCGCCCGGCCCAGGCCGATGCACGGGGCGCTGCCAAAGCCCTGGAAATACCCGCGCCACTGCTGGCACGCCTCGATGCACTGGCCCTGGCTGAAGGGGTCACCCTGTATATGGTGCTGCTCAGCACCTTCGAATTGCTGCTGCATCACTTGACTGGCAGCGATGAGCTGTTACTGGGCACTGACGTCGCCGGTCGCGACGACGCCAGCCTTGAAGGTTTGATCGGCTTCTTCGTCAACGTCCTGCCGTTGCGCTCGCGTCGAATGGGCAACGAGCGCTTCAGCGATTTCCTGGCCCGTACCCGCGATACCTGTCTGCAAGCCTTCGAGCATCAGGCGCTGCCCTTCGATCGTGTTGTCGAAGCCTTGCAAGTGCCCCGCGAACGCAGCCGCAACCCCTTGGTGCAAGCCCTGTTCGTCCTGCAGAACACGCCCCAGGCAGACTTTGCCATCCCCGGTCTGCAAGTGCGCCAGCAACCCCCGGCGGAACGCACCAGCAAGTTCGACATGGCGCTGTTCCTCGAGCGCCAGGGCGATGTCATGCGCGGCGATTGGGTCTACGCCCGCGCGCTGTTCAAGGGCGAACGTATCGACGCCTTGATCCGTGCCTGGCTGAGCCTGCTGCAACAAGTCGTCGAGCAGCCCCACGCGGCCCTCTCTCATTTCACCGTCACATTGCCCTCTGTGGAGTCATCCGCCTTGGCTAATTCGCCCTCGCCATCGAGCAAACTCGACAAGTTGAAAAAGATGCCGGCCCGCGCCACAGCGCCCAAGCCGCTGATCCGCACCGCACCGCTGCTGCCGGGACGGGAATTCCCCTTGATGATCGAACCCTGTGTGCCGGACCTGGATCCGGTGGGATGGGCGCAAAGCTCCCGGGACCTGATCGATACCCTGCTGTGCCAGCACGCCGGCCTGCTGTTTCGCGGCTTTGCCCTGGACGACGCCAAGGCCTTCGAAGCCTTCGCCGAGGCCATCCACCCCGGTCTGTTCGGTGGCTATGGCGACCTGCCGAAGAAGGAAGGCGGACGCAATATCTACCGTTCCACGCCTTATCCGGAGCGGGAGATGATCCTGTTCCACAACGAGAGCTCGCACCTGCCGCGCTCTCCACGCAAACAGTGGTTCTTCTGTGAACAACCTTCGCCTGTGGGCGGTGCGACGCCCATCGTTGACTGCCGCGAACTGTACCGTCGCTTGCCGACAGCCCTGGCCGCAAGGTTCGAAAGCAAAGGGTTGCTTTATGTGCGTACGTTCACCGAGCGCCTGGATGTCAACTGGCGGGAGTTCTTCAAGACCGAAGATCGCGACGAGGTCGAGGCCCAGTGCCGGGCCAGCGGCACCGAGTTCCGCTGGCTGGCCAACGATGAGCTGCAAACCCGCACCCGTTGCCCGGCGGTGATCCGCCACCCGTTGAGCGGCGAGCGCAGCTTCTTCAATCAGATTCAACTGCACCACACCTTTTGCCTGGACCCTCAGGTACGCGAAGACCTGCTGCGAATGGTCGGTCAGGAACGTATGCCACGCCAGGTGTACTTCGGCGATGGCAGCCCAATCGACCACGAAACGATGTCGCTGATAGGTCGACTCTACGAAGAATGCGCGGTGCGTTTCGACTGGCAACAGGGCGATGTGATCATGCTCGACAACTTGCTGGCCGCTCACGCCCGCGACCCCTTTGAGGGCCCGCGAAAAATTGTCGTCGCGATGGGAGATCTGCATGAGCCGGCTCGCCTGGCCAATTACAACAACGCAATGGAACTGCAGGATTGAGCCCTACCATGAGCAATAACCAGGAAACGAACCACGATCTGCCCCTCAGCGCGGAGCAGTCCATCGCCTTGCAAAGCAGCCGCCCGTCCGTGCATCTGGGCATGACCCTTGAAGGCCCGCTGCACCCAGGGCAACTGCATGAAGCGTTGCTGCAAGTGATCGAACGCCATACCAGCCTGCGCACGGCGCTGCGTCCTTCGAGCCTGTATCGAAGCCTGCGCCAGCACGTCGTGGCGCCTGCGCTGCAATGGCATGTTCTGGAGTCTGGTTTGTCCGACGCCGAGCAGCAACAGCAAAGCGCTGCGCTGCTTGAAGCGCCGTTTGCCATTGAAAGCGGTTGCCTGGTTCGCGGCATCTTGCGTCAACTGGCACCGGCCCAATGGCGCCTCGACCTGCTGGTCGCTGCCTGTGCCAGCGACCGGCTCAGCCTGCAAAACCTGTTCAGTGAATTGGCCGAACTCTATGCACGCCCCGCTACCGTGCTGGAGGAAGCGTTCCAGTACTCGCAGTACGTGGAATGGCGCAACGACCTTGATGCCGATGACGAAGCCCTGAACGGTCGCGCTTACTGGGCCGCGCTGGAACTTGCGGACACGCCGCCAATGCACCTGGGATCGTATCGCGAGCCGATGGGGCAGCGTAGCCTCCCGCCGGTGAGTCAACGCCTGCCCGTCGAATTGCATCACACGCTGCAGCAACTCGCCGATCAATCCCAGCAACCGCTGGGGACAGTCCTGCAAGCGGCGTGGTGGTTACTGTTGGCACGTGTTGGCGGGCACTCGGTGTACACCGCCGGCTGGCAACAGGATTGCCGTGTCGACTACGACACCCTGGCCAACGGAATCGGCGTCTATGAAAAGATCCTGCCGCTGGTGCTCAACCTCGACCTGAACGGCACGTTCGACCAGTGGCTGCAAAGCCTGGCCAGTCAACTCAACGAACACACTCAACAACAGGAATACTGGAACGTCGCCGACCCGGCCCATACCCGTCATCGCAAAGTCGGTTTCAACCTGGCAAGCCACTGCCAGGACATCGACAACGCAGGCCTGCGCTGGCAGGTCGATACGCTGCCAGGTGTCGACTCATGCTTCGAGCTGGCGCTGCAAGTCGTGCTGGATGAGCACGGTCCGGGGCTGACAGTCAGCGTCCAGGCGCCCGGCGCGCACTATGGCGACGAAGACCTGCAATGCTTGCTGGAGCAATATAACTGCCTGCTACGTGCCTTGCCCGAAGGGCTGAATACCCGCGCCATGCTCGAGCTGCCGCTGAGCAACGCCGAGCATCGGGCCCGCCAATTCCAGCTGTACGGCCCCAGCCGAGACTTCGGTTCCCAGGCGCTGCCTCAGCGGCTGTTCCATTGGGCGCACAACACGCCGGATGCACCGGCATTACAGACCGACAGCCAAACCTTGAGCTATCGACAACTGCACGAACAGGTCGAGCAGTTGGCCGGTGCCTTGTGCGCGCGAGGTATTGGCCGTGAGTCGAAAGTGGCCCTGCTACTGCCGCGCTCGGCGGACTTGCTGCTGGGTCTGTTCGCGGTGCTGCGAGCCGGTGCGGCCTACATCCCTCTGGACCCGACCTGGCCGGCCGCTCGCCTGGAAAAAATCCTCGGCGATGCGCAGCCACAACTGCTCATCGGCTCTGCCCAGGGCGTGAGCATCTCCGAGCTGCAAGACTCGGCGGTTGTCACTGTGTCTTCGACCGATAACATCTCGCTCAACGACGCGGCTTATCTGCTCTATACCTCTGGCACCAGCGGTGAACCCAAGGGCGTGATCATCGAACACGGTCATTTGCTCAACTACACCGCGGCGGTCAGCGAAGCGCTGGACCTGGCCGATTGCAAACGCTTCGCGCTGATTTCCTCGGTGGCCGCGGACCTGGGCAATACCACGCTGTACGGCGCGCTATGGAACGGTGCCTGCATGGTGCTGGCCAGTGACGAAGCCAGCCGCGATGCCAGTGCATTCGCGCGTTATGTTCGCGATCAACGTATCGACTGCCTGAAAATCGTTCCGTCACACTTGGCGGCACTGCTCGAAGACCAGGACAGCGTCTTGCCGGATGTCGTGATACTGGGTGGCGAACCCTGCCCGGGCGCATTGCGCCAACGCATCCAGCAAGTGGCCCCCAATAGCCGGGTACACAATCACTACGGCCCGACCGAAACCACGGTCGGCGTACTGTTCAGTCTCAGCCAGGCGTTCGAGAGCGCTGCACCGCTGGCCCTGGAACAGGCGCTGGCGAACACCCGCGCCTATGTCCTCGAGCAGACCCCGGCGGGCCTGCAACCCGCGCCGCTGGGCGCCTTGGGTGAGGTGTACCTGGGCGGCGCGCAAGTCAGCCGTGGTTATCTGAACCGAGCGGCGGATGCGTTTATCGATGATCCATTCAAGCCGGGCCAGCGCCTGTATCGCACGGGAGACCTGGCAAGGTTGTCGCCCAACGGGCGCTTGCACCTGGCGGGCCGCAGCGACCAGCAGATCAAGGTTCGCGGCTTTCGTGTCGAGCCCGGTGAACTGGAGGCGGCACTCCTGAAGCTGGCCGGCGTCAGTCAGGCGGTGGTGCATTTCACGGGCGGCAAGTTACTGGCCTACGCCGTCAGCAGCTGTGAAAGCGCTGACTTGCTCGCCGAGTTGCGCACCTCGTTGCCCGACTACCTGACCCCTTCGCACGTGCTGCGCGTGCCTGCGTTGCCGCGCCTGGCCAACGGCAAGGTCAATTACGCCGCACTGCCCACACCCGACAGCCTGGCTGAACGCCGAGTCGAGCTCGCGCCAAGGGATGCGCTCGAAGCCCTGCTGGCAGATCTTTACCAGGAACTGCTGGAGCGCGACAGCCTGAGCATCACCGACAGCCTGTTCGATCTGGGCGGCCATTCCTTGATGGTCATCAAGCTCTGCACGCGCCTGCGCAGCCTGTTGCAACTGGAAGTACCGCCGGGGCTGGTGTTCGACAACCCGAGCATCGCGACATTGGCGCAGGCGTTGCGCGCCCAGGAAAGCCAGCCGGGGCGACTGCTGAAAATCGCCGAGCTGCGCCGCACCCTGGCCGCGATGTCGCCCGAGGAACGCGCCGCCTTGCAGGCACGCGCCAAGTCCGCCAGCCCTTCTGTCTGATGACCCCAGGACGCAATCACGCTATGGAAATCAACCCGCATCAACTGGCAGAGCGCATCGCCAGGCTCACGCCCCACAAACGCGAAGCCTTTGCCGCGGCACTGGCGGCACAAGGCATACAACTCAATCGTTTGCCGATTGTCCCGTCTCCTGACGAGGGGCCGCGCCCGCTGTCCTGGGCCCAGCAGCGACTGTGGTTTCTCCACCGTCTCGACCCCGACAGCAGCGCCTACAACATGCCGGCCGCATTGCGCTTGCGTGGCGCACTCAACGTGGGCGCCTTGCAACACGGCTTCGATCAACTGGTGGCACGGCATGGGATTTTGCGCAGCACGTTTCACGAAGCCGAGGGCAAGGCGCATCAGATCATTCACGAGCAGTTGCCGTTGGCGCTGCCGCTGATCGATCTTTCAGATGAGCCCGGCAGCGATCGCGAATCACGCCTGCAATACCTGATCGATAGCGAAACCAACCGCACCTTCGACCTGCAACAGGCGCCACTGCGCTGCCTACTGATAAAACTCAGCGACGACGAGCATGTGCTGATCCTGACCGCACAACATATCGTCGCTGACGGCTGGTCCCTGGGGATCCTGGTCAAGGAACTGAGTGCGTTCTACAGCGCCGCCCTGGAAGGCATCGAGGCGCAACTGCCCGCGTTGCCGGTCCAATATGCCGACTATGCGTTGTGGCAACAGACATGCCTGAGTGACAGCGCACTGGCACCGGAACTGAACTATTGGCGCGAACATCTGGCGGGAGAACAACCCTTGCTGGAACTGCCGACCGACCGTCCTCGCCAGAAACATTCAAGCGGTCGTGGCGTCCGCCATTACCTCACCGTCGACCCGACATTGACCGAAGGTTTGCGACAGCTTGCGAAAGCGCGCGGCACCACGTTGTTCACGGTGCTGTTGAGCGCCCTCAACGTTCTGCTGTATCGCCTTAGCGGCCAGACCGACCTGCGTGTCGGCGTGCCCGTGGCCAACCGCACGCGCGTGGAAACCGAAGGTCTGATCGGCTGCTTCATCAACACGCTGGTCATGCGCTGCGAACTCAACGGCCGGCGCACCTTCAATGAGGTGATGGACGACGTCAACAACGTGCGGCGCAGTGCCCTGGAACATCAGCAACTGCCCTTCGAGCGACTGGTCCAGGCACTCGAACCTGAACGCCATCTTTCCCACTCCCCCTTGTTTCAGGTGATGTTCAACCTGCTCGACGATCACGCGCCGCGTCGACTGCAACTGCCAGGGCTTGAGATCGAGGAAATCGAGCGCCAGCAGATGACCGCGCAACTGGACCTGGTGCTCAACGTGTCGGAGCGCAGCGACCGGCTTGAGGTGTGCTTCACCTACAATGGCGATCTGTTCGAACATGACAGCATCGTCAACCATGGTCTGGCTTACAGCGCCCTTTTGCAGGGCCTGGTACAGGCTCCCGACGGCATGATCGCTCATCTGCCGATACGCGACGCCGAAGCCGAGCAGCGTCTGTTGGCGCAGTGCCAGGCTTCATTGACGCTTTCGACGCTGCCCGAGCTGGTCCATCTGCGACTGGCGGCGCAAGCGGCGAAAACCCCGGACAGCCTGGCGCTGATCCACGATGACCAGACCTGGACCTACGCCGAACTGCAACGCCGGGCTGACCGTATTGCCCAACATCTGCTGGCGCTCGACCTGCCACCGGAAGCGCGCATCGGGCTGTGCCTGCCCCGGGGGCTGGACATCATCGCGGCAGTGTTCGGCACATTGAAAGCAGGGCTTGCCTTTGTGCCGCTGGACCCACAATTTCCAGCCGAACGCCTGGCTCACATGATCGACGATGCCGACATTCGCCTGGTGTTGGTCGACGCGTCCACAGCGTCGGTGGTCAAGACTTATCAACGGCCGTGCCTGGACGTCTGCGCACTCCCGCCAATGCCTGGACTTCAGACCGCCACGGCGGCCCGGACCGTGCATCGCGAACAACTGGCCTATGTCATCTACACCTCCGGCTCCACGGGCAAGCCCAAGGGTGTCGCGGTCACTCACCGTTCATTGGCCGGTTATACCGAAGTCGCTCGCGCCTATTACGGTGTCAGCGCCGAAGATCGGGGGCTGCAGTTCTCCACGTTCAACTTCGATGGTTTCGTCGATCAGCTGTTTCCTCCACTGGTGTGCGGCGCCAGCCTGGTCGTACGCGGCCCCGAGTTATGGGACAGCCGCGAATTCCTCGCCCGACTGTATCGCCATGGCATCACCGTGGCAGCCTGCCTGACCACCGCCTATTGGTACCAACTGGCCCAGGATTTCGCCCTGGACCCGGCCAACGCCTATGGTGCCCTGCGTCTGGTCAGCGTCGGTGGCGAAGCCATGCCTCCCGAAGGGCTCAACGCCTGGCGCAAGGCCGGGCTGAGTCATGTCCGGCTGCTGAACATCTACGGCCCCACGGAGATCACCGTGGTGTCGAGTATTCAGGACTGCACCGAACTGCTGGCCAGTGAACACTTGCCACTGCAAATGCCGATCGGCGAACCCTTGCACGGCCGCGCCTATTACCTGCTCGACCGCGATGACAACCTCGCGCCTGCCGGTGTGCCCGGGGAGCTGTGCATTGGTGGCTCATTGTTGTCCCGCGGTTATCACGACGTTCCGGGGCTGACCGCCGAACGCTTCTGCCCCGACCCGTTCGGCCCGCCGGGCAGCCGCCTGTACCGCACCGGTGATCGGGTGCGGCGCTTGCCCAACGGCACCTACGAATACCTCGGCCGGATCGACCAACAGGTCAAGCTGCGGGGCTTTCGTATTGAATTGGGCGAGATCGAATCACGCTTGCAGAGTCATCCAGAGGTACGCCAGGCCTTGGTGATCGTGCGTGAGGACCGGCCTGGCGATCGTCGCTTGGTCGCCTATGTGGTTTATCAGACAGAACCCTTGGCACTCACCGCCTTGCGCGAACACATTGCCGAACATTTGCCTGACTACATGGTGCCTTCCGCCTTCGTCTCCCTTGAGCACATACCGCTGACCCCGGGCGGCAAGCTCAACAGAGCGGCGCTGCCGGCCCCCGATTATTCGCTGCAAGCCACACAGGTGCGGGGGGCAGATACCCCGCAGGAACAGCAGTTGCTGATGCTCTGGCAAGAAGTACTCGGGCTGGAATCCATAGACCTGCACGACAACTTTTTCGCCCTGGGTGGGCACTCGTTGCTGGCCGCTCAACTGGTCACGCGAATTCGCCTGACGCTGAACATCGAACTGCCCCTGCGGGCGCTTTTCGAAGCACCGACCATCGCGCAATTGGCGCTTGCGCTGTCCAGGGCCGAGGCCAGCAGCGAGCAACCGATAGGGCCCGCCCCTGTCCCGTCTCATGGCCGGCGGTTGCTGTCCCACGCCCAACAAGGGATGTGGCTGGTGCAGGCCATGCAACCCGAGAGCGCGGCGTATCACATCCCCAGCGCGGCGCGCTTGCGCGGTCACTTGGAGATCGACGCGTTGCATCAGGCATTCCGAGGGCTGGTGCAGCGCCATGAAGCATTGCGCAGCAGCTTCCACGAACGGGACGCGGAACTCTTCGTTCAAGTGCGGGCAGATATCGATCTGCCGATGCCATTGCATGACCTCAGCGCCCTGCCTGTCGAAGCGGCCGAAAACGCGGCACGACGGTTGTTGATCGACCTGGCGACACGCCCTATCGATCTGCGCCAGGCTCCGTTGCTGCGCTTGCATGTGATCAAGCTGCGGGACAATGAGCACCTGCTGTTGCTGGTGCTCCACCATATCGTTTCCGACGGTTGGTCCATGGGCCTGTTGGTGAGCGAACTGACTCACCTCTATCGCACCGCCCTGAGCGGTGAAACCCCAACGCTGGTGCCATTGCCCATCCAGTATTGCGACTACGCAGCCTGGCAGCAGCGATACCTGGATGAGGCGATGCTTGAGCGTCAGCTTGGCTACTGGAAGCAGGCGCTTGGCGAACCTCAGCCGCCGCTGGACCTGCTCAGTGACAGACCGCGCCCGGCGGCCATGAGCGGACAAGGTGCACGCTGGTCGTTCCAGATTGGCGAGCCCACCACCCAAGCCCTGAAACAGCTTTGCCTGACCAACGGGGCGACCTTGTTCATGGGCTTGCTGGGGGCTTTGCAGGTGTGCCTGTATGCCCAAAGCGGTCGCCAGCATCCGGTCATCGGCACCGACGTGGCCAACCGCAACCGCGCGGAAACCGAAGGGCTTATCGGCTTTTTCATCAATCAGTTGGCCCTGCGCGGCGACCTGACCGGCAACCCGACGTTCGGTGGGTTGATCCAGCGCCTGCGCCCCCAGGTACTGGACGCTTTCAAACATCAGGAATTGCCTTTCAACAAGCTGGTTGAAGCGCTCAACCCGCCGCGCAGCCTCGCCTACAACCCGTTGTTCCAGGTCAAGCTGGTGCTGCAGAACCAACCGGCAAGCGTGCTGCAAATGCCGGGGCTGGAAGTGCTGCCCGAGCGCATCGAGCACGGCCAGTCACAACTGGACCTGCACCTCACCGTGGAAGAAGACCGGGACGCCCTGGCCTGCACCCTCAAATACAGCACCGACTTGTTCGACGCGACAACGGCCGAGGCTTTCGCCAATGCCTTCAGCGCGCTGCTGGAGCACGTCGTCACGGACCCGGAGCGACTGATCGACGACCTCGCCCAGGACCTGAAACGGCAAACGCAAGAACAACGCATGAAGCATCTGAGCGCACGCAACGAGCAGAGCCTGGCACGGTTGGGCAGCGCACGTCGGCGTACTCGATTCACCACTGACTCTATGGAGGGATAAGACATGAATGGTCCCGCGACACCTACCCTGGGCGGCATGCGCCGCAAGCCGATTCGCCTGGATGAAGACGCACTGGTCACCTTCAAGCCGCTCAATGACGGTCAGAACTACACGTTGCTGTGCGAACCCGCCAGCCCCGGTGTCAGCCTGATCGCCTGGGCGCAGCGGCAACGGGAGCTGATCGAGCGCAAACTCCTGGAACACGGTGCGTTGCTGTTTCGTAATTTCCAGGTCGACAACGCCACGGCCTTCGACCAATGCATCAGCTCGCTGTCGGGCGGTGCGCTGGAGTACAAATTCAGGGCCTCGCCGAGGACGCAGGTCGATCCACGCCTGAACATCTACACCTCCACCGACTACCCGCAAGACCAGCGCATTTTCCCGCACAACGAACACTCTTACTCACCGGTGTTCCCGCTGAAGATTTTCCTGTGGTGCGATGTCGCCCCGCAATGGCGTGGTGAAACGCCGATCGGCGATACCCGCGCCATTACCCGTGGCATCGATCCACAGGTACGCGAACGCTTCGCCCGCCTGGGCATCATGTACGTGCGTAACTACGGAGACGGCTTCGGCCTGCCCTGGCAAACCGTGTTCCAGACCGAGGACCGGGCGCAGGTCGAGGCCTACTGCGCCAGTGTCGGCATCCAGACACAATGGAAAGAGAACAATCGCCTGCGCACGCGCCAGGTCGGCCCCGCGTTGGTCCGGCACCCGCGCACCGACGAAATCCTCTGGTTCAACCATGCCACGTTCTTCCACGTCAGCACGCTGCCGGCCAGCGTGGGTGATGCCCTGCAGGCCGACTTCTCCGACGACGATCTGCCGCAAAACACCTTTTATGGCGACGGCAGCCCTATCGAACCCGAGGTGCTTGAGCATCTGCGCGCCGTGTACCTGCAAAACATGATCGAGTTCAGTTGGCAACGCGGCGATGTGTTGTTGCTCGACAACATGCTCTCGGTGCATGCGCGCAACGAATACAACGGCCCCAGACGCATCCTGGTCTCCATGGCCGAAGCACTGAACAGCACAGACGTGGCGCTCAAGCCCTGAATCGCTCGCTCGTTCGATGTCCCTGACTTGCCCCTATTGTTCAAGGCCTCAATCCTATGTCCAGTAATGCCTTAGAGGGTTTTCGCCCTGCCCTGCAACAAAACCTGTACTGGTCGCGCGCCACTGATCGCAGCGCCGCCCTGTTCCTGACCCTGGCCTTGCCTGACGCTATCGACAGCGCACGCCTGCGTTCCGCCCTGGAGCAAGTGCTGGAGCGCCACGAAATTCTGCGCACCCGTCTGGTGGCCGCACCCGGCATGGAATTGCCGGTGCAGGTGATCGCCGAACACATCAACATTGACTGGCGGGAAATCACTGCGCCCGAGTCTTCTGTCGACGATTTGAAATCAACACTGCGCGACGTCTTGAGCCAGGCCACGCCACCGGCCCTGGCCATTGCCCTGCTGCCATCCGCCTTGTTGGTCGCGCTGCCTGCCGCCAATGCCGACGCCACCACACTGGAACGCCTGCTGTTGGAGTGGCAAGCGCTTTATCTGGGCAGTGAGCTGTCGGAAGACACCGTCCAGTTCGCCGACTTCGCCGAATGGCAGTTCGAATACACCAGCGGCAGCGATAGCGATGCCGGTCGAGCCTTCTGGCAACGCCAACAGGCGCCGGACCTGCTGGCAGTACTGCATCCATTCCAGCGCGCCACGACCCACAGTGAACGGCAAATGGCCCAGGTCGAACAGACGCTGGACGCTGATCTTCAAGACCGACTCAAAAGCGCCCTCGCCGGCCTTGATACCCCGGCACAGAATCTGTTCGGCGTGTGCTGGGCGGTACTGCTCAGACGCCATCTGGGCCAGCCTCAGGTGGTGCTCGGCTGGGAACATCCGGGCCGCAACAGCGCCACAACGACGGCGATGGGCCCCTATGCCAAGCGCCTGCCGCTGCTGCTGGCATTCGACGACAGCCAGTCGCTGGCCGGCCTGCTCGGTGAGTTTTCCTCCTTGTTGACCGAGGCCGACACCTGGCAAGAAGCGTGGCCCGCTCAGTCGGCGCAAACGCCGTTCGGCTTTCGCTTGCGCAAACCGGCGCCCTCGGCCTGGACGGTGCGGGCACTGGAAGGCGAGGAATGTCCGCATGCACTGCTGCTGGACGTCACCGAACACGCACAAGGGTTTGATTTTCGCCTGCACTTCGACGCCTCGGCGCTGGACATCGATGCCGCACGTTTGTTGCTCGATCAGTACCTGACCCTATGCGTGCAGGCCTGCGCTGCCAGTTCACAACCGTTGAGCGATGCCAACGGTATCAGTCGAGCTCATCAGGATTGGCTGGCGGCCTTGAACCAGACTGCCACGCACCTGGCGACCCCGACGTTGCTGCACCATCTGTTCGAGCAACAGGTCGACGTACAACCTGATGCCATCGCCGTTACCCACGGTGATGTTCACCTGAGTTATCAAACGCTAGAGCGCCAGGCCAACCAGGTGGCGCACCGACTGCGCCAGGCAGGCCTGACGGCCGGGCAGCCGGTGGGGTTGTTCATCGAACGTTGCAGTGAAGCCCTCGTCGGCATCCTGGGCATTCTCAAAGCGGGCGGCGCTTACTTGCCACTGGACCCGACGTACCCCGCCGAACGCCTGAGCGACATGCTCGAGCAGACCGCGGCCCCACTGCTGCTGAGTCTGACTCGCCTGCAAACGCGCTTGCCCAGGGGCAACTACGAAACGGTGTGGCTCGACCAGCCGGGTAGCGACAGCGCCTTCGATCAGCGTCCCGAACCCATCAGTGATGCCGACACCCTGGCCTACCTGATTTTCACCTCGGGCTCCACCGGACGCCCGAAAGGGGTCATGGTGACTCATCGCAATGCCGTGCATTCGACATCGGCGCGCCAGCTGGCCTACGAAGAGCCCCTGGAGTCTTTCCTGCTGGTGTCCGGGTTGGCGTTCGACAGTTCGGTGGCCGGTCTTTTCTGGACCCTTGGCCGTGGCGGTCGACTGTGCCTGCCCCAGGACGACCAGGTACAGGATGCATTAGCCTTGGGCCGCTTGATCGCAACCCAGCGCATCAGCCACACCTTGATGTTGCCGTCGCTCTACGCCCAGGTACTGGAGCAGGCAGCCGACCAGTTGGGCAGCCTGCGCTGCGCCATCGTCGCCGGCGAAGCCTGTCCGGCCGCCCTCGCCCGACATCATCGCGAGCAATGCGAGCACGCCCAGCTATACAACGAGTATGGTCCGACCGAAGGCACCGTATGGTGCAGTTACTACCGCGCCCGGGGCGACGAACACGGTGTGCTGCCGATCGGCAAGGCCATCGCCAATATGCAGGTGTTCGTACTCGACGAGCAGATGCGCCCGGTGGCGGCCGGCGTGGCAGGTGAAATCTACCTCAGTGGCGCAGGCATCACCCAGGGCTATCTGGGACGACCTGACCTGACCGCCGAACGCTTCTTGAGCAACCCGCTCGATCCCCAAGGCAGCAAGTGGTATCGCAGCGGCGATATCGGCAGGGTCAATCCCCATGGCGACATCGAGTTCCTCGGGCGTGTCGACGACCAGGTGAAAATTCGCGGCTTCCGGATTGAACTGGGGGAAATCGAAGCCCGCCTGCTGAGCCATCCCGGGATACGGGAAGCCGTCGTCATCGCCCGCCCGAACGAAGTCGGCGATACCGAGCTGGTCGCTTATCTGGTGGCGCGCGAGGTATGCCCTGGCGCCACTGCGTTGCGCGAATACCTGGGCACGCAATTGCCTGACTACATGCTGCCAAACGCCTATGTGATGCTGTCGGCATTTCCCTTGACCCCTAACGGCAAGCTGGACCGCAAGGCATTACCGGCCCCCGCTCGCGATCGCCAGCTCAGCTACCGGGCGCCACGCAACGAACGCGAGCAATTGCTGGCAGCGCTGTGGACGCAAGTGCTGGGAGTGGAGCGTGTCGGCCTGGACGATAACTTTTTCGAACTGGGCGGCCATTCCCTGACCGCGACCCGACTGGTGTCGCGACTGCGCAGCAGCCTGGGGCTGGAAGTGCCGGTACGTGCCCTGTTCCAGCATCCGACGCTGGGCGAATTCATTGACCAGGCGCTGCCAAAGGCCGATGCCTCGACGTTGCCGCCGATCACGGCCCAACACCGCCAGCCTTCAACGGCGATGTCATACGCCCAGGAACGGCTCTGGCTGTTCGATCGCCTGCACCCGGGAAGTACCACTTACAACGTGCCCGAATCGGTGCGCCTGCACGGCGACCTGGACGTGTTGGCGCTGGAGCGCAGTTTTGCGCTATTGCTGCAACGCCATGAGGCCCTGCGCACCACCTTCACACTGGAAAACAATCAACCGGTGCAGCGCATCAGCGCAGCGCAGGGCTTCACGCTGCCATTGATTGACCTGAGTCATCTGGGCGAAAGTGATCGGCATCAACACCTGCACACCGAACTCCGGGCCCAGGCCGCCCACCCGTTCGATCTGGCGCAGGGGCCTTTGATCCGCGCAGGCCTGGTTCGGCTGTCTGCCCAGGAGCATGTACTTTGGCTGACCTTGCACCACATCGTCTTCGATGGCTGGTCGATGCGTGTGTTCACCCGTGAATTGACCCAGCTCTACACCGCATTGAGCAAAGGGCAGCCTTCGCCCTTGACCGGGCAAACCTTGCAGTACACGGACTTCGCTCAATGGCAACGCCGTGAACTCAATCACGACGTGCTCAAGCCGCAACTGGATTTCTGGCTGCAACACCTGGGCGCCGACCGAACGCTCTTGCAACTGCCTTGCATGTTGCCGCGTCCGGCGCTGCCCAGTCATCGGGGTGCTGAATACACCTTCGAACTGGGCCTGGAGATCACGCAAGCGCTGCACGCCTACAGCCGGGAACAGGGCGCGACCCTGTTCATGACGCTGCTCGCCGTGTTCAACGTGCTGCTGGCCGGCCATAGCGCGCAGCAGGCCATACGGATCGGCATTCCTATCGCCAATCGCCATCGCCAGGAGCTGGAGGGCTTGATCGGTTTCTTCGTCAATACCCTGGCCTTGCGCACGGACCTGGCGGGCAACCCGGGATTCGACAACGTACTCAAACAGGTCCGGGACAACCTGCTGACGGCTCACGCCAATCAGGACCTACCGTTCGAACAACTGCTGCAAGCACTGCCCAGCGCGCAACAACACAGTGCGCCGTTGGTCCAGGTAATGTTCGATCTGCATCGCGAGCGCATTCTTACCTCCTCCGAGTTTGGTGATTTGAGAATCGAGCCGGTCAAGGAAGACAATGGCAAGCGCAGTACCCTGTTTGACCTGATGCTGGACATCAGTGAGCGCGAGCAAGGGCTGATCGCGACGTTCACCTACAGCACCGATCTGTTCGAGCACGACAGCATCGTGGCGTTGAGCGAAGATTTCCGCACCTTGCTCGATACCGTCCTGGGCCAGACATCGCCGTCCTTCGAAACGCTGTTGCAGCAGCTCAAACCGATGAACCGGCCACAGGTCGAGCCTCTGGCGGACGCCCGCACGCAGGTTTTCGACGCCTTGCAGGAGGTGCTTGAACACACCGATCCGGACGAGCAGGCGAACTTCTTCGAAGTCGGTGGCAGCTCGCTCAAGGCAGTGTTGTTGTGCGCTCGGCTACAGGAACTGTGGGGCACGAAAATCCCCGCTCACCTGGTGTTCCTGAACCCGATACTGACTGATCTGGCCAATGTCTTGAGCCGTTACGCCAAAGCGGTGGCTGGCTGAATAACAGGCCCCGGGGAATACCTCGGGGCCTGCCAACTTGCGCAAGGCCTCAAGCCCTGAACAAGCGCCCCAACCCGCGTAGCCACGAACCACGCCAGCACAGCAGCAGCGTCACGACCATGCCGCAAGGCACCAGCGCCATAAACCAAAAGACCGTGCCCATGGCGACACCCAGAACGGCCAGGCTCAACACCAACCCCAGGGTCAACGCCAGTAGCGCGGCCCAGCGCAACGCTCGGGGTCCGGGGAACGGTTCACCCGCCATGACCTTGCGCCAATGAACGATCTGACTCAGCGCCAGCGTGCTGAGCCCCACACCCTGCAAGATCAACACCATCAGGCTCGACAATCCATCAGCCATTCTTCACCTCACCGAGCGCAACCACTACGCCAGCGCGACTGCGCAAACGCCAGCCAATACTTGCCGCGAGCAGCGCCACCGCTAACAGCGCCAGGTCCACCCCCGCCACTGCCGTGAAGCCTTGATTGATGGCTTGCCATGGATGATCGCCGGTGCTCCAGGCATTGGAGATCACCGCCAGCACTGCCAACACACTGATCGCCAGACAGTGCGCAGCCCACGGCGCGCGCCGTTGCGGCGAGCGCCAGACAGCCTGCGCGGCATGCGCGGTCGCCAACAGCCAGGCCCCGTAGAACACCTGAATTTCCCAATCGGCTCGCGCGCTCAGTTCGACTGGCAGCCAGCGATTGGCGACGAGCATGGCCAAGGTGGCCAGCGGCATCCCGGTGATCAGTGCGCTGGTAAACAGCGTCATCGACGCCACGCCCCACTGCCCATTGGCGCTTTGCAGGCGGCGCTTCTCCAGCCAGTACAGCAGACCGCTGCCCAGCATCACGCAACCACTCAAACCGGCGAGAAAATACAAGGCGCGCAACCATGGCTGCTGAAAGTGTGTGACATGCAAACCCGCCAGAAACTTGAACGTCCCGGCGGCGGCAGGCAATCGAGATTCGTGCAGCAGGCTGGCGCTGGCACCGTCGAAATACAAGGTCTGCTCATCCTTGCTTAGACGGTCACCGGCAGAGCGACTGATCTCAACATAGGCATTGACGTCCCCCGGGTGCCAGACCCTGACGAACGTAGGCTCGCCGTTACCCCAGTGCAATCGGGCTTGCGCCATCATCTGATCGAGCGACGCCAGAAGCCCCGGTGTGCCTGAAGCTTCCCGGCGATACGCCGCGCTGGCTTCGGCACCGAACTGATCGGCCTGCTGCGAATACACCGCCAGGACGCTGGCAGGCAAATACAGCGGGAACAGAATCAGCAAGCCGGTCAGCATGATGACGAAATGAAAAGGCAGGGCGAAAACCCCCGTGAGGTTGTGAAGGTCCAGTAAGCGCCTTGGCGATTTGTCGACGCGCAAGGTAAACAGATCCTGAAGCAGTCGGGCATGGATGCAAACGCCGACAATCAACGCCATCAAACCCAACATGGCCGCCAGACCGAGCAAGCGGGCACCGGCGCTCCAGGTGGTTATGTTCAAGGTGTAATGCAGTCGATAGAAAAAATCACCGCCGCGACTGCCGGCTTCAGGCAAGACCTGATCACCCGTCGGAGCGAGAAATCGACTGTAGCCATCGCCCTCAAGGGTCCAGGCTTGAAAACGCAACAGCGGTCGACGCGCATCGGGCAATTCGACGTACCACTGCATGAGCGGTTTGCCCTCGCTCAAGCTCGCGACATGAGGAACCACGCGCCGGTCCAGGGATATCGGCACATCGACAGGCACCAGGCGGGTTTGCGGCAGCATCCAGCTGTCCAGCTCTCGGTCATACACCGCCAGGCTGCCCATGAAAAAGGCAATCAGTAACAGTCCTGAAAAACCGACACCGATGAACCGGTGCAGCCACAGCATGGACTGACGAACACTGTCGAACATCAGGTTCCTCCCACCAGATAATGAACCATCCCGAGCAACAGCATCGATGCGCCAGCCACCAGCACGCCATTGCGCCTTGCGCGTCGAGCGCAGAATAACCAGAGCACCAACAACGGGTAGATCACAAAACCCGCCATCGTGCTGACCAGCACCGCTTCACTTCGCTGCAGGCCCAGCTGCAACAGACTCAGCCCTGACAGGGTCGTCAGTGCCCAGATGAACAGATAGCCGATCAACAACGCCAGCACCAGCCACATCGCTCGCTGTCGATCCAGCGGCTTTTTGTTCTGTTTTACAGATCGATGCCTCACTCACCCTCCTTGACCACTCATGCAGCTACCCGTTAACGACAAAAGCCCGGCATACCGAAGTATGCCGGGCTTGTTTCAGGCCGTCCCGATCAGAACTTGGCGCGCAATGTCATGGACACAGCCCGAGGGTCACCATAGATGTTCCCGTCCTGGAAGGTGTTGATACGCTGGAAATACTTCTTGTCGGCCAGGTTGGTACCGAGCAGGTCGGCCGACAGGTTCGGCGTGATCTGATAACCGATACCGGCATCGTACAAGGCATAGCCGCCCTGACGCAGTTTGGTGCCGTTCATATCAAGCTGGGGCACGTCCAGCTTGTTGAAGGTTTCGCTGACGACACTGACGCCGCCCTGCACGCTCCATTTTTCCAGCTCGCCTGGCAATTTGTAGAGCGTCCAGACGCGCAACATGTTTTTCGGCAGGTAAGTCTGCAACTGTTCGTTAGGGCTGTCATAGCGCTTGTAGGTGTGGGTGAAGTTGGCGGTCAGGAACCAGTCCGGCGTCAACTGCCCACTTAGCTCAGCTTCGAAGCCACGGGTTCTGGCCTTGCCGCTGGCGACACTTGCCCGGGAGTTCGGGTCGTTCATGTCCGGAACCGCACGGTTTTTTTCTTCGATCTGGAACGCCGCCAGCGACGCGTTCAAGGCACCGTCGAGGAATTCACCCTTGATGCCCAGCTCGTACTGCTCGCCTTCGCGCGGCTTGATGATCCCGTTGTTGATGTCCAGGTTGCTGATGGGCTGCGGCTGGAACACCCCGGCGTAGTTGCCGTACAGCGAGTAGGTGTCGTTGAGTTCATAGATCAGGCCATAAAACGGCGTGAATTTTTGCGAAACGCTATCACCAACCTTTTCCGACGGCGAACCTGCAGTGGGTTGATGCTGGCTGCGGTGCATATCGAGCCAGGTCACCCGCCCGCCAAGCACCAGCGTCAATGGGTCCGCAAGGCTCAGGCGCACGTTGCCATAGACCGCTTTGGAGCGGGTGTTGGCCACGCTGGTCGGCAGTTTGTCCGAATCAGGGAACGCGGGATAAGGGAAGTCCGCCTGCGGGTCGTTGAGGTCGACATCGCCGAGGAAGTCGGAGAAGTAACCACCGTTCGAAGCAAACTCGGAGCGCGAATAGTTGGCGCCTACCAACAGTTTGTGCTCACGACCGAGGAAGTTGAACGGCCCGTCGAGGTACAGGTCCGCCTCGTCCTGCTTTTCCCGATAATCGAACATGATCGAGTTCATCGATACCAGGTTATCGGCAGGGTCGATCCCTCCACCATTGCGGGCATAAGCCTGGGTCAGGTCATAGTTGTTGTCGGCGTGACGCAAGGCCAGTTTGGTTTTCCAGCCGTCACCCAACTGGTGCTCGACTTCGGTGAACACCGCAGTGCTCCAGAAGTAATCGCGGTTCCAGTCCGCGCCGTAGAAATTCTTGCGCGAAACATCCGGCAGCGACATGGCGGCTTCACCGGCAGCATTGGTGTAGCGATAGGCTGGCAGGGAGCGCTGGGCGCCTTGGATATCGGTATTCTGGTTGCTTGCACCGATGGTCCAGACGGTGTCTGGCGTCAGGTCAATGTCGACGACGCCATAGATCTGGTTCGACTCGCGTTTACCGCCACCGTCGTAGTAGAAACCTTGCTTGCGATCGCTGAGCACAAGGCGTCCACGCACGTTGCCGCTGTCGGTCAACGGGCCGGTGACGTCGACCATGCCCCGATAGTCGTCCCAGGAGCCGGCACTGATTTCAGCCGATACCGCCGCCTCGGCCAATGGGCGTTTGCGCACCAGGTTGATACTGCCGCCGGGGCCGCCGGCGCCTGTCAGGCTGCCGGACGGTCCCTTGAGCACTTCGACGCGGTCATACATCGTCAGATCAGGTGAAAGGAAAATCCGGTTGTCCATGGTGGTCGGCGTGCCGTCCAGCTGCAACGAGGTGATCTCGAAGCCACGGGAGAAAAAACTCAAGCGGCTGGCGTCGATACGCTGCACGGTGACACCGCCGACCTTGCCCAGGGCATCCTCGAGGGTATACAGGTTCTGCTTCTGGATGCGTTCCTGACCGATCACGTTGATGGTCTGCGGCACTTCGCGAAGACGCAACGGTACTTTGGTCCCCACCGACACGGTGGGCGCTTCGGTCTGCATACCCACAATCGACTGCTCGGGCAGCGTCATGGTGCTCGTTGTTTCGGTTGGCGCCTGCCCGGCTTCGTTCTCTTGCGCCCATGCCGACGGCGTGAGCAACATGCCCCCGCTCACTATCGGCACCAACAGCAGATTCCCCATCTTGGCCGTTGGCCGACCTTTACCCCGTTGTTGCATGCCGCTCGCTCCTATGTGTGGCCCCTTCAGGGCCATCATTTTTTTAATTTGTTGTGGTGCAAAACCACTGCTCGCCAAGAAACAATGCAGAGAAAACCGTTCAAACAGGAATGCAATGCTCCTGCTCGGAAAGCTGTCCGATATCTGTCCCGGCATGATCGAACGGATAGAGCTGACCGCCATCGCATTTGAGGACCCGATCGGCGATGGAGAAGTAACGATCGTCATGACTGATCGCGATGATGGTTTTCCCCTGAGCCTTCAGTTCAGGCAGCAGCTCTTGATAGAAAAACCCACGGAAACCGGGATCCTGGTCAGCGGCCCACTCATCAAGCAAAAGGATCGGCCGCTCCTCCACCAACGCCACCAGCAGCGCCAGCCGCTTGCGCTGTCCTTGGGACAAGCGAGTGGTGGAAAGGCCACCTTGTTCATCGATCGTGACCTTGCATTCCATGCGTAAACGCTCAAGCCATGCCTGGGCCAGGGTCATGTCGAAGTCGCCGTTCGGACCGACCAGCCGCTCGAACAGATAGAAGCTGGAAAACACCGTGGAGAAATGTGCCCGGTACCAGTCCCGCAACTCAGGGGTGATTTCCACGCCTTGCAGACGCAGGGTCCCGGTGCTGGGCTCATACAGCCCGGTCAATAATTTGGCCAGGGTCGACTTGCCGCTGCCATTGCCCCCGACGATGAACAGGATCTCGCCCTTCGCGACACTCAGGTCCACAGGGCCCAGACGGAATCCGTACTCGTCGGCAGCATGGGGATAGTCATAGCCCAGCCCCTGCAGTTCGAGCATCGGCTGCCGGACATCCGGCTGACCGGTCCGGGTCGAAAATTCGGTACGGTAATCGGCAAAGGACAGGGTCTCGATCTTGGCCAGCGAGACATTGCCCGCCACCAGGGTCGGCAGGCTGCCGATCAGGTCGTTCAGGGGCATGCGCAAAAACATCAGCACCAGAACAAACGCGGCGATGATGCCATTGCTCAGACCCAACCAGGCCCCGGCAGCGAACAAGCCGCCCGCCAGTGCAAGGATCAGGGTCACCGTCCAGTTCAGGCTCAAGGTCCAGTAACGATCGGCGTGCACCTCATTGCGCCGGGCATATTCCGCAGCAGGCTGCAGATCCAGTGAATAGAAACGCTCCTTGCGCCGGGCATTGAGTGCCAGTTCGAAGCGCCCCTCGATCGCGCCCTGATAGGCGGCGTACAAGCGGTCGTCGGTTTCCCGTACGCGCTTCATCAACTGGCGCATCTTGGTGAACCAGCCATGGGCCAACCAGGTTCCCAGGCTCAAGCCGACGACGCAGATCAGCAACAGCTGCCAGGACAGCCAGGCCATGTACAGGCAACCGCCGAGCATCAGGACGGTGTTGTAGAACACGAACGGCAGGCGGTTGAAGGCCTGGCCGATGCTTTCGATGTCCTTGCTCAAGGTCGCATACAGACTGGCTTCGCCGATTTTCTCCAGCTGTTCGATGGAGGTGTCCAGCAAGCGCTTGACCATTTGCAAGCGCAACTCGTAAACCACTCGATGGCCCAGCGCGGTCAACAAGGCCTGAGAACCGAAACCGCAGGCAAACAGCAGCACCAGTAAACCAAGAAACTGTGCGGCCAGCAGCGTGTTCATGATGGCAGTGCCTGAAATCAGGCGATTGATCTCATTGAGCAGTCCAATGCCGGCAGCGGCGCTGACAAGGCTGGCCAGCAGGCCCAGACTCAACAACGTACGGTGACGCTTGAGCAGAGATAAGAACAGGGTCATGCAAATTCCTCGCAGGCAGCACTCGCGTGCGGCGGATCGAATGGTTTATTCGAAGGCCAGCAACAGATTTTCAATAGCGGTCAGTTCATCAACCTCAGGTTTACCGCAGGCTTGCTCGATCAACGCGGCCATATCACTGAGCACCGGGTGAGCGAACAACTGCGCAAGTGCGATTTCACAACCAAACTGGTGCCTGATCCGAGCCTGAATCCTGACCAGTTGCAGCGATTGGGCGCCCAATCGGAACAGATCGGCATCAGATGCGATGGGCCAGACCCCGAGCACTTCTTTCCAGATCTCGGCGAGGCTGGTCTGCCACGGCCCTACCGGTTCCTCGCCCGGCTCCCCGGCACTCCAGAGCGGCTCCGGCAGCGCCTTGCGATCGACCTTGCCGTTGGCATTGAGTGGCAGCTTCGCCAAAACGACAAACGCTCCCGGGACCATGTAGGCCGGTAGCCGTTCACGCAGTCGCTGCCCAACGGCAGCGCTGTCCACCTCGGTGATTTCACCGCACAGATACGCCACCAGAACATCCTGATGGCCGGGGCCGCATCGCAACACCACCACCGCCTGAGCCACGCCAGGCAACGCGGACAATGCCGCCTCGATCTCACCTGGCTCGATGCGAAAGCCGCGCAGCTTGACCTGAAAATCGCTGCGCCCCAGGAACTCCAGGCTACCGTCACTGCGATAACGCGCACGATCACCCGTCCTGTACAACCGACTGCCTGCCTGGACGCCCGGTGCATGAGGCTGTACGAATGGATTGGGAACGAAGGACGCGGCGGTCAACTCAGGCCGATCGGCATACCCTCGGGCGACACCACTGCCGCCGATGTACAGATCACCGGCAACGCCAACCGGCTGGGGCTCAAGAAACTCATCCAGGACATACAGGCGATTGTTGGCCAAGGGCTGGCCGATGGGGATGACAGCACTGTCCACCTGCTCTACCGCATGCACCGCCGACCACACTGTGGTTTCCGTGGGCCCGTAGACATTCAGCAGCCTGACCTGGCGCGCCAGCAGGCGTTCGGCCAGTTCTGACCCCAGTGCTTCGCCGCCGCAGAGCACTCGCAGCCCTTTCCAGACGGGTGAGTCGTGATCGACCAGCATTTGCCAGGTGGCAGGTGTCGCCTGCATGACACTGATGGCGTGACGCTCGAGCAAGTCGATCAATGCCCGTGGGTCCAGGCTGGCTTCACGACTGGCCAATACCACCGTCGCGCCCTGAATCAGCGGCAGGAACAGTTCCAGCCCGGCGATATCGAAGCCCAGGGTAGTCACCGCAAGGAGCCGATCGGTGTCGGTCAGTTGCACATGTTCCTGGATGCCCAGCAGGAAATTGATAAACGCCTGGCGTTCAATGTCGACGCCCTTGGGTCGTCCTGTAGAGCCGGAGGTATAAAGGGTATAGGCCAGTTGTCGTGGATGAGTGGCCAGCGCCAGGTTGGTATCGGGCAACGCCGGCAATGCATCGGCCAGCGTTTCGAGGGTGACCACCCGCGCGGCGGAACCGACGACGCCCCGCAGAGCCTCACGGGTCAGCACCAGGCCCGGTCGGGCTTGCTCGATGATATCGGCATTGCGTGCAGCTGGTTGTCCGGGGTCGATCGGCAGATAGGCGCCGCCGCTTTTCTGAATGGCAAGCAACGTCACGAGCAAATCAGCTTCGCGATCCAGGCAAACGCCTACCCGCTGATCCCCGACAACACCGGCCGCCATGAGCCAATGGGCCAGTCGATTGGCACGGGCGTTGAGCGCTGCGTAGCTCAACTGTTGCTCGCCGCTGATCAACGCGCAGCGATCAGGATTTGCACTGACCTGTCGCTCGAACAAGCCCAGCATGTCCTGATTCGGTAACAGAGTTCGCTCAGTCTGGTTCCAGGTATCCAGCTGCTGCAAGCGCTGAACCTCATCAAGCATCGGCAGATGCCAGACCGGCACGTCAGGTTGGGTCAACAACCCGTTAAGCAACTGACGATAACATCCGGCGAGACGCTCGGCGGTGGCAGGCGAGAACAGGTCCAGGTTGTATTCCAGCTCGCAATACACACCGTCTGGTCGAACCGCTACGTCCAGGGTGAGATCGAATTTGGCGCTGTCTTGCGTCGGCAATACACGTTCGACCTCAAGCCCGGGTAACGCAAGGTTGACTGCCGACCCCGTACTCAAGTTGAACATCGCCTGGAACACCGGTGTGCGGCTGACGTCACGCTCGATCGCGAGATTCTCGAGCAACAACTCAAACGGCAGTTCGGCGTGCTGCAGTGCAGACAGCGACTCACCGCGCAAACGATGGCATAGCGCACGGCCTGTCAGTTGCGGGTCCAGCTGAACGCGATAAACCAGTGTATTGACGAAAAAGCCCAGCAACTCTTCCAGCTCTTCACGGCTGCGCCCGCCGTGGGGAACGCCCACGGCAAATGTCTGTTGGCCGCTATAGCGCGCCAACAGCAGCTGCCAGGCCGCCAGGAGGATGACAAAAGGGGTCGATGCGTAATCGCGACAGAACGCGTGGATCCGGGCGGACTGTACATCGTCCAGTGCGAACCGCAGCCGTTGTCCGCGCTGACTTTGCTGCGCGGGGCGCAGAAAATCGGTGGGCAACTCCAACACCGGTACCGACGCGCCGAGATAGTTTTTCCAGTACTCAAGATCAGCCTGCACCACGTCAGTGTGCAAGCGACGACGCTGCCAAACCGCGTAGTCCACATATTGCACGGGCAATGGGGGCAGCGTCGGGGCTTCACCTCGGATGGCTTGGCTGTACGCCGTCGCCAGATCGCGCACGAGAATCGGATTGGACCAGGCGTCAGTCACGATGTGATGCATTTTCAAGAGAAGAGCGTGGCTGAATTCGTCATAGCGAATCAGCTTGACCTCGAGCAGGGGCGCCTGGGAAAGAATAAACGCCGACTGATCCTCAATCGCCAGCAACGACGCCAGATGCTCATGCCGTGAGGCGCGATCGACTCCAGGCACCTCACGCTCTTGCATGACGAACACCACATCATCCAGCAGCTCTTGCCGAGGCTCGCCATCGACTTCGATAAATCGTGTGCGCAATACCCCATGTCGCTTGATCAGCGCCTCGAATGCCAGACGCAATGCCGAGACGTTCAAGGTACCCGTGAACAGAAAAGCGCGGGACAGGTTGTAAGCCGTGGCATTCGGTTCCAGGCGTTGCAGGAACCAGAGACGCTGCTGAGCGAAGGAAAGGACTTGCGGCCCACCACCTGACTGCCTTTGGAGGCTGTCTGGCAGCTGTAATTCGTCATCCTGGAGCAAGGCAAGCAAAGCATCATCAAAGTCTTTCATCGGCGCTTCTATATCCTTATACGGTCCGACCGGCACAAAGGGGAATGAATACTAGGTGCCAATGATAATTAATGTCAATTGCAGTGAAAGGTTTTCATGCTCATTTGCAGCTCAGATCACTAAACCCTGCTGACAGATCTTCAGACAAAGCTTGTAAATAGGTCCCGATAGGCTCCGGGTCGTTTGCGGACTCTTCCGGATAACCACGCCCGGGAATAGCTTTCCGCCTGCCAATGATGAGAGAGGGAAGCAGCTCTTCGGGCAGGTGACAGATGGCGCCCTACTTCAGCACAATTCCAGAAACACGATGTTCAACTTTGCGTACCACTTTCAATGCTGAACAACTGCTTCATAGGCGTTTTCCGTGGCCAGGCGCCTGGCATTACGCTCCAGCTGCCGATGGACACGCGGATCGATGCCCCTGGCGACCAGTGCCCGCGCAACATCACGCAGAGCACGAGCATCTCCTAAGCTAATTTCAGGGTAGGTACCGAGAGAAATACGGGGTTGCTTATCCGCCCAGGAAAAGCGGAAGTGCCAGCACTTGGCGCCTTTCGTATTCACGAAAAGGGCGAGGCCGTTGTAGTCAGGGAGGGTGTAGTCCTTGGCTCCGGGCTTGGCGTGTCGGACCGCGGTCTTGGTGAAAGCCATCGCACACGCCACGAGAAAACCGATCGGCCGAGCACCGGATTGATGTACTGGAAAATGTGCCCATTGGGGCTGGATCTGAGTGTTTTCAGGGGGGGGCGCGGCAAAAGTCAAAGAAAGACTTTTCTTTAGGCGAAAAAAAATGGACCTCTTTTCAGAGATCCATTTTTAATGCTTGGAGCGGGAAACGAGACTCGAACTCGCGACCCCGACCTTGGCAAGGTCGTGCTCTACCAACTGAGCTATTCCCGCGTCTTGGTGAGGCGCATTCTATAGAATCCTGATGCCCCGTCAACCCCTTGATTCAAAAAAGTTTTATTTCTTTTCCACGTCCGTCTTCAGATGCGGCCAGGCAGCCCGTAAGTATTGGACCATGGACCACAACGTCAGGCCAGCAGACACCAGCAGCAAGGCGTAACCCATCAGGACCCAGAAGGTGAAGTCCGAAGGGTTGGCCAGCAGGATCACCAGCGCCAGCATTTGCGCGGCGGTTTTCCATTTGCCCAGGTTTGACACCGCTACATGGGCGCGGGCACCAAGTTCGGCCATCCACTCGCGCAGTGCCGAGACGACAATTTCGCGACCGATGATAACGGCGGCCGGCAGCGTGAGCCACAGGTTGCCATGCTCTTGCACCAGCAGAACCAGCGCAACGGCGACCATCAGCTTGTCCGCAACAGGATCGAGGAAGGCCCCGAACGGTGTGCTTTGTTCCAGACGACGGGCCAGATACCCATCGAGCCAGTCGGTCGCGGCGGCAAATGCGAAGACCGAGGCGGACGCCAAATAGCTCCAGTGGTAAGGCAAGTAAAACAGCAAAATGAAGATCGGGATGAGCAGGACGCGTAGAACGGTAATCAGATTAGGGATATTCATCGGCACAACTGGCTACGAGGTGAGTTGGGCATTCTACTCGCTGTGCAGATTTGCATAAATCAACTCTGCGAGCTTTTTGCTGATTCCGGGTGCTTTGGCGATCTCTTCGATGCTGGCACGAGACAGCTCCTGCAATCCACCAAAATGTTTCAACAAATCGCGTCGACGTGTCGGTCCGACGCCGGCAACGCCCTCAAGCGTAGACGTACGGCGAGTTTTTCCACGACGTGCGCGGTGCCCGGTAATGGCGAAACGGTGGGCTTCGTCGCGGATCTGCTGGATCAAATGCAGCGCGGGAGAATCGCCGCGCAAGGTGAATTCATGGGCCGCGTCGTTGAGGTACAGGGTTTCGAAACCGGCCTTGCGCGTCGCGCCCTTGGCCACACCCAAGAGAATCAGGTCGGGCACGGCCAGTTCATTAAGCACGTCACGCGCCATGGACAGCTGACCTTTACCGCCGTCGACCAGCAGAATATCCGGCAACTTGCCCTCGCCGTCCTTCAATTTGCTGAAGCGTCGGGTCAGGGCCTGGTGCATCGCGGCATAGTCATCGCCCGGGGTGACGCCTTCAATGTTATAGCGGCGGTAGTCGGATTTGATCGGGCCTTCCGGGCCAAACACCACACAGGACGCTACAGTGGCCTCGCCGCTGGAATGGCTGATGTCGTAGCACTCGAGACGTTGCGGCGGTTCGTCCAGTTTCAGCACTTCGGCCAAGGCATCGAAACGTGCCGCAACGTGTTGTCGGTTAGCCAGACGTGCGCCCAGCGCTTGCTCGGCATTGGTGACCGCCAATTGCTGCCAGCGCGCTCGGGTGCCGCGTACTCGATGGCTGATGGTCAATTCACGACCGCGCAGCTCTTCGATGGCTGCGATCAGGGTCGGAAAGTCTTCGTGAACCACGTTGACGATCAGCTCGCTCGGCAAGTCGCGCTCGGGACTGCTGATGAAGTATTGGCCGAGAAACGCTGCCATGACTTCGGAAACGTCTTCCTCAATACCCACCTGTGGAAAGAAGTTCTTGCTCCCCAACACCCGGCCACCGCGCACACTGATCAAGTGTACGCAGGCGCCACCTGGATTGACGAACGCCGCAATCACATCGACATCGCCCGTCCCGCCTTCCATGCTCTGCTGGTCCTGGACCCGACGTAGCAATGAGATCTGGTCACGCAGCTCGGCGGCGCGCTCGAACTCAAGGTTGACCGCCGCCTCCTCCATGGCCGCAGACAACTCGTCCGCCAGGGCGTTGCTGCGCCCTTCAAGAAACATCACCGAGTGGCGTACATCTTCGGCATACACCTCGGGCTCCACCAACCCCACACACGGCGCCTTGCAGCGCTTGATCTGGTATTGCAGACAAGGTCGCGCGCGGTTCTTGTAAAAGCTGTCTTCACACTGACGAACAAAAAAAGCCTTTTGCAATAGACTCAGGCTTTCGCGAATCGCACCGGCGCTGGGATAAGGACCGAAATATTTGCCCTTGGCCTTTTTCGCGCCGCGATGGATGCTCAAGCGTGGGAACTGGCCATCCGAGAGAAAGACGTAAGGGTAGGATTTGTCGTCGCGCAGCAGGATGTTGTACGGCGGACGCCATTCCTTGATCAGCGTCTGCTCAAGCAGCAAGGCCTCGGTTTCGTTGGCCGTGATGGTGGTCTCGACCTGGGCGATACGGCCAACCAGCGCAGCGGTCTTGGGGGCAAGACCGGCTTTGCGGAAGTAACTCGCCAAACGCTTCTTGAGATTTTTGGCTTTGCCGACATAAAGCAGGCGCGCATCGCTGTCGAACATGCGATAGACGCCCGGCCGCCCACTGACCGTTGACAGAAAAGCACTTGGATCGAAGATTTCAGTCATTTTCAGAGGCTGGCATCAACCATGCCGTGACGAACCGCCAGCAGCGTCAACTCGACATCGCTGCTGATCGAAAGCTTCTCGAAAATACGGTAACGGTAGGTATTCACTGTTTTTGGCGACAGGCACAGTTTGTCGGAAATGATCTGCACCTTCTGACAGCCGACAATCATCAACGCAATCTGGATTTCCCGCTCCGACAAGGCGTCGAAGGGCGAATCATTGGTTGGCTGGAACGACTTGATCGCCAGTTGCTGGGCAATCTGCGGGCTGATATAGCGTTGCCCGGCAAACACCAGGCGAATGGCCTGGACCATTTCCGGCAATCCGGCACCCTTGGTCAGGTAACCCGCGGCACCTGCCTGTAACAGTCGGGTAGGAAACGGATCTTCTTCGCACACGGTGACCGCGACGACTTTGATGTCTGGATGACTGCGCAATAATTTGCGCGTGGCTTCAAGACCGCCGATCCCGGGCATCTTGACGTCCATCAGCACCACATCAGGTTTCAACTCACGCGCTTTAAGCAGGGATTCCTCCCCTGACTCAGCCTGGCCGACTACTTGCAGGCCATCGATGTCAGCCAGCATTCGTGTAATGCCTGTACGAACGAGATCATGGTCATCGACTACTAGCACCCTAATCAAGCAGACACCTCGCGATTTGGTCTTATTGGGTTGTCGGACACCTTAGCAAAAAGCAACTGGCAGACCTAGCGGCAAGCCGCATATAAAAAGTATCAATTCATCTGGCAAGGCTTGCCACCTGTGTGTTTCAGCGATGCAGTTCATTGATATCACGCTGCATTCTCAGGAAACACTCGTCTTTACCGACCACCTTCAGGCCCTTTCTCTCGTAGAGCACTTTCGCCGGGTTATTTTCAAAAACGGTCAGACGCAATGCCGGGCGTCGTTCCCTGCACGCCATGGCGAATACCTGATCGATCGTCCAGGAACCGGCGCCCTGCCCCTGGTACGCTTCAAGTAAATGCAATTCGCGGATATACAAGGCCCTGGCGTCACGGCTCAGGCTGACATACCCCATCAACGTGTCATCACGCACAATCAGCCAGTTTTCGCGCCCCTCCCAGGCGACATCAAAGGCCTCGTCCAGCCACAACAGCTCATGTTGAATGTAGTAGCGAAGCATATTTCGACAAGTCAGGTCACGAGCAAAGTCCAGGTCCCGAGGTGTTGCCGGACGCAATTCGAAACCCATTCAAGCCTCCGCCACAGCGACGATTTGCCCTTTCCAGCCATCAGCATTGCGACGAGCAACGACCATAAGGTTCCCGGTACCCGGCGCCGCCACAATCAACGTCCCGTCTGCCGCCCAGATTGCACTGCGCCCTGCCGACTCCCAGCCACCCGTTGCGCCACCATGGTTGGCCATCAGAACCGCCATCGAGAGGGTGCAAGCATAGCCTTGCAACAGTACGGTATCTGGAGCGTAGCCGTTTTCTGTGATCAACACGCCCGCAGCGTAAAGATCAGCGCCCTGCCGTGCCGCGGCTGCCGCGTGACTGGCGTGAGAAAAATCGGCGCATACCGCTAGCGCGACGGTGTCGCTACCGATTTTTAATATCGAACCGCCCGCTCCCGGGGCAAATGCCACTTCCTCGCCCGGGTGCAGATGCTGCTTGCTATAAACCCCAAGCGAACCATCGGCACCCAATACCAGAGCACCGATCAATACCGGCGAATCGTCCGACAGACGAATCGGCATCCCAACGACACTGGTTACACCGACTTCCCGCGCGAAGTCGCGCAGCGGTTGCAGCACCCCGGCGTCTGGCGCTATGGCCAGCTCCGCTGCCAAGCCGCGTTCGTACCCGGTCAGCGACAGTTCCGGAAACACCAGCAATTGCACGCCCTGCTCCGCAGCAACCTGCATGAAGCGCCGATGCCAGGCCATATTGGCGGCAAGATCACCGGCGATGGAGATCGATTGAGCGGCGGCAATGGTCAGTGTCGTCATGGTTCATCCTTGTGACGTTGTGGTAGTTGGGCGCAGCGCAAAGTGTGTCACAACCCCCGACGTACTCAAGCGATAGAAAAGCCCATGATCATCGATAGCATTTTCTGATTGAATCCGCGTACCGGCCTCTAGTAAGCTCGGCGCATTCATCGGAGACAGACCATGCTCAACGCCCTCTCACAGCTTCGTACCGCCAGCGCCCCGCGCTCGGTTGCGGCTGCCCGGGCGAATGACGTTTGTGCTTCGGTCAGCTTTTATTTTGGGTATTGGTTTAGCCACTGGCGCGCCTGATACCCACACGGCGCCTACTTTAAACGGGTCGCCACCAGAGAATTCTCAACCCCCGGTCGGCTCCCCGACCGGGGGTTTTGTTTTTTCAGCCCTGAACATTTTTAGCGTCAACCAGACAATTTGAGGATTCACGACATGAACTACGCCACTTATTACCGTTACGACAGTTTTACCGCCTGGCGATTTACCAGCCTCCGCTCGGGACAGCCTGCCGCCTCCGATCGGTCACCCACAGGTGGCAAGCACACACACGCAGCCAATCCGGCCAATTGTCGAACACCCCAGTAGGGCCGAGCGCGCGGGAACGAACCCGCCGCCAGCCCAGGAAGCCCGAATATGAACTCGTCCGTCTCTGCTCTGCCGCTGTCCACCCTGAGCCCTGCCAATGAAGCGCTGACCTTGCGTCTGCCCAGCTCATTGCAACTCAAACAGCAATTACCCCTCAGCAATGCCCTGACCCGGCAAGTCGCCGACCACCGTCAGGCAGTTCGCGCGATCCTCAACGGTGAAGACTCCCGTCTGCTGGTCATCGTCGGCCCCTGCTCGATTCACGACCCCCGTTCAGCCCTCGAATACGCCGCCAACCTGGCCCGGCTGGCCACCGAAGTCAGCGATGAAATGCTGCTGGTGATGCGCGCCTACGTCGAAAAACCCCGCACCACAATTGGCTGGAAAGGGCTGGCCTACGACCCGCATCTGGATGGCAGCGACGACATGGCGAGTGGTTTGACGCTGTCCCGCGAATTGATGCGCGAAATGCTCCAACTGGGCTTGCCCGTTGCCACCGAACTGCTGCAACCGATGGCCGCCGGCTACTTCGACGACCTGCTGAGCTGGGTCGCGATTGGCGCCCGTACCACCGAATCACAGATCCACAGGGAAATGGCCAGCGGCCTGAGCATGCCGGTAGGGTTCAAGAACGGCACCGATGGCGGTGTGACTGTCGCCAGCGACGCCATGCGCTCGGCCGCCCATCCGCATCGTCATTTCGGCGTCGATAGCCAAGGGCACCCTGCAATCATTCAGACGCCGGGCAACCCCGACACTCATCTGGTGCTACGTGGTGGCCATCGCGGGCCGAATTACGACCGCGACAGCATCGCCCAAGTACACAGCGACTTGACCAGACTCAAGATCCCGGCGCGGATCATGGTTGACTGCAGTCACGCTAACAGCGGTAAAGATCCATTGCGTCAGCCAGCCGTGTTCAACGACGTGCTTGAGCAGCGCCTGCAAGGTGATCGCTCGCTGGTCGGCATGATGATTGAAAGCCATCTGTTCGAAGGCTGCCAGCCATTGAGCCCGTCGCTACGCTACGGTGTGTCGGTAACGGACGGCTGCCTTGGCTGGACCGGGACGGAACAATTGTTGCTGCAGGCAGCCGAGCGACTTCGTACGCAGCGCCACACTCAACAGCCAAAGTGACCCATGCCCGCCTTCCGGTTTTCAATCGAAAACCGGAAGGCGGTTGACGTTAAATCAGGTTACGAGTGCACTTGCACCAACGTGGCTTCGGACTGCTGGCTCACCTCGTCAAGACGCTCGACCGAATAGGCTACTCGGACCGTCAAGTCCTGATGCTCGCGCCAAAACCTGTACGGAACGATAAATACCAGCGGTTGACCGGCCATTTCCCTGGAAACTTCACGATCATCGCGATGACTGAAATGCTCCCCGTCACATTTCAGATAGACCAGTTCCCCCTCTTCGGCCTGGGCATCGTCGATCACGACGGTGACACCATCGATCGCATCTTGCAGATCCAGCCAACCTTCATCGGCTTCCAGAACGGTAGGTGGCAAAAGCGGTCCTCGCTCCAGCGGGCCGATCAACAGCTGTACAGGCTCCGAGAAGCGTGACGGCTGCCCACTCCGCTCGATGCAATAGCTGATCGTAACGACTGCCCCGAGATTGGGTGCAATACAGTCGGAATTTACCCAAAACGATAGTTCGGCTCCGACTGCAAAGGATTCGATTTTCAATGCGTCACTGAAACTCGCTTGTGGCGTAACACCTGCCCAGGACAACAAGACCCGATCTCCAGCTGCCATCCGGGCATACGGCCTGATCGTTACGCGCGCGCCCTGCGCGACCCTGTCCGGATCGAGCGTGCCGCCCACCGCATCGTCCACAATCACAGGCAGCAAATCTGGCCGGGCATCACCGACGCTCAGGTATAAACGCCCAGACTCCACAGGTTCACGAAGACGCGCAGTGTAGAGGGTGTAATAAAGCTCGAGTGACCCGCCGTCCAGTGCGGCGATGTGCATAGCCGATACGCTAAAGACAATCGCCCTGCCCACCTGAGCTTCGCTGACAAAACGCGATACCTCATACCGATACGCAATACCCTCTGCATCGATGCCAGACCAGAACATGACTAGTTTGTCTCCACAAGCCATGTCCGGATAAGGCACGACGGTGATAATGGCCTTATTGTCGGACGGATCGAGCGTGGCGTTATCCGCCTGATCCAGCTGTGGTGCCACCAGGCATTGCTCTACAACATTCAAGTTATCTGCTTCATAAGTAGTCATTCAACGCTCCAGTCCTTGGAATAAATGCCGCCTTGAGGTCGGCATCGAACGAAGCCTATTGAAACCCACGGTACTGATTCGCGCTGCCGGACAATCGCGTCGGCTTGCACGGTAAAAGGACGTTTCAGAGGTAGGTCATTGTGAAGAAACGTGCAGTCATCGTTAAAAAGATGTCCGGATATTCCGACCAAGACCTCATGCTCATCCGAACTTTCGTACCATTTCTATTCCGTTTTCGTCAGGTTACAGCGGCTTTTTCATACATCGCCGTGCGGGTGGTGTGCTTTAGAGTGCCCCCTTGAGCACACACCTGACTTACTGCGAAAAAGGAATGTATATGCTACGGAATGCAACCACTCAGTATCCGATCCTGCTGGTCCACGGGCTCTTCGGCTTCGACCGCATTGGCAACCTGGAACTGTTCCATGACGTCAAACTGGCCCTGAGAAACGCCGGCGCGAGAGTTTTCATCCCACACCTGTCAGCCACCCACAGTAATGAAACCCGCGGCGAACAACTGTTGGCGCAGATCGACCGGGTATTGCAAGGAACCGGTGCAAGCAAAGTCAACCTGATCGGTCACAGTCAGGGGGCACTGGCTGTACGGTATGCGGGAGCGCTAGCGCCGGAGGCGGTCGCTTCGGTGACATCGGTCAGCGGACCGAACCATGGCTCGGAACTGGCCGACTTCCTGCGCAAGGCGCTGACGCCCGGGCGCCTGCCGGAGCATGTCGCCGGAGCGGTGGCCACCCTGTTCGCCGACTTCCTGTCGTTGCTCAGTGGCAACCGGCACCTGCCGCAGAACGCCATCGCCGCGCTCAATGCGCTGACCACCGAAGGCGTCGGCGCATTCAACGACAAGTACCCTCAAGGGTTACCGAAAACCTGGGGCGGCAAGGGCCGCGAATTGGTGAACGGCGTGCGCTACTATTCCTGGAGCGGCACCCTGCAGGGAAACATTCTCGATGAGGGGCTCCATGCACTCAATCCGCTGCACGGATTCCTGCGGGCCTTCTCCCACTATTTCACCACCGAAGCCGAACAGAATGACGGCATGGTCGGCCGATTCAGCGCCCATTTGGGGAAAGTGATCCGTTCAGACTATCCGCTGGATCATCTGGAAAGCCTCGGCCAGACAACCGGTCAGGTCCGCAAGGGCATCGACCCGATCGCCCTGTACGTACAGCATGCCGAACGCTTGAGAAATGCTGGCCTTTAAGCAATACCTTGATGCCACGCGATAGACGGAACTGATATCCACGGAATTGATATTCACGGAACTTTGAGAGAGAAATAGCCCACTGAATCCGGTAGGCTCCGCACTTTATTGAACATTGAATGGAGTATTTTCCCATGGCCAAAGCCACTGCCCGTCACATCCTGGTTGCCAGCGAAGCCAAGTGCAACGAACTCAAAGCCCAAATCGAAGGCGGCGCCGACTTCGCCGAAGTCGCTAAAGCCAACTCCACCTGCCCGTCCAGCCGCCAGGGCGGTGACCTGGGTTCGTTCGGTCCAGGCCAAATGGTCAAGGAATTCGACACCGTGGTCTTCAGCGCACCGATCAACGTGGTACAAGGCCCGGTCAAGACCCAGTTCGGTTACCACCTGCTGGAAGTGACCAGCCGTCAGGACTGATCAACCCTTGAGTTTGCTACACAACGGCCCGCCTTTTGGTGGGCCGTTGTGTTTTCGTTACGTGATACGGCTGGCGAGGGACGCGCCGCTAGCGTACAAATTGTGGTTATCGACCACCCGGCTCTAAGGCTGACAATGCGACTGGTTTTCCTCACTTTGTTGTTCACTGCCGTGGCCCTGTTATTGGGCGCCGCCGGTGTGAACGCTGCACCGCAACATGCGTTGACCGTGTACGGTGAACCGGCGAAGTATCCCGCTGGCTTCAGCCATTTCGCCTACACCAACCCGCAAGCGCCCAAGGGCGGCACGATGCGTCGCTCGGCGATGGAAATCGGTCATTTCGACCATATCCTGCCGTACATCGACAAGGGCACGGGTGTCACGCAGATCGATGGCTTGATCTACTCGCCCCTGGCCCAGCGCTCGCTGGACGAACCCTATACCGTTTACGGCCTGGTGGCCCAACAGATGGAGCGCGCCAACGACGGACTGTCGCTGCGTTTCTACCTGAATCCGAAGGCCCGTTTCGCCGATGGCAAACCGATCACCGCTGAAGATGTGCGCTATACCTTCGACCTGCTGATGACCCAAGGCAGCCTGCGCTATCGCACCCAATTCGCCGACGTCAAAGGCGTCGAGGTAGAGTCACCCCTTACCGTTCGGTTCGACTTCAAGAGCAACGAAAACCGCACCCTGCCCCTCGACCTCGCTACCTTGCCGGTACTTCCCGAGCACTGGTGGAAAACCCGCGACTTTGCCAATGGTGGCGGTTACGAGCCCCCGCTGGGCAGCGGGCCATACCGCGTGAGTAAGGTCGACTCCGGGCGCAGCATCACCTTCGAGCGCAACGCCGACTGGTGGGGCAAAGATCTGCCAGTCAGTCGCGGCCTCTATAACTTCGATCATTTCAGCATCGAATACTTCGGCGATACCGACGTTGCCCGTCAGGTGCTGCGTGGCGGCGCCTACGATTACAACCGCGAATTCTCCGCCACCGCCTACTCCATCGGCTACGAAAGCCCGGCCCTTAGCGACGGTCGCCTGCAAAAGGCCCACCTGGCCAAAGAGGCACCGCAATCGGCCCAGGGGTTTGTGTTCAACCTGCAAAACCCGATGTTCCAGGACCGCCGCGTGCGTCAGGCCCTGGCCATGCTCTGGGATTTCGAGTGGAGCAACCGGCAGATGATGCGAGAACTGTACATCCGCCAGCAGAGCTACTTTTCCAATACCGACCTTGCAGCCCGGCAACTGCCCGACGCAGATGAGCGAGCGATTCTCGAACCGCTGCGCGGGCAAATCCCCGACGAAGTCTTCACCCAGGTCTTCGAAGCACCGAAAACCGACGGCAGCGGCGTGATTCGCGACAAACAGTTGCAAGCCCTGGACTTACTCGAACAGGCCGGCTGGAAACCCGATGGCGATCAACTGGTCAATGCCCAAGGTCAACCGCTGAGCTTCACCTTCCTGATCAGCCAGAACGGCATGGATCGATTGCTGCTGCCTTATAAGCGCACCCTGAAACAAATCGGCATCGAGCTGAATATTCGCCGCATCGACGCCTCCCAGTACATAAACCGCCTGATGTCCCGGGATTACGACATGATCGTCACCGGCTATCCGGTTACCACCTCGCCGGGCAACGAGCTGTACAACTACTTTGGCTCGGCGGCGGCCAACGATCCTGGTTCCAACAACTACATGGTGCTGAAGAACCCAGCGGTCGATACGCTGATCAACGGCCTGGTTCGCGCCACCACCCAGACTGACATGCTGCGCTACGCCCATGCCCTGGACCGCGTCCTGCAATGGAACTTCTACTGGATTCCCAATTATTACCCGCCAGGCAGCTCGACCGTGTGGTGGAACCGCTTCGGCATTCCCTCGGTGCAAGCGAGCAATGACGAAGCCATCGACAGTTGGTGGGAAGTGAGTTCCACCCCCTTGACCAACCAACAGATGACCGCCGAACTCATCAAACGCGGCAAACCCGGAGGGCCGCACTGATGTGGGCTTACGTACTGCGGCGCTTGCTGCTGATCATTCCGACACTGGTGATCATTCTTCTGGTCAACTTCGTCATCGTCCAGGCCGCTCCGGGCGGTCCCGTGGAACAGGCTATCGCGCACCTGCAAGGCATCGGCGGCGCGAATGTCGGCGGGGGTTCCAGCGAAGCGCTGCAGGGCAGTTCGCGCGCCAGTCGTGGGCTCGATCCACAGTTGATCAAGGAGATCGAAAAGCAATACGGCTTCGATAAGCCGGCACCCGAACGCCTGTGGCTGATGCTCAAGAGCTACGCCCGCCTCGACTTCGGCAAGAGCTTTTTTCGCGGCGCCACCGTCACCGACCTGATTCTGGAAAAGATGCCGGTGACCATTTCCCTCGGGCTCTGGGCCACGTTGATCACCTACCTGGTGTCGATCCCTCTGGGCATCCGCAAGGCTGTGCATCATGGCAGCCATTTCGATATCTGGAGCAGCACCGCGATCATCATCGGTTACGCCATGCCGGCGTTCCTGTTCGCGATGTTCCTGATCGTGGTCTTCGCCGGCGGCACCTCATTGAACTGGTTCCCGGTGCGCGGTCTGGTCTCGGACAATTTCGAGTCGCTGTCGACCCTGGGCAAAGTCGCCGATTACTTCTGGCACCTGGTGCTGCCGGTGACGGCACTGGTGGTCGGCGGTTTCGCCACCCTGACCATCCTCACCAAGAACTCCTTCCTCAATGAAATCACCCGCCAATACGTGGTCACCGCCCGGGCCAAGGGCTTGAGCGAACGCAGGGTGCTTTACGGCCATGTGTTTCGCAACGCCATGCTGCTGGTGGTGTCGGGAATTCCGCAGGCTTTCATCAGCGTCTTTTTCGCCGGCTCGCTGCTGATCGAAGTGATTTTCTCCCTCGATGGCCTGGGGCGCATGAGTTACGAAGCCGCGGTGTCACGGGACTATCCGGTGGTATTCGGTTCGCTGTTCATCTTCACCTTGTTCGGCCTGCTGATAAAAATCATCGGCGACCTTTGCTACACCCTGGTCGACCCGCGTATCGACTTCGCTGCGAGGAACGCCTGATGTTCAAGCTCTCGCCGCTGGGCCGTCGCCGTTTCGACCGTTTCAAGAAAAACCGCCGGGGCTGGTGGTCGCTGTGGTTGTTTATCGGCCTGTTCCTGCTGACCCTGGGCGGCGAGCTGATCGCCAACGACAAACCGCTGATGGTCAGTTATCAAGGCTCGCTGTACTTCCCGGCGCTCAAACGCCACACCGAGCAGGAGTTCGGTGGGCAATTGCCATTCCAGGCCGACTACCGCAGCGATTACGTGCAGAAGCTGATCCACAAGGATGGCGGCTGGATGCTGTTCCCACCGATCCCGTTCAGCGACGACACGCCCAATTACGACCTCAATCAACCGGCGCCGAGCCCGCCGTCGAAGGTCAACTGGCTGGGCACCGACGATCAGGCCCGCGACGTGCTGGCCCGGGTGATTTTCGGGGCGCGGGTGTCGATTCTGTTCGCGCTGGCGCTGACCTTCATCAGTGCGTTGATCGGCATCGCCGCCGGAGCACTGCAAGGCTATTACGGTGGCTGGGTCGACCTGATCGGTCAGCGCTTGCTGGAAGTCTGGTCGGGGCTGCCGGTGCTGTACCTGCTGATCATTCTGTCTGGCTTCGTCGAGCCGAATTTCTGGTGGCTGCTGGGGATCATGGCGCTGTTTTCCTGGCTGGCCCTGGTGGACGTGGTGCGCGCCGAGTTCCTGCGCGGGCGCAACCTGGAATACGTCAAGGCCGCCCGTGCGCTGGGCCTGACCGATCGCAAGGTGATCGTGCGGCACATTCTGCCCAACGCGATGAACGCCACCCTGAGTTATTTGCCGTTCATTTTGACCGGGGCGATTTCTACCCTCACGGCGCTGGATTTTCTTGGCTTCGGCATGCCGGCCGGCAGTGCGTCCCTGGGCGAATTGATCGGTCAAGGCAAGCAGAACCTGCAAGCACCGTGGCTGGGTTTGACGGCTTTCTTCACCTTGGCGTTGATCCTTTCTTTATTGGTGTTCATCGGAGAGGCGTTGCGCGATGCCTTTGATCCACGATCATGACGCGGACTGTTGATATGAGTGACAACCTGATCGAAATCCGTGACCTCAACGTGGCCTTCAGCGGCCAGACCGTGGTGCGCAACCTGTGCCTGGACATCCGCCCCGGCGAGTGCCTCGCGCTGGTCGGCGAGTCGGGTTGCGGCAAGTCGGTGACTGCCCACTCGATCCTGCAACTGCTGCCCGAGACCGGCACTGAAACCACCGGCAGAATTCGCTACCGCGGTCAGGAACTGATCGGCACCGACATCAAGATTTTGCGCGAGCTGCGCGGCAACCGGATCGCGATGATCTTCCAGGAACCGATGACCTCCCTCAACCCGCTGCACAGCATTGAAAAGCAGATCGGCGAAACCCTGCTGCTGCATAAGGGGCTGGGCGGCAAAGCGGCGCAAGCGCGGATTCTCGAGTTGCTGCAACTGGTGGGCATCCAGAAACCCGAAGAGCGGCTCAAGGCCTATCCGCATCAATTGTCCGGCGGCCAGCGACAACGGGTGATGATCGCCATGGCACTGGCCTGCGAACCGGAATTGCTGATCGCCGATGAGCCGACCACCGCGCTGGATGTGACGGTGCAGCGCAAGATTCTGCTGCTACTCAAATCGCTGCAACAGCGGCTCGGTATGTCGCTGCTGCTGATCAGCCACGACCTCAATCTGGTGCGCAGCATCGCCCAACGGGTATGCGTGATGCGTGCCGGGGAAATCGTCGAGCAGGCGCCCTGCGAAACACTGTTCACCGAGCCGAAACATCCTTACAGCTGCGTACTATTGAACGCCGAACCGGAAGGCGAAGCCCTGCCCCGGGACGAGCGCGAAAAAGTGCTGGAAGTGGATAATCTGCAAGTGCGGTTCGCCATCGGTGGTGGCCTGTTTCAGCGTAAAACTTACCTGCACGCGGTGGACGGCATCAGCCTGAACATCCAGCGCGGCAAGACGTTGGGCATCGTCGGTGAGTCCGGTTCGGGCAAGTCCACGCTGGGTCAGGCGATCCTGCGCTTGCTCGACTCGCAGGGCAGCATTCGCTTTCAGGGTGCGGCGCTGGATGGCCTGACGCAAAAGCAGCTGCGGCCGTGGCGCAAAAAGATGCAGGTGGTGTTCCAGGACCCCTTTGGCAGTCTCAGCCCGCGTATGTCCGTGGCGCAGATCATCAGTGAAGGCCTTGAGGTTCACAGCCAATCCACCCCGGATGAATGCGAAGCCCAGGTGATCCGGGTGCTGGAAGAAGTCGGCCTCGACCCGCAAAGCCGTCACCGCTACCCGCACGAATTCTCCGGCGGCCAACGCCAGCGCATCGCCATTGCCCGCGCGCTGGTGCTGAAACCGGCGCTGATCCTGTTGGATGAACCGACCTCGGCACTGGATCGCACAGTGCAAAAACAAGTGGTCGCCCTGCTCCGTCAGCTTCAGGAAAAACATGGCCTGACCTACCTGTTCATCAGCCACGACCTGGCGGTGGTGCGCGCCCTGGCCCACGACATGATCGTGATCAAGGACGGCAAAGTGGTTGAAAGCGGCGCGAGCCACGACGTGTTCGATTCGCCGCAGCATCCGTATACCAAAGAGCTGTTGGCGGCGGCGCGTCCGGGGTGGGCATAATCCCGTGTACGCCGATGAACCGCGTCGCGGGCAAGCCCGGCTCCCACAGGTTTTATGTCGTGCCTAAATTCAGCGGCAACCCCAAATCCTGTGGGAGCGGGCTTGCCCGCGATTGGGCCGGCACAGGCAATACTTAATCAGGATCAGCCCCCATGGACATCACCGAAAGCCTCAAGGACTACCAGCGCGTTCGCACCCTGGCGATCCGCTCGCTGTTCGAAATCATCGAGCAATCGAGCGAAGGCACGGTGATTGTCGACCGCGATGCGAACATCGTCTGGATGAACGAGCGTTATGCCCGGCGCTTCGGTCTCGAATCGGCCGCAGGTGCAATCGGCAGGGCCTGTGAAAGCGTGATCCCCGGCAGCCTGTTGCGTGAGGTGGTGCGCACCGGACGACCCATCCTGCTGGACATGCAGGACACCCCCAAGGAGCCGCTGGTGGTGATGCGCCTGCCGATTCACGACGATGCCGGCGCGGTGATCGGCGCCATCGGTTTTGCTCTGTTCGATGAATTGCGCAGCCTGTCGCCGATGCTCAAGCGCTACTTGAGCATGCAGGAAGAACTGGCATCGACCCGCTCGCTGCTGCGGGCGCGGCAGACCAAGTACAACTTCGCCCATTTCATCGGCACCAGCGCCGCCAGCCTCGAAGTCAAACGCCGCGCCCGGCGCAGCGCCAGTGCCGAGTCGCCGGTGTTGTTGCTCGGCGAAACCGGTACCGGCAAGGAGTTGCTGGCCCAGGCGATCCACGGCGCCTCGCCTCGGGCGCACAAAGCGTTCGTCAGCATCAACAGCGCGGCGATTCCCGAATCGCTGCTGGAAGCCGAGTTCTTTGGTACCGCACCCGGCGCGTTCACCGGCGCGGATCGCAAGGGCCGTACCGGCAAGTTGCAGATCGCTCAGGGGGGCACGCTGTTTCTCGACGAGATCGGCGACATGCCGCTGCCACTGCAAAGCAAACTGCTGCGCGTGTTGCAGGAAAAGGAATTCGAACCGGTGGGCTCCAACGAAGTGATCCAGAGTGATGTGCGGGTGATCGCGGCCACCTCCACCGATCTGGAAGCGGCGATCAAACGCGGCGAGTTTCGTGCCGACTTGTATTACCGCCTCAACGTGCTGCCGATTCAGGTCCCGCCCCTGCGTGATCGACTCGACGACCTGCCAGCCCTCAGCGAAGCGATCCTCGAAGAGCTGCGCAGTCAGCACGAACTGAACTCCGAAGCCCTGGATTTGTTGGGTCAACACGCCTGGCCGGGGAACATCCGCGAACTGCGCAACGTTCTGGAGCGCGCGGCGTTACTCAGTGATGATTTGATGCTGAACGCGGCGGATATCCGCGCGGCGATTGGCAGTTTTACCCCGGTGCAGCGTGTGGCGCCCTTAGCCATCGAGCCGGTTGCCCATGAAACCTTCAGTGAGGCTCGCGAACGGTTTGATCGGCAATTGATTGAATCCGCCCTCGCGCAATGTGGCGGGAAGGTTATCGAAGCGGCGGCTCGGTTGGGTCTGGGGCGGTCGACGTTGTACAAGAAGATGGTGGCGTTGGGGATTGCGGAGTCTCAATAACGAGACACTGATCTCCATTGGTAGATAGATTTTCAAAATCAATAGATCGCAGCCTTCGGCAGCTCCTACGGTGGATTTTCGCGTTCCCCTGTAGGAGCTGCCGAAGGCTGCGATCTTTTTTTGCGCCGAACGTCTCTAAATAGAGACCACAGTCTTCCTGGCTTTCAAAAAAATCAAAATAAAATCTTATATTTCAATAACTTAATCTTCTGGCACGAAACTCGCTATAGCCCTTCCCACAAAGCTTCACCCTACAAAAATAACAATCGAAGGAGACACACCATGAGTGTGATCATTGCCTTGGCAGCTCTCACGCTGCTGATGGTGGCTGCTTACCGTGGCTACAGCGTTATCCTCTTTGCCCCGATCGCCGCCCTCGGCGCCGTCCTGCTCACTGACCCTTCCGCGGTTGCCCCAGTCTTCACCGGGGTGTTCATGGAAAAAATGGTCGGCTTCGTCAAACTGTATTTCCCGGTGTTCCTGCTCGGTGCCGTGTTCGGCAAGCTGATCGAGTTGTCGGGTTTCTCGCGCTCCATCGTCGCAGCGGCAATTCGCTTGCTCGGCACTCGCCAGGCGATGCTGGTGATCGTGTTGGTCTGCGCCCTGCTCACTTACGGCGGCGTGTCGCTGTTTGTGGTGGTGTTTGCGGTCTACCCGTTTGCCGCCGAGATGTTCCGCCAGAGCAATATTCCCAAACGCCTGATCCCGGCGACCATCGCCCTCGGCGCGTTCTCGTTCACCATGGATGCCCTGCCCGGCACTCCGCAGATCCAGAACATCATCCCCAGCACCTTCTTCAACACCACCGCCTGGGCGGCACCGTGGCTGGGATTGATCGGCACGATTTTCGTGTTCTGCGCCGGCATGCTGTTTCTTCAGCGCCAGCGCAACAAGGCCCAGCGCACGGGTGAAGGTTATGGTTCAGAGCTGCGCAACGAACCGGAAACCGCGCCGGACATCAAGCTGCCCAACCCGTGGATCGCGCTCTCCCCGCTGTTGATGGTGGGCCTGATGAACCTGCTGTTCACCCGCTGGATTCCGCTGTGGTACGGCAAGACTCACAGCCTCTCGTTGCCAGGCATGGCAGCGCCGGTGACCACCGACATCGCCAAACTGACGGCGATCTGGGCGGTCCAGGCAGCCTTGCTGGTGGGCATCGTCATGGTGCTGGTGTTCGCCTTTCAGACGATTCGCGGCAAGTTGGCCGAAGGCAGTAAAAGTGCGGTCAGCGGCGCGCTGCTGGCGGCGATGAATACCGCGTCGGAATACGGTTTCGGTGCAGTAATCGCCTCGCTTCCGGGTTTCCTGGTGCTGTCCGGCTGGCTCAAAAGCATTCCCAACCCGCTGGTCAACGAAGCGATTACCGTGACCCTGCTGGCCGGCATCACCGGTTCGGCGTCGGGCGGCATGAGCATTGCCCTGGCGGCAATGTCCGAGACGTTCATCAGCGCCGCCCACGCCGCCAATATTCCGCTGGAAGTGCTGCACCGGGTCGCCGCGATGGCCAGTGGCGGCATGGACACCCTGCCGCATAACGGCGCGGTGATTACTTTGCTGGCGGTCACCGGTTTGACCCACCGCGAGGCCTACAAAGACATTTTCTGTATTACGCTGATCAAGACACTCGCTGTTTTTGTGGTGATCGGTACTTTCTACGCCACTGGCATTGTGTGAGGTATTCATGACGACTCTTTCGGGCAAGACCGCACTGGTCACCGGTTCCACCAGCGGCATCGGTCTGGGAATCGCCCTGAGCCTGGCCAAGGCTGGCGCCAACCTGATCCTCAACGGTTTCGGCGATGCGTCCAGGGTGATTGCCGAAGTCGCACAATTCGGCGGCAAGGTCGGCCATCACCCGGCCGACGTCAGCGACCCGGCGCAGATCGCCGACATGATCGAGTACGCCGAGCGTGAGTTCGGCGGCGTGGATATCCTGGTCAACAACGCGGGCATCCAACACGTGGCGTCGGTGGAAGATTTTCCGGTGGAGCGCTGGGATTCGATCATGGCGATCAACCTGTCGTCGGTGTTTCACAGCACCCGCTTGAGTTTGCCGGGGATGCGCGCCAAAGGCTGGGGACGGATCATCAACATCGCCTCGGTGCATGGCCAGGTCGGTTCGGTGGGCAAAGCGGCGTACGTTGCAGCCAAGCATGGCGTGATCGGTTTGACCAAAGTGGTCGGTCTGGAAACGGCTACGACGAACGTCACCTGCAACGCCATCTGCCCGGGTTGGGTGCTGACGCCGCTGGTGCAGAAGCAGATCGATGATCGCGCCGCAACCGGGATCGACCCGCAGCAGGCGCAACATGATTTGCTGGCCGAGAAGCAGCCGTCGCTGGAATTCGTGACGCCGCCGCAACTGGGTGAGTTGGTGCTGTTTTTATGCAGCGAGGCCGGTAGCCAGGTGCGTGGGGCTGCGTGGAATATTGATGGTGGGTGGTTGGCGCAGTAACCCGCAGCCAGACCCCTGTGGCGAGGGAGCTTGCTCCCGTTCGGCTGCGAAGCAGTCGTAAAATCGGTTTTGGGACAGCTTCGCTGTCCAGCGGGAGCAAGCTCCCTCGCCACAGTAGACTGTGTACACATAAGAAAAAGAGGCCAAGCCATGTCCGACATCCTCTGGCAACCCGGCACCGAGCGCATCGGCAAGACCCGCATGGAGGCCTTCCGGCGCTTCGTCAATCAGCGACACACCCTTGAGATCGCCGACTACCCTGCCCTGCACCAATGGAGCATCGATCAGCGGGAAGTTTTCTGGCAGGCCATCGTTGATTTCTTCGACATCCGTTTTCACGATCAACCGGATGCGGTGCTAATAGAAGGCGCACAAATGCCCAGCGCCCAGTGGTTCCCTCGCGCCACGCTGAACTTCGCCGAACACCTGCTGCGCCGTCGCGACGATGCCGTGGCAGTAGTGGCCATCGGCGAAAACGGCCAACGGGAACAACTGACCTGGGCCGAACTGGCGAACCATGTCGCCGGTTTTCAAAACGGCCTGATAGCCGCCGGTGTCGGCCTCGGCGACCGTGTGGCCGCGTGCATGCCGAACACCTGGCAAACCCTGGTGGCCATGCTCGCCACCACCAGTCTGGGCGCGATCTGGTCTTGTTCTTCTCCCGACTTCGGTACCCACGGGGTGATTGACCGCTTCGGCCAGATCGAGCCGAAAGTGCTGATCACCTGCGCCGGTTACCGCTACGCCGGAAAAGAAATCGACCAGACCGCCAAGGTCAATGAAATCCTTGGGCAACTGCCGTCCTTGCAGCAGTTGATCGTTGTGCCTTACGCACGCCCCCAGGCGCACATCGAGGATTTCCGTTGCCAGGCCAACGTGACGCTGTGGGACGATTTCTACGACCCGGGCGGCGAGCCGCAATTCGTTCCCGTGCCCTTCGCTCATCCGCTGTACATCCTCTATTCCAGTGGCACTACCGGCGTGCCGAAATGCATTGTTCACAGCACCGGCGGCGTGCTGCTGCAACACGTCAAGGAACATGGTCTGCACACCGATCTCGGCGCCGGCGACCGTTTGTTCTACTACACAACCTGCGGCTGGATGATGTGGAACTGGCTGGTCTCGGCCCTGGCAGTCGACAGCGCCGTGGTGCTTTACGACGGCTCGCCGTTTCATCCAGGCCCGGAGCGCTTGATCGATCTGATCGACGACGAACGCATCAACGTCTTCGGCACCAGTCCCAAGTTCCTCACCGCGCTGGAAAGCAATGGCGTGAAGCCGTGCGAAAGTCATGACCTGAGCAGCCTGAAAACCGTGCTGTCCACCGGTTCCGCGCTGTCCCCGCAAAGCTTCGATTACGTCTACCGCGCGTTCAAGTCCGACCTGTGCCTGTCATCAATGTCCGGCGGCACCGACATCGTTTCGTGCTTTGTGATCGGTAACCCGGTGCTGCCGGTGCGCCGTGGCGAAATGCAGTGCAAGAGCCTGGGCATGGCGGTCGAAGTCTGGAACGACGCCGGGCAACCTGTGATCGGGGAAAAAGGCGAGCTGGTGTGCACCCGACATTTTCCGGCGATGCCCATCGGCTTATGGCATGACCCTGACGGGGAGAAACTGCGAAAGTCCTATTTCAGCCTGTTCCCCGGCGTCTGGGCCCAAGGCGACTACGCCGAGCAACTGCCTCACGGCGGCATGCTGATCCACGGCCGCTCTGACGCGGTGCTCAACCCCGGCGGCGTCCGCATCGGCACGGCGGAAATCTATCGTCAGGTGGAGAAAGTCCCGCAGGTGCTGGACAGCGTCGCCATCGGCCAGCAATGGCAGGATGACGTGCGAGTGGTGCTGTTCGTGAAGTTGCGCGACGGTATCGAGCTGGACGAAACGCTGCAACAACAGATTCGCCAGGTCATCCGCGCCAACACCACACCACGGCATGTGCCGGCGAAGATAGTCGCGGTGACGGACATTCCGCGGACTATCAGCGGCAAGGTGGTCGAGCTGGCGGTGAGGAATGTGGTGCATGGCCAGAAGGTGAAGAACACCGATGCACTGGCCAATCCCGAGGCGTTGGAGCAGTTTCGTGACCGCCCTGAATTGAACGATTGAAACGTAGATCCACTGTGGGAGCGAGCCTGCTCGCGATGGCGTCGGGTCAATCAATATCGATGTCGCCTGAACACCGCTATCGCGAGCAGGCTCGCTCCCACATTTTTGATCAGCGTCGGCCCCTTCAGTCCACCAATCCCCATTCCCCCGGCGGTGTATGGGGCCCGGGCGTAGCCTCGGCGTGCATTTTCAGGCGCAGTCGCAAGTTGTTCACCGAGTCCGCATGTTTCAGCGCCTCTGCCTCATCGATCGCGCCCTCGGCAAACAGCTCGAACAGCGCCCCATCAAACGTCTGCATCCCTGCCTCTGAAGACTTCTCCATAATCCCCTTGAGCTCGGAAAACTCATTGCGCCGGATCAGGTCGCCGATGGTCGGCGTTCCCAGCATGATCTCCACCGCCGCCCGGCGCTGCCCATCGCGGGTACGCACCAACCGCTGGGAAACAAAGGCCTTGAGGTTATTGCCCAGGTCATGGAGCAGTTGCGCCCGGCGCTCTTCGGGAAAGAAGTTGATCACGCGGTCCAGCGCCTGATTGGCGTTGTGCGCATGCAAAGTGGAAATGACCAGATGACCGGTATCGGCAAACGCCAGCGCGTGCTCCATCGTCTCGCGATCGCGAATTTCGCCGATCAGCACCACATCCGGTGCCTGGCGCAGGGTGTTTTTCAACGCGGCATGAAAACTGCGGGTATCGACGCCGACCTCGCGCTGATTGACGATCGACTTCTTGTGCCGATGGATAAACTCGACCGGGTCTTCGATGGTGATGATATGGCCGCTGCTGTGGCGGTTGCGGTAATCGATCAGTGCCGCCAGCGAAGTCGACTTGCCTGAGCCGGTCGAACCGACGAACAATATCAACCCCTGTTTGAGCATGACGGTTTCGAGCAGCACCGGCGGCAGCTTGAGGTCTTCGAAGCGGGGAATGTCGAGTTTGATGTTGCGCGCCACGATGGACACATCGTTGCGTTGCTTGAAGATATTGAGCCGAAAGCGCCCGACCCCGGCCAGGGAAAGCGCCAGGTTCATTTCCAGTTCGCGATCGAACTCCAGGCGCTGTTCGGCGTCCATGATGGACGCCGCGATGGCTGCGACTTCTCCTGGTTTGAACGCTTGCTCGGCCAGGGGCTTGAGCACACCGTCAAATTTCGCGCTGGGTGGCGCGCCCGTGGACAGGTAAAGATCGGAGCCATTGCGGCTGGACAGAATCTGCAACAGTGCATCGATTTCCATGGCAAAAAACACCCGCGAAGCATTCAATTGAAAAAATGACCCAAAACGGGTCATCCAGCGTCTACCGCCCTGCAAGGATAGTAGACGCCGCCACACCGACTGACGCGCAGGACATTGTAATGAACGCACCACCGACCGCCAGCGACGCCCAAGCCTTGATTGCTCGACTGGACTGGACAAACAACCCGCTGGGCGCCGCCGAGCACTGGCCACAGAGCCTGCGCACCGCCGTGGACATTGTGATTCACTCGCCGATGCCGATGCTGTTGCTGTGGGGCCCGCAGCTTACGCAGATCTACAACGACGGCTTCGCCTTCCTCGCCGGCAGCAAGCACCCACACGCTTTCGGACAACCGACGCACCTGATCTGGCCAGAACTGAAAGACTTCACCGACCCGATTTACAGCGCCGTCCTACAGGGCCAGGTGCGGACCTACAGCGAACAGCGCTTTACCTTGCAGCGCGACGGTCAGGATTCCGACTTCTGGCTGGATTTGACCTACAGCCCCATTCGCAATGAAAGCGCCGAGGTCGCCGGGATTCTGGTCACGGCCATCGAAACCAACGAACGCCGCCGCATCGCCCTGGAACTCGAACAACGCTCCGCCGCGAGCCTCAAGGCCCAGCAGGAAACCGAGCAGCGTCTGCAACTGGCGCTGGCCGCCACCGATGCGGTCGGCACCTGGGACTGGGACATTGGCGAAGACCGTTTCATCGCCGATGCCCACTTCGCCCAATTGCATGGCATCAATCCGGCCATGGCCAGCCAGTTGCCCATCAGCGAATACCTCCACGGCGTGCACCCGGAAGACCGCGCCATGATTGCCCGCAGCATCAAGCACTGCATCACCCATGGCAGCGAGTACGCCGAGGAATATCGCTTGCTGCAGCCCGACGGCCAATTGCGCTGGGTGTTTGCCCGAGGCCGCTGCTACAAGGACCATCATGGCCGGCCGATCCGTTTCCTTGGCGCAGCACTCGATCTGACGGAACGCAAACACATCGAACAGGCTTTGCGCCAGAGCCAGACTGAGCTGCAACTGATCATCAACGCCATGCCGATCCTGATCAGTTACGTCGACAGCGAGGAGCGCTTTCGCCTCAACAATGCCGCCTATCTGGAATGGTACGGCCTGACGCCCCAAGAGCTTTACGGCCGCACCATCCGCGAAGTGCTGGGCGACGAAGCCTATGCCTCGCGCGCCGAATACATTGCCGAGGCGCTGAAAGGCAAGGCCTGCAGTTTCAGCATCAGCGCCGCGCACCGCGACGGCGGTACCCGTCAGGCCTTGATGAACTACCTGCCCCGTCATGGCCCGGACGGCGCGGCAAATGGTTTTTACATCTTCGTAATCGACGAAACCGAGCGCAAACAGACCGAAGAAGCCCTGCGCAATCTCAACGAAACCCTTGAAGAACGCGTCAGCGCCCGCACTCAACAATTGGCCGAAGCCAACCAGCGGCTGCAGAACGAGATGTTCGAACGCGAGCGCGCCGAAGACGCCTTGCGGCACGCGCAGAAAATGGAAGCGGTGGGACAGCTCACCGGCGGCATCGCCCATGACTTCAACAACATGCTCACCGGGATTATCGGCAGCCTCGATCTGATGCAACGCTACATCGCCGACGGGCGTGCCGCCGAGATCGGTCGTTTTACCGAAGCCGCGGTGTCCTCGGCCCACCGCGCCGCCGCCCTGACCCATCGTTTGCTGGCGTTCTCCCGGCGTCAGTCGCTGGATCGCAAGCCGCTGAATGCCAACCATCTGGTGCATTCCCTGGAAGATTTGTTCCGCCGCACCAAGGGCGACCATATCGAGCTCAAAATGCAACTGGCCGATGAAGTCTGGCCGGTCAGTACTGACGTCAGCCAACTGGAAAATGCCTTGCTCAACCTCGTCATCAATGCCCGGGATGCGATGCCCGAAGGTGGCGAGCTGCTGATCGAAACCGCTAACGTTCACCTCGACGGCAGCGACATCACCCCTCTGGAACCGGTCAGGGCCGGGGATTACCTGATGATTGCCGTCAGCGACAACGGCACGGGCATGACCCCGTCAGTGTTGGCCAAGGCCTTCGACCCGTTCTTCACCACCAAACCCATCGGCCAGGGCACCGGCCTTGGGCTGTCAATGATCTATGGCTTCGCCCAGCAGTCGGGCGGACACGTCAGTCTTCACAGCCTGCCGGGCCAAGGCACCAGCGTTCGTCTGTATTTGCCCCGGCTGCACGTAGCGGTGCCGGAACTTACTTTGATGCCGCTCACCGGTGAAACACCGGCGGCGGTGGCCGGTGAAACCGTGGTGCTGGTGGAAGACGATCCGGCGGTGCGCATGCTGGTGCTCGACCTGCTCAATGAGTTGGGTTATCACGCTCATGAGGCTGAAGACGCCAAGGCCGCCCTGCCCTTGCTGGAGTCCGACCTGCGGGTCGATCTTTTGGTCACCGATGTCGGGCTGCCGGGCATGAACGGTCGGCAACTGGCGGAAATCGCGCGTCAGCATCGCCCGGGTCTGAAGGTGCTGTTCATGACCGGTTATGCGGAAAAAGCCGCCGAACGCCAGGGTTTCCTGGAGGAAGGCATGGACATGGTGGCCAAACCCTTTTCCATTGACCTGTTGGCCAACAAGATTCGCACGATGATCGGCCAAGCGGACTGAGTTAAGGCATAATCGCGCGCCCCACGCTGGCACCAACATAGCCACCACCGTTGCAAGGTACTGCCAATGAAAGCCCAAGCCCGCCATATCCTGGTGAAAACCTCGGAAGAAGCCGAGCAGCTCAAACAACGCATCGCCAAGGGCGAAGCCTTCGACGTGCTGGCCAAGAAATACTCCACCTGCCCCTCCGGCAAACGCGGCGGCGACCTGGGCGAAGTACGGCCCGGGCAGATGGTCGGCGTGATCGATGCGGTGATCTTCAAAAAACCGCTGCGGGTGGTGCATGGGCCGATCAAGAGCAAGTTCGGGTATCACCTGGTGCAGGTGTTTTATCGGGATTGATGGGCTTGGCTTTAGGGCCTCATCGCGGGCAAGCCCGCTCCCACAGGGGTTGTGAATTGCCACAGATTGCAACCACACCAAAAAACCTGTGGGAGCGGTGATGTGATTGCAATCGTGGGCAACTCACAAATCCCTGTGGGAGCGGGCTTGCCCGCGATCCGATTGCGCAGCAAGCGGCCATCCACCGCTTATCGGGGGATCAACGCCCCCGGCACTTGAATCACCCGACTCGCCAACCGATGCCCCGCCTCGGCAGCCTCAACCGGGCTACCGCCCTTAAGCCGACACGCCAAATAAGCCGCACTGAACGAATCCCCCGCCGCCGTGGTGTCCACCACCCGTTCGACCACCTGCGCCGGCACTTCGAACGACTCTCCATCGCAGCGAATCAGACACGCCTCGGCGCCGCGCTTGAGCACCACTTCAGGCGTGCCCATCTGCTCATAAGCGGCAAACACCGCCGCGCAATCGGAAAAGTCGAACAGCGCCTGCTCGTCGTCAACCGTCAGCAACGCCAGGTCGATATAGGGCAGAACGCTGCGATAAGCCGCCCGTGCCTCTTCAATCGACGCCCACAAACGTGGCCGGTAGTTGTTGTCGAACACGATCCGCGCATCCCGTTGCCGGGCTTCGATCAGGGTTTCCAGAAGTTTTTCTCGCCCCTGCACACCGAGCACCGCCAAGGTGATGCCGCTGAAATACAACACGTCGTAATCCGGCAGCGCCGCCAGAATCGGCGCGGCGGCCGGAGTGGTGAAGCAATCGCGCACCGCTGCTTCGTTGCGCCAGTAGAGAAAACGCCGTTCGCCGGCCGCATCGGTCTGGATGCAATACAGGCCGGGCAAGCGACCGGGCAAACGCTGGACCATGTCCAGGCCAATGTTTTCGCTGGCCCAGCTCTGGCACATCGCATCGCTGAAACTGTCATCGCCCAGGGCGGTGACGTAATCCACCGTGCCGCCATCGCCCAGTTCACGGGCCAGGTAGACCGCGGTGTTCAGGGTATCGCCGCCGAAGCTTTGTTGCAGCGTGCCGTCCGCGCGCTGCTGCAATTCGATCATGCACTCGCCAATCAGGGCGATGCGCGGGGTGTTGGGGCCTAGGGGGCTGATGCTGCTCATCGTCGTGGGGTCTCTGGTATTGCGATGCTGTTTGGTAGGCCGTCATCGCGGGCAAGCCCGCTCCCACAGCGATTTGTGAATTGCCACAAATTGCAACCACACCAAAAAACCTGTGGGAGCGGCGGTGCGGCGATCCGACTTGCCCGCGATGGCCGCACCTAGGTCTGGAAACCTTAAAAACAGGTTTCCATGGTCTCTATCACCTGCAACTGCTCATCCACCAAACACCCAATGCGCCACTTGTCGAACGTCAGGCACGGGTGCGAAGTACCGAACGAAATGATATCGCCCACCCGCAACTCAACCCCCGGCGCGACGGTCATGAACGCGTGCTGGTCCATCACCGCCGTCACCTTGCAGGCACTCACATCCTCGCCGATCGCCGGCACCACACCGGCCTTGTAACGCAGCAACGGCACCGGCAAACCGGCGTCGTAGGCCACGTCGCGTTTGCCCAGGGCGATCACCGCAAAACCCGGCTCCGGCAACGACTGCACATGCGCCCAGACTTCCAGCGCCGGGCGCAAACCTTCGTGCAGGTCGCTGCGACGGTCGAGCACGCAGCATTGCGCTTCTTTGTAGATGCCATGGTCGTGGGCCACGTAACTGCCGGGGCGCAGCACGCTGAGGAAACGCCCGCCGGCATTCTGCGCTTCGAACGATTCGGCGATCAGGTCGTACCAGGCCGAACCCGATGCCGTGATGATCGGCTTGGCAATGGCGAACGCACCGCTGTCCTGCAACTGCACCGCCAGACGCACCAGAGAATCGGCGAACTCGCGGATGCCGCTCACCGCGTGATCGCCGTGAATCACCCCTTCGTAACCCTCGATGCCGGTCAACGCCAGCGCCGGTTGAGCCGCGATCGCCTTGGCCAGCGCCAGCACTTCGGCTTCGGTGCGGCAACCGCAACGACCGCCGACCACGCCGTACTCGATCATCACGTTCAGCCGCACACCGCGCGAAGCGAAATACGCGCCGAGGTCCGCGACGTTATCCGGGTGATCGACCATGCAATAGAAATCGAAGGTCGGGTCTGCCAACAGATCAGCGATCAGCGCCATGTTCGGCGTGCCGACCAATTGGTTGGCCATCAGCACCCGATGCACGCCATGGGCGTAAGCCGCGCGGGTTTGCGTGGCACTGGCCAGGGTGATGCCCCAGGCACCGGCGTCCAGTTGGCGACGAAACAGCGCCGGGGTCATGCTGGTTTTACCGTGCGGCGCCAGTTCCGCGCCGCTGTTGCTGACGAAGTCCTGCATCCAGCGAATGTTGTGTTCCAGCGCGTCGCGGTGCAGCACCAGCGCCGGCAGGCTGACGTCGCGCACAAGATTGGCGCCTGTGTGAGCAAAGCCCTTTTCCACGGCGGCAGTATTTTTGGCAGAAGACATGGTCGAACTCCTCACATTCGCGGCCGCAGGCAGCCGCTGTTATTCGTTGATACGCCGGGCGAGGCTGTTGGCGCTGTCGATCAGCACCTGACGATAGTCGTTGTAATTGTTCTTCGCATCGGCCCGTGGGGCGACGATGCACAGAGTCGCAATGGCCACGCCGTTCGGGTCTTTGACCGGAGCGGCGAAGCAGTGGGTAAAGGTGTCGGCAACGCTATCGAAGGAAAAGAACCCATCGATACCGGCCTGGCGGATCTCCTCGATAAACCGCTCCAGCGGCAGACGTTCGCCATCGGGCAGGATGAAGTCGTCGGGGTCGATCAAATCGACGATCTGCTGATCGCTCAGGTGCGCCAGCAACAAGCGCCCGGAAGCGGTCCAGGGGATCGGCGCGTTCTCGCCGATGTCCGAGGAAATGCGAAAATGCCGCTCGCCCTCTTTCATCAACGCTACGGTGTATTTACGCCCGTTGAGCAGGCACATCTGCGCGGTTTCACGGGTCTGGCTGACGATCTCTTGCAAGGCAAGATCGGCCTCGCGGGTCAGGTCGAAATGGCGCAAATGCGCCTGCCCGAGGAAGTACAGCTGACGACCAAGGTACACGTGACCGTCCTTGCCCACAGGTTCAAGAATGCGCCGTTCCAATAAGGACGCGACCAGTTCGTAGACCGTGGATTTCGGGCTGCCGATGCCGCTGGCGATTTCGTTCGGGCGCAGGGGCTGGCCGATTTCCTTGAGGAAATCGAGAATGTCGAACGCCCGGTCCAGACCACGAGCCCGGCGCTTGATGGTGTCTTCGGTCATGTTTCAGGTTCCCATTCAAAGTGCCGGGAGTTTACCCAGAGTGCTGCGGCGACTGTTAGGCCGCCTTCGCGGGCAAGCCACGCTCCCACAGGTTCTATGTGCCGCCACAGGTTGCAGACACACCTTCCATCCCTGTGGGAGCGGGCTTGCCCGCGATGGGCGCGCCTCGGTTCAGGCCTTTTTCTTGTACGCGATGCAGTCAATCTCGACCTTGCAATCGACCATCATGTTCGCCTGCACACAGGCCCGGGCCGGGGCGTGTTCGCTTTTGAAGTACTCGGAAAACACTTTATTGAAACTCCAGAAATCCCGCGGGTCTTCCAGCCACACGCCGGTACGGACCACGTCTTCCAGACCGTAACCGGCCTCTTGCAGAATCGCGATCAGGTTTTTCATGGTCTGGTGAGTCTGCGCGACGATGCCGCCCACGATGATTTCACCATCCAGCGCCGGCACCTGGCCGGACACGTGCAGCCAGCCATCGGCTTCGACGGCACGGGCGAAAGGACGGGGCTGGCCGCCACCGGCGGTGCTGCCGGTGCCGTAACGAGTAATGCTCATGGGTGTTTCTCCTGATTGAAAAAGTTAAAAGCGAGTGTTCTTGAGAAATTCCGCCAGACGCGGCGACTGCGGGCGTTCGAACAGTTCCTTGGGCGGCCCCTGCTCTTCGATCCGCCCCTGATTCATGAACACGATCTTGTCCGACACCTCGAAGGCAAAGCGCATTTCGTGGGTCACCAGCAGCATGGTCATGCCGTCTTCGGCCAGGCCTTTGATCACGTTCAGTACTTCGCCGACCAGCTCCGGATCGAGGGCCGAGGTGACTTCATCGAACAGCATCAGGCTCGGGTTCATCGCAATCGCCCGGGCAATCGCCACGCGCTGTTGCTGGCCGCCGGACAACTGACCGGGGTAATGGTCGCGGCGCTCCAGCAGACCAACCCGCTCCAGCCATTTCTCCGCCAGCGCCACCGCCTCATCCTTGTGCAGCTTTTTGACCTTGAGCAATCCGAGGGTGACGTTCTGCAACGCGGTGAGGTGCGGGAACAGATTGAATTGCTGGAACGCCATGCCGGTCATCGCTCGATGGCGGGCGATGACTTTTTCCGCGTGACGCACGCGCTTGCCGTTGACCTCGTGATAGCCGATGGATTCGCCATCGAGCAGAATCTGCCCGCCCTGGAACTCTTCGAGCATGTTCACGCAGCGCAGCAGCGTGGTCTTGCCCGAGCCGCTGGAGCCGATCAGCGTGACCACGTTGCCGCGTTGCATGGTCAAGTCGACGCCCTTGAGCACTTCGAGCTGGCCGTATTGTTTGTGCAGGCCACGGATGTCCAGCAGCGCTTGATCCTGTGTCGAAACTTGAGCTTGAGTCATGGCAAGGCCACCCGCTTTTCAATGTGCCGGCCGAGTAATTCGATGGCGTAGTTGATGACGAAAAACAGAAATCCGGCGAACAGGTAAAACTCCAGGGTCATAAAGGTCCGGGCGATGATCTGCTGGGTGCTAAGCAGCAATTCGGCAACGCCGATCACCGACAACAGCGTCGAGGCCTTGACGATCTCGGTGGACGAGTTGACCCAGGTCGGCAAGATCTGCCGCAACGCCTGGGGCAACAACACGTAGCCCAGTGCCTGGTAAAACGTCAGGCCGATGGCCTTGCTCGCTTCCATCTGGCCACTGGGCAGCGCTTGCAATGCACCGCGCACAATCTCCGCAACGTGGGAGCCGCAAAACAGCGTCAGCCCCAGGGTGCCGGCCCCGAATGCGCTGATTTGCCAGCCCAGTGCCGGCGCCATGTAGAAGCAGGCCAACACCAATACAAACACCGGCGTGCCGCGAATGATGTCGACGTAAAAACGGAACGGCGCGCGCATCCAGAACGTGCCATAGGTGAGCACCAGACCTGCAACGATGCCGACCAGCGTGCCCAACAAAATCGCCAGCGCCGAGCACTGCACACTGGTCAGAAAGCCCTGCCACAGGACGTCCCGCGCCACCCATAACTCATGCAACCAACTGGGGGATTCGTACATGGGGGCCTCCTATCGGCGAATCGCCAGACGCTGCTCGAGGTAACGCAGCATCATGGCAATGAGGTAACAGGCCGCAACATAGAGCGCTGTGGTCACCAGCCAGGTTTCAATCACCCGGTAGCTCTCGACATTGATCTTGCGCGCGTAATAGGTCAGCTCCGGCACGGCAATCGCCGCCGCCAGCGAGGTGTCCTTGAACAGCGATATGAAGTTGTTCGACAAGGCCGGCAGCACATTGCGCAGCATCACCGGCACGGTGATGTACGCCTTGACCTGCCACTCGCCGAGCCCGATGGCCAGGCCGGCTTCACGTAGCCCCTTGGGAATGCTCAACAACCCGCCGCGAAACACTTCGGTCAGATAGGCCCCGGCATACAGCGACAGCGTGATGATGAATGACGGGATCTTGTCCAGACGAATGCCCAGACTTGGCAAGGCAAAGTAGATCAACAGAATCAACACCAGAATCGGCGTATTACGGATCACCGTCACATACACCGACGCCAGCCCCCGCAATGCGCGATGCTTTGACAGCAAAGCAAACGCCATCATCAGGCCGATCACGCAACCGATGGCGATCGACACCAGCGCCAGTTCGAGGCCCAGACCGAGCCCCGCCAGCAGGGTGTCGAAATCGCGCCAGACGGCGGCAAAATTCAACTGATAGTTCATGGTCAGCAGTACCTTGAGCGGGGCGATTTAAAACCGCCCCGCTCTCACGGGATCATTTGAATTCGACTGGGAAACCGATGGCTGGAGTCGGCAGATCGACACCGAACCACTGCTTGAAGGAAGCCGCGTAGGTCGGGAATTCAACGCCGGTCATGGCTTCATGCAATGTAGTGTTGACGAAGTTCAGCCAGTCCTGATCGCCGCGTTTGACCGCGCACGCATAGGTTTGCGGGCTCCAGGCGTAGGTCGGGCTGCGATAGCGACCGGGGTTCTGCACCATCAGGTACTTCACCGACGACTGATCGGTAGCTGCGGCATCGGCACGGCCGGAGTTCACCGCCTGATACATCAAATCCACGCTGTCGTACTGATCGACCTTGGCCTTGGGCAACGCCTGATGCACCAGCTCTTCGGCGTACACGTTCTGCAGCACTGCCACGATTACACCGTCACCGGCAGCTTTCAGGTCGTCGATTTCCTTGTATTTGCTGTTGGCCGGCAACAACAGGCCCACGCCTTCGCGGTAGTACGGCAGGGTGAACGCCACTTGCTGCGCGCGACTGGCGGTCACGGTGATGAACTGGCAACTCATGTCGACCTTGTCGGTCAGCAGATTCGGAATCCGCGCATCGGACGACTGCACCACGAACTCGACCTTGCTCGGGTCGTTGAACAACCCTTTGGCCACCATCCGCGCGATATCAATATCAAAACCCTGCAACTTGCCATCCGCTCCCTGGAAGTGCCACGGCGCATTGGTACTGCCCGTGCCCACGATCAACTTCCCACGGGCCAGCACGCTGTCGAGTTTGCTGTCTGCCGCTTGGGCGACACCCATGACAGCGGCCGAAGCCGCGAGAACGAAAACACACGCTTTAAACAACGAAGGTCGGCGATGCATGGCAAGCACTCCAGGGTCATGTTTATTCCGCTATACCGGAAACAGGTATGTAACAACGGAATAGACAGCAGAAAGTGTGCCACAGGTTGTGGGCGGAATCTCGGAGGAATTGAAAAGTGTTTTGAATCAGATGGATGCGCGTTAGCGCGAAGAAGGCGTTACGAAACGCACAAATAAGAGAACGCTACCGTGGGACACAACGCTCGAGTACTTGCACCACATCTGAAGCCATAGCGATTCAAAATGAAGCAGAGCCCTACCTGTAATTTCTGACAGTAGACCCCACCTGCTCGCCTCCTTTAACGTCGACAGGCCTTCGATTGTCTTTGAAAAGGAGATTTCAATGAGCTCGATGAACACCCACACGACCATGGCAGCGGTCTACCGCAAGGCGCTGAAAACCTGGCGCCCGGTGATCCTGTATTTCGGCAACCAACACTGTCCCGCCTGCGAAATGGCCGAACCGGTTTTCCGTGCTATTGCCGAGAAGTACAAAGATCACGCGCACATCTATGTGCTGAGTACGAGCGAATCTCCTCGGCATCCAGATGTCACCGGCACACCCACTGTGCTGTTTTACAAGGAGGGGAAGTTGCTGAAAAAGCTCAAGGGGATTGGAACCCGGGAAACCCTGGAAGAAAACTTCAAAAAGCACATCGGCAAGCTCAGGCCTAAACAGATTGCCCGCAAACCCCGCCACGACTTGCCGTGGTTGCAGAAAACCTTCAGCGCTTTATGCACCGCACCACGGGCACGGGAGCTGCTGAATGTACGGTTGATGAGTAAAGTTTGCGTCGTATGAACGATCGCTATCGCGAGCAGGCTCGCTCCCACAGGGAATCACCAGGCTGTTTATCGTCCGGCAAAGCGCAACCGCGACAACATGCGCAAATCGCCTTCGAGGTAATAATCATCGGTCCAGCTGTCATCCGCCGCCAAAGGCCGGACCTGCTTGAGTTGCAGTTTTTTTGCGAAGTAGCGGAACCGGTAATGCTCGTAAAAGCGCAGCAGTTCCAGCCCGTAACGATCGGCCAGGTCGGTGTCGCCACGGATGATCAGGTAGTTTTCGTCATTGCCGTTACTGGCCGCTTCACTAAGGTTGTGGCTGCCGCTGATGATGGTCGGTGTGTCGCTGGTGAAGTCGACGACGATGGCTTTGGTGTGCACCAGCAGGTTGCCCTTCTGGCCTTTCATGTTTTCCTTGAGCCAGCCTTCCAGGCCGGTGTTGAGCAGCGCGGTGGCGGCGAACTCGGCGGTGCGGTCGGCATGGAAACCGGTGATGCTGCTGACGGTGTTTTGCAAACCGTAACGCAAGATGTCGTCATGGGGCTGGCCGAGCAAGGCGTTGAGTATTTCGTCCGGCAAGGTGAACGCCGTGACAAACAGCAGGTCTTTTTTGGCGGCATTGATGATCTCGACAAATTCACGCAAGTCGCCCTGACCCGTGCGCGGTGAGAACCCTGCGAACAGCCCCTGGTCCGACTGCATCGGATTGTTTTCCGTGAGCCATTCACGGGTGGCGCCGACGTCCGCCGGTGTGGACCAGACCTGCTCGAAGGTTTGCAGGTAACTGGCGCCGATTCGGGCATCGTCCAGCACATGCACGACGTTGGCCTGACGATAAACACCGTTGGCCGTGAAATTGGTGCTGCCACAGAGTACCGCTTCGGGCTGATGCAGCCCTGCCCCGTCGAGTCGGCTCAGGACGATGAATTTGTTGTGGAAAATGTTGTGGGTGACTCGCCCGCGTTTGTTCGCCGCCGGGATTTTTTCCAGACTGGCTTCGTTCAGCGCCGTGGTGTCTTCGTCCGGTTGGGCATGGTACAGAACCCGAACCTTTACGCCGCGCTCGAAAGCGGCGTTCACCGCATCGACGATCACTTTCAACTGGTATTCATAGATCGCGATGTCCAGCGCCCATTGGCCATCCTCGGCCCGTTCGATGAACCCGAGCAAGCGTGCGAGCAGACCATTTTCCAGCCATTGCCGTGGGGCGTCGGGCCATTCTTCGATGGGCAGTTTCTTGTTGACGCTGAGTAGCGCATCAACGTCGGCGAACTTGCGCTGGAAAGCCTGACTGGCGGCCACCGCCCGATTGAAAATGACGTTTTGGCCTTTGGGCAGGCCATTGTCGGTGCTGACCGTCACTTCCAGGAATTCACCCAGTTGTGGCGCATCGGCGGTGCCGTAGGCCAGGTGAATCCGATAATGGATCGTCACGCCCGGATTGACTGCGTAATCGGCCCAGCGAAATTTCTGCAACGGCGCGGTATCGCTGGGGGTGGCGTGAAACTGGGGGAACGTATGAGCCTTGCCGGGGAAGGTCAGGCTGTTGAACAGAAACAACCAGGGTTTGCTGCCTTGCTGCTTTTCGATGGCGAAACCCAGCAGACCTTTGCGGCGGGGTTCGGCCACGTCGATGGCCAGCAACACACCGTTGGTGCCAGCGTAGGCTTTGACGCGAAAATCGTCCTGATCGTTGCGGGCTAGAACGCGCATGGGTCACTCCTGTGATTGGCTTGTTTACAGCAGCATAGGGCAGCGATGCAGACGAACTGCGATTATCCGATTCCGAGGTGATGCCATCGCGAGCCGGCTCGCTCCCACACGCCGCAGATCAAATGTGGGAGCGAGCCTGCTCGCGATGGGGTCAATACTGTCAGCACAAAACTCAACCTGAAATCAGCTCATCGATATGTCGATAATCAACCTGCAACTGCGCTGCCAACACCTTTGCCCGGCCAAGATGTATCGGCCCGCGCTCAATGTCGATCAGCAACCCCGGACATTCCAGCGCCGGCAACGTTGACCATTCCTTCACCCGTCCATCCGTCACCAGCAACAGCCGTTGCTGCTCTGCCGGAAAGCGCTTTTGCCGAGCCGCCAGCCAACGCCCTGCCTCGCCCAGCGCCGCCAGCATCGGTGTTCCGCCGCCGGCACCGAGCCCGTCGAGCCAGTCGCGCAAGCCAGCGGAGGCTTTTAACCCTTGCACCTGCCACTTCGGCACATGGCCGCTGGCGGTCAGCAAAGCCAAGCGCGCACGCTGTCGATAGGCATCGTCGAACAGTTGCGCCAGCAGGCCCTTGGCATCGCTCAACGCTTGATGACGTCGAGTGGAGGCCGAGGCATCGACAATCACCAGCCATAATTCATGAGGACTGCGGGTGCGCAGGTGAAACAGCACATCGTCGCGTTGACGCGGTCGGCCATTGAGCAAGGTGCCGGGCCAATTGATCGATCCGCTCAGGGCCGCGTGACGCTTGCCCTGCTTACCGTGATCCAGCCGTCCTGCGCGGGGTCTGGCATTCGCCCCCGCGTCTGATCGAGGGCGAATGCCTAGGGCTTTTTTGGCCAGCTCGGCACTTCACGTCGAGCGCCGACCGGCAGCGCCTGGGCGGGCATTTCGCCCCACTGGCCCTGACCTTCGCTCGGGTTGGCGTTCTGGTTGGAAGGCGGCTGTGCTGCGGGTGATTGGTGCGGCATCGGTGGCGAGTGTTCGCGACGACGATGGCGCAAGGCAAACTCGGCGACCGCGTCGATATCTTCTTCGCCAATGGCATTCGCTCCGCGCCAGGCCGCATGAGCCCGGGCCGCGCGTAACCAGACCAGATCGGCCCGCAGACCATCGACGCCAGCAGCAAAGCAACGCTCGGTGATCTGCGCCAGCGCGGCATCGTCGAGGGGAATGCTCGCCAGTGCCGAGCGCGCCTTTTGGCAGCGCTCGCGCAGTGCGTGTTGCTGGCTTTCCCACTCGGCGCAGAACCCTTGCGGGTCGCTGTCGAAATCCAGTCGGCGACGGATGATCTGACCGCGCTCGGCGGGTGCGGTGTGGCCACTGAGGGCGACGTTCAGGCCAAAACGGTCGAGCAATTGCGGGCGCAATTCGCCCTCTTCCGGGTTCATGGTGCCGATCAACACAAACTTCGCCGAATGCCGATGGGAAATCCCGTCGCGCTCGATCAGGTTGGTGCCGCTGGCGGCCACGTCGAGCAGCAAGTCCACGAGGTGATCGGGCAGCAGATTGACTTCATCGACATACAACACGCCGCCATCGGCCTTGGCCAGTACGCCGGGGGAAAACTGTGCGCGCCCCTCGCTCAGGGCCGCGTCGAGGTCGAGGGTGCCGACCAGCCGTTCTTCGGTGGCGCCCAGGGGCAAGGTGACAAATTGACCGCTGGCCAACAAGTCCGCCAGGCCTCGGGCCAGGGTCGATTTGGCCATGCCCCGTGGACCTTCGATCAGTACGCCACCGATTTTCGGGTCGATGGCGGTCAGGTACAGCGCGAGCTTCAAGTCATCGGCGCCGACCACGGCGGAGAGCGGGAAATGGGGGGTGTCGGTCATTTTCAAATCTCAGTCATGGTCGGTGGCAGGCACACCTTGTACCTGTGGGAGCGTGGCTTGCCCGCGAAGGCGTCCGCTCAGTCGAAATCAATGTTGATTGTGAGGGCCTCTTCGCGGGCAAGCCACGCTCCCACAGGTTAGCGGTGTCACAGAGTTACCCGTCTTCTTCTATATCCAGCAACAAATTCTCCAGCGCCTCGCGGTACTCGCCCGGCTCTTTCCACATCCCGCGCTGCTGCGCTTCGAGCATGCGCTCGGTCATGTCGCGCAAGGCATGGGGATTGTGTTCGCGGACAAACTCCCGGGTCGCCGGATCGAGCAAATAAGCGTCCGCCAGCAACGCATATTGGTGATCGTCGATCAACTGAGTCGTCGCGTCGAACGCAAACAGGTTATCGACCGTCGCCGCCAGTTCGAACGCGCCTTTGTAGCCATGACGCTTGACCCCGTCGATCCATTTCGGATTGGCCGCACGGGAACGGATCACCCGGTTAAGTTCTTCCTTCAACGTGCGGATCTTCGGCAAGTCCGGCTGACTGTGGTCGCCGTGATAACTGGCAGCCGCTTCACCACTGAGGCTTTCGACGGCCGCCAGCATGCCACCCTGGAACTGGTAATAATCGTTGGAATCAAGCAAGTCGTGCTCGCGGTTATCCTGATTTTGTAGCACCGCCTGCACCTGGCTCAGACGCTGGGCGAATTGTTCGCGGGCGGCGGTGCCTTCGTCGGAGCCGCCGTAAGCGTAGCCGCCCCAGTTCAGGTAAACCTCGGCCAGGTCTTCACGGCTTTGCCACAAGCGACCGTCGATGGCGCCTTGCACGCCCGCGCCGTAAGCACCCGGTTTGGCCCCGAAGATGCGCCAGCCGGCCTGTCGCCGCGCCGCGTCTTCATCCAGACCGGATTCCAGCAGCGCTTGCCGCTCAGCGCGGACCTTGGCCGCCAACGGGTTGAGATCATCCGGTTCATCCAGCGCGGCGACCGCTTGCACGGCGGCGTCGAACAGCCGGATCAGGTTGGCAAAGGCATCGCGGAAAAATCCGGAGACGCGCAAAGTCACATCCACGCGTGGGCGGTCCAGCAGGCTCAACGGCAGAATCTCGAAGTCGTCGACGCGCTGGCTGCCGGTAGCCCAGACCGGTCGCACGCCCATCAGCGCCATGGCCTGGGCAATGTCATCGCCGCCTGTGCGCATGGTCGCGGTGCCCCAGACCGACAGACCGAGCTGCCGCAGGTGATCGCCGTGATCCTGCAAGTGCCGCTCAAGAATCAGATTTGCTGACTGAAAACCGATGCGCCACGCCGTGGTGGTCGGCAGGTTGCGCACGTCCACCGAATAGAAATTACGCCCGGTGGGCAGCACGTCCAGACGGCCGCGACTTGGCGCACCGCTAGGGCCGGCCGGGACGAATCGGCCGTTGAGAGCGTCCAGCAGACCGCGCATTTCCGCTGGGCCGCAGGCGTCCAGGCGTGGTGCGACCACTTCGCGCAGGCTCTCAAGGATGGCGCTGACGTCAGCCCACGCAAGACCCTGTGGGAGCGGGCTTGCCCGCGATAGCGGTGGGTCAGATAAATCAATGTCGACTGACACGCCGCCTTCGCGGGCAAGCCCGCTCCCACAGGGGTCGTGGTGGGCTTGAGATGGGTTCAGTGTCAGCAAGATCAGTTCAGCGGCAAATAGCTCCAGTCGCTCGCGGGTATCGCCCGCTGTGCGCCATAGCTCATCGCTGACCGACAACAGGGCATCCGGACGCAGCCCGACCCAAGGCTCGGCCAACGCACAATCCAGCGGATCGAAGCCCAATTCAAACGCCTTGGCCAATGCCCGCAACAAGCTCGATTGCGCCCCACGGCCATCACCGCGAGGAATGCGCAGCAAGGCCAATAAGGTGTCGATGCGCAACCGCCCGACCGGCGACTCGCCAAACACGTGTAGGCCATCGCGGATCTGCGACTCCTTCAAGTCGCACAAATACGTGTCCAGACGCGGCAACCAAATCGCCGCATCGGCATCGCTGTCGAGCTTCTCGTCCAGTTGCAGTTCGCGGTCGATGTGCGTGTCGCGCACCAATTGCAGAATGTCGCGCTGTAACTCCCGGGCGCGGCGCGGATCGAGCAATTGCGCTTCGTAATATTCGTCGGCCAACAATTCGAGATTGCGCAGCGGACCGTAGGTTTCAGCGCGGGTCAGCGGCGGCATCAGGTGATCGATGATCACGGCCTGCGTACGGCGCTTGGCCTGGGCGCCCTCGCCCGGGTCATTGACGATAAACGGATAGATGTTCGGCAGCGGCCCGAGCAATGCGTCCGGCCAGCAGTTTTCCGACAACCCGACGCCCTTGCCCGGCAGCCATTCGAGGTTGCCGTGCTTGCCGACGTGGATCACGCCGTGAGCGCCGTAGGTGTTGCGCAACCAGAAGTAAAACGCCAGATAGCCGTGGGGCGGCACCAGGTCCGGGTCGTGATAGACAGCACTTGGATCGACTTGGTAACCCCGGGCCGGCTGAATGCCGACGAAGGTCAAGCCGAAGCGCAGACCGGCAATCATCATTCGTCCGCCGCGGAACATTGGATCGTTTTCGGGGGCGCCCCAGCGCTCCAGCACGGCTTGGCGATTAGCCTCGGGCAGTGCGTTGAACATCAGGTTGTAGTCGTCCAGCGCGAGGCTTTGATGGCAGGGACGCTGGTCGAGGGTGTCGAGGTCGTTGCTGACGCCGCCGAGCAATTGCTGGATCAGCGCGGTGCCGCTGTCCGGCAACTCGGCCGGTAGCGGATAACCTTCGGCGTGCAGGGCGCGCAAGATATTCAATGCCGCAGCCGGAGTGTCGAGACCCACGCCATTACCGATGCGCCCGTCGCGAGTCGGGTAGTTGGCGAGGATCAGGGCGATGCGTTTTTCACCGTTAGGCACTCGCGCCAGATCGATCCAGCGCCGCGCCAGTTCGGCGACAAAATCCATGCGCTCAGGTTGCGGCCGGTAGCAGACCACGTCGGACTGGCTGCGCTCACTGCGCCAGGCCAGATCCTTGAAACTGATCGGCCGGCTGATGATTCGCCCATCCAGTTCCGGCAGTGCGATGTGCATCGCCAGATCGCGGGGACCGAGGCCCTGCTCGCTGGCGCGCCAACCGGGTTCATTGTCCTGGGCGCAGATCGCCTGGATCACCGGAATATTGCGGCGAAACGGTCGCAGATGCGGCGCTTCGGGGCTGGACTGGGCGAAACCGGTGGTGTTGAGAATCACCCCCGCCTCGACTTCATCCAGCAGGTCCTCGACCACCGTCAGGCAGCCAGGCTCTTTCAAACTGGCCAGCGCAATCGGCAACGGGTTCAACCCCGCTGCTTGCAAACGCTGGCAGAAAATATCGATGAAACCGGTGTTCGCCGCCTGCAAATGCGAGCGGTAAAACAGCACCGCCGCCACCGGCTGATCAGCTTGCCAGTCGGCTTGCCAATCCTTCAGTTCTGCGGGGCTTTTTTGCGGGTGGTAAATCGCGGTGCGTGGCAGAGTTTGCGGCTCGGACCAGGGGTAGTCGCGGTCCAACCAACGATTGGCGAGGCAGCGAAACAGGTCCAGCGCGTTGGCCATGCCGCCCTGACGCAGGAAGTGCCAGAGCCGGTCGCGGTCTTGCGCGGTTACGGTGCTCAGGTCACTGAGTTCCGGGTCCGGGCGATCGTCACCCGGCACCAGAATCAGTTGCACGCCGCGCTCGGACAATTCCACCAGACGCTCGATGCCGTAACGCCAATAGGCGATGCCGCCGTGCAGCGAGATCAAAATCACTTTGGCGTGGCGCAGCACTTCGTCGACGTAGAGATCGACCGAGGCGTGATTCTGCACCTGCATCGGGTTGGCCAGGCGCACGCTCGGGTAATCGTCGGGCAACTGCTGCGCCGCTTCGGCGAGCAGCGCCAGGCTGGAATCGCCGCTGCACAGAATCACCAGCTCGGCGGGGGTTTGTCCAAGGTCGGCAATGTTGTCATCCGACACGAAACCGCCGGGCTGGGTCCTGAGCAGGTGCATGGTTTAAACGCTGAGCGCAGCGCGCAATTGCGCTTCGAGCTGAGCTGCGTCCAGATCCTGACCGATCAACACCAGACGGGTGGTGCGCGCTTCTTCAGCACCCCACTGACGGTCGAAGTGCTTGTCGAAGCGCGTGCCCACGCCCTGGATCAGCAGGCGCATCGGCTTGTTCGGCACCGCTGCAAAACCTTTGACCCGAAGGATGCCATGCTGGACCACCAGTTGAGTCAGTGCATCCATCAGCAGGCTTTCGTCGGCTTGTGGCAGCTCGATAGAGATGGAATCGAACGCGTCGTGGTCGTGGTCGTCCTCACCTTCATGGTGATGATCGTGATGGCTGTGGCGGCTGTCGATGTGTTCTTCGGAACCGGCGCCGAGGCCGATCAGCACGTCCAGCGGCAGACGACCGCTGCTGGCTTCGATGACTTTCACCGCCGGCGGCAATTCTTCGGCGACTTCCAGGCGCACGCGGGCCAGGTCTTCAGCGCTGATCAGGTCGGCCTTGTTGAGGATCACCAGGTCGGCGCTGGCCAGTTGGTCGGCAAACAGCTCGTGCAGCGGCGATTCGTGGTCCAGGTTCGGGTCGAGTTTGCGCATGGCATCAACCTGATCCGGGAACGCAGCGAAGGTGCCAGCAGCGACGGCCGGGCTGTCGACCACGGTGATCACCGCGTCAACCGTGCAGGCGCTGCGGATTTCTGGCCATTGGAAAGCTTGAACCAAAGGTTTTGGCAGGGCCAGGCCCGACGTTTCGATCAGGATGTGATCGAGGTCGCCGCGACGCGCGACCAGTTCGCGCATCACCGGGAAGAATTCTTCCTGAACCGTGCAGCATAGGCAGCCGTTGGCCAGTTCGTAGACGCGACCGTTGGCTTCTTCTTCGGTGCAACCGATCGAGCACTGCTTAAGGATTTCGCCGTCGATACCCAGCTCGCCGAACTCGTTGACAATCACCGCGATGCGACGGCCCTGGGCGTTGTCGAGCATGTGCCGCAGCAAGGTGGTTTTGCCCGAGCCGAGGAAGCCGGTAACGATGGTGACGGGGAGTTTGGCCAGTGTTTTCATCGGATGCCCTTTGGCAAGGTGGCGGGCATACGGGACGACAATCGCTGCGGCAGGTGCGCGCGCGCAAGAGTTCCGCCACCGGATCACCCCGCCCGGTTGTAGTGAGAATCTGTGTCGAGGCAGGTCTCCTGGCTGACGGTGTGCCGGCCTTATTGGCCTGGCATTCGCTGCGCCTTCCCGCGAACCTGATGGATCAGGGCTTGCAGTGGCGTGGCAGCGAACATCACCGTTCACAGTTGCGGGGGCAGCCGCGGCATCGACCGCGTTCCCTTCTTAGCTTCGGCAGATGCCGAAGAACCTCGAAAGCGCAAGGCTACGCATCGTATGGGGGCGGGTCAATGTTCTATAGGAGAATGCGATCACCTGTGGCGAGGGGGCTTGCCTGTGGCGAGGGAGCTTGCTCCCGTTCGGCTGCGAAGCAGTCGTGAAACCATGCGATGCGTATCTAATGGACAGACCGCATGAATTTGATGCGACCGCTACGCGCTCGAACGGGAGCAAGCTCCCTCGCCACAGGTATTTGGTGTCAGTTGAGAACCCTTGCCAATTGACGCCCAACCCCCGCCCATGCTCTCCTACACGCCTTGTTACGGGTGCCCTTCACAGGGTGAAACGGGAAACCGGTGAATCATGTGCTTTACTCAAAGCCATGTCAGTCCGGTGCTGCCCCCGCAACGGTAAGCGAGTGAAGCGTCAGATCCACTGTGCCCGTCATATGGCATGGGAAGGTGATGCTTGCAGGTGTCGGCGCAAGCCCTGCCCCTCGCGAGCCCGGAGACCGGCCCGCAACACAAAGTGAGTTTTACGTTCACTGAATAACAAACCCGCGGTGGGCGGGCGCTGTTCGAAATCTCTGCGTGCCCTGGCGTGCGGAGGTTTTCATGCGCTCTATTCACCCGCTGACAGACCAGAGGGAAGCGCCATGTCGATCATCAGCAGTACCGCCAGTAGCACCGCCAGCACTACTTCAACCTTGAGCCAACGCCTGACCGCCGCTTTTTGCGCGTCGATCCTTGGCGCGTGCCTTGTGTATTTCGCCGGTTTCTCGCACATCGAAGCGGTACACAATGCCGCGCACGATACCCGTCACAGCTCCGCCTTTCCGTGCCATTGAGACCTGCTGACATGATCAAGCGTATTGCGCAAACCGCAGGTTTCACCGGGTTGCTGGCCGCCCTGCTGCTGACCCTGCTGCAAAGCTTTTGGGTTGCCCCGCTGATTTTGCAGGCCGAGACCTACGAAAAATCCGAGCCGGCCGCTGTCGAAATCCACGAGCATGCCGCGGGTGCTGTCACCGCTCACACCCACGACGCCGAAGCCTGGGAACCTGAAGACGGCTGGCAGCGCGTGCTGTCGACCACCGGCGGCAATCTGGTGGTAGCGGTCGGTTTCGCCCTGATGTTCGCGGGCCTCTATACCTTGCGCGCTCCACGCCGTACCTCTCAGGGCCTGCTCTGGGGTCTGGCCGGTTATGCGACGTTCGTGCTGGCGCCAACCCTCGGCCTGCCACCTGAGCTGCCGGGCACTGCCGCAGCAGATCTGGCGCAACGGCAGATCTGGTGGATTGGCACTGCCGCATCCACCGCTGTTGGCATCGCGCTCATCGTATTCAGCCGCCACTGGTTGATGAAGATTCTTGGCGTGGCGATCCTGGCCGTGCCTCATGTGATCGGTGCACCGCAACCGGAAGTCCATTCGATGCTGGCGCCGGAAGCCCTGGAGGCGCAGTTCAAAATCGCTTCGCAGCTGACCAACATGGCGTTCTGGCTGGCCCTGGGCCTGATCAGTGCCTGGTTGTTCCGCCGCAAAAGCGATGGCCAATACTGCGCATGACTGACGTCAGCACAGCGCCGACCCTGGTGGTCGGCCTGGGCTGCCAGCGCGGCTGCCCCGTCAGCACGCTGCGGGCGCTACTTGATCAGGCGTTACAGGCCCATCAAATCGAGCTTCGTCAGATCAAGGCCCTGGCCAGTATCGACCTCAAGCGCGAAGAGCCCGCCCTGATCGAACTGGCCGAACAGCTGGCATTGCCGTTGATGTACTTCAGCAGCGAACAATTGGCCGGTTATGAACCGCAACTCAGCCACCACTCGGATATCGCGTTCGAACGCACCGGCTGTTACGGCGTAGCGGAAAGTGCCGCGCTGGCACTGGCCGAACAGTTGGCTCAAGCACCGGCAAAGTTGCTGATTCCACGACAGAAATACGCCCAGGCCACTCTTGCATTGGCCAGCGCCGCGTAAAATCCCCGATAATCCCCGCCTTCGATCATGAGCAATCTTCATCTGAAGCGTGCCCATGCCCTTTTTCTGACAGGAAACGACGATGACCGTCTACTTCATTGGCGCAGGCCCCGGCGACCCGGAACTTATCACCGTCAAAGGCCAGCGGCTGATTCGTAGCTGCCCGGTTATCATCTATGCAGGCTCCCTGGTGCCCGCCGCCGTGCTGGAGGGCCACCGGGCCGAACAGGTGGTCAACAGCGCCGAATTGCACCTGGAACAGATCATCGAGCTGATCAAGACCGCCCATGCCAACGGCCAGGACGTGGCCCGGGTGCATTCCGGCGATCCGAGCCTGTACGGCGCGATTGGCGAGCAGATTCGCTACTTGCGTGAACTCGACATCCCTTTCGAAATCATTCCCGGCGTCACCGCCACTGCCGCCTGCGCGGCCCTTTTGGGTGCTGAACTGACCTTGCCGGACGTGTCACAGAGCGTGATTCTGACCCGCTACGCCGACAAGACCGCGATGCCCGCCGGTGAAGAGTTGGGCAGTCTGGCGCAGCACGGGGCGACGATGGCGATCCACTTGGGGGTCAATCATCTGGAGAAGATCCTCACCGAATTGCTGCCGCACTACGGCGCCGATTGCCCGATCGCGGTGATTCATCGGGCGACCTGGCCGGATCAGGATTGGGTGGTGGGGACGCTGGCGGATATTGCCGGGAAGGTTGAAGCCAAGGGGTTTCGCCGCACGGCGCTGATTCTGGTGGGCCGGGTGTTGGGCAGCGATCACTTCAGTGAATCGTCGTTGTATCGCGCGGGGCATGCGCATTTGTACAGGCCCTGAAGCACTTGTGGCGAGGGAGCTTGCTCCCGCTGGACCGCGCAGCGGTCCCAAATCAGCCAACGCATTCATCACAGGAAAATGCATCGGCTGGATTGCGACTGCTTCGCAGTCGAGCGGGAGCAAGCTCCCTCGCCACAGGTTATCGATCACCCACAAAAAACGGCGCTCACGGGCACCGTTTTTTTATGTCGCAGCGAACACCTTAGTAGTAGGCGTTTTCTTTCTGCGTGTGGTCGGTCACGTCACGAACACCCTTGAGCTCGGGAATACGCTCGAGCAAGGTGCGCTCGATGCCTTCCTTCAGGGTAACGTCTGCCTGACCGCAGCCCTGGCAACCGCCGCCGAATTTCAGCACGGCAATGCCATCTTCGACCACATCGATCAGGCTGACCTGACCGCCGTGGCTGGCCAGCCCCGGGTTGATCTCGGTTTGCAGGTAGTAGTTGATGCGCTCGTTAACCGGGCTGTCGGCATTGACCATCGGTACTTTGGCGTTTGGCGCCTTGATGGTCAGCTGGCCGCCCATGCGGTCGGTGGCGTAGTCGACTACCGCATCGTCCAGAAATGCTTCGCTGAACGAGTCGATGTAGGCAGTGAAGCTTTTGAGCCCCAGCGCCGTGTCTTCAGGTTTTTCTTCGCCCGGCTTGCAGTAGGCAATGCAGGTTTCGGCGTACTGGGTGCCAGGCTGGGTGATAAAGACGCGGATGCCGATACCCGGGGTGTTCTGCTTGGAGAGCAGATCAGCCAGATAATCGTGGGCGGCGTCGGTAATGGTAATAGCTGTCATGGAAACTCCTCGCAGGCTTGGACGCAGTTTACGCCAATCATCGCGCCACACAAAGTCCTAGTATTTTTGTCGGGAAAGATGCACTGATCCCTGTGGGAGCGAGCCTGCTCGCGATGGCCATCTCACAGTCAACCTATCAGGTGACTGTCAGGCCCTCATCGCGAGCAGGCTCGCTCCCACACTGGATTGCAGGTGTTTCAGAGGTTTTCGTAGCGGTTCATGTCCAGCACGCCCTCTTCCACCGGGTCGGTGTCGTGGATGTAGCGGCTCAGATCATGGAAATACTGCCAGAACAGCGGATGGCTGCGGCGAATACCCCAGCGTTCGACGATTTTCTCGAAACTGGCGGCATCCCTGGCATTTTCCATCGCGTCGACGAATGCGGGCACTTGCCCGGCCGGGATGTTGAACATGAAGTTCGGGTAGCTGCTGAGTACACCCGGATAAATCGTCAACGTATCGAGACCCTGCTGATAGCGCAGCGACTCACCGAGCAGGAACGCCACGTTGCTGTGGGCGCGGTTGCGCAGCAGGCTGTAGACCTCGCGCTTGCCGCTTTGGGTCTCGATACGCAACATCGTGGCTTCTGGCAATTGATCAATGACTTTCAGCCCTGCAGCCGGACGTGAAGTCAGGCGGCTCAAGGCCTGCTCGGCGTTCTGCAGCGCCAGGTCGATGTTCGGCCGCGAGCAGTAAGCGCCGTCGCAGCGGTTGATCGGGTCGGGCTTGGCATTGAGTTCGCCGTAACGGGCCAACAACTGCAGGACGAAATCGCGTTTCGGGTCCTTTTCGTCCAGACTCAGCGCCGTTGGTTTGTCGTTGTCGATGTACTCGTAATCCAGCCACATCTTGAACTGGCCGCCGTTCTGATACCAATCGTCGAGGTAGCCGTCCCGTGAATCAGCCGGCATCAGGCGCAGGAAGTTCTGCTCGGCACCGTTGCGAATCAGGTCGAAGTACAGCCGGGTCTGGGCCTGATGGGACACGTTGCCGAACACATCGAAGTTGACCGCCAACTGGTAATACGTGCGTTCCAGCAACGGGTAATCGAACAGCCAAATGGTTTGCGGGACGTCACCGATCAGGCCTTTGTTCACCGAGGCGCTGTCGAAATGCCGGAAAATACTCAGCAAAGCGTTGTCATTGCCCGCCCACAGGGTCGACCAGCTCGGCGCCGGCAGGTCGGCATAGCTGTCGCGGCGCAAGGCTTCGTATTCGTTGCGTTTGTTGCGGTAGTCGCGCCACAGGCTCAGGACACTGCCGACGTCATCGTTCTGTCCCGGCATCGCCAGCAACGGCGTGGCCTGGCCGCGATAGTTCGGGTCGGTGATGTAGAGGTCATGCTCCGGGGCCTGGAACAGCGCCCAGAAGTTGTCGCGGATCACGTCGGTGGCGATCTGGCCGCGGCAGACCGGGCCACGAATAAAGGTGCGCACAAAGTACTCGGCGTTATCGAGCATGAACTGGTAACGCGCCTGAGCCGGGATGGCCTCAAAGGTCGTAAACGGATTGGCCCGTCGCTCCGGCCCGTAACCCGGCAGCGCGTTGACCTGCCAGTTGCCGTTGTAAAACAGGCTTTTGATCCGCGCCATCTTCGCCGCGCTCAGCGGATAGGTGATGTGGGTCTTGTGCACGATCACGCCTTGCACCGGCCATAGACGGTAATAGACCTGAGTACCCGGATCGTCATTCGGACGGCGAGTGTTAATCAGGTCGATCGGCTGCCCCGTTGGCGTGCGCGAACGTACCCACTGGAAGAAATGCCCCGGCTCGCCGTCCTTGAAATAGAGGTGCGCCAAAAACCAGTGCTCGAACAACCAGCGCCCGACCAGGCTCTCCCGGGCGCCCGGCGCGTTGAGCAGGTTTTCCCACTGCACCACCTGCAAGGCTTCCTTGGCGCTGGGCACCAGGCCCTGCTCATCAATTGGCGCGCCGGAGGCCAGCCAGCGTTGCAACGTCTGGTATTGCTGATCGGTCAGGCCGGTGACCGCCAACGGCATGCCTTCTTTCGGGTGGGAGCTGGCGTAGCCGTCGAACTCCGCCGGCATGGCGCACATGTTCTCCCGGTTCAGGCCCAGGACGATGTCTTCCGGCAACTTGGCGTTGGGCTGCAACGGGGTTTTGTGGCCCAGTTCGAGCATCCGCGCCATCAGTGCCGCTTGGCTGCCTTGGGCGTCGAGCACCGAATAAAAGCCTTTTTGCTGCCAGGCACGTTTGCCAAAGGCGTCATAAAACAGCCGGGTCGGCGCTGCGGCCTGGCGGCGCTCGCCGTCATAGACAGGCACCTTCGTAGCGCCTCGGGCCGCCCCTTCGCCACTGCCCAGATTGAGCTGACAGGCGGAGTCGTAGCAGGCATGGCAGGCCACGCACTTTTCGGTGAAGATCGGTTGAATGTCGCGGACGTAGGAAATATCCGGACCTTGTGCAGCGGCGCCCCCGCTTAAAAACAGCATCAATAGGCTGGTGACGACGCGATACGACATATCCCTGGTCCTGATCATGAGAAAACGCCGCGATTCTACCGGTCTGGCCAGCGCACCAACATGAACGATATTCATGCAAAACCCGCACATGCTCCAAAAGCGCACAGGTTTGTTATTATCCCGCCCCTTCGTCATGGCCTTACCGAGTAGTCCAAATGTCCGATCGCAGCGTTCGCCTTCAAGCTCTCAAGCACGCCCTCAAAGAGCGCATCCTGATTCTCGACGGCGGCATGGGTACGATGATCCAGAGCTACAAGCTCGAGGAGCAGGATTACCGTGGCAAACGCTTCGCCGACTGGCCGAGCGATGTAAAAGGCAACAACGACCTGTTGGTGCTGACGCGCCCGGACGTGATTGGTGCTATTGAAAAAGCCTACCTGGATGCCGGCGCCGACATTCTGGAAACCAACACCTTCAACGCCACCCAAGTGTCCCAGGCTGACTACGGCATGCAGGGCCTGGCGTACGAACTCAACGTAGAAGGCGCACGCCTGGCGCGCAAGGTGGCAGACGCCAAGACCCTGGAAACCCCGGACAAGCCGCGTTTCGTCGCCGGCGTGCTCGGTCCTACCAGCCGCACCTGCTCGCTGTCGCCTGACGTGAACAACCCCGGCTACCGCAACGTGACCTTCGATGAACTGGTGGAAAACTACACCGAGGCCACCAAAGGCCTGATCGAAGGCGGCGCCGACCTGATCCTGATCGAAACCATTTTCGACACCCTTAACGCCAAGGCCGCGATCTTCGCTGTGCAAGGTGTTTACGAAGAGTTGGGCGTCGAGTTGCCGATCATGATTTCCGGCACCATCACCGACGCCTCTGGCCGCACCCTCTCCGGCCAGACCACTGAAGCGTTCTGGAACTCCGTGGCCCACGCCAAGCCGATCTCCGTCGGTCTGAACTGCGCCCTGGGCGCCAGTGAACTGCGCCCGTACCTGGAAGAACTGTCGAACAAGGCCAGCACCTACGTGTCGGCGCACCCGAACGCAGGCCTGCCGAACGAGTTCGGCGAGTACGACGAGCTGCCGGCCCAAACCGCCAAGGTCATCGAAGAATTCGCCCAAAGCGGCTTCCTGAACATCGTCGGCGGCTGCTGCGGTACTACGCCGGGCCACATCGAAGCCATCGCCAAAGCGGTGGCCGGTTATGCGCCGCGTGAAATCCCGGACATTCCCAAGGCTTGCCGCCTGTCGGGCCTGGAACCGTTCACCATCGATCGCAGCTCGTTGTTCGTCAACGTTGGCGAGCGCACCAACATCACCGGTTCCGCCAAGTTCGCCCGTCTGATCCGTGAAGACAACTACACCGAAGCCCTGGAAGTCGCCCTGCAACAGGTCGAAGCCGGCGCCCAGGTGATCGACATCAACATGGACGAAGGGATGCTCGATTCGAAGAAGGCCATGGTGACCTTCCTCAATCTGATTGCCGGTGAACCGGACATCTCCCGCGTCCCGATCATGATCGACTCCTCCAAGTGGGAAGTGATCGAAGCCGGCCTCAAATGCATCCAGGGCAAGGGCATCGTCAACTCGATCAGCATGAAAGAAGGCGTCGAGCAGTTCATTCATCACGCCAAACTGTGCAAGCGCTACGGCGCCGCCGTGGTGGTGATGGCCTTCGACGAAGCCGGTCAGGCCGACACCGAAGCGCGCAAGAAAGAAATCTGCAAACGCTCCTACGACATTCTGGTCAACGACGTCGGCTTCCCGCCGGAAGACATCATCTTCGACCCGAACATCTTCGCCGTGGCCACCGGTATTGAAGAACACAACAATTACGCTGTGGACTTCATCAACGCCTGCGCCTATATCCGCGACGAACTGCCGTACGCCCTGACCTCTGGCGGCGTGTCGAACGTGTCGTTCTCGTTCCGTGGCAACAACCCGGTGCGTGAAGCGATTCACTCGGTGTTCCTGCTGTATGCGATTCGTAATGGCCTGACCATGGGCATCGTCAACGCCGGTCAGCTGGAGATCTACGACCAGATTCCGGCCGAGCTGCGCGACGCCGTCGAAGACGTGATCCTCAACCGCACCCCCGAAGGCACCGACGCCCTCCTCGCCATCGCCGACAAGTACAAGGGCGACGGCAGCGTCAAGGAAGCCGAGACCGAAGAGTGGCGCAACTGGGACGTTAACAAGCGTCTGGAACATGCGCTGGTCAAGGGCATCACCACCCACATCGTCGAAGACACCGAAGAGTCGCGCCTGTCCTTCGCTCGCCCGATCGAAGTGATCGAAGGCCCGCTGATGTCCGGCATGAACATCGTCGGCGACCTGTTCGGCGCCGGTAAAATGTTCCTGCCGCAAGTGGTGAAATCCGCCCGCGTGATGAAGCAGGCCGTGGCCCACTTGATTCCGTTCATCGAACTGGAAAAAGGCGACAAGCCGGAAGCCAAGGGCAAGATCCTCATGGCTACCGTGAAAGGCGACGTGCACGACATCGGCAAGAACATCGTCGGCGTGGTGCTGGGCTGTAACGGCTATGACATCGTCGACCTCGGCGTGATGGTGCCGGCGGAGAAAATCCTGCAAGTCGCCAAAGAACAGAAATGCGACATCATCGGCCTGTCCGGTTTGATCACGCCTTCGCTGGACGAAATGGTTCACGTGGCCCGCGAGATGCAGCGTCAGGACTTCCATCTGCCGTTGATGATCGGTGGCGCGACCACCTCCAAGGCGCACACCGCGGTGAAGATCGAGCCCAAGTACAGCAACGACGCGGTGATCTATGTCACCGACGCCTCCCGCGCCGTGGGCGTGGCGACGCAGTTGCTGTCCAAGGAACTGAAGGCCGGTTTCGTCGAGAAGACTCGCCTGGAATACATCGACGTTCGCGAGCGCACCGCCAACCGCAGCGCCCGTACCGAACGCCTGAGCTACCCGGTGGCCATCGCCAAGAAGCCGCAGTTCGACTGGGGCAGCTACGAACCAGTCAAACCGACGTTCACCGGCGCCAAGGTGCTGGATAACATCGACCTGAAGGTGCTGGCCGAATACATCGACTGGACGCCGTTCTTCATCTCCTGGGACCTGGCCGGCAAGTTTCCGCGCATCCTCAAGGACGAAGTGGTCGGTGAAGCCGCCACCGCGCTGTACGCCGATGCCCAGGAAATGCTCGCCAAGCTGATCGACGAAAAACTCATCAGCGCCCGTGCGGTGTTCGGCTTCTGGCCGGCCAATCAGGTGCGCGACGATGACATCGAAGTCTACGGCGATGACGGCAAGCCATTGGCCAAGCTGCATCACTTGCGCCAGCAGATCATCAAAACCGACGGCAAACCGAACTTCTCCCTGGCCGACTTCGTTGCGCCCAAAGACAGTGGCGTGACCGACTACGTGGGAGGCTTCATCACCACCGCCGGGATCGGCGCCGAAGAAGTGGCCAAGGCCTATCAGGATGCGGGCGACGACTACAACTCGATCATGGTCAAAGCCCTGGCCGACCGCTTGGCCGAGGCCTGCGCCGAGTGGCTGCACCAACAGGTGCGTAAAGACTACTGGGGCTACGCCAAGGACGAGACGCTGGACAACGAGGCGCTGATCAAAGAGCAATACACCGGCATCCGCCCTGCTCCGGGCTACCCGGCCTGCCCGGATCACACCGAGAAAGCCACGCTGTTCAAGTTGCTGGACCCGGAAGCGGAAGAACTCAAGGCCGGCCGCAGCGGCGTGTTCCTCACCGAGCACTACGCCATGTTCCCGGCGGCAGCGGTCAGCGGTTGGTACTTCGCTCACCCGCAGGCGCAGTATTTCGCCGTGGGCAAGATCGACAAGGATCAGGTGCAGAGCTACACCTCGCGTAAAGGCCAGGAGCTGAGCGTGACCGAGCGCTGGCTGGCGCCGAACCTGGGTTACGACAACTGAGACACCCTAGAAATCAGAATTCCGACGCCGGTTAACCCGGCGCCGGAAGGCTGATTATCGGCTTGAGGTTCCCGGCAGCGGTGCTGCGCCAGAGGAGCGTTCAATCGCCTCGACCTCTTGTCGAGACAGCTCGATCATCTTTGCGTTACGTGCGGCTGTCAGATCAAACAGCTGCTCCATGAGCTTCGCATCGTCGACATCCATCCCGTCACCCTGCTCCTGCGACAGGTCTGCCTCGTCGAGCGCCCTGAATGCTTCGGGATATTTTTCCTTGAGATAACTTACCCAGTAGTCACGCTGGATAAGGTTCTCAAAAAAAACGTCGCCGTGTTCGGCATTCATCACTTCGCGGCGGGCTTCGGCCAATTGCCGGGTAGTTACACCTGAGGCATACGTCATGTGCTTCGGCTGCCCCGGCAGCTCCAGGCCATCGTCCCACCCGCCGGTCAGGCCGATTCGATAACCCAGGCGTACCTCCGCCTGATCCTGACCGGTATGGGTAGCGGCTTTCGTCGCCAGTTCATCGACCTTGTCCAACCGGAAAAGCCGTCTGGACAACCTCAATAATGCTTCGCCTTTTACACCGGGCGATCCGGCAGACACTTCGTGCAAGGCATTGTGTGTATACACCGTACTTTCCAGCGCACTGAAGGTCAGAATTCGACCGTCGACGCAGGTGCCGTGGGTGTTTGAACTGGCAAACAGCGTTTCTCGAAGTCCGGTGTTGCCAGCGGCGGCCTCCATGACTGTCCAGACCCGCCGCGTCAGGTCGGCATTTGCCACCTGGAACTCACGCGTGTCCTGCAACCGTGAAAGCAAATGGAAGAACGCTGCATTGTCCGGTTCCGCCGCCAGTTGATTCCAGAGCCGAGTCTTGCTGGCTAACTCCTCGGGAGGGGCATTGGCCAGCCAGGGTGTCTTCTGCTCGACCTCGAGTTCCCTGCCGGAAAGATCTTCATCCGATTCGATGCTACGTTCACTGACCGCTTCACTTTCATTGCGCGCTCGATCAATCCACTCATCCAGAGTAACGCGCGAGTACCCAAGGACGGTTTCGCGCGATCCCCTTTCGCGAAAGTCCCGCATCTGCTCAAGGGCCTCAAGCGACAGATTGAAGTTGTCGCTGAGGTCCGTGCCCGACATCAGCACGTCATGGCTGCCATCCAGGGCCTGTGGAGGAATCGACGTGATGTCGTTACCACTCAGGTTCAGCGTCCTGAGATGACTGCTATCCAGCATACCAACCGGCCAGTCGGTCAAATTGTTGTTGCGCAGATCCAGCGTCTCCAATCGCTCAAAAACGCCGAGATCAAATTCATCCAGTATGTTGTAGCTCAGATCCAGCCATTGCAAACGCTGCAGGAGGTTCAACGAGGCATACAGATGATCGCTATCGCTCAATCGGTTCGAGGACAACTCCAGCCGTTCAAGGGTGTGCATTCGGCCAACCGGCTCGGGGACCGCTTGCAGGTCATTGCCATTGAGTTCCAGCGTCCTGAGTTGCTTGAAAGCCTGTAGAAACCCATTGGAGCCCTGTTCACCCAGCCTTGCCCCGGTCAGGTTCAACGTGCCCACGTGGTCGAACACTGCGGGCAATTCGGGAAGATCGCCCAACTGCAGGCCGTTGAGATTCAACACCGTGTCTGCAGCACCTTGCGCGGCACTCAGGCTCTCACGCCAGCAATCAAGGATTCGCAATGCGGCCTGGTTGCGGCTTGCCGATGAGGCTACCCAACCAGCGCCACTTGACTGGCGCGCGAACAGCCAACCATTCAATTGGCGCGTCAGTTCATCATGGGTCCGGTCCCATCCGGCAATCCGCTCGCTGATTTGCACCTCGCTAGCCCCACTCTCGCGCAGCTGTTCAATCACTTGCAGGGCTTCACCTTCCGCGAGCATTGGTTTTATCCGCTGCAGACGCTTGGCAAGATGCACAGCCCCTTCTCCCACAGGAATTTCCGGCAGGGGCAGCAAATGACGAGCGATGGAAAAACCGCTTTCAGTCGGAGGAAAAACTGACGGCACCTTCTCCCGGGCGAACCTTTCCAGGGTGCCCACAGGCAGACCACGGTCCAGCTCGATCTGCAGGCGGGCGATGTCCAGAAAAATCACCGCCTGCGGGGTCAATGGCGTGCCGGTCAGGTCGGTCTTGAGCAGCATCTCGCGCTCCAGCACCGTCGCCGGGAGCGAGGAAATCCTGCTGTCACGCAAATCCAGCCAGCTCAGCTCTGGCAGGTCGTGCACCCCTGTCGGCCATTCATGCAGGTTGGTCGCCCGCAAGTCCAAGGCTTTAAGGTGCGGCATATGACTGACATCCAGCGAGTTCAGCGGATTGTTGTGCAGGTCCAGATATTCAAGTTTCTGCAATCCATCAAAACCCTGGCCCATCGTAAGGTCGCCAACAATCGCATTGCCAGAAAGGTCCAGACGGGTCAACTGCACAAGATCACCCGCTGCAATTGGCACAGCGGTCAACCCGCTACCGCTCACATCGAGTTGTTGAAGTTCGGTAAACCCTCGAACAAAGCCACGGACGTTTTCAGCAGGCGCTTTCACACCTTTCAAATACAACCGTTGAACATGTGCGAAAGCAGCGCCAGGCAAGTCAGGGAACTCACTGAGTTCCAGGTTCGGCAAATCGAGCAACGTGGCGTCGACCGTCGCACCGTAGCGTTTGAATGCACCGTTGCGCCAGCAAGCCTTGATGGAAAGGGTGGCCCATGTCCGCCCCACCATCTCATTGATCGCCTTGGGCGTCTGCATCACGCGATGGCTCCAGTCTTTCAGATGACGATCAAGCACGCCTGACGTCTCGCTCAAGGCATCGACCGCCTCGAACCGTGCATCTGCCCCCTGCCACTGCTCGACAAACCGGTTGAACAGGCCTTCAGTCGACTCGTTCATCCCCGCTACAAGACGCGACAGCTCACCCTTGCAGTAGTCCCTGACCATTTCTTCCCGATCAACCAGGTGCTCGGGGTGATTGCCCGCGCGGTGGATATGCCTTCAAGGTTAGGTGCATTGACGACGCTGCAGGAGCTCAGTGTTTATTTTTCGGATCTCACGCCGATGGCTCTGGATGTCAGTCGTTTGCGCAATCTGCGCAGGTTGGCAATTGGCTCGCGCATGCTGCGTGAATGGCCGGTCGGAGTGCTTGATTTGCCGGAGCTGGAGCGCTTGAACCTCAAAGATACCGGAATTGGAACATTGCCCGACGGGTCTTTCCAGGGACATGAAAAACTGTGGTCCGGCTTGTCTCTGGACTGGTCGAACTTCTCGCGTGAACACTTCAAACCGGCGTTTGAGTACATCACTAACTGGCCGGGTTGCCTGCTGCGACCGAGCGCCTTGAGGTTGGTGGCGGTCGCATGCTTGATCCAGCCGGGCAGCCGGCCCTTGATCAGTTCGGTGTGCAAGCCGCTGTCTGCGGATGAGTCCATTCCAGACACAATGATTCTCCTGATGTCAGTGTTGAAGCATCAGGACACCACAATCGCGCACTCACTCTGCGGTACATAATTATTTGATAAACATTACCCGGACGACGAATTCAATACCCGCAACCGTGGCATTGGCTATCCTCATCACATCATTTCAGAGCACAGTCAGAGGCTTTTATGGATGAGTCTAATAACAAACCGCCGACCTTCTGGCAGATGCTGCACAGCGTGCTGGCTGCCGCGTTCGGGGTACAGAGCGGTAAGAACCGGGCGCGCGACTTCACCCACGGCAAGCCGAGTCATTTTGTGATTCTGGGGATTCTGTTCACGGCAGTGTTCGCGTTGACGCTGTTTGGCATCGTCAAACTGGTGCTGCACCTGGCGGGTATCTGAACGGGCTCAGTGCATCAGGGCTTGCAAGCTGAACGGGTAGCGATACGACGTCGGTCGCCCCTTGGCCGAGAGCTTCTGGAAATCCACGCCGTAATCCTGAGTAGCACTCAACGCCAGCAACCGCTTGGCTTGTGCGTGATTGATCAGCTGCAACAATGGAATCTGCCGGTCGCGCCCGCCGTACTGGCTGACATCCACCCCCATGTCGTAGTCATGCAGTTGCACCAGGGCCCAACCACCCAGAGTGAAGTGCCCGCCCAACAGCACACTCAACCGCCCGTCCAGCAGCGCCTGTAACGCGGTCGGTGAATTGTTGACCGCACTGAACAGCACGTCCTTGCCGGGTCGGCCGCCCGTTTCGGCGTAGGCCTGCATGGCGCCAAAGGCCATTTCATCGTTGGCCGACCAGACCAGCGACGTTTGCGGATAACGCTTGAACAACAACCTGGCCTGTTCATAGGCGCGCTCGCGGGTCCAGCCGCCATAGACCAACTGGCGCAACCGCACCTCAGGGTGTTCGGCCAATGCCCGCATCATGCCCTGCTCACGCTGTTGCGCGGCTGGCGTGATTTTCAGGCCGGAAAAGGCCACGAGATCAATGACCTGACCGGGCGCGACCGGGCGATGGAGGCGAATCAGCTCCTTGAGCATCAAGTAGCCGCCCTCCTCATTGTTGGGCACCAGGCTGCCCAACCAGTCGGGATACTTGCTGGGCTGGGCGCCGAGCAGGCGCATCTGGTCCGCGGTCAGGCCGTTGTTGACCAAAAACAGCTTCACACCGCTGCCTTGAGCCAGGCGCAGGATTTCGGGTGCGACGTACAGTTCGTTGACGAACACCAGATAGTCCGGTCGATTCGGCCCTTGCAGGGCTTCGCGGGCCTGCTTGAGTGTGGTTTCAGCGTTTCGCTCGGAATACTGGATGTGCAAATCCATGCCCAGATCCTTGGCCGCGGCCTGCATGAACTGCGAGTAACTGACCCAGAACACCTCTTGGGTGGTTCCTGGATTGAGGAACAAAACGGACGCCGCCTGAGCACACGGCCCCAAGACCGTACCCAGCGCCAGCACTACACCGTAGAAGAACTTCAACATTAATCGTCCGAGCCCCGAAAATCCGCCGCGCATTATAGCCAGCGAAATCCCTGGAACGGCGCTTATTCCGGCTTTTGTCCGACAGTTGTCGGCGCCGGGCCCGGACGGGGTCGTTTATTGATGGCTGACCCAGAACACCGCCGTGCCCACGACTAGGATGATCAGGAACAAAATCGCCCAGGCATCGACCGTGCTATCGCTTTTCCCTGCTTTGGTTGGGTTGCTCATTGCATCGCCTCTTGTCGGTTTTATCGGTGATTGCATAAAGACTCGAGCACAGTTAAGACGATGATTGCCCGCACCACAAATGTGGGTTTTACCCCCATGAGTTTCATTAGTCGTTTTGGTTCTTTACATATACTCAAACATCACTTTTGCGCATAACTGCAAACTGGTATCTTGCCTCCGCTCCGTTGGGAGTGCGCGGCCGTGCGCGCAGAATTGCCGAGGCAGTATCGGAGACTTCAGCAAGCGAAAAACGCAACTGGATCCGACCGGCCCAAGCCTGAGAACAGGACTTATATGTACGTATACGACGAGTACGATCAGCGGATCATCGAGGACCGCGTCAAGCAGTTCCGTGATCAGACCCGACGCTATCTGGCAGGCGAGCTGAGCGAAGAAGAATTCCGCCCCCTGCGCCTGCAAAATGGCCTTTACATCCAGCGCTTCGCGCCGATGCTGCGGGTGGCGGTGCCTTATGGCCAACTGACTTCGCGCCAGACGCGAATGATGGCCAAAGTTGCCCGCGACTATGACAAGGGCTACGCCCACATCAGTACGCGGCAGAACGTGCAGTTCAACTGGCCGGCCCTGGAAGACATCCCGGACATCCTGGCTGAACTGGCGACCGTGCAGATGCATGCGATCCAGACCAGCGGCAACTGCCTGCGCAACGTCACCACCGACCAGTTCGCCGGTGTCGCGGCCGATGAGTTGATCGACCCGCGTCCATGGTGCGAAATCGTCCGTCAGTGGACCACGTTCCACCCGGAATTCGCTTATTTACCGCGCAAATTCAAAATCGCCATCAACGGTTCGACATCCGACCGTGCGGCCATTGAAGTCCATGACATCGGCCTTGAGCCGGTGCACAACGCCGCGGGCGAACTGGGTTTCCGTGTGCTGGTCGGTGGCGGCCTGGGCCGTACGCCGGTGGTGGGCGCGTTCATCAACGAGTTCCTGCCATGGCAGGATCTGTTGAGCTACCTCGACGCCATTCTGCGGGTCTACAACCGCTACGGCCGTCGCGACAACAAGTACAAGGCGCGGATCAAGATTCTGGTCAAGGCCCTAACACCTGAAGTGTTCGCGCAGAAAGTCGACGCGGAAATGGAACACCTTCGCGGTGGCCAGACCACCTTGACCGACGCCGAAGTGCATCGCGTGGCCAAACACTTCGTCGATCCGGACTACAAGGCTCTGGACAACCAGACAGCCGAACTGGCCGAGCTCGACAAACAGCACCCAGGCTTCGCCCGCTGGCGCACCCGCAACACCCTGGCCCACAAGAAACCGGGTTATGTGGCCGTGACCCTGTCCCTGAAGCCGACTGGCGTTGCGCCGGGCGACATCACCGACAAGCAGCTCGATGCCGTGGCCGACCTCGCCGACCGTTACAGCTTCGGTCAGCTGCGCACCTCCCACGAGCAGAACATCATTCTGGCCGATGTCGAGCAGAGCCAGTTGTTCACCCTGTGGGGCGACTTGCGCGAGCAAGGTTTCGCTACGCCGAACATCGGTTTGCTGACCGACATCATCTGCTGCCCGGGCGGCGACTTCTGCTCCCTGGCCAACGCCAAATCGATCCCGATCGCCGAGTCGATCCAGCGCCGTTTCGACGACCTGGACTACCTGTTCGACATTGGCGAGCTGGACCTGAACATCTCTGGCTGCATGAACGCCTGTGGTCACCACCACGTCGGTCACATCGGCATTCTCGGGGTGGACAAGAAAGGCGAAGAGTTCTACCAGGTGTCCCTGGGTGGCAGCGCCAGCCGCGATGCGAGCCTGGGCAAGATCCTCGGCCCGTCTTTCGCACAGGAAGCCATGCCTGACGTGATCGAGAAGCTGATCGACGTGTACATCGAACAACGTACCGAAGACGAGCGCTTCATCGACACCTATCAGCGTATCGGCATCGACCTCTTCAAGGAGCGCGTCTATGCAGCGAATCATTAAGAACAACGAAGTCGTCGACGAAACCTGGCACCTGCTGCCCAAGGATTTCAACATCGACGAGATCAGCAACTGCGACGACCTGATCGTCCCGTTGCAGCTGTGGCGCGAACACAGCCGCATGCTCAAGGCCCGCGATGGCGGCTTGGGCGTATGGCTGGATGCCGATGAAGAAGCGGAAGAAATCGGTGACGACGTTGCACAGTTCCAGGTCATCGCCTTGAACTTCCCGGCCTTCACCGATGGACGCAACTACTCCAACGCCCGCCTGCTGCGTGACCGTTATGGTTTCAAAGGCGAACTGCGGGCGATTGGCGATGTGCTGCGCGACCAGCTGTTCTACCTGCACCGCTGCGGTTTCGACGCCTTTGCGATCCGCGCCGATAAAGACCCGTATGAAGCCCTGGAAGGTCTCAAGGACTTCTCGGTGACCTATCAGGCCGCCACCGACGAACCGCTGCCGCTGTTCCGTCGCCGTTGATGTCCAGGCCTTGAACCCTTGCAGGGTTCAAGGCCATCCTCTAGACCTGTTCGGTGATCACCGGAAATGGCCGCCCCATCGTTACCCAATCGCGGTAAAGCCTGGCCCGATCTTCCAGCGAGGTGAAAATTCCCAGCGGGTTTTCGGCATCGATCGCTGTGCCTTCGACAAACCGATTCATCCAGCCCCACAACTCATCCGACGCCTGCACTTCGCTCAACAGTCGCCAGACCCTCGCTTGCAACGCCAGGTAGTCGACCTGAAAGTCCGCCGTCAGGCTGAGTCCATCGATGACCCTCAAGAAACGACCGCCCGACGGTTTGACCGCCAATTGCTGCCAGATCGTTCGCCTGGCTTGCCGCAGTGCTTCGTTACCCTCCCGCAACCACGCAACCGGATAGCCATAGTCAGCTCCTGGAGTACTCAACCACAGGTTGATCCCGGTGCGTTGCCGATGATTGACCAAGCGCCGCAAGGTGTCCTCGTCGGTCAGCGGGTTGCCCCAGAGCTTCACTCGATCCCGTGCGACGGCCTGGCTCAGCACCGCCGGCGGAACCCGGGTGATTCGGTTAGCGCTCAGGTCCAGCATCATCAGGTAGGGCTCGTCCCGAATTCCGATCGGACACGTTCTGATCCCTGTGCTCCTCAGGTTCACTTGGCGCAGTTCGTTCATCCCTAGCAACACCGGCGGAACACCCAAGGGGTTTTCACTTAGATCCAGCGATTGCAAGTTGATCAAGTCACACAGTTGCGACGCCGTGTTCTCCCTGAATTGCACAAACGTGGCTTTCAGATTCAGCGTCGTGAGATGGCTCATTCGCGGGATCGCCGACGGCAGAACACCCTCCAGCCCTCCCATGGCATCAGGCAGCCGCAGATCGACTTTTTCCAGACTCAAGACGCGCAGATTGGGGAAAGACTCAAGGAAGCCGTTCAAACTCTCACGTTCAATCAGGTGCAGTCCGCGCATCGACAGCTCTATCACCTCGTTGAACCTGACATTCATGACCGGCAAACGGTGGTAGTCCTCGAAGTCCAGATCCAGTTTGTATCCCGTTAACGTCTCCCCGGAATAAAGACGATTGGCCTGCGGCGGGCACTTTTGCCAGATAGAGATCAACTCGTCAGCCAGTTCCATTCGGGTCTCGCGCTCGTACTCCATCGTGTACTGCACCAGCGCGACGTTATGCGCCGCGATTTGCGCATGATTCATGCCCGCGGCGCCCTCGTCGCCAGCGGCCAGAAAGTCGATGTCCATGCCATCGAGATCCTGCAGGGTCTGGTCGATCCAACCAGTGAGATCCGTACTCAATTGCTCAAACTGTTGCTTCAGACCATCGAGGTGTGACTGAGCGTTTGCCCCGGCATGTTGCAGCCATTCATCAGTTTGCACATTGCTGAAGTCGGGATAGAGCTCCCTGACTTGTAGCCTCATCGTCTCGTGAGTCAATGCCGCAGCCTGCGGGGTCGTCGGAAAGCCGCCGCCCCTCAAGCCCTGCATTTCGAAAGGCAGCCCCCCGTCCATTCTGCCCAGGCCCAGGGCGAACTCGGCGCGTGACAGCGCCCGATCGCGGAGGTTGAGCTTCAGTTCGTTGGCCGGGTTCAGCGACTGCAACTGCAGCGCCGCCCGCTCGTCCGCGGACAACACACCGTTGACGGCCCCGTAAAAGTCCGCACGTACGATGGTTTGGGCGGGCACATCGACGTATTGATAGTGGTCATCGATTTTGATCAAACGACGACAATCAGCCGCATCAAGCGAACCGCAACGATCCAGCACCCGACCGTGCAGCGAGCCGTCCAGCACCTCGATTCGCAGGCCTTTTGGCCAGCCGGGCAGATTTTTCAGCGAATGCAAGGCCAGCGTGTCCGAATCGGAATGGGCCAGGGAGCGCAGATAAAGGCCTTCATAAGCACGGGTCAGCCTCACATGCTGCTGGTACTGACGGGCCTTGCTGTCCAGTTGTCTGAACACTTCCTTGGCCTGGATCGCATCCGGCGTCGCCGTGAATTCTATGCCATAGCGATCAAGCATCTGCTCCACCGCACTTTTCGGCAGGCCGGGATATTGCTGTTGAAACAATCGGACCCATTCATGCTCCGAGTGCTGGAGTGCCTGATAGCGAGTGTTGAACAACTCCACTCGACGGGCCTGCAACGCCTCGTTCCCGTCAGCCTGCGTTTTGTCGAGGGCCTCCACGACGTCCTGATCGATTTTGAAGCGGCTGATAGTGTCGGCCAACACAGGAGGGGGTCGACGACCGGCCTGCATCATTCGCAGCAGATCGTCATCAATGGCGCTGACCTTGCCGATCTGCAGAAGGACTTCATCGCTGAAAGCGTCCACCGGGGCGCCTATCCCTCGCAGCAGGCTCAGACGACTCGGCATCTGCGTGGTCGGTTCCGGGGGAGCGATATGAGCGGACAGATCACCCGCCGGTTTGCCGCCGGGTTGCACATCGGGCTCGCCAGTCTCGTGCTCGGTCCTGGTCAGCGCGGCGACCTCGGCGCCTTCGCCTTTTAACGAAGCGACAGCCCCAACCAGCGGCAATGCATTGAGCAAGCCGAACACGGTTCGCGTCACGCCTTCCGAACGCTCACTGGCTGTTTGCCCCTCGACGGCCTCATCCAGACCGTAACCGGCGTCAATAAGCCCGGCCAGCACCAACAATCCCTCACCTCCGGGCACAAACAACGCCAGTGGCCCGAACCGGTTGATCCATTGCACGACTGGTTCAACGAAAGCGCTCAGATTGTCACGGTTGACCTGGGCATCGTCGCGGATGGTCTTGATACTGTCCTGGGCCGCCTGCTTCATGGATTTCACCAACTGCGCAAAAGGGTCGGTTGCGCTGGGTGAGCGATCAAACTCGATGTAATCGCCCGGATCCCAATGGCCATCATCGTTGAAGAACCCGGCATTCTTCGTCAGCCTGTGCATTTTGGGATAAATCGCCATGCCCTCCAGCGCGGTCAGTACACCCGCATGAAAGGTGCCGTCCTCGCGATCCTCTTCGGTGAAATGAGCCGCCAATGCATGTTTCGTATCGACGCCACTGCCCTGAGCCACGATCCATTGGCGCAACTGCCGACTGTCGGTGAATTCGTGCAATGGCGAAGAGTTGCCGGGGATGTACAGCAAGACACTGGAACCTGATCGCTCTTGAAAGCACCAGATATCCGTCGCTGTATAACGGTACAGTTTCAACCGACTCGCCTCGACACCCGGGGGCATTTTTGTCGGCGCTTGCAATTGCTGGATCGTCAGCGCTTCCCAGGTCTGAGCGGCGGGCAACCCGGCGGCTTGCATGGCGAGTTCCAGCCCATTTCGGGACAGGCACCGTTCTTGATATTGCAGCCGGGCCGCCATGACGAAAGCGGCCTTGACCGATGTCCTCAGGGCATAAGGACCGGGAGCAGCGATGACTGCGTCCGACGGCCAGGCCTGATCAAGATAAGTCTGGTATCGATCGGAAAGAAACACCCCCCAGACCCACTGTTTGAAATCGGCAGGCCGCAGATTGATTTGCGTGTGCGGGCCATAGGATTGCGGAACCGTGGCGCGATAAATGCCTTCATAAGTGTCGTGGTTGCCACTGCCCACATAGGCAAACTCGTCGACCTTCTCGACAATGCGCACTGACGGCCCGATGTCCGGCGGCGTGTACAAACCAAACACCGTTTCGCCGAAGCGCCCATCGCCCACCGTCTGATAATTGCCAAGCAGCGCCTGGATCAGGGTGCGGGAACTCCCCACCTGCCCCTGATGGACACCGTTCTCTGGAGGATGCCCATGGTAGTTATAGTCGAGCGTTACCAGCAGGGCTGTCTGCGGATCAATGTCGGCTCCCCACTTCTCCTTGATCAAGCGCTCGCCAAACTGGGCGGGAGTTTGTGGTAGTGCGGCATCCACCGCGGCCTTCAGTTCGTTGTGCATCAGCATATTGGGCGTTGGGGCATCGCCATGGGCGTGATCATTCATGTGCATTCCATTGCAAACTATTGGGAATCACCAGAATACCCAGCCGCAACTCAAGCGTAAGTCGGAATGATCGGCAGGCCAGTTAGGACGTTTCGCAGAGTCCGCAGGAAAGTGAACAGTCTTAAATGCCGGACGAAAAAAAACCGCGGAAATCCGCGGTTTGATTTTTTCCGGAGACGCCTGCCAGAGGCTTACCAGAAGCGTTGCTGGGTCAAGCGGCTCCACCAGCTCAGCAATACGCGATCGATCGAACCGCTGGCCGCGATACCGATGCGCTCCTGCAGGCTTTTGCGCTCGGCGTAATGCAAGTGATAGAGCTCGGACTGCTTGGCGCGTTCGGCGAGGTATTCATCGCTGGTCTTGAGTTCATCCACCAATTGCTTGTCCAGAGCCGCGATGCCCAACCAGATTTCACCGGTGGCCACTTCGTCGATGGCCAGTTGCGGGCGATAGCGGGAAACGAAGTTCTTGAATAGCTGATGGGTAATGTCCAGTTCTTCCTGGAATTTCTCCCGGCCCTTCTCGGTGTTTTCGCCAAACACCGTCAGGGTGCGCTTGTACTCGCCGGCCGTCAGCACTTCGAAGTCGATGTCGTGTTTTTTCAGCAGACGATTGACGTTGGGCAACTGCGCCACCACGCCGATCGAGCCGAGGATCGCGAACGGTGCACTGATAATCTTCTCGCCGATGCACGCCATCATGTAGCCGCCACTGGCCGCGACCTTGTCGATGCACACGGTCAACGGCACACCGGCTTCACGAATCCGCGCCAGTTGCGAAGACGCCAGGCCATAGCTGTGGACCATGCCGCCGCCGCTTTCCAGGCGCAGCACCACTTCATCCTTCGGCGTGGCGAGGGTCAGCAGCGCGGTGATTTCGTGGCGCAGGCTTTCAGTGGCCGACGCCTTGATGTCACCGTCGAAATCCAGCACGAACACCCGGGGTTTGGCCTCGGGCTTCTTCTTTTGCTTTTTCTCGGTTTTGGCCTGCGACTTGCGCAAGGCCTTGAGCTGCTCCTTGTCGAGCAAGGTTTGCTCCAGGCGTTCGCGCAGCCCTTTGTAGAAATCATTGAGCTTGCTGACTTGCAGCTGCCCGGCCGACTTGCGCCGACCTTTACTGCGCAACGCCGCAAAACTGGCCAGGACCACCAGAATGGCGATCACCAGAGTCACGGTCTTGGCCAGAAAAATGGCGTACTCGAACAAAAGCTCCACAGGGACTCCTTCAATCAATGCGCGGGTTAAACACGCGCGGGATACCTCCAGCATACCCATCCACCGGCCTGACGACCAGCCGTGAAACCTCTGGCAACAGGCCTGTAACGGGCATTTCAAACAAGCGTATGTTTTTTCATTGACAGCTCATCGCCATCCTCATAACCTCGCCAAACCTTCAACGTACCGGGATGACGCGGACGTGGGCAGCATCTACTTGATTCGACATGGCCAGGCCTCCTTTGGTGCAGACGACTATGACGTTCTGTCGCCGACCGGTATTCGCCAGGCAGAACTCCTCGGCCAGCACCTGGCCGAACTCGGTGTCAGCTTCGATCGCTGCCTATCGGGCGACCTGCGCCGCCAGCAACACACCGCCAACAGCGCGCTGGAACAATTCGCCGCCGTCGGGATGCCGGTGCCGGTGCTGGAAATCGATTCCGCCTTCAACGAATTCGATGCCGACGCAGTGATCCGTGCCCTGCTGCCGGCCATGTTGGAGGACGAGCCCCAAGCGCTGGATATCCTGCGCAACGCCGCACAAAACCGTGCCGAGTTCCAACGCATCTTTGCTTTGATCATCGAGCGCTGGCTTGCCGGCACCTATGACACACCTGGCCTTGAAAGCTGGCTGGGTTTCGTCGAACGCGTGCAGGCCGGTCTGTATCGATTGCTCGAGCAAGCCGACAACACACAGAAAATAGCCGTGTTCACTTCCGGCGGCACCATCACTGCCCTGCTCCACCTCATTACGCAAATGCCTGCAAAACAGGCCTTTGAACTGAACTGGCAAATCGTCAACACCTCGCTCAACCTGCTTAAGTTTCGCGGTCGCGAGGTGGCCCTGGCTTCCTTCAACAGTCATGCGCATCTGCAACTGCTGAAGGCCCCGGAACTCATCACGTTTCGCTGAGTCCGGATTATTGTGACCCTGGCTGTAATCACCCAGCTCTAATTACCCAAGAAAGGATCGAACCATGACCTCCGTAGCTGATGCCGTACAAGCAATGAAAGCCAAGTTCAACCCAGCCGCTGCTGCCGGTCTGGACCTGGTATTCGGTTTCCGTATCGACGACACCAAGAACTTCTCGCTGATCGTCAAAGACGGCACCTGCGAACTGCAAGAAGGCGAGAACCCGGACGCTCAGGTCACTCTGGTGATGGACGGCGAAACCCTGGAAGGCATCGTTGACGGTTCGACCGACGGCATGCAAGCGTTCATGGGCGGCAAACTGCGCGCTGAAGGCGACATGATGCTGGCGATGAAACTGTCCGAGCTGTTCCCGGCCTAAGCACGCCGCTCCCGTCTTTCGGGAGCACGTCTGGCTGCAAACGAATCCCGCCCCTCGTGGCGGGATTCGTCGTTTTCGCCCTCGGAAAACGGCTATCTGCGGATTTGCCGACTATATTCCTTCTGGCCGCATGCGTCAGACATCGGCTGTTGACCCCCGCTTCTTTGTGAAGAACTTTCTGGAGAGCGCTGCCATGAGCCCACCTGACGAGCACAACGACTTCAGTCGTCGCCGTGTACTGCAAGGCCTTTCGGCAGGCGCCGTCGGTGCCTGGGTCAGCCCACTATTCGCAGGGAGTAAAACCATGCCTGAAACTCCAGCCGACCTGATTCTGTACAACGGACGCCTGCACACCGTCGACCGCAAGAAACCCCAGGCCAGTGCCGTCGCGATCAAGGACGGGCGCTTCGTGGTGGTCGGCAGCGATGCCCAGGCCATGGCGCTGCAAGGTCCCGGCACCCAGATCATCGACTTGCACGGCCGCACGGTGATTCCGGGACTCAATGACTCCCACCTGCACTTGATCCGTGGAGGTCTGAATTACAACCTCGAGCTGCGCTGGGAAGGCGTCCCGTCCCTGGTCGATGCCTTGCGCATGCTCAAGGATCAGGCCGATCGCACGCCTACGCCGCAATGGGTTCGGGTAGTCGGTGGCTGGAACGAATTTCAGTTTGCAGAGAAGCGTCTGCCGACGATTGAAGAACTGAACAAGGCTGCGCCGGACACCCCGGTGTTCGTCCTGCACTTGTACGACCGCGCCCTGCTCAACCGTGCCGCGCTGAAAGTGGTCGGTTATACCCGCGACACACCGAACCCGCCGGGCGGCGAGATCCAGCGCGATGCCAATGGCAACCCCACCGGCATGCTGATCGCCCGCCCCAACGCGATGATCCTCTACTCGACCCTGGCCAAGGGGCCGAAGCTGCCGTTGGAATACCAGGTCAACTCGACCCGTCAGTTCATGCGCGAACTCAATCGGCTGGGCGTCACCAGCGCCATCGATGCCGGCGGCGGTTATCAGAATTACCCGGACGACTATCAAGTCATCCAGCAACTGGCCAAAGACCAACAGCTCACGGTGCGCATTGCCTACAACCTGTTCACCCAAAAACCCAAGGAGGAGCTGACCGATTTCAAAAACTGGACCAGTACCTCCCATTACGGCCAAGGCGACGACTTCCTGCGGCACAACGGTGCCGGGGAAATGCTGGTGTTCTCGGCAGCGGATTTCGAAGACTTCCTCGAACCCCGTCCCGACCTGCCACAAACCATGGAGCAGGAGCTGGAACCGGTGGTGCGGCATCTGGTGGAACAGCGCTGGCCCTTCCGCCTGCACGCCACCTACAACGAATCCATCAGCCGCATGCTCGACGTGTTCGAGAAGGTCAATCGGGATATTCCGTTCGACGGCTTGCCATGGTTCTTCGATCACGCCGAAACCATCACCCCACGCAACATTGAACGGGTTAAAGCCCTCGGTGGCGGCATCGCCATCCAGGACCGCATGGCGTTTCAGGGCGAATACTTTGTCGACCGTTACGGCGCGAAGGCGGCCGAAGCGACACCACCGATCGCGCGCATGCTCGCCGAAGGCGTGCCGGTGGGCGCTGGCACCGATGCCACGCGGGTCTCCAGTTACAATCCCTGGACCTCACTGTACTGGCTGGTCAGCGGTCGCACCGTCGGCGGGCTGGCGCTGTACCCGCAAGGCTTGAGCCGCGATACGGCTCTGGAACTGTTCACCCACGGCAGCGCCTGGTTTTCCTCCGAACAAGGCAAGAAAGGCCAGATCAAGGTCGGGCAACTAGCGGACCTGATTGCGTTGTCAGCGGACTACTTTCACATCGAAGACGAAGCCATCAAATGGATCGAGTCGGTGCTGACCATTGTCGACGGCAAGATTGTCTACGGCAGCGTCGAGTTCGAAAAACTGGGACCGCCGCCCATCCCGGTGGTGCCTGAGTGGTCGCCCGTGGTGAATGTACCGGGACACTGGAAACCACTGGCGCCGCTGACCGCGCAAGTGCACCAGTGCGTGGGCGCTTGCGCGGTGCATGCCCACAGCCATGAGCGGGCGCGGTTGTCGTCAGCGCCAGTCAGTGACTTTCAAGGGTTCTGGGGGGCGTTTGGCTGTTCGTGTTTTGCGTTCTGAACAAAATATTTCCAAACATTATCCATCCAATGTGGGAGCGAGCCTGCTCGCGAAGAACGAAACGCGGTATCGGAAGACAAATGCTGCTCTTACAATGCCCGCACCTCCCACATCGGCCAGCCCATGGACATCGATCTCGCCCGCACCTTTCTGGAAATCGTCCGCCACGGTAGCCTGGCCGCGGCGGCTGAAAAGCTGCACGTCACCCAGACCGCGATCACCGCCCGCGTGCAGAAGCTCGAAAGTCAGCTGGGCAGCACGTTGTTCGTGCGCAACCGCGCCGGTGCGCGCCTGACACCGAATGGTGAGGCCTTTGTGGTTTACGCCAATCAACTGGTGCAGACCTGGGAAGCAGCGCGTCGGGACTTGCCGCTGCCCGAGGGCTACCGCGACGTGCTGCACATCGGTGGCGAGGTCAGTCTGTGCAACCCGTTGATGCTCAGCTGGGCCGGCGAACTGCGCGAGAAAATCCCCAGCCACGCCCTGCGCATGGAAATCCGCGACGGCGAAAACCTGCTGCGCCAACTGGAGCTGGGGGTGCTGGATGCGGCGCTGGTCTATCAGCCCGAGTACTGGCCACGCCTGCAAGTCGAGCAGGTGCTGGAAGAAAAACTCATCCTGGTACGCCTGGCCGGACAGCCTGATCCTTATGTGTATATCGACTGGGGCCCGGACTTCCGTCGTCAGCACGATGCCGCACTGCCAGAAAAAGCCAAGGCGGCCTTGAGCTTCAACCTCGGACCGCTGGCCTTGCAATACATCCTGGAAAATGGCGGCAGCGGCTATTTCCGTACCCGCGTGGTCCAGAGCTACCTGGAAAGCGGCGTGCTGGAGCCAGTGCCCAAAGCCCCGGAGTTCAGCTATCCGACTTACCTGGTTTACTCCCGGGACCGCGACTCGGCGACCTTGCAACGAGCCTTCGATTTGCTGCGTGAAGTGATCAAGACGGACGACGACTGGTCCCAGCGCTGGAACCCGTTGACCTGACGCCAGGCGTCTTGCACCGGAGCATGGCGCTTGTGTCCTCAAGCTCGGGCCAGCCTCTACGGCGGGATCGACTAATCTGCTGGTTATAACAATAACCACAGGTGAACGCAGTGAGGCAGACCACCGAAGCATTCCGCGCGCGCTACCGTGCCAACATTCATCCGCTCTACAACCCCTGGCTGCATGGCGCCTTTGTGTTGCTGTTCGGGTTGCTGGCCGTCGGCGCGTTCTGGAGCACCGTGCATCACGTACACCCCCTGGAATGGCTGGCGGTGCCGCTGACCCTGTTGTTCTTCAACTTCGGCGTCTACGTCGTGCATCGGCATCTGGGGCACCACAAAAAGCGCATGGCGCGAATGTTCTACGCCCGTCACGCCGGTGACCATCACAGCTTCTTCACCCCCGGTCACATGACCTACGACAATGCGCGCGACTGGCGGGTGATTCTGTTTCCGGCCTGGCTGATCGTATTGCATACCCTCGTCATCACCGCGCCCGCCTGGTGGCTGTCGGCTCAGATCAACGGCAACGTCGCGGGGCTGTTCGGCGGCTGCATGGTCCTCGGTTACCTGACTTATGAAGTGTTCCATGCCTGCGAACATTTACCGCCCGGCAACCCGCTGACACGTCTGCCGTGGATTCGCCAGATGCGCCGTCTGCACGAACTGCACCATCGCCGTGAGCTGATGCAGGAGCGCAATTTCAATATCGTGTTTCCATTGATGGATTACCTGTTCGGAACCTTGTACTGGGAACCTGAACAAGCGCCTCCTCACCTGACGAGAACGCCCACCCGCCTGCAGCACGTGATCGACATCGCTGGAAATCCGCTCGCCGTGCTCGCCTACGCCAGCACGGCGACACGTTGGCCGGAGTGGCATCCGTCCTCCCTCAAGGTCGATGGCCAGAGCGGTCCGTTGTATGCCGGGGCGCGGTTCGAAGAAGACATTCGGGCTGGCGGGCGTGAGGGGCATTTGCGCTGGGAGGTCGACGAGTACTTACCCGGTCGCCGCTGGAGCGCTCGGGCCGAGGGCGATCATGGACTGTCGTTGGTGGTGACTTACGAATGCAAGGCTGAGGGCGACGGCACGCGGTTTATCCGCACCCTGGAATATGGCTTCGGCGGTGTGGTGATGCGCATCGCCAATCGATTGTTGCTCAAGCGGCGCATCGAGCGTGAATCGGCACAATCGATGCTGGCGTTACGCGAGATGGCGCAAAAACATCTGGCCTCGACAGGAGTCACCGCGTGAGCGCCCTCAAGTTTCGGCATTTGTTGTTGCTGTTGATCATGCTGATTGGCGGCTTCCTGTTGTTATTACCCACCAAAGTCCAGCCGATCGCCTGGACACCGTCACCGGCGCCCTCCCTCATCGATGGCATCTACACAGACAATCAGCGCCTCAAAGGCGTGGAACGAGTCGGCGCCGCTGACATCGACGGCCCGGAGGCGTTGCTGCTGGAGGAAGACGTCCTCATCACCGGTCTGCATGACGGCCGGTTGATTCGCACCAGCCTCGACGGCAAAACCACCAAGGTGCTGGCCGATACCGGTGGCAGGCCATTGGGCCTGGCGCGGCACCCCAATGGTTTGTTGGTGATAGCCGACGGGGTCAAGGGTTTGCTGTCGCTCGATGCCCAGGGCCGGTTGATTGCATTGAGCACCACGGCCAACAACGTGCCCTTCGGTTTTACCGATGACGTGGCCATCGACAAGCCCGGGCATTACGCCTATTTCAGCGATGCTTCCAGCCGTTGGGGTTACGGCAACGATGGCGAGGCAATCATCGAGCACGGCGGCGACGGCCGATTGCTGCGCTATGACTTCCAGACCGGCAAGACGGTGGTCCTGCTGGACAAACTGGAATTCGCCAACGGTGTGACCCTGGGGCCTGACGATGCGTTTGTGCTGGTCAACGAAACCGGCGCCTATCGCATCAGCCGCTATTGGCTGACCGGGCCGAAAGCCGGAACCCACGATTTGTTCATCGACAATTTGCCAGGGCTGCCGGACAACCTGGCATTCAATGGTCGCGACCGTTTCTGGGTGGCGCTGTATACACCGCGCAATGCACTGCTCGACGCCACGGCGCCCTACCCTCTGGTGCGCAAAATGATCGTGCGCGCGATGACGGTACTGCCCAAACCGGTGGAGAAACGCGCCTTCGCCCTCGGCCTGGACCTCAACGGTAAAGTGATTGCCAATCTGCAGGACGCCAGCAGCGGCAACTATTCACCTATCACCACCGTGCGCGAATATGGGGATTGGTTGTATCTGGGGTCGCTGAAAGCGCGGCACATGGCGCGATTGCCGTTGAGTACGGCATTGCAGTAGTAACAGCGATCAAACTGTGGGAGCGGCGGTGCGGCGATCCGACTTGCTCGCGAAGGCGGACTGACATTCAATATTGATGTCGACTGGCATGGCCTCATTCGCGAGCAAGCCCGCACACATTAGATTTAGGTTCGTTTTGGAGAGTTTTGGATGGGGCACCTCGCATGGAGCCGTAACGTCGGGCTCTGATCGTTCGAGGTGCCGGTATTTATCCCCGTTCCAATTTTTCAGCCGCCGGTCGTCAGTGGCTTGATACAGAAGTCAGGACGGCGTCTGGAGTCGTTCAACGATCTTATTCTTGACCAGCACGCGCTTCTTCTTGAGTTTCTTCAGTTCGTCATCGCTGAGCGCGTCCGATTGGGCGGTCTCAGCCTTTACCACCTCGGCGTCCGCCTGAGAATACTTGTTGATCAGTGAATCCAGTAACGGATCCTTGGTGCGTTTTTGCTGGATCTCTTCCTTCGAAAGCTTCAGATCCTGATACAGATCATGAGTCACCGGCATGGAACACCTCCGTTGGTTAATCGGTAGCAAACGCGATCGATTGCGCTCACCAGCTATCAGAATGGCCTTGCTTACCGTGTTCTGTCGACCGTCTATCAGACCAGCGGTGTCCGTTCGTCGTCCTGTCGCAAATGCGATAAAACCGGATATTGCCAGTCAGACAAGGTGCGGAATTCTGTGGGAACGCGGTCAATGAAAATCCAGAATCAACCACCCAACACGCTGCGAATCATGTTCAACAGCGCTTCAGGGCCATAAGGTTTGCTCAGTAGATAAGTGTCGGGACTGAGTTGGTGATTGCGCGAAATAATGTCCCGGGTGTGGCCGGAGGTAAACAGCACCGCCACCGGAGGATTCTGCACCTTGGCCCAGGCGGCCAGGTCGGAGCTTTTGATCAGACCGGGCATGACCACGTCGGTGAAGATCAGGTCCACCGCCACGCCATCGAGCAACATCTGCATGGCCAGGTCACCGTTGGCCGCGGTCAGAACCTGATAGCCCTCTTCACGCAACAAGTCCACCGCCGAGCCACGCACCGCTTCGTTGTCCTCGACCACCAGAATGGTTTCGTGCCCGCCCCGGTGCTGCGGATCATGGCGAGTTGATTCACTGGGCAACGGGCGCAAGCTGCGCGGGAAATACAGCTGCACCCGAGTTCCCTGTCCGACGACGCTGGAAATCTCGATATGCCCGTCGCTCTGTTTGACGAAACCGAACACCATGCTCAAACCCAGGCCGGTGCCCTGACCATCGGCCTTGGTGGTGAAAAACGGTTCGAAGGCCTGTGCGAGCACTTGAGGCGGCATGCCGACACCCGTATCAGCCACCGCAACGCAAACATAGTCGCCAGCGACGATGCCCTTGCCTGCGCAAAACTTGCGGTCCAGGGCAATGTTCTCGGCACTCAGGGCAATGGTCCCCTCGCCGTTCATGGCGTCTCGGGCGTTGATCGCGAGATTGAGAATGGCGTTTTCCAGTTGATTGCGGTCCACGTACAGATGCCATGGATCGTCAGGCGCCGTCACCTTGATCTGGATAGTCTCCCCCAACGCCCGCTGCAATAATTCCCCCAGCCCTTCGAAAATCTGCCGTGGATTACAGACCGCCGGCGACAAAGGCTGACGGCGGGCGAATGCGAGCAACTGTGACGACAGTTTGGCACCGCGCTCCACCGCGGCAATCGACGCACTGACCCGACGTTGCACATTGGCGTTGTCTGGCTCGTGACGCGCCAGCAAATGCAGGTTGCCGGCGATAACTTGCAACAAGTTGTTGAAGTCATGGGCCACACCGCCGGTGAGACCGCCGATGGCTTCGAGTTTTTGTGACTGACGCAACTGCTCTTCGGCTGCCAGCCGCGCTTCGACTTCGTCGGCGACTCGCTGCTCCAGGTTGCGGGTGAATTTGAGCAACGATTCTTCGGCGATCTTGCGTTCGTGGATGTCAATCAACACCCCGGGAAAGCGGAACGCCTCGCCTTGTTCATCGAACTCGCAACATCCGCTGGCCAGCACCCACAGGTAACTGCCATCGGGACGCAGAACCCGGTATTCGGCGTTATAGGGGATGCCGGTTTCCACCGACTGATTGAACCGCTCCTGAACCCAGCTACGGTCGTCGGGATGAATCTGCATTTCGGCGATGAGCGGTGGCAGGTTGGCCAGGTCCTGGTCGGGAGGATAGGAAAACGTGCGGGCGAAGCGTTCGTCGGCAGACAGCACATCAGCCTTGATGTCCCAGACGAATGAGCCGAGCAAAGCTCCGGCATTAAGAGCCAGGCGAACTCTTTCGTTGTCGGCGCGATAGGCGCTTTCGGCTTCCTGGCGGCGGCGCTCGGAAATCACATGGTCAGTGGTATCGACCACCATCGCCATGACCCCGGCGGGGTGCCCGTCATCGTCGGCGACGGGACTGTAGTAAAGATCCATCCAGACGTCTTCGGGTACGCCATCACGCAACAGCACCAAGGTTTTGTTGTGATAGGACAAGGTACCGCCCGCAAGGCAGATATCCATCACATGCCGATTGAATTCGGCGACCTCTGGCCAGCCCAGCTCCACCGGGGAGCCCAACAGGTAAGGATGGCGCCCACCGGCAAACCTCGAGTAGGCATCGTTATAGATCATGTAACCGGGTCGACCCCACAGCATCACCATCGGCAGGGGTGAGGCGAGTAATAATTGCACCGCGCTGCACAGGCTCCCGGGCCAGGTATCGATGCTCCCAAGCTCGGTCAGGCTCCAGTCGAACGCGCGAATGCGTCCGGCCATTTCGCCGCTCCAGCCGGTACATCCGTGGCTATTGTCTAGAAACTGCATCGACTGGCCTATGTCCTGTAAATGACATGTTTTCAGGCAGTGCAACGGCGTGAGGAGACGGTGCGTGCCCGTTTGTTTCGAGCACCGCCGACGCCAATGGTTTCATAGAGGTATAGCTGAATGTCGCCGGTTCAGCGGAAATCCCGGCTGCGCACATGGATACCGTCGAGCAATGAACTCAGGTCGCTCAAGCGCCCAGCAATCAGATGCCGCACCTCGCCTTCCTTTTCCCAGCGCCCATCGACCTTGAGCAATTGCGAGCCGACCAGTACCTGTCGTTGCCGGTCGGCCAAGTCGCGCCAGACCACCACGTTGACGTTGCCGAACTCGTCTTCAAGCGTCACGAAGGTCACGCCGCTGGCGGTGCCCGGGCGTTGCCGGCCGGTGACCAGCCCGGCGACGCTGACCGGTCGGCCGTGCTCGACATCCATAAGTTCTTTCGAACTGCGGCAACGCCGGGCTTTCAATTCACTCCGCAGCAATGCCAGCGGATGCGGGCCGAGGGTGGTACCGACACTGTTGTAATCAGCTTGCAGGTCCTCGCCCACGGTGGGTTTGGGCAGAGACACCGCCGGCTCTTCCTGGCTCGGCAGACCGGCAAACAAGCCGAGCTGCTTCTGCACCCCCGCCACCTCCCAGCGCGCCCGATGCCGGTCACCGGCCAGCCCGCGCAGTGCACCGGCATCGGCCAGTTGCTCCTGGGCGCGGGCATCGAGTCGCGCCCGTTCGCCAAGGTCGGCGATGTCGGCAAACGCCCCTTTCGACCGTGCGACTTCAATGCGCCTGGCATCGTCCTCACGAAAGCCTTTGATCATCCGCAACCCCATGCGAATGGCCGGCTGCGCACCGGTGATCGGTTCCAGGCTGCAATCCCAATCACTGGCTCGCACGTCCACCGGGCGAATCTGCAAATGATGGCGGCGGGCGTCCTGGAGAATCTGGTCCGGGCTGTAGAAACCCATGGGCCAGCTGTTGATCAGCGCACAGGCGAAGGCCGCCGGCTCATGGCATTTCAACCAGCAACTGGCATAGGTCAGCAAGGCGAAACTGGCGGCGTGGGATTCGGGAAAACCGTAATTGCCGAAGCCTTTGATCTGCTCGAAGATCTGCGCGGCGAACTCCGCCGTGTAGCCGTTTTTCTTCATTCCGTCCGCCAGACGTTCCTTGTGCGGTTCCAGTCCGCCGTGGCGTTTCCAAGCGGCCATGGAACGGCGCAATTGATCGGCCTCGCCGGGGCTGTAGTCGGCGGCGACAATCGCAATCTGCATCACCTGTTCCTGGAACAGCGGCACGCCCAACGTACGCTCCAGCACCGCTTCGAGTTCTTTCGACGGGTAGATCACCTCTTCTTCGCCCTTACGCCGCCGCAGATAGGGATGCACCATCCCACCCTGGATCGGCCCCGGCCGAACGATCGCCACCTCGATCACCAGATCGTAGAAGTTCTTGGGCTTGAGCCTGGGCAGCATCGACATCTGTGCCCGGGATTCGATCTGGAACACCCCGATGGTGTCCGCATGGCCAATCATTTCGTAGGTTTGCGGGTCTTCGGCCGGCACCGTCGCCAGACTCAGGTCACGGCCACGGTGCCGACGCAGCAGATCGAAACAACGACGAATCGCGCTGAGCATGCCCAGCGCGAGGATATCGACCTTGAGCAACCCGACCGCGTCCAGATCGTCCTTGTCCCACTGGATGATGGTGCGCTCGGCCATGGCGGCGTTTTCCACCGGCACCAGGCTGTCCAGGGGCTGTTCGGAAATCACAAAGCCGCCAGGGTGCTGGGACAGGTGCCGAGGGAAACCGATCAACTGCCCCGTCAGGCTCAGCACCCGGCGCAACACCGGGCTATCGGGATCGAAACCACCTTCACGCAGACGCTCGACGGGCGGCGCCTGATCACTCCAGTGACCGCAACAGTCGGCCAGGGCGTTGACCTGATCCGGCGGCAAACCCAGTGCCTTGGCCACATCGCGCACTGCGCCGGCACCGTGGTAAGTGCTGACCACCGCCGTCAGCGCCGCACGGGTCCGGCCATAACGCTGGAATACGTACTGCAGGACTTCTTCACGCCGTTCGTGCTCGAAATCCACGTCGATGTCCGGCGGCTCGTTGCGCTCTTTGGAGAGAAAACGCTCGAACAGCAACGTGCTCCGCTCCGGGTCAATCTCCGTGATGCCCAGCACGTAGCACACCGCCGAATTGGCGGCAGAACCGCGTCCCTGACAGAGAATGTGTTGCTGGCGGGCGAAATTCACAATGTCGTGAACCGTCAGGAAATAACTTTCGTACCCCAACTCGGCAATCAGCTCCAGCTCCTTGTCGATCTGCGCCAACACCTCGGCTTTAGGGCCTTTTTCCCAGCGCCACCGAACACCCTTTCCTGCCAACTCCCGCAACCAGGACGTGGCCGTGTGACCTTCAGGCACCAGCTCCCGGGGATATTGATAGCGCAACTGACCGAGGTCGAACGTGCAGCGCCGGGCGATGCTCAGCGTTTCGTCGAGCAGTGCCTGCGGATAGAGATCGCGCAAGGCGTCGAGGTTGCGCAAATGCCGTTCGCCGTTAGGGTGCAGACGCAACCCGGCCTCGGCCACCGATAGGTGATGGCGGATCGCGGTCATGGTGTCCTGCAAGGCACGCCGGCCGCGGGCGTGCATGTGCACATCGCCGCTGGCCACCGCCGGGATCCGCAATTCCCGCGCCAGGGTCAGCAGCGCCGCCAGTCGCCGGGTGTCGTCCTGCCCGCGGTGCAACTGAACGCTCAGCCATAGGCGCTCGGCGAAAGTCTGCTTCAGCCAGTGGCCCTGCTCAACGTCATCGACGGCGTCCGGCACCCACAACGCCAACAACCCCGGCAACGGCTCGCCGAAATCCTCCCGCAGCACCTGATACTGGCCTTTCTGCGTGCGGCGTCTGGCCCGGGTAATCAGTCGGCACAGGGTTTGGTAACCCTCGAGGTTTTCCACCAGCAGCACCAGTTTCGGGCCGTCTTCAATGCGTATTTCACTGCCGATGATCAGCGGCAATTCCACGGCCTTGGCCGCCTGCCAGGCGCGAACGATACCCGCCAGGGTGCATTCGTCGGTGATCGCCAACGCCTGATAGCCCTGTTTTTTCGCCCGTTGAAAAAGCTCAAGCGCACTGGAAGCACCGCGCTGGAAACTGAAGTTCGACAGGCAGTGCAGTTCGGCATAATCGACACTCATGCGAACCAGCCTTGCAGCCACAACGGACCGCCTTCACCCACCGTCCGATAGGCCCAGCCCTGCTGACCGAAGCGGGTTTCGATCAGGTAGTAATCGCGGCGTACGTCGTCGCCGTCCCACCAGCCCGACTCGATGCGTTCCGGCCCCATGAGGATGCGCGTCGAACCTTCGTGTACCGCCTGCGGTTCAGTCAGTAGCCAGCCCGGGCGTTGCACGGCAGGCAGCACCCCACAGGCCTGGCTGTCGACACTGGCCTGCCACGCGCATTCCGGACGGTGATCGGCCTGGAACCGCAAGCCCTGCACCGCGTCATCCCCCAATCGCGCGCGCAAGCGTTCGCGCAGTTGCTCCCAAGGCAAGGATTGCTGCGGACGATCATCGAACAGTTCCTGGTATTGGGGCACAAAGGCCGGTAGCTCTTCGGCGCGCAGACGAAAACCGCGCACCGGCGCTTCGACCTGAACCTGTTCCAGCCGCCCCCGGGCCAGTTCGAACAGCATCGCCGGATCGCGCTCGGCGCTGAGCAGGCCGACCTTGATCAGTGTGTCTGGTAACCCGGCGTGCTCCAGGTGCAAATCAAAACGCTGCACACCGCTGTCCCGCCCGCAGAGGAACGCCGCCAGATCGCCGGTCAGCCTGCGCAACGGAAACAGCAACGCCTGATGGGATTGCACATCGAAATTAAGCTCGATGCGCACATCGAAACGGTCCGGCGGCAGGTAAAACGCCAGCGCCAGCCGTCGCTCGCCGAACAGGGTGTCCAGATGCTTGAGCACCTGAGCTTCGAAGCGCCGGGCCAGGCTATGTCGTGGCAACACCTGCACCTGACTCAAGGTGCGCAGCCCCATGCGCGATAACGCCGTGGCAACGCTTGGCTCCAGAGCGATCCGGTCGACGGGCAACTGCCCGAGGTGGTGCTGCAAAGCGTCATTGTCCGGCACCACCAGACCGTCATAAACGTTGGCCAGCACCCGCGCCGCCACCGGATTGGGCGCGGCGACAATCCGGTGACGAAACCCCAGTTCGCCGAGTTCCGCCCGCAACCGTGCCTCGAACTGCGGCCAGGGCCCGAACAAGCCCAGGCTGGATTCGATCTCAAACACCACGGCTCGCGGGTAATGCACGCTGACCTGGGAACTGAACCGATAGGCCCAGGCAGCCAGGAACTGCTGCCAGTGTTCGATCTCCGCGGCGTCGTATTCGGCGGTGACAAAACCTTTGCTCAAGGCCTGAGCGGCGGTCATCGACTGGCCGGGCCGCAAGCCCAGCGCCCGCGCCGAACCGTTGACCGCTTGCAGCACCCGACGCTGGGCCGGACCGGTCAGCAGTGCCAGCGGCTCATCGGGGTCGGGGCGCTGACGCAGTACCGCGTCCAGCGCCAATTGCGGGAAGAGAATGCAAACCCAGCGCATGGCAACCTCAATGCCCGACGGCAAAGGCAATCGGCGCCGAGCGGGCCAGCCCGCCCCGGCACTTGAGTACCCGCAATTGCGCAGGTTTGGCGTCGATGGCGATGCGCAGGGCCGCTGGCGACGGGTTGATGGCTTCACTGATCGAGCGATAGGCGAACGCCAGGGTCTGACCCGTTTCCGCTGCCACCTGCAAACGTCGCAACGCTCGATCGTCGGCCTTGTGCGGCCAGCACAACACCGCCCCGCAACTGCCCGAACGCAGGCATTGTTCCGCCGCCCACAGCGCATCGCGCTCACTGGCCTGGATAATCGACAGTTGCCGCAAATCAACCCCGGCGTTCTGCCAGGCCTGGGGATACGGCACGTAAGGCGGCGCCACCAGCACAATGCGCTCCCCCGCCGCCGACAGCCGCGCCAGCGCCGGCCACACCAGTTGCAACTCACCTACGCCCTGCCCGGCCAGCAGAATTTCAGTCAGCGCCGCTTCCGGCCAACCGCCAGTGGGCAACGCCGCATCCAGCGCCGCATGCCCCGTGGGTTGCGGGCTGACGGCCGGTGGCGCAGGCCGGCCCTTCCAGACCTGGCCGCCATTGAACAGCGTATCCAACGCAACGACAGCGCCCATCACCCTTGCCTCACCAGACCGCAAAACACGCCTTCGATGGCCAGATCCTGATCGGCTCGAACAATGATTGGCTTGTAAGCCGGATTGCGTGGCAACAGGCGAACAGAATCGCCGACCCGTTCGAAACGCTTGATGGTGACTTCGCCGTCGAGCCGCGCCACGACGATCTGGCCGTTGACCGCTTCGGGATTGCGCCGCACGCCCACCAGGTCGCCGTCGAGAATGCCGTCCTCGATCATCGAATCGCCCTGGACCCGCAGCATGTAATCCGGCACCCGCGAGAAGATCGACGGATCAAGCAGTAAACGGCTGTGGACATCGGCATCGGCACCGATCGGCGCACCGGCCGCCACTCGACCAAGTACCGGAACGTCCAGCAGCTCGGGCCGTGGCGGTTGATTCAACAGCCGGATGCCCCGCGCCTGATGCGGATTGACCTCGATAAAACCGGCCTCGGTCAGCGCCAGCACGTGCTTGCGCGCCACGCTGCGGGAGGCGAAGCCAAAGGCCTCGCTGATTTCAGCGAGGCTCGGGGGCTGACCGTGTTCGGCGATTCGATCGCGGATAAAGGTCAGGATGGCGGTACGGCGGGGAGTTAAAGTCGTCATGGAGTACATTTGTACTCTTTCGGGTTTTTCCTGACAAGGACCGCCAGTCAGCTTGCCAGTTTTTGTAGGAGCGAGACTTGCCCGCGAAAGCGCTTTACCTGACACACCGCCTTCGCGGGCAAGCCTCGTTCCTACAGGGGTGGGGTTAACCCGGACTTCGACCAACGCAAAACCTGCATCGGCGTGTTCGACCTTGCACAGCGTGGTGGCGGCTTCTTCGCGTACTCGCCAGGCTTGGTCCTGCAACGCCTGACACAAGGCTGGCGAAGCCTGCGATTTTTTCTTTCAGGTTCGCTTGAGGATCTGGCCCGCTGTTTAACCGATACGCAATGCACGCAGGTCGAGGCGACCGTCCTTGAGCGGTGGGCACCAGTAGTAGCCGCCGGTGATCGGTCGGCTGATGCGATACAAACCATCGGTGATGCCGTCTTCCAGACCGCTCATGCGCCGCAGCTGGGATTCGAACGCATCGAGAGAAAAACCGAAAGCCAGGAACATCAGGCCGGCGCGATCGCCTTCGATCCACGGCATCGAACGGCGGACCACGAAGGCTTCGGGCGTGAAGCTTTCCTGAGCGGTGCGTTTGACATGGGCAGAGATCGGCGCGTCGTCGAGTTCTTCGTTGTCGCTCAGGCGACGACCCATGATGTTGTCTTTCTCATGGGACGGCATCGCATGAAAGCCTTTCAAGTCATGCAGCCACTGCTGGATCGCGGCGAAGCTGCCACCGACCAGACCGTCCGCGCCTTCGCTCAGCAAAGCGGCGGCCACAGCGGCTTCGTCGTGAGGGTTTTCGGTGCCGTCTTCGTAACCGGTCAGGTCGTGGCCGGTCATGTGGCGGAAGGTTTCGTTCATCTGCACCAGACGCAGGGCCGGTGCCAGCGCGGCTTCAATCGCATGACTGCGATTGAGCAGTTCGCCACGGTCAACACCGTGCAGCCAGCACCAGAGCGCGTGTTGGGTCGACGGGTTGTCGACGCCGACACCGACCAGCGCAGGAAAGGCGCGCAGCCCGTCGATCTGCGCGTGCAGCGCCTTGACCAGGGATTCACCGAAACCGACGACCGCCGACTTTCCGTCCACCAGGCGCATCAGGTTATCCAGCGCAGCCGGCAGTGCCTCGGCGGATTCGAGGGCGAAGAACATATGACGAGCTTGAGGCGGAACAGGGGTGGCGAGAATGCCCGGCTGGTAATAACTCATATGAACTCCTTCAGAAAGAGCGTGAAGTTTAACCGGGGGATCGTTACTTGTGTGTTTTCAGGGCAAAAGATCGCAGCTTTCATGACCGGGATGAGCCGCAGATTCCCGATCCACAACGCCAAGCCAAAAAATCATAAGATGAGCCATGACAAGCGAGTCCGAGGTCTGCTAAAACGATTCATCAGTGCATTACTGAATCCAGACGGGGTAGCGACATGACCACAGCACAAATCCTTGGCAACCTGTTTCCCACCGCCGACAACGTCCCGGAAAAGTACCGCCTCAATGGCCAGACCGAACAGCGCGAATACCTGGTCGACGGTGAACTGAAAACCTGGTCCGGGCCCCTCGCTCAAGTCCGCAGCCCGGTGTACCTGAGCGGCGCGAATGGCGATGAACAAGTGATTCTGGGCAGCACGCCGTTGCTTGATGCCGACACTGCACTGACCGCGCTTCACGCCGCCGTCCGCGCCTACGACCGCGGCCAGGGCCTGTGGCCGACCATGCGCGTGGCCGAGCGTATCCAGCACGTCGAAAACTTCCTGGCTCGCATGCGCGAACAGCGCGAGGCGGTGGTCAAGTTGCTGATGTGGGAGATCGGCAAAAACCTCAAGGACTCGGAGAAAGAGTTCGATCGCACCTGCGACTACATCGTCGACACCATCAACGCCCTCAAGGAACTCGACCGCCGCTCCAGCCGCTTCGAACTGGAACAGGACACCCTCGGCCAGATCCGCCGCGTTCCGTTGGGCGTGGCGTTGTGCATGGGACCTTACAATTACCCGCTGAACGAAACCTTCACCACGCTGATTCCGGCGCTGATCATGGGCAACACCGTGGTGTTCAAACCGGCCAAGCTTGGCGTGCTGTTGATTCGCCCGCTGCTCGAAGCGTTCCGCGACAGCTTCCCGGCCGGGGTGATCAACGTCATTTACGGCAGCGGCCGCGAGACCGTCAGTGCGCTGATGGCCAGCGGCAAGATCGATATCTTTGCGTTCATCGGCACCAACAAGGCCGCCAGCGACCTGAAAAAACTCCACCCAAGGCCTCACCGCCTGCGCGCGGCGCTGGGCCTGGATGCGAAAAACCCCGGCATCGTTCTGCCAGAAGTCGATCTGGACAATGCTGTCAGCGAAGCCGTCACCGGTTCCCTGTCGTTCAACGGCCAGCGCTGCACCGCGCTGAAAATCCTCTTCGTCCATGAAGATGTGGTCGAGGCATTCATCGAAAAATTCAACGCCAAACTCGCCAGCCTCAAACCCGGCATGCCGTGGGACAGTGGCGTGGCCCTGACGCCATTACCGGAGTCAGGCAAGGTCGATTACCTGCATACGCTGGTGGCGGACGCGGTCAGCAAAGGTGCAGCCGTGATCAACCCCAACGGCGGTGAATCCCGCGCATCGTTCTTCTACCCGGCCGTGTTGTACCCGGTGACACCGCAGATGCGCGTCTATCAGGAAGAACAGTTCGGCCCGGTCGTACCGATCGTGCCCTACCGTCATCTGGACACCGTGATCGATTACGTCCTGGAATCCGACTTCGGCCAGCAACTGAGCATTTTCGGCACCAACCCGGTGGCGGTCGGCAGACTGGTGGACACCTTCGCCAACCAGGTCGGCCGGATCAACCTCAACGCCCAGTGCCAGCGCGGCCCTGACACCTATCCGTTCAACGGTCGCAAGAACTCCGCCGAAGGCACGCTGTCGGTACATGATGCACTGCGAGTGTTTTCGATTCGGACCCTGGTGGCGACCAAGTTCCAGGAGAGCAGCAAAGAGCTTCTCAGCGAGATTATCAGTGGACGAAACTCGAGCTTCCTGACCACCGACTATATCTTCTGAGGACACCGAGCCTGAGCATCATCAGAGGCCTTCGACTGCCACCGCTGTTGCGCCGGATACTGCGTCCCTTGCTGGACCCGTACCGGCGCTACCGCCACGCCAAACTGATCCATGCGGTGCGGGTTTCGTTGGGCTTGCTGGCGACGATCCTGCTGACCACCGGTATCAACCTGCCCCACGGTGAATGGGCATCGGTGACCATGCTGGTGGTGATCGGTGGCTTGCAACACCACGGTAATATCGGCAAGAAAGCCGCCGAGCGGGCCATCGGCACCTTGATCGGAGCCGGAGTCGGCTTGTTGCTGGTGGCGCAACAGGCCTGGCTCGGGATGCCGTGGCTGACCTATTTCGCGATGTCGGTGGTATGCGGATTCTTCTCGTACCACGCCATCGGCAAGGGCGGTTATACGGCGCTGCTGTCGGCGATCACCGTATTTATCGTCGCAGGGCACGGAGACAACCCGGTCACCGATGGCCTGTGGCGCGGGGTTGATATTCTGATCGGCATCGCCTTGGCACTGGCCTTCTCCTTCGCCCTGCCGCTCTATGCGGTGTACTCCTGGCGCTACAACCTGGCCGATGCGTTGCGCGACTGCGCGGCAATCTACGGCCGCATCATCAAGGGTGAGTCCGTCACCGCTGACGAACACCTGAAACTCATGAATCGCTTGAACACGGTGATGATACAACTGCGCTCATTGATGCCCTCGGTGTCCAAGGAAGTGCGAGTTTCCATGACCGAACTCGATGCGATTCAGCGCAATCTGCGGATGTGCGTCAGCATCCTGGAAATTCTCGGCAATAGCCGGCCGAATGCCGAGGACTCCGAGGTAATGGCCCATCTGCAATTGGCATTGAAAGCTGAACACCGACAGATTCGGGTGCAACTGATCGGTATGGCCCGGGCATTGAAATCGGGCGCTTCGCAACGGCTCAGCCGGCCAGCCGAATTGCCATCGGACTCAACGCTCGATGCGCCGGTCTACAGTCCGCTGGATGGCTATCGATTGCTGACCCGACAATTGAACGCGAACATCGGCGAGATGCGCCAGCGCCTGGCGAAGACCGCAGCGCGCTGGAACATCTGAGAGGTTGTTTATTGTGTAGCCACCCGCCGAAGCTTCAGGCCCCAACCCTGTTGCATCCCGGCGGCGGCCAACAGAATCGCGGCAACACCGATCCATTGCAGCGGCTCCAGGCGATGGCCGAAGGCGAACCAGTCAACGAAAATCGCCGCAATCGGGTAGATGAACGACAGCGCGCCGGTCAGCGCTGTCGGCAGTTTTTGAATCGCGCCGTAGAGCAACACATACATCAAACCGGTGTGCACGATCCCCAGGGTCACCAGGCTGGCCCAGGCACTGGGCGCTTGCGGCATCGCCGAGAAATGCGCAAAGGGCGCGAGCAACAAAATGCCGGTGCAGACCTGGATCAACGCGATCAGATGCGGTGGCGTACCAGTCAGGCGTTTGATGATCAGCGCGGCAATCGCGTACAGAAAGGCAGCCCCCAGCGCCAGACCAATCCCCATCAGGTAATCGTTGCCGCCCTCGCCCTGCTCACCATGTGCGCTGACAATCGCCAGCATTCCGAGAAACGAAATGCCCAGCCAGAACAGTTTCTGCAGGGTGATTTTCTCCCCCAGAAACAGCGCGGCCAGCCCCACCAGCATGAACGGCTGGACGTTATAAACCGCCGTGCCAATGGCAATCGAGGCGCGGGAGTAAGACGCGAATAACAGCACCCAGTTACCGACAATCGCCACACCGCTCAGTACCGCCAGCAAGAAGGTGGTGGACGTCAAAATACCAGGGCGCAGAAAGCCGAACGCCGCGCAGATCAGCAATAAGGTGGCGGCACCGAACACGCAGCGCCAGAACACCACGTCCAGCACCGGTTGCCCGGACACCAGCACGAACCAGCCAATGGTCCCGGAAATCAGCATGGCGGCGGTCATTTCGAATGAGCCGCGACGTAGTGTTTTGTCCATCATCAACCTCCTGTGTTTGAGCCCAAAGTATGCCAATCCATCGAGGGGCTTCTCCAGCGCAAAAAGCAGGCTAAACTCGGCTTCTGCCTTTTTTATCAAGGCTTATTCAGCCGATTGCCTAACAGGGGATTCGCCATGACCGACGACATCGACCAAGTGCTGATCAGCGCGCTGATGGAAGACTCACGCCGCTCGCTCAAGGCCCTGGCACAGATCAGCGGCCTGTCCTCGCCCAGCGTCGCCGAGCGCCTGCGCCGCCTCGAAGAACGTGGCGTGCTCAAGGGCTACACCGTCGAGATCGACCCCAAATGCTTTGGCTACCAACTCCAGGCCATCGTCCGCATCCGCCCGTTGCCGGGTCAATTGCAGGAAGTGGAGCGACAGATTCAGGCCATCCCCGAATTCACCGAGTGCGACAAAGTCACCGGCGACGACTGTTTCATCGCCCGCCTGCATGTGCGCTCGATGGAACAATTGGACACCCTCCTCGATCGCCTCAACAGCCACGCCGAAACCAACACCGCCATCGTCAAGAAGACCCCGGTCAAGCGCCGGCTGCCGCCGATGGCTTGAGTGCTGTTTTGTTCGCAAAGGCGTAGATTGATCTTTTTCCGGCGAAGGATTGGCGGTATGAAAACTCAAGTCATGTTACTGGCGGCGCTGATGCTTGCCGGCTGCGGTACGTTCGAGACGGTAGTGCGCAGTGACGAGGCTGCGGTGAAACATCTCAAGGAACAGAAAACCTACTGCGGTGCGGTTCCACGGATCTATAGCGGCGTGACGTATGACTTTTGCAGGCTGCATGCGCCTCCAGGCCCAGGCATCGATGAGTATCAATACAACAATGCCACGCCCTTTGTGCTGATCGACGTAGTTATTTCGGGCGCACTCGACACCATGCTGTTGCCCTACACCATTTATCGGCAGCAGGCTGATGGCAGCATCGTCATTGCCGAATAATGGTCGGTCTGCCAAGCACTTTTTGATGAACGTCGACCCGATTTTCAGACGATAAAAAACCCGCCTAAGCGGGTTTTTTTACTCAAGGCCGACGATTAATCATCGCGGCTCATGATGCCAAACAGCTGCAGCAAGCTGATGAACAGGTTGTAGATCGATACATACAGGCTGATGGTCGCCATGATGTAGTTGCGCTCGCCGCCGTGAATGATGGCGCTGGTCTGGAACAGAATGCACACCGAGGAGAACAGCACGAAACCTGCGCTGATCGCCAGTTGCAGACCGCTGATCTGGAAGAAGAAGCTCGCCAGCGTTGCACCCAGCAGCACAAAGAAACCGGCTGTGATGAAACCGCCGAGGAAGCTCATGTCCTTGCGGGTGATCAGCACATAAGCCGACAGGCCGCCGAACACCAGTGCGGTCATCGCGAAGGCCGAACTGACCACTTCCGCGCCGCCCTGCATACCCAGGTAACGGTTGAGGATCGGGCCGAGCAGGAAACCCATGAAACCGGTCAGCGCGAACGCAGACACCAGGCCCCACGCCGAGTCACGGAGTTTGTTGGTGAGAAAGAAAAGGCCGTAGAAGCCGATCAGCACCACGAAGATATTCGGGTAGCCGACACGCATCTGCTGCGCGACAAACGCCATCACGCCGCTGAATGCGAGGGTGAGGGCGAGTAAGCCGTAAGTGTTGCGCAGGACGCGGCTAACCTCTAGCTGCTCAGCCTGCACGCTGTTATTAACTGCGTAATCCTGTTCGCGCATGGCGACACTCCTGTTGGTTTGAAACGTTCAGTCGCAAAGATCATAACAGACGCTCTGTAACAAGCTATGCAGAGAGTTTGACAGTGTGTTTCATTCAGGTATTATGGCGCCCGCAACGCAAACGGAGGTGTGGCCGAGTGGTTTAAGGCAACGGTCTTGAAAACCGTCGACTGTAACAGGTCCATGAGTTCGAATCCCATCGCCTCCGCCATCTTTATACGACAAAGCCCTGATTATTCAGGGCTTTGTCGTTTCTGGCATTCAGGAATTTTGCTCCTCTTTTTATGGATCGTTTCCGCATCTTTTCGGCCATTTCCGCAACCCACCTCTCCGCCCCCTCCTCCCCCCAAATTAAATAGCTCGACCAAAAAGTGAAGGATGCGTTTGAGATTGGGTGGTAGGCAGCTTTCGGCCGTATCTGCCGGTCAGCAACGGCAGAAATCTACCACTTGCCGCCACTCATCGATGGTAACGAATCACTCCCCCTTCATCTTCGTCACACCACTGCTGCTTCAATCGTTCTGGAGCGCCAGGCAAAAGCCAACACCATCAGCAGCCCCAGGCCTGCCATCGCCGCTCCGGCCAGGGAAATCGCCGGATAACCCAGACCCGCGTTGATCACCGCTCCGCCCAGCGCTGCGCCAATCGCGTTGCCAAAATTGAAGGCGCCAATGTTCACCGCAGAGGCAAGATTGGGCGCGTCCTTCGCTGCTTCCACGACGCGCATCTGTAGCGGCGGCACCAGGGCAAAGCTCGCGATACCCCAAATCAGGATGGCTACGGCAGCCGGCAGCGGCCAACGCATCAGTACGGTGAACGCCAACAAGACGAGAATCAGCACGCTCAGCGAGATGATCAGAGTGCGATCTATTGAGCGGTCAGCGGCCTTGCCGCCCCACATGTTGCCCAGCGTCAACCCGACACCGAACAGCACCAGCATGGCGGTGATGAAGGCGGTGGACGCATGGGTCTCGCTGCTGAGGATCGGCGCGATGTAGGTGAAGACGGTGAACATTGCACTCGAGCCGACTACGGTCAGGGCCAGCGCGCCCAGCACCGGGCCGCGCCCCAATACCCGAATTTCCGCCATTACACCGACGCTTTGCGGCGTCTTCAGGTTAGGCAGGGCGAACCACAACGCGGCCATGGTCAACACGCCCAGGCCGGTAACACCCCAGAAAGCGGTGCGCCAACCGAACAGTTCGCCAAACCAGGCGGCCAGCGGCACACCGCCGATGGTCGCCAGGGTCAGGCCCATGAACATCGCCGCCACCGCCCCTGCACGTTTCTCCGGGGCGACTACGCTGGCGGCGACGATGGAGCCAACGCCAAAAAATGCACCATGGTTCAGTGAGGTCACCACCCTGGCGACCATGAGGCTGTAGTAATCGGTGGCCAGGGCTGACATCAGATTACCCAGGGTGAAAATCGCCATGAGTCCGATCAGCAGATAGCGCCGGGGAATCCTGCCGGTCGTCAGGGTCATCAGCGGTGCGCCGAGCAATACGCCCAGCGCATAAGCACTGACCAGCAAACCGGCGGCGGGAATGGAAACGCCCAGATCCGCAGCGATACCCGGCAACATGCCCATGGGGGAGAATTCTGTTACGCCGATGCCAAAGGCACCGATGGCGAGTGCGACAAGTGGTGGATTGATACGCATGGAAGGCTCCTTATCTATGCCGCTGATGCTACGATCCAGTCTTTTCAGGCGGTAGATAGCATTTTTGGTAATCACCTTTGCGCAGGAGGCATAAGTGGATTTCAACGGCAGGTCAGGTGAAATGAGCGTGTTTACCACCGTGGCGCAGGAAGGCAGCCTGTCGGCCGCCGCGCGTGCACTGGGCCTGACACCCTCGGCAGTCAGTCGGATCATCGCGCGTACCGAGCAACGTCTTGGCACCCGCCTGCTGTTGCGCACCACCCGAGCGATCACCTTCACCGCCGAGGGCGAAGCGTTCCTGCGCGGCGCCCGGCGTATCCTGGCCGACATGGACGAGGTCGAAGAAGCCATCGCCGACCAGGGCGTACCCAGGGGGCGATTGCGGGTCAGTGCCGCCCTTGGCCACGGGCGGCTCGCCATCGTCCCCTTGGTCGCAGCATTCAGCGCCCGCTACCCGAACATCGTCGTCGACCTCACCCTCGGCGACGAAGTGGTCGACATTCTCGGCGGGCAGGCCGACGTCGCGGTCCGCTTTGGCCATCTGCCCGACAGCCCGCTGACCGCGCGCAGGATCGGCGACACCGGCCAGGTAGTGGTGGCATCGCCCGGGTATCTGCAGCGCCACGGCATCCCCCAGGAACCGGAAGACCTGCTACAGCACAACTGCCTGCGCTTCAACTTCCGGCGTGCCGAACCCAACTGGCCGTTCATCCGCGATGGAAAAGAGTTTTCCCTGAAGGTCAGCGGCAACATCGAATGCAGCAGTGGTGAAGCGCTGGCACAACTCGCGCGGGTCGGTGCCGGCATTGCACGTATCGGTGAGTTCAGCGTGAGCGAGGATCTGCAGCGCGGCGACCTGATTGCGCTGTTGGAAGCCTGGAACCCCAGGGACCAGGAACCGATTCATGCGGTGTTCGTCGGTGGGGCGGCAATGCCGGCGCGGGTGCGATTGTTCGTGGACTTCTTGCTGGAACATCACCGGATCGGAGGCGTAAGCTGATACTTCCGGGTAGTCGTGATATTGAAGTGACCACAACATTTTGGGTGCACTATCAATAGGTGGTTTGCCTTACTGGAACAATCGTGAGCTCTGGCATTGATGGATCGTCTGCACGTCTTAAATGGCCGTCGTGAAAGACCGCTTTCGGCCGAGGGTGTGTAAAAACGTTTTTGAGCGCGACAGGTACTCAAAACCGGACTGAAAATCGCGCTTCTACGCGAAATCCACATCTGCTGACGTGCCGATAAATTTCAGATTCAACGTAGACGCGCACACTTCAATTATGGCGAAGCGTTTTTACACACTCTGGGCCAGAAGCAGCCGGTGAAAATTAGGTTCCCGAAACAGCACCTTGTTCAGCGTGGCTCGCAAGGCATACTCGACGGCATATTTTCCGCCACGACTTAATTACTTTGGATGACATCCCGCGATCAAACCATTTGTCGTTGCCGATGGGCTCGCTGCCGTCAAGGACGGATTGAGGCGAAAAGCGGAGCCGGCGCCTTCGCCCACGAAGCAGTCATAGTTATTGTTAAACCAGAAGGGTCATTGGACTCAATGCAGTCGCTTGGTGAGCCCGGACAGGATGCGCTGTTGGCACAAGCTGACACTGGCGAATTTTGCCTCAGCATCTGCCTTCAGCCGTTCGAGTTCTCCTAACGATGCGCAGGAAAGCGCTTCGTGGTATCGGCGCAAGGTATCGATGGCTTGCTGCATGACCTCATCGGCGGCGCTGACGTCGCTACCCAGCTCTCTTGAGGTCATGCCTTTGTAGCGTGCTTAAAGACCTTCATCCATGACCTACTATCTCAAGGGCGGGGGGGAAGTATAGAAGCCCGGTTAGGGTTGCAGGTGCAGGCTTGCGCCTAACCATTGCTTACCCCCCGAACGCGTTGTAGCGTGCGACCTGGAGGAAGCGTCCGTCGCACCTTGCATAATTGCGCGGGTGTCCACTTATCTGGCAGGCAGCAACTCGGCAAACGTAGCAACCAGGTGATCCATCACCACCCGCACCGCAGGAGACTTGCGAATGTCGGCGTGCACCGACATCCATAGGGGACGTGGTGAAGGGGGAGCATCCACGGATACTTTGACCAGTTCCGCATCCGCGTCGCCGAGCAGGCAAGGTAGCAGGCTAAGGCCGAGGCCCGATCTCGCAGCCTGATATTGCGTCAGCACGTCGTTCGTCCGCAGCACAAAAGGACGCACGCCAGCGAAGTCCTGAAGCCAGCGCTGCTGGGGGATGTGGTCGAGGCTGGTTTCAAAACAGATGAAGGACCAAGTGTCGGGCAACGTATTTTCAGTTGCAGCATGGGCATAAAGGGCCAGCGGCAGCATCCCCACTTTTCTGACGATACGGCTTTGCGTATCTGGTCGCACAAAGCCTAACGATATATCCGCCTCACCACGTTCGAGTGACACAACTGCTGATGTCGCACTCAGGACGACATGCAGTTCTGGGTAATTCGAACGTAGGCTTGCCAAGCTAGGCGCGATGACGAATGAAGTAAGAACCGGCAAGGCACTGATGACAACCGTTCCCGAAACGTCCGAGCTTTGCCCACGCACATGGCGTTGAATATCCTGAGCAATACCCTCCATTGAGGCCGCAACGTCAGCAAGAGACCGACCTTGTTCGGTCAATCGCGTTGTCCGAGGCAATCTATCAATAAGCTTGAGTCCTGTAGCAGTTTCAAGATGCGAGACGCGACGGCTTACTGTCGTATGGTCAACCCGCAACTCATTCGCCGCACCGGACAGAGAGCCGTGACGCGCCACAGCCAAAAAATACTGGAGATCCTGCCAATTCAGCATATAGGTGTGTTTCCGCACGCTTCGCCTGTGATTTCACGCATTTTATCGGCTCTTGATGCTTGAGAAGATGACATCGTCATTACTTAGGAGCGATCTACGATGTTGACCTTATTCTATGCTGCTGGCGCGAGTTCCATGGCGCCGCATATTCTGCTTCATGAGGCTGGCGTGCCGTTTCGAGCCGAACGGGTCGATCTGGCATCCAAAACGTGGACTGACGGCGATTACAACCTGATCAACCCGAAATCTTACGTCCCAGCCCTGCGCCTAGAGGACGGTGACATGCTGACGGAATGCCTAGTCATTCTCACCTATATTGCTGACCTTGCCCCCGCAAAAACATTGCTTGCGTCACCAGACGATGTCCGGCGTTACCATGAAATGGAATGGCTCAGTTTTATCGCAACCGAGCTGCACAAGAATTTCATCACGCCTGAGCGTCACGGCGGCGTAGCCGCCAACTTTCTGTCGAAGACGGTCGAGGGGCAAGCGGTGACCCAAGTTCACGTATCACCGCGCCTCGCCTATGTTGACCGCTGCCTAGAAGGCCGTTGCTTCCTGATGGGTGAGACTTTTACAGCGCCGGACGCTTATCTATTCGTAATGCTGAGTTGGGCGCGTCGCATCGGACTTGATCTTGCACCATGGCCAAACCTCGAAGTATTCGCGACGAGGGTGACATCGATGGATTCGGTGCAAAAAACGATAAGAATAGAGGGGCCGCCCCATTCGTTGCGACCTGCTGGAGATGAGTTTCACATAGCCTCGGGCCGCCAACACACGTTGCGTGGGTAGACCCGCGCCAGCGCGGTTTCGGTGTCTGCGCGCATAATCATGGGGTCGGTGGCGAGCCAGATCGCATCAATGCGGATCATCGCCACATGTCGCGAAGACAGATCGCGCAGGCGGCTGCCCTTTCGGTCGGCTAACTGCTGACCGGTGCAGGGGTGTTGCACAGACTTGTTCACTCGTTTGCATTCGATCTGACCAGCCATTTACGTTGCATCTGACCACCGATTGCATTGGATTTGACGATCATGCTTCGTAACGATAATCGTCGGAGAACTACACATTGCTGCTGATGGCGGCGACAGGCAGTAATCGGCCACAACGTGCCGCGTCCCGATCTCCCATTGACTCATCAAGGACACCCATCACCTTTCCGGACGCCTCAGGTTGCGAATGAGCGAAAATATCACCTTAAATCCGGACGAACCGAGAGGAAACAGCCTTAATCCATCAGTCGGAAAGCGGAAGATCCGATGTTCTTCGCCCCACTGACAGAAAATCTCCAGGAATTGGACACGCGCAACTATTTCCTGAGATTCTTCGCGATGATTCTTAGCCACCCTCTACCTAATTTTCAAGGACAGTCATGTCTCTCTTTCATTATACGGATGCTAACGCATTGTTGAGACCAGCAGCTTTGGCTGACGGATATTCGATTTTTAAATGATTCAGAGGAAGCAGCGGACGGCGCGAAACATATAGAGGCAGTGATTCGTGAGCTAACAGACACAGATGATGAGGCCCACAAAAATGCCAAACGAAAATTAGCAGATTTTTCTCTATCCAATGTACTGTCAGACTTTGACGATATGCAAATGTTCGTCACATCTTTTAGTCGCACTCGCGATAGTTTAAGTCAATGGCGCTCATACGGATTGTATGCTATTGAATTCGAGGAAAAACACTTTGAAGAAAATCCAAATATTCACGACTGCGTTTACGACATAGGAACCAAGGAGAAACTAGCGAACGAACTCATCGAAATGGCGCTACATAATCTAAAAGAAGTATCCCGATCTGGGAGCAATTCTCTCGCAATTGAAGAACAAAGAGTTATCTGGGAGTTGGGAGACTCTGTATGCCTTTTCAAACACGAAAGCTTTAAAGAAGAGAGTGGGGCGCGACTGATCACCCAATCAACCCTTGATAACAAAGAGGTCTACTATCGCACGAAAAATGATTTGATTATACCTTTTCAAAAATTTTCATTTCCAATTGAAGCCATCAAAGCTATACACGTTGGCCCGATGAAACATCAAGAGTTGGCAATTAGCTCTCTGAAGTCCTTGCTCAACAATGCAGTTGTCAAATCCGGCGATTGCAGACCATTTCCATATATAGACATTATGTCTTCTAAAATCCCATACAGGATGCTGTAACCCTGGACAAGCGCCCCCGCCTGCCATTAAGCGGCCGCTTTGGGCGGATTGCTACCTGTCGCGAAGGGCTGCAACCGACCCAAACCAGCCAGTCGGTCTCTAGCTACCAGAAGAGGTCAGTAGCTCCTTTCCTGGTAAAACTCAGCAGTCCTGCAACAGTTCCAGGGCGCGATCAAAATCGAACAGCTCCACCTGCTCCGCGACCAGAGTCAGACGCTTGGCGAAGGTCCGATCGAGTGACAGATTGCGCAGCTCGGTAAGCACGTCCATGGCTGCCGTGTCGCTTTCGGCCAACAGACCTTTGAGCCTGTTCAACTGCTCGCTCACCTCGGGGCCATCCTGCTGGGCCTCGCCCATCGATGCTGGGGCGTTTCCGGCGAGGCCGGCCAGAGCGGTCAATGTCGGCAGCAGGCAACGCTCGACCTCTGTCGCCAGCTCTTGCACCACCATAGCGGGCTCGCCGCTCTGGCATGCCAGCTCCAGCACCGCGGCGGCCTGCGCCACGGCCCTGGCACCGATGTTGCCGGCCGTGCCGCGCAGGCTGTGGGCCACACGTCCGGCCGCGCTATCATCCGAGTCGGCCAGTGCGGCCTGGAATTGCTCGGCAAAACCTGTCTGAGTGTCGCGAAACTTGCAGAGCAGGCGCAGATAGAGTTCTCGCCGGCCCATACAGGTCGCCAGGCCGGCAACCATATCAATGCCCTCAAGACGATCCGGCAGCCCATTCGACAGGCCTACATTTGGCGATGCTGGAGCAGCTTGTGGCCTGATCCATTTTGCCAGTGTGGCGAACATGTCATCGACATTGAGTGGCTTGGATATATGGTCGTTCATGCCACTGCTCAGGGCGCGCTCGCGATCACCGTCCATGGCGTTGGCGGTCATGGCGATCACCGGCAAAGCATTAAAGCGCGGTTGTTGGCGAATCCTCTGGGTGGCGGTGTAGCCGTCCATCACCGGCATTTGGCAATCCATCAGCACGCCGTCGAAGCTGCCATCCTCGGCCAGGATGTCCAGCGCCTCCCGGCCGTGCCTGGCCAGTCGCAGCTGTATTCCGACACTCTCCAGCAGCTCGCAGGCCAGTTCCTGATTCAGCTCGTTGTCTTCTACCAGCAGCAGCCGGGCTCCATTCAGGCTGGCTGCGGTGCTGGCATTCTGTTGGGAGCGTTCGCCGGCCCGAGTATCGCCCTGCGGGCCTTTACCCAGCACCACACCGATGGCTTCGAGCAAAGAGGACGGTGTTACTGGCTTGGTCAGCACCACCGGTAACTGGATGCCTTGGCGCTCGGCTTCCTCGCGTGCCTCTTCGCGGCCAAAGGCGGTGACCATGATGACCGACGGCGTATGCATCAGGCTGGCGGAATGCATTCTACTCACGGCTTCTATGCCATCCATGCCGGGCATCCGCCAGTCCATCAGCACCAGATCGTAGGGCAGCACCTTATGCTCGGCATCGGCCAGCATGTGCAGCGCCAGGCTACCGTTCTCCGCGACATCCACCTCCAGGCCGAAGCTGCGCGCCATGCCCGAGAGGATTTCACGAGCACTAGCGTTGTCGTCCACTACCAGCACCCGCATACCCAGCAGTTCGTCGGCCTTGAACATGCGACGCGGCTGAACGCCTTGCTGCACGCCAATGCGTACCTGGAAATGGAACGTGGAGCCGACCCCTGGCTCGCTCTCAACCCAAATGTGGCCGTCCATCAACTCCACCAACTTCTTCGAGATGGACAAGCCCAGCCCGGTGCCACCGTACTTGCGCGTGGTCGAGCTGTCGGCCTGACTAAACGACTGAAACATGCGCGAACACTGCTCGACGGTCATGCCGATGCCAGTGTCGCGCACCCAGAAATGCAGCTGCACGCGCTCCTCGTGCGTGCCAACTTCTTCCACGCCGACCACAATCTCGCCGCGCTCGGTGAATTTGGCAGCGTTGTTGCCCAGGTTGATTAGCACTTGACCCAGGCGCAAGGGGTCTCCGAGCAGAGCAGTGGGTAACTCAGGCTGGGTCTGGAACAACAACTCCAGGCCCTTGTCCTCGGTCTTAAGGCCGATCATGGCGGCGAAGCTGTCGAGTACGTCCTCCAGGCGGAAGGGGGTTTGTTCGAGGTTCATCCTGCCGGCCTCGATCTTGGAGAAGTCGAGGATGTCGTTGATGATCCCCAGCAGGTTCTCCGCCGAGCGGTGCACCTTTTCAATGTAGTTGCGTTGGCGATTATCCAGTTCGGTACGCAGCGCCAAGTGGCTCATGCCGATGATGGCGTTCATTGGCGTGCGGATCTCGTGGCTCATGTTGGCGAGGAACTCGCTCTTGGCCTGGGTCGCGTCCTCGGCCGCCGCCCTTGCCTCTGCCAGTGCAGTCACGTCGATGTTGATGCCGGTTGCGCGCAATGGCTTGCCGTCAGGCGTGCGTGAGAATCGGTTGAGCGATTTGAACGTGCGCACCAGCCCATCGTTTTGCCGCACGATGCGGAAGTCGAACTCGACGCGGTCATCGCCATTTTGGACTGCGCTCTCGAACGTACTACTGATACGCGCCACGTCATCGGGATGCACCAACGCCTTCCAGTGCTCCAGAGTGCCACCGAATTCGCCAGGCTCAAGCCCGAACAGCGCTTCGAGCTGTGGTGTCCAATAGTTTTTACCGCTGACTAGGTCAACGTCGAATAGACCGATGTCGCCGGCCTCTTGCGCCAGATTCAGGCGATCGCTGGCAGTACGTAGCTTGGCCTCCATCGCCCTGCGCTCACTCACGTCGCGCACTGAGGCACAAACACAGACGCCACGCCCCTCCAAGCGGGGCAGATGGGACAGACCAATTTCCACGGAGAACAGGCTGCCGTCCTTGCGCACGCCATGCAGGTCATTCAAATCGCCGCCCATCTGCCGGGTTCCGCCGCTGGCAATGAACCCGTCGCGTAGCCGAACATGCCGCTCGCGGGCGGCCTGCGGCACCAGACGCTCGATGCTGGCACTGATCAGTTCGCCGTGTTCGTAGCCAAATAGGGCATCCATCTGCGGGTTGGTCATCAGGATGCGTCCGTCGGCACCCAGCACCAGCATGCCGTCCGGTGCCGCCTCAATAATGCCGCGGTACCACGCCTCGGTGGCGCGCAGTGCCGTCTGCTGAGCCTCCAGCTCCTGGGCCTGGAGTTCCAGTTGCAGGGCCTGGGCACCCATTTCGTCAGCCTGGCGACGAGTTTCCTGCAGCAGTGCCTGGGCCGCCTCGCTGCGCTCCATAATGGCCATGGCACCGGCCAGCCTCGGTAGCACTTCCTGCAGCAGCAATGCCTCGTTCTCTTCCAACGGGCGAAAGCCGGCCATTTCCACAACCCCGAGCAGACGCTCGCCACGCAGCACAGGCTGAACCAGCAGATGGCTGGCAGGGGCTTCGCCCAACTGTGCGCGCACACGCCAGAACTGCTCAGGCAGATCGTTGAGCTGGCGGGGTTGGCGATCCAATGCACACTGGCCAAGTAGCCCTTCACCGAGTTCCAGCTCAGCGCGCAGTGGGTGCTCACTGTCCGCCGCATAACCACCCAGTAATTGCAGGCGTGGCGCACCTTCATAGAGAACGTACAGCGCCCCCTGGCACATGCCCAGTTGTGGCGCGATGCGGCAAAAGAAAGCCTGGGCCAACTGCTGCGGCGTCTCCGCCTGTTGCAGATCCACTTGCAGGAGCGAGGCATGGGCTTTGACCCAGCGCTGGCGCTCAAGTTGACAAGCCTCCAGTTGCAGCGTGGCGATGGCGCGCGCCAGGTCACCGGTTTCGTTGCGCAGGTCGGTGTGAGGGATCTGGCTGTCCAACTTGCCGGATGCCAGCTCGTCAACCGCCGCGCGTACGCGGTTCAGCGGCACGCGGATGGAGCGGCTGACCAGCCAGGTCAGCAGCAAGGCCAGCGTCGAACCTCCCAGCAGCAATACATAAGTGATCGTGCTGCTGCGTTGCGCATACTCGGCCAGATTCTTCGCCGTATCGTGGATGTCGGCTTCTTTGTTTTTCTCTATCTGGATGAGCAGTCCATCGCTTTCCTGCTCCAGCGCGAGAAATTCCTTACTGTTGAGCAACGTCAACGCCTGACCCAGGGAACCCTTGCCGGCCAACTCCAACGCTTCATCGCCATTTTTTTGCAGGCGCTGCAATACCACCTCAAACGCCAACAAGCTGTTGAGGCTGCTTTGTCGCCGCAGCGTTGGGCGAACCTGCTCCAGAGCCTCGTGCAGACGCTCCTGGGCGACGGCCATCTGGGCCCTGGCGCTGATGCGGATGTCCGCGTTGCTGGTAGCGACGGCGCGTTGCAGTGCCAGCAACAGATGCGGCAGCTGCACCCGAACCTCCTGCACATGCTGGATACCGACCAAATCCTGCTGGTACAACTGCTGCATTTCGTACCTGAGTGAATATTGGGTGCGTAGGCTTTGCACGCCCAGCATCAGGATCAATATCAGCAACGCAGCGAAGCCGATGATCAATTTGCTGCGCAGAGACAAGCGCTCGAGCAGCTCGAACAGTCTGTTCATATACCGCCTCGTTTAGCTTGATGTGCAGAATGATGCAAAGGGCTCAGGGCTGCTCAGCGATCTGCTCAAGTGAGGCCAACTGCTTGGCCATGTCCTGGTCGCTATCGGCGAACCGTGCGGCAATTTCCCGGAACCGCTCGGCATTGGCCAGAAAGGCGTCGCAGATGTCTGGGTCGAAATGCGAACCGCGGCCTTCGCGGATAATTTCCACCGCCTGCGCATGGGGCATGCCGGGCTTGTACACGCGGCGGCTGATCAGCGCATCGTAGACATCCGCCACGGCCATCAAACGGGCGCTGATGGGGATGTCGTCGTTGCCCACCCCTTGCGGATAGCCACTGCCATCCCATTTTTCCTGGTGCCCGTAGGCGATTTCCTTGGCCAGAAGAAGGAAGTCGACGCCTATCCCCAACTGATCCTCGGCGTGCTGGATGGCATCGCGCCCCAACGTAGTGTGGGTCTTCATGATCTCGAACTCTTGCGGGGTGAGACGTCCCGGTTTGAGCAGGATGCGATCGGGAATGCCGATCTTGCCGATATCGTGCAGGGGTGCCGACTTGAACAGCAGCTTGATAGTTTCCTCGTCGAGGAAGTGGCGGAAGCGTGGATGCTCGCGCAGCAGCTCGGCCAGCAGTTTGATGTAGTGCTGGGTACGACGAATGTGGTTGCCGGTTTCGTTGTCGCGGGTTTCGGCCAGCGATGCCATGGCGTGGATGGTGACGTCCTGGATAGCGGTCACCTCGCGGGTGCGGCGCTGCACCTCCTGCTCCAGAAATTCGTTCTTGTCACGCAGGAAATCCGCAGCCGCCTTGACCTTGATCTGGGTCGCGACCCTGGCCACGAGTACCGGGGGGATAATCGGTTTGGTGATGTAGTCCGCAGCGCCCAGGGTCAGGCCCCGAATCTCGTCTTCGGTGGCAGCCATGGCGGTAAGGAAAATGATCGGAATGTGGCGAGTACGGGTGTCAAGTTTGAGCTGCTCGGCAACGTCGTAGCCGGACAGGCCCGGCATCATGATGTCCAGCAGGATCAGGTCGGGAAGTGGGTCGCCCTGGAGAAGACGCAACGCTTTCTCGCCGCTGTTGGCTGCCTTGACCCGATATCTGTCCTTGAGCAACTCGGTTATCAACATCAGGTTGTCGGGGGTGTCGTCGACCACCAGGACGGTGGCTGATGGATAAACGTTCTGCATGCTATCCATAGAAATTGGCTCCCTTGCCTGACAATTAAGGAGAGGCCGCATCTACGCCATTCCCTTGCTGGAAAGCGTAGCTAGAAAATCTGCAATCGCTAGGAGAAAGTCGGAGGCTTATGGGTGTCCGCTTCTGGTCCAGAGTGTGTCAAAACCCTTGTTAGCAGCTTCCACTCCGGAATGTTTTGCTCTACTCAGCCTAGGTCGGACGTCAGTTGCTCAGAATCAGAATAAAATTCCAGAGATCAGCAGGCACGCCGACAACGTGGGCTAGAGGCTAGAAATCCGGGGGTTGGATGATTGCAGGCAACGTTTCATATCTTTGTCCAGTTTGTGGATACGCCGGGCTTGAAGAGCCTCCATACGACGAGGTTGGTTGCTCTTCGTTTGGCATCTGCCCGTCCTGCGGTACGCAGTTTGGCTATGATGACGCGACTTCTGCTCATGCTGATTTACGGAGATTATGGGTCTCTAAAGGGATGCTTTGGTGGAGCAAAGCTCAAGCGTCACCGAGTGGTTGGGACCCGGTAAGGCAACTACAGGCGGTCGAAAAACGCATCAATGCCTGAACAAAACACCGCCGTTAGCCCTGCTATAATTTCTGAGGATTTCATCGCAGGGATCGCCCATGAAGCGCTTCATCCAAGGTGAACATCGCTTACTTCCCGAAAGCCTCGACGACTACGTCAACGATACCAATCCGGTGCGCATAGTCGACGTCTTCGTCGATGAACTCGACCTGGTCAATCTGGGTTTTGACGGTGCTATTCCTGCTGACACAGGCCGGCCTGCTTACCATCCTTCGATCCTGCTGAAGATCTACATCTACGGCTATCTCAACCGCATTCAGTCGAGCCGGCGGCTGGAACGAGAAGCTCAACGCAACGTTGAGCTGATGTGGTTGACCGGGCGCTTGATGCCGGACTTCAAGACCATCGCCAGCTTCCGAAAAGACAACAGCAAGGCCATCCGAGGCGTCTGTCGCCAGTTCGTTGTGCTGTGTCAGCAGTTGGGATTGTTCGGAGAAAATCTGGTGGCCATCGACAGCAGCAAATTCAAAGCAGTCAACAACCGCGACCGCAATTTCACCAGCGCCAAACTAAAGCGGCGAATGGAAGAAATTGGATCGAGCATCAACCGTTACCTGACGGCACTCGATGCTGCCGATCGGCAGGAACCCACAGCTTCCGAGCCCACTGCCGTGCGGCTGGAAGAGAAAATCGCCAAGCTCAAAACGCAAATGAAGGAGCTTCAAGCGATTGAAATCCAGCTCAAGGAATCTCCGGATAAACAGGTCTCACTGACCGATCCAGACAGCCGCTCCATGATGACGCGCGGCACGGGAATCGTTGGCTACAACGTGCAGACAGCGGTCGATACTCAGCACCATCTGATCGTTGCGCACGAGATGACCAACGTCGGTTCCGACCGCGATCAACTCAGCTCGATGGCCAAGCAGGCCCGCGAGGCGATGGCGTCAGAAACGCTGTCGGCAGTGGCTGATCGAGGTTACTTCAAAAGCGAACAAATCCTGGCTTGTCACGATGCTGACATCACCGCCTATGTGCCCAAGCCGATGACCTCAGCAGCCAAAGCCGATGGGCGTTTCAACAATGATGTCTTCATCTACGACGCTTCAAAAAATGAATACATTTGTCCGGCTGGAGAGGCATTGATTTGGCGTTTTTCCAGCGTTGAAAAAGGCCTCAAGTTACACCGCTACTGGAGTTCGAATTGCCAAGGCTGCGCCATGAAGTCGCAGTGCACACCGAGCACGCAACGACGAATTCGCTGCTGGGAACATGAAGCCGTATTGGAGGAAATGCAGCTTCGGCTGAGCAAAGCCCCGGAGATGATGCGGGTCCGAAAACGGACGGTTGAGCATCCCTTCGGAACGCTCAAACAATGGATGGGTGCGACGCACTTCCTGACGCGGAAGCTGGCCGGTGTTAGTGCGGAGATGAGCTTGAATGTGCTCGCCTACAACCTGAAACGGGTCATGAAAATCATCGGTGCCAACGGTTTGATGAAGGCGCTGTTAGCCTAAAAAAGGCTGATTTTGGCCCATCCCAGAGACTGTAAAAACGGTGTTGACTTGTTCCACGTCGCGACCGATGCGACCCGCCGCATTGACCGTGCGATCGCTCAGCCACCAAAGGTCGATGTTCCAAGACGATGAGGTCAGAGCGTTTTTACACACTCTGGGCCAAGCGCAGTCTCTCGGTTGCAACTACGAAATTTAGGGCGATCATGAGCCCACCCAGAAAGCCAAAAAACCGGCCAAATTCGTTTCCGCAAATAAACTTCCACCCCTTGATTTCAGAGGCCTCCAGAGCATTAACGAATACTGCCTTGCGGAAACGAATCCAACTTAAAATATTGAAATATAAGGATTAATCTTCGGACTTGAAAACCGTCGACTGTAACAGGTCCATGAGTTCGAATCCCATCGCCTCCGCCATCTTTATATGACAAAGCCTTGATTATTCGGGGCTTTGTCGTTTCTGGGGTTTGGAAAAACCTGCCAGCCCACACTTCAGCCCACACCCTGGATGAAGTATCGCTTTTCGACCAGCGGCTAACTTTTCGAATGGTCTCTTGCCTACACCTACAGGCCTGAAGAACGGGTTTAGAGGCAGCTTCCGCAGGAAGCGCCGGAACGGAAAACAGAGGTTTTGATCTCTCTTTCGACGCAGCCCAACAAACTACGCGCAAACAAAAACGCCGCTCAGTGAGCGGCGAGTTTCCCCGGGGCCAATACCCCATCCGACACCAATTGCAACGGCTAATCCAACGCCCGGCTGGTTATAAAGTTTTTCACGTGCTCAATGAACGCAATGACCTTGCGGGTTGATCGGTGATGGCTCGGGTACACCGCCACGAGGTTGGGTCCGAAGGCTTCGGGATCAATCAGGTAGTCAGGCATGATTTGAACCAGCAGACCTTGAGCAATCAGAGGCGCAGCACTCCATTGCGGCACAATTAACAGACCGCATCCGGCCAGTGCCTGGGTCAATAAAAAATCGTAATTATCGCATTCCACAAGGGGCTTCTTGGGGAATGGAAACTTGAACTGCTCACCCTGATAACTGGCACGCCAATAGCTCCTGCTCAACAGCGGGTTTCTGTAGAGCAACCAATCTTGGGTGTGCACATTATCGGGATTGATGGTGATGTTTTTACGCGCCAGATAAGCAGGACTGGCGCAGAGAAAAACCGTGTTGCGCGCAATTACTTTTGAAATGATTCGATCACTCTCGCCCACCCTGAGTGCCAAGTCATACCCCCCTTCATCCAAGTTTATTGGCACATCCCCCAGGGTCACGCTCAATTGAATATTGGGATAAATGGCAATGAAATCGGCACAGGCATCGGCGAGAAAAGCTTTGCCGAATGCCATCGGGGAAGCGATGCGAAGCGGCCCGTTTATGCCTCCGCGCAACTGACTGATTTCTTCCTCCGCCTCTTCCAGGCTCAGCACCAGTTGCCTGGCCGTCTTCAGGTAGATAAAGCCCGCGTCGGTCAAGGTTGTGTGATGCGTGCTGCGCACCAACAGTTTTACGCCGAGGTCCTCCTCAAGATGGCTTATTGTTTTGGTGATCGCCGACGGCGTTTTGCCTAGCTGTTTGGCCGCCCGGCTAAAACTGCCACTGTCAGCGATGGCCAAAAATGTACTGAACGCACCCAATTTATCCATGGTATTTCCGTTTTGGAAAAAGCATTGTGAGCAAGGCTAGCCTTCACGGTGATTTTTTCTCTTGTACTATAGCCACACCCTGTACACAACCGACCGGGGTATGCAACGCCCTAAATGCTTAGATGATGCCTCAATAATTGTTGGCTCATGACACATCAAAAGAAGACCTTTATACAAGGCAACTAAAATCGATAACGCTTAGAAGCCACTGCCAAAAACCCTCGCAACTAACCTGCATCAGGTACAGCACGGGGTAAAACCAACCCAACTTTGTTGGCCATGTTTTATTTTTGCATGCATGCTTCTTCGCCGTTCAATGAGCAACCACAACAACAAAGCCGTGGCGAAAGAAGAACAATAATAATCCTTACAGGCGACTAATTATGAAGATCCGCATGAGTGCTCGGGCCGCTGTTGTGTTGTCCTTTGCAGTATGGGGCAGCGCAGCGTATGCGACAGAAAGTGGCGTTCCCACTACCGCCTATGGCGTGTACGATTTCGGTGCCGGCTTTTTACCACCTCCCACGCCCAATGGGACAATTGCCGGTCGATCCGCGTTCTATAAAACAACGTTGCAGAAAGACAGTCACGGTAAAGACACCGGCAATGACATTTCCGTCAGTGTGCTGTCTTTTTCGCTGGCTTATTTGCGCATGACCGATGCGACGATTCTCGGCGCCAACTATGGGTTTGGCGCGGTGGCGCCGTTTTTCAAGATGAACGGTGACTTGAAAGTCAATGCCGGCGGGCAGACCGTTTTTGAAACCAAGTCGGATATATTCAGGCAGGCGGATCTACAAATTCTGCCCATCATGCTTCAGTGGCATGTAGCGCCGAATATAGGCATCAACGCGCAATTACAAATTCAAGCGCCCACAGGGGATTATGATAAAGACCGCTTTATGAACTCCGGGGTCAATCACTGGACGTTTTCGCCTATTCTCAACGGTACTTGGATTTCTGAACACGGACTGGAAGTTTCATCAAGTTTCCAGTTGGACTTCAATACCAGGAACCATGACACCGATTATAAATCCGGCGTGGAATATCGCCATGAATTTGCCGTAGGCCAGCACATCAACGACTGGACGGTAGGCCTCGGTGGTTATTATTACCGGCAGCTCAGCGATGACAATGCGCCCAACCTGGAGAATGGCAACCGCTCCAGAGTCATTGCTGTCGGCCCTGCCATTTCTTACTTCAAGCCCGGCAGCATTCCAGTCTGGTTTCATGTCTACAAGGAATTCGACGCCGAAAATAGAGCGCAGGGTTATACAGCGGCCATCCGCCTCGCCCATTCGTTTTAAGCCAATCTCTTGTTCTTAAAACCCCATACACTTTGACTCTTGAGAATGTTATGAACAGACGCCAATCACTATCGGCTTCATTGGCAGCACTCGTTACTTCTTTCTGGCTGTCGACTACGTTTGCCGGGCTTCCACCCATAAATAGCGTCGAGGACGCCGTCAAGTTTGAATCCTCGCTTTTTATTCCGACCGGCAAATTCTGGGACAAGCCCACGGGAGCACCGGGCGCGCCAGGTCAGTTGATCCGCTCGGAGCAGGCTGAGGACTACCATCTTCCCAAGGGGGCGTCCGCCACCCGCATTCTCTACTGGTCCAACGACCTGTATGAGAGCCCTACGATCGCCTCCGCCGTGCTGATCAAACCGGCCGGCGCCGCGCCAAAGGGCGGTTTCCCGCTGGTGGTTTGGGCTCACGGCACCATGGGCGTAGGACAAATGTGTGGCGCCTCGAACTCGGTTGATATCGGCTACAACGTCATGCCACTCCTGGCACAGGGCTTTGCAGTGCTGGCCGTTGACTATGCAGGCCTGGCCACCAAAGGCGGCCACGGCTACATGAACAAAATCGTCAACGCCACGGATGTCATCAACGCGGTGCCTGCGGCTCAGGCTGCGGTGAAAGGCGTTACGCAGAAATGGGTCGCGATCGGTCACTCACAAGGGGGTCAGGCGGTGTGGGGGGTTGCCGAGCAGCAAGCCTCGCGCAAGGATCCTCATTACCTGGCTTCCGTGGCCCTCGCGCCAGCGGTTGGCGGAGCCGATCTGCTTGAGGCTAACGCCCAACAACCGGGCGCCTTGTTCTACCCCGTTTACATGGCCCGGGCGATCAAGCAGCAATTTCCAAAGTTTGACATCAACACGATGCTCACCCCTGACGCGGCGGCACGGTACGACGACCTGGTGAACAAGGGTTGCTACTTCTATGCGCAAGCGGCGTTCGCACAGGCCAAGCCCGGCAGTGTGCTGAAGACAGACTGGTCCCGCCAACCCTATGTGTCTGATTTTTTTGCGATCAACCAGGTGGGTAACAAGGCCACTGCCGGCCCCTTGCTGGTTGCCATCGGCACAGCTGACGACGCCACGCCGCCTGCCGTGATTGAAGCTCAGGCAAAGAAGACCTGCGCAGCAGGCAACTCCCTCGTACTGCGCTCGTACCCTGGCGATCATGTGGGGATGCTTCAAACATCGCTCGCCGACGTGACGGCGTGGATCAAGGACAGATTTGCCGGCAAGGCCGTAACCGGGGCCTGCGCCAACTGACCCAAACGCCCCCTGCAACCGATGACGAAGTGCTGCCTGCTTCGTCCATCCCCGCTGATGGCCCGTGGGTCATCAGCCTTGCGCTCAGGCTCACAACGTTGAGTTGTTTCAGCCCGCAGCGCCGCTTGCTTGAACGGAGCCTGTATGTCCCAGATGGCCGAACTGGTGATCACCAACGCGAAAATCCACACGATGGACGTCGATAACCCCGTGGCTCAGGCCATCGCGGTGCGCAACGGTCGCATCCTCGCGGTGGGCAGCAATGCCGATATCGAGCGCCTCACGGACGCGCATACCCAGCGCATTGACGCCCAAGGCCGGGTCATACTGCCAGGTCTGCAAGACACCCATGTGCACTTTCAATTGAGCAGCGCGGATTTCTACCACAGCGCATCGCTTTATGAAGCGCAGAGCCTTGAAGACCTGCTTCGTCTCATCAAGACATTTGCCGACGCTCACCCGCAAAAACCGTGGATTCGAGGGGTCGGTTTTTCCTCCTCGCGGTTCAGCCCACACCAACTGACTAAAGAGTTATTGGACAGCGTCACCGGCAGTCGCCCGGCGCTGATCTTCGCCAATGATTACCACAACGGCTGGGCCAACAGCGCCGCATTTGCCCTGGCCGATGTAAAGCCGGGTAGCCCCTAGCCGGAAAACGGCCACTACCTGCGCCTGGAGGACGGTAGCCCCAAGGGCTGGCTGAGTGAAGATGCGATTTGGGCCATGCACCGTCTTGCTCCGGCCTACAGCGAAGAGGACTACCTGGTTGCGATGAAGCAATACAGCCGCGCCTTCAATAGCCGAGGCATCACCGGGGTTCTGGATGCGATGGTGAACCGCAACCTGTTACAGAACTATCAGACCGCGTATGAGCGCGGCGATTTGAGCCTGCGTGTCTGCGGCACCGCCAAGATTTTCGCGCACAAGCCGTTGGCCGAGCAGGTCGAGGAATTAATCTCACTGAGGAACACCTACCAGGGCGACTGGGTGTCGTTGCATTCGGCCAAGTTTTTCCGGGTTACACCCTCAATGCTGCCAGCGCTGCCTGGCGCGAGACCTGTACCGGGAGCCTGATCTGCTGCTGTTTGAGCTCGCGCAGTGCGCGCAGTACCCCTGCGACACCGCCGTCGGCCACGTACAAGGCGGCGAGATCGGGTTCTCCACTCAGCAAATCCAGCGCATTGCCATACGCGAAATCATCGTCCTCAAGCGTCAGACGTGAGGCGAGCAACTCCCAATCCGACGCAATGATTCGACAGGTAACTGCGAAAGCTCAACTCGCACAACTCCTGGCACTGGAAACGCTGACTGCTGACCATCACCGCTGCCGAGCCCGGCTGCCTTGCCAATCGGGTGACGAACCACCCCGCCGTGCGCCCCATCAACCGATTGTCGAGGCCGACGTACGCTGGACTGGCCAGTTCCGAAATCAACGCGACCACCGGAACGCCCGCGGCCTGCAAGCGGGCGATGGCTTCACGCACCAGCGGGTGATCGACCGCCACCACTCCCACGCCGTCGACCTGATCACCCAGCGCCAGGATGCGCTGGGCCACCGTTCCCGGGTCAAGGTCGTCCAGATATCCGATGACCACGCGGATGCGCGCTCGCGCGAACGTGGCCGAGGCGTTGGACAGTGCTTGGGCAAGACCTTGATAGAACGCCACCCCACTCTTCTGCAGCAGGAACCCCAACCGCACCGTCGGTTTGTCGTTCACCACGCGTTGTTCGATGACCCCTTTGGCATGGAAGCCCAAGCGCGCCGTGCTGCTCCACACAACAGATTAATCAAAAATTAATGGGGCCTCGAATTTGAGGGCTTGAGCTGTACGCAGCTATGTATGTTGAGTTTCATCATACAAATAATGGCTGAGTTTAATCGCCATTATGGACATTAAGAATAAAGTTGAACTCGCACCCGCTAGAGGTGTGAGGACTTATTATCCAAGCAGAGGTGACTTTCATGAAAGCAGTCGTTTACGAAGCCTTTTCCAAGCCGCCGCGTCTGATGAACGTCGAAGACCCGACCCCGGAGTGTCACGGCGTTGTGATACAGGTGCGGGGCACGGGTGTCTGCCGCAGCGACTGGCACGGCTGGAAGGGGCATGATCCGGACATCCAACTGCCACATGTCCCCGGACACGAGCTTGCGGGCATCGTGGCTGAAGTGGGTAAGGACGTCACCAGGTGGAAGGTCGGCGACCGTGTGACCGTACCGTTCGTGGGTGGGTGTGGTGCTTGTCCCGAGTGCAACAGCGGCAACCAGCAGGTCTGCTACACGCAGTTCCAACCCGGCTTCACTCACTGGGGTTCATTCGCTGAATACGTCGGTATACATCAGGCCAACCTGAACCTGGTCGCGCTGCCTGAGAGCATGGACTTTGCTACTGCCGCCAGTCTGGGTTGTCGCTTTGCCACCTCGTTCCGTGCAGTCGTTGACCAAGGCAAAGTCAGCGCCGGCCAGTGGGTAGCGGTTCATGGTTGTGGGGGGGTGGGCCTGTCTGCAATTATGATCGCCCAAGCTATCGGCGCGAACGTCATCGCCATCGATATTTCGGAGAAAAAACTCGAGCTGGCGCGCTCGCTCGGTGCCGTTGCAACCGTGAATGCCAACTGCGTTGCGGACGTCACTGAGGCCGTGCTGGAAATCACTAAGGGCGGAGCCCACGTATCGCTGGATGCATTGGGGCACCCGACCACCTGCTTCAACTCCATTAACAACCTTCGCCGTCGCGGCAAACACGTCCAGGTTGGCTTGATGCTCGCCGACCACGCCAGGCCGCCGATCCCGATGAGCAAGGTCATCGCGTACGAGCTGGAGATCTACGGTAGCCATGGCATGCAAGCACATCGCTATGATGCCATGATCGAGATGATCACCTCCGGAAAACTGGCCCCAGAAAAACTCGTTGGTAAAACCATCAGCCTGGAGCAGTCCATCGACGCGCTGATGAACATGGACCGGTTCGAGACGGCCGGCGTAACCGTCGTAACGGAGTTCTAAATCATGAGCCCATGTCCTCCGTGCGGCCTGGCACGCGGGACAAGGCCATCTGCATAGGGACCACGGCGGGACGCCTACCGACTCACAGCCGAACGATGAGCTATAGCCTTTGCAATCTGATCTCTGCCAGCGCACTACCGATCATCCTGGCAAATCGCGCCGTGATATGCGCTGTCACCAACCCGGCCCTGACCACACCAGGATAGCGACAGACCATGACCTCTCGCTCGCCATGCCTGAGCAGCAATCTCCACTGCACCTGCAGGCGAACAGGCAACCCATGGTCGCCAGGCCATACACGATGAGACTGCCCAGCAATAGCGGACGAGGACTACACCTTCCAACAGATCCAGGAGCAGCAGATCAGCATCATCGGACACATGTTATGGTGGGCGCTGTATTCGCACTGAAGCTGATGAAGCAACGCCCTGAAGAAGGGTTGATCAATGCCAAAGAAACATCAGGAAAGCAAAGCAGCGACTGCTGCTGACATTGAGCGCTCTATCCAGGCGCTGAACAAAATGGCTGAACGCCTCTGGGGCGATGGCCGGGAAGCCGAGGCGAAAGCCCTCCTCGATGCCTTGGATGCGTTAAACCGGGCGTTGGATCGGATCAGGATTGGAGAGAGCCGCAGGGTTCTTCATTGAAACGCACACGTCCCGGCTGAAGGCTGGGTGTATACACAGCGAGGTAGATGGCTGATGGGGCTGCTTTCCTCCTGCCCCAAACCCAATACACCAGCACTCCCCTCCGCGCCCACCGGCAACCAGCGGAACGGATGAAAGCAGCCGAGTGATTTTGGATCAGGTCACGATCTGAATGCACGACTGGAAATGCTGACATTATTTTGGTCCGGATCTTTGGCATTGGAAAAACTGTACCCCTCTGCCTCGTGTGTCGGGCCAAAAAGCAGCCCCCTTTCTGCCGAGGTCTCCTTGAAAGCCTGAACGTCATCCACGTCAAAAACGATTTTGACGCACGCCTGACCGTTCTTCAGGCCTTTGGCCGCCTTGTGCAGAAGTAGCTTGGCGCCACCCGCCGACGAAGTCAGTTCCGTGATGCCATTGAGCTCCGGCAATGCGGAAAACCCAAAATGCCGCGTGTAGAAATCAGATGTCTTCGCGACATCCTTCGCATAAATGATCACCGCATTGATTGCTGGCTTCATATCACCCTCCCTGGTTGGTCACTCAAATCAGCTAGCCATCTTAGATGTAAATTCTCAACACGCCACCATCCAACTCATCCCGCCACCCTGGAGGCGCCCATGTCGGCACAACGCAAGGCTCAGTTCCAATACGACGACCTTCTGCTGCCTGCGGTGAGCGAAGACGACCTGGCTGGATTGATTGGCTGGAAGCGAAGGCGGAAAACCTGATGCGGCTTTGTCGTCAGTTGGGGGATCCGTGCAGGTGCGCGTCCAAGCCTATAAAGTAGTCACCTCCAAACAAGGAGGATGGAATATTGCTCATCAAAATTGAGCTGCTGGACGAGCTGCTTCAGCGCTATGCCGGATACCTCGGCAATGACTTCACCGGATACCGAAATCATGTGTACCGAGTCATCAACTTTTGTTGCTCGCTCAACATGCTGGATGCTGTAGACCTGGAAAAAATAGTTGTGGCCGGGGTATTTCATGACCTTGGCATATGGACGGCCAAGACGTTTGATTATTTGCCCCCGTCAGAGCAATTGGCAAAAGACTTCCTTCGGGAAATCGATAAGCTGGGTTGGGCGGAAGAAATTATCTCGATCATTCACAACCACCATAAAATAACTCGGTCCCATAGCGATCCACAGAACCTTGCAGAGGTTTTTCGGAAAGCCGACTGGATCGACGTATCCCACGGAGTGGTTGCTTTTGGACTCTCGCGACAGAAGCGACGTGAGGTGTTTTCGGCCTTTCCTGATGCCGGATTTCACTTTCGCTTAGTTCAGCTTTCGCTCAAGCGACTGCTAACGAACCCACTGAGTCCACTGCCAATGATGCGACTCTGAATGTAATAATTCACCCTTGATAGCAGCAGCGCTGCTCCTACGAACAACAAATTACTAGCAGAGCTATTTGCAAAAATATCAGTTCTGCTAATACTCTTGTCGCCATGAAAACACGCCGCCCCCTCACCCCTGAAGAAGTCGCCGAAAGCACCAGGCTCAAGGCTATTTACGACCAGCGAAAGTCTGCTGCCAAAGCGGCTGGATCAAATCTCACTCAAGCGGACGTGGCTGAGGCCTGCGGATGGTCTGGCCAAAGCGCCTTCAGTCAATATGCAACCGGCAAGGTTCCACTGAACGTCGAGGCACTCCTGAAACTGGCAAAAGCCTTGCGCTTCGATGCCAGTGAAGTAAGCCAGCGCCTGATGTCGACCGTTGCCAGCGTCCAGCCTTCCGCGCGCATCCAGCCAAGCGTATTGATGTCGGACATCCAGCCTTGGGATGACGACACTCCCCTGGATGACGATGAGGTCTACGTTCCCTTCTTGCGCGAAGTGGAACTGGCGGCCGGATCAGGCCGTTTCGTGATTGAGGAAAGCGACAGTGCCCGGCTGCGCTTTTTCAAGAAGGACCTTCGCCATAACGGCGTTCAGTTCAGCAACGCGAAGTGCGTGGTTGTCAGCGGCAACAGCATGCTGCCAGTGCTGCGTGACGGCGCAACCGTGGGCATCAACATAGGCAAGAGCTCACTGGGCGATATCGTTGACGGCGACATGTACGCCATCAACCACAACGGTCAGCTACGGGTGAAACAGGTTTACCGCCTACCGTCGGGCATCCGCCTGCGCAGCTTCAATCGCGACGAGCATCCGGATGAGGACTACACCTTCGCAGAGATCCAGGAGCAGCAAATCGTGATCCTGGGCCACGTGTTCTGGTGGGGGATGTTTGCCCGCTGATTGACGTTCACATGCCCGGTAAGCGATGTATACGCAATGATGCGCCCGGATCGGTCAGCAGTTTTATGAAAGCAACCCACTCTTTATGGATACGGAAATTCAATGAAAAACACTAAGCTTTTGTTCTCCCTGTCATGCGCCATTGCCATCTCGCTGCTGAGCGGCTGTGCAGCTTCCGTAAAAAGCGGCGGCACTGAAACGCTGGCTATTCAAGAATCAGCCAAGCAAAACCTGGTCGTTAACTTCCAAGGGAATAGCAAGGTTCAGCAGAACGAAGACTGGCCTCGCTTAAAACAGGAATGGAATGCGGCCCTGCAAAACGAAGCTACTCGAGCGGGCTACAGCCTTTCCGAGACTCAGGCATTAAGCCCCTCCGGCAAAGACGGTGTTGACATCAAGATCAACGTGACCAACTTTCGATACCTGACGCCAGGTGCGCGCTACGGTGCCGGCGTGATGGTCGGTAACGCCTGGGTCAACTCAAGCGCAGATTACTCAGACTTGAAGTCGGGCCGCCTGATTGGCACCCGGACCTATGACACGTCATCGTCTGCGTGGGAGGGTGTCATGTCAGCCATGACCAAAAAGCAGGTTGAAGCTATTGCGCAGCAAATCATAAGCGACATTAAAAACGCCAAGGCGAAGTAACCCGGCACGCTCGACATGTGTTTGGGTTGCAGCTAAAAAGCCGAAGCATCAAAAACCCGCCAGCGCGGGTTTTTTTACGCCCAGCAAAAATATTATTAGCAGTGCTATTTACATAAAATATAAGCACTGCTACTTTTATCTTCAAGGGTCGAAAGTCGCATCGCCCTTTTGATCTGCGACGGCGGACGAGGTGTTAACCGAACGGACACATGACCCGGAACCGGACGCGAGCAACAACGAAAGCATCACTTCTGCCCATTCATCGAGTGGGCAGTGGGATGTAGGCCTACATCAAAAGCGCAAGGCTCAATGGAGCAAAAGGTGACATCAATGAATTAAGGGAAAAATGACCATGACCGTAGACATCAGCAACTACACAATCGCTACACCGCTTCCTATCTCCGACACCAACCCCATCGCACTTGAGCTCATCGGCTGGCGGGCACTGCTTGAATGTCCGGAAGTCATTTCGATGCTTCCAGATGGCTCGCTGCAAATGACGGCACCGACGCTCGGCGCTTCGAGCAAAAGCACGCAGCGCACGCGCTGCGAGTGGAAGGAGCCGGGTTATTGGCTGTTCGCCAGCGCTGCCGACCACTGGAACCGACAAGAAATGCGGCTGACGAAAGTCAACTCGCTGCAGAAGGTCGTGATCAGCCAGATTCATGTGCAGGGTTCAGAGCGACCACCTGTAAAGGTGTTCTGGAACAAAGGCCGAATCACCATGGGGTTCCGGTCGAGCTATCTTCAAGAAGACCCGGTGAACACGACGGTTCTGGAAGACGTGCCGCTCGGGGCACTGTTCAAAATCAACATTCACGCCAATTCGAGCGGCGCAGTGTCCGTTTCGGCGAGCTGTAACGGGGTCAAATCGACTTCCGCAATCATGCGTCTCGACAACACCTGGGACACGAAAACGCTGGCCTTCCACGGTGGTGTGTACAACCAGATCGACTACTCCGACACCACCGACCCCGAAGACGGTTCGGTGTGCATCATCAGCGATCTTTCCATCACCCACGCTTGATATCGAATCGGACCTGTAGGAGCCAGGCTTGCCGGCGAAGGCGTCCTTAAGAGCGCCTTCGCCGGCAAGCCTGGCTCCTACAAAAGCGCATCATCGGGCAGTGATTGAAAGTCATCCGCCACCTTGTCTGTAGTAATGACCGCATCAATGCCCCAGTCGCTTGGGAGGTGCCAATCCTCTCCAAACATCTCCGCCGGATGCATCGTCCGTTCGGAACCATTGCCGCACGCCAGGGACTTCGCCGGACAATACAGGTCGCATCCCCAACAGATCCGCTCGGGGTGCTTAGGGTTGATGGGGAAGTTCTTGGCCATACCGATCTCCGATCATTGAGTGGAGTTCTTCCAACCTACAGCCCTTGCGCAACACCAGCCTTGATACATATCAAGAATCGATATCGAGCGACTTCCCTCCTCCATCGCGATCCTGCAGCTAAGCTTCTAACGGCTGAACAGACTTGGAGACGTCGCTCATGCTCAATAAAAATCCTTTCCCAAGCGTTGGGGCCCCGGACCATCCAACCCTGTCGACATGGGACGATCAAAACGCCGTAACATCCATCGATAGCGACGCGTTTACCGCCCCGCCCGCCTTGACCAACGCCGAACTGGTTCACTTGCGTGTCCGGGTGATTGCCTTGGAAAACCTGGTCATCGCGCTGCTGGCAGAAGCTTCGGAACGTCAGCTCGCCATTGCCCGGGAAATGGCCGACTACATTTCCCCCAGACCCGGTTTTACCCAGCATCCCTTGACCGTTCATGCGGCGGCACAGATGACCCACAGCGTTGAGCGCGCTCAGCGATTTCGCCAACGTGACGAGCCAACCGTTTAATTGCTCAAAACTTGATAACAATCATTATTGTTCGCAGCAAAGCTTCCTAGACTCGGGCTCCTACTCGTCAGTGTTCAGGAAGCTATTATGCGTACCCCTTTTTCGCTATCACTCGCCCTGCTCTTGCTATCGCCGCTGGCTCACGCCAAGGAATACCCGATCGGGGAACCACAGTTGTGTCCCGGGCTGGAAGTCGGGGCGGTGTATTTGCAGCCGATAGAAATGGCACCTGCGGGGATGATGCGCGCAACCGCGGATTCCGACGTCCACCTGGAAGCCGACATCCGGGCCACTGCGGACAATCGGCAGGGCTTTCAGGAAGGCAGTTTCGTGCCCTACCTGAACGTCTCTTTCAACCTGAAAAAACAAGGCAACGCCCCCGAGATCAAAGGCGATTTCCACGCCATGGTGGCCAATGACGGTCCGCACTATGGCGACAATGTGAAGCTGCTTGGCCCCGGTAAATATCAGCTGACGTTCACCGTCCTGCCACCCGGCGGTCATGGCTCCCTCGGGCGCCACACCGATAAGGAAACCGGTGTAGCACCCTGGTTCGAACGCTGTGAACTGCACTACGAATTCATCTACGCCGGCATCGGTAAAAAAGGCGGCTATTGAATGAAGCGCCTGCGCATTGCCTGGCTGATCCTCGCCGGAGCCGTTGTGCCGGTGACGGCTTTTGCCCAGTTACCCAGCTTTGAGCTGAGCCTTCGCGATGGCCACTTCACGCCTGCCTTGCTGGAGGTGCCGGCCGGACAGCGCTTCAAGATCATTCTGACGAACGTCGGCCAAGGGCCGGCCGAGTTCGAGAGCACGCCGTTGCGGGTTGAAAAAGTCCTGTCGCCGGGCGTGACGACCTTCGTGGTCATTCACCCCCTGAGGCCCGGCCACTACCCCTTTTTCGACGAGTTCAATCCGCAATTGCCCGAGGGCGGCATCCTCGCGAAATAACTGTTAGCGCATGGAGTTTTCATGAATCAATCAATGTTCATCGTCTGGCGCGAAAGCGTCGAGGCGTTGCTGGTGATCGGTATTCTCCAGGCCTGGGCCAGCCAGCAAGGCCAACGTAATCGTCTGGTCAAATTCCTCTGGGCGGGTGTGGTGCTGGGGTTGATGCTCTCGGGCCTGCTGGCGGTGTTGATTCTGTTTGCCGGTGAGGCCATGAGCGGGTCGGCCAGCGAATGGTTCCAGGCCGTACTCGCACTGGTTGCCAGCCTGTTGATGGTGCAGATGGTGGGCTGGATGCGCCGCCACGGGCGCAGCCTCAACCACGACTTGCGACGACACGCCGATAGCCATCTGGCTCGGCAAGGTGGCGCAGGTTTATTACTGCTGGCAATGCTCGCGATCAGCCGAGAAGGCAGCGAAACGGTGGTCTTTCTCTATGGCGCCGGCGCCCGGTTGCGAGGTCCGCAGCTTGGTTTGTTTGCCGTCGGCGGCGTATTGGGACTGGTGCTGTCGGCGCTGACCATTACCCTGCTGCACAGCAGTCGCCGATTCATTTCATGGCAACGATTTTTTGCCATCAGCGAAGTCATCTTGCTCATGCTCGGCGCGGCGTTGCTGGTCAGCGGCACCGAGCGAATCGGCGGCCAATTGCTCGCCCTGGATTTTCCGGACGTGGTTTACAGGCTCGTTGGCGAAGCGCTTTGGGACAGCAGCAATTTGCTCGGCGACAGCCATGGATTGGGTGGTTTTCTGGCCGGGTTTGCCGGTTATCGCGCGACGCCCAGCGGCATGACCTTGGTGGTATGGGTCGGTTACTGGCTGGTTGTCGGCGGTTGGCTACGGCAACGTACTGCGAGAAGCGTCCCATGCCTGAACTGAGCCGGCGCAATCAATGGCTCCAGCACCTGGGTGACGGGATGCGTCGCCATGCGCCCGTCATCCGTGCGGTGCAGTGGGCTGTTGTAGTGTTTTACGCGGTGCTGTTGGTGACCCCGGCGCTGTTGCCGCTGCCAGACAGCCAGGCACGGATACTCGACAACCTGACCTTGCTCGCGCAGTTTTTGTTCTGGGGAATCTGGTGGCCGTTCGTGTTGCTGTCGATGGTGTTCTTCGGCCGACTCTGGTGCGGTGTTCTGTGCCCGGAAGGTTCGCTCAGTGAATGGGCCAGCCATTACGGTAAAGGCCTGGGTGTGCCGCGCTGGTTGCGCTGGGGCGGCTGGCCTACATTGGCGTTCTGCCTGACGACCCTCTACGGCCAGTTGATCAGCGTCTATGACTACGCCCAGGCCGCGCTGTTGATTCTGGGCGGTTCGACCGTGGCAGCGGTCATCGTCGGGTTATTGTTCGCCCGGGGCAAGCGGGTCTGGTGCCGTTACCTGTGCCCGGTCAGCGGCGTCTTCGCCCTGCTCGCAAGGCTCGCCCCTGTGCACTTTCAGGTCGATGAACAACGTTGGCTAGAAAATGCCGCACCGCGCCTGCCGCCGCCCAACTGCGCTCCCCTGCTCGATATCCGCCGCCTGCAAGGCGCCAGTGATTGCCACGCCTGCGGACGCTGCAGCGGACAACGCGGGGCCGTTCAGCTGATCGCCCGCTCCAGCAATCAGGAGATTCTTCACGCGACGGCGCAGACGCTGTCCCCTTGGGATACACGCTTGCTGCTGTTCGGTGTGATCGGCCTGGCCATGGGCGCGTTTCAGTGGACGGTCAGCCCATGGTTTATCGCCCTCAAACAACACCTGGCCGAGTGGCTGATCGAACACAACCAGTTCTGGGCCCTGCAGGACAACGCCCCCTGGTGGCTGCTGACCCATTACCCGCAGCTCAACGACAGCTTCAGTTGGCTCGACGGCTTCAGCATCGTCGCTTACCTGAGTTTGAGTTCGATCATGCTCGGCACCGCGTTGATGCTGCTTCTGCGTCTGACGGCCCGACTGGCGCGAGATCGCACGTTGTATCAGCCCTTGGCGCTGACACTCACGCCTCTGGGTGCTGCCGGACTGTTTCTCGGGCTGTCGTCCACCACCGTCAAATTACTGCGTTATGAAGGTCTGCTGCTGGAGTGGGTACAACCGGCCAGGGCCTGTCTGTTATTGGCGGCGATGGGCTGGAGCCTGCTACTGGGTTGGAAACGGCTGAGTCGCGAAGGTCTTTCCCAAGTGCGACGCGGGTCCGCCATCGCTTGCCTGCTCCTGGCCGAAGGCATGGTGGGATTTGGCTGGTGGTTGCAATTCTGGGGCTGGGCTTGAGTTCCCCCAGCCCCCGTTACCCGCGCAACACGAAGGCTGGAAACAACTCGCGCATGGCCTCCCACAACTCTGGCAGCAATGCTTGAGCCGGAGCGCTCGGCAGCAGTGGATCGAACATCCGCTCGGTGCGAACCAGTTGCACGGCGAAGCGTTTGACGCCAAGCGCATTCAAGCGTTTTGCCAGCGTCAGAAGACGCGCCGGCTCGAACAGATGCCAATGCACGGTGGTGCGACATTCGTAGTCGACACCACTGGCCAGCAGATGTTCGAGGCTGCGCCAATTGGCGGTTCCACTGCCCTCGACCCGGGTGATGGCCTGGCAATCCTCGGGCAATGCCTTGACATCGAAACCGACCCAATCAGCGCCGGTCAATGCCTTGGCGAACGCTGCAGGCTTGATCCCGGCGCTGTGCAAGCCGATGCGAAATCCCATGTCCCGCACTTCATCCATGGCACCGAGCAAGCCGTCCTGCAAGGTTGGCTCACCGCCACTGAACACCACGGCATCGAGCAAGTCCTGACGACGTTGTAGAAACGCCAACACCCGCCGCCAATCCACTTCCTCACTGCCACGAGGGGGAATCAGCTGCGGGTTATGACAGTAACGACAACGCCAGGCGCAACCCTGGCAAAACAGCACGCAGGCGAGCTGTCCCGGATAGTCGATAGTGGTCAGGGGCACCATGCCCCCGACCCGAAGCATTCGACTCATTGGCGCCCGGCCAGTGCCGCGCTTTCAGTGAAGTGCGCCCGCTCACGGTGCTCCGACTGTTTGCCCGGATTGAACGCCGACACAGGACGGTGATAACCCATTACTCGGGTCCAGACTTCGCAGCGTTGACGTTGAGCCTGGGGCAGTGTTTGCGATGCAGTCATGGTGAAGCTCCTTGCGGTTGAGTGGATAAAAATCAATGAACGGCGCCGGCTTTCTGTTCTTGCAGCAACAGAACCTCGTCGCACTTGGGGCAGAACTCATGTTCGCCATCGAGGTAACCGTGCACCGGGCAGATGGAGAAGGTCGGGGTCACGGTCAGGTACGGCAGGCGGAAGCGGCCAAGGGCTTTTCGCACCAGTTGCTTGCAGGCCTCGGTCGAGGAAATTCGCTCGGCCATGTACAGATGCAAAACCGTGCCGCCGGTGTATTTGCATTGCAGCTCGTCTTGAAGCTCCAGGGCCTCGAAGGGGTCTTCGGTGTAGCCCACGGGCAGTTGCGAGGAGTTGGTGTAATACGGCGCTTGCACACTGCCGGCCTGGAGAATATCGGGATAGCGCTTGAGGTCTTCCTTGGCGAAGCGGTAAGTGGTGCCTTCTGCCGGCGTCGCTTCCAGGTTGTACATGTGGCCGGTTTCTTCCTGGAAACGCAGCAACGTGGCGCGCACATGGTCCAGCATATTCAGGGCAAATTTGCGGCCCTGTTCGGTGTGCATGCCCTCCTCGTCGCTGGTGAAATTGCGCAGCATTTCATGCAGGCCGTTGAGGCCGATGGTGGAAAAATGGTTGCGCAAGGTGCCCAGGTAACGCTTGGTGTAAGGGTACAAACCGGCGTCCATGTGGTGCTGAATGACCTTGCGCTTGACCTCCAGGCTCTCCATCGCCAGCTCCATCAATGTGTCCAGGCGCTGCAACAAACCACTGGTGTTGCCCTTGAACACATAGCCCAGACGCGCGCAGTTGATGGTCACCACGCCGAGTGACCCGGTCTGTTCCGCCGAGCCGAACAAACCGCCACCGCGCTTGAGCAACTCGCGCACATCCAGCTGCAACCGGCAGCACATCGAACGTACCTGATTGGGCAGCAGGTCCGAATTGAGGAAGTTCTGGAAGTAAGGCAAGCCGTAACGCGCCGTCATCTCGAATAGACGATCGGCGTTTTCGCTGTCCCACGGAAAATCATGGGTGATGTTGTAGGTCGGAATCGGAAAGGTAAATACTCGCCCTTTCGCATCGCCAGCCTGCATCACCTCGATATAGGCGCGGTTGAGCAGGTCCATTTCGACCTGCAGGTCGCCATAGGCAAACGGCATTTCTTCCCCGCCGATGACGGGTATCTGCTCACGCAAATCCTGCGGGCAAACCCAATCGAAGGTCAGGTTGGTGAACGGCGTCTGGGTGCCCCAGCGCGACGGCACGTTGAGGTTGTAGATGAACTCCTGAATTGCTTGACGCACCTCCTGATAACTCAGCTGATCCTTGCGTACATAGGGCGCCAGGTAGGTGTCGAACGAGCTGAACGCCTGGGCACCGGCCCATTCGTTTTGCAGGGTGCCGAGGAAATTGACCATTTGCCCCAGGGCGCTGCTCAAATGCTTCGGCGGACCGGCTTCGACACGCCCCGGCACACCGTTGAGCCCCTCGTGCAACAGGGTGCGCAGCGACCAGCCGGCGCAGTAACCGGCGAGCATGTCCAGGTCGTGCACATGCAAATCCGCCTCGCGGTGGGCCTGGCCGATGGCCTCGCTGTACACCTCGTCCAGCCAGTAATTGGCAGTGACTTTGCCCGAGACGTTCAACACCAGCCCGCCCAGTGAGTAGCCCTGATTGGCATTGGCCTGGACCCGCCAGTCTTCACGGTCCAGATACTCGTTCATCGAGGTCGCCACTTCGACCATGGTCCGGCGGTCACGACGCAAACGCCCGTGTTGTTCGCGGTAGACGATGTAGGCGCGCATGGCGAAGAAGAAACCGGCGTCCATCAACACCCGTTCGACACGATCCTGGACCTGCTCGACATGCAGCCTTGGCAGTCCGTCCAGCCGAGCGAGTACCGCCTGAAGCAAACCTTCAACTTCAACCTCGGTGTACTCCCCGGTTGCCTTGCCGGCGGCAATCAACGCCTGGCGGATCTTGTCGGCATCGAAGGCGACCAGACTGCCATCGCGCTTGTGCAAGCGGTTACATCCTACTGAGATCAGCGTGCTCTGCATTCGGCCTCCAGATACTACATATAGATGTTTATAGACAAACAAACACAGCATGCAGTGAAGACTACGGACAAAGGGCTGATCTGCAATTGATCGATATCAAGATTTGGCGGTGAAAAAAAACCGTCCGATGACGACACAGACCCTGTGGCAAGCGAGGATCTAATGTGGGAGATTCTATGGTTGAGGGGAAGCCCGCTCCCACACTTTGACAAGAAACCCCGCATGATGCGGGGTTTCTTGTTTTTGGGGACTGTGTCAGTGGACCTCATCGTGGCGAGGGAGCTTGCTCCCGCTGGGTTGCGAAGCGACCCCAAATCCTGCAACCGCGTGTTTTCAGGTTCACCGCATTTATCGGCTTTTTACGACTGCTACGCAGCCGAGAGGGAGCAAGCTCCCTCGCCACAGGTTCTTCGCTAGCCTTGCGGATCGAGGTTATCCAGCACTCGATTCACTGCGAGCTCCCCGAGCATGACCACCTGTTGAATCCCCAACATCATGTTGCGATGTGGCATATCCATCAACCCGGCGAACTCACTGAGCATCACGCTGGCTGATGCCAGGGATTCGCAGGCGTTGACCAGTAGGGTTTCGTTATCGACCTTCGCTCCCACATGGTAAATGGTACTGGGTTTACGCTTGGTGTCTTTGGGGATGGGCGGCTTGAGGTAATGGTCGAGGGCGCGGTCGGCGGCTTCGTTGAGTTTTTTTGAATCGAGGGAATCGTAGGGGGATGTTGGATCGGTTTCCGGCGGATTTGGCGTTGGTTTGAACATAGATGGAACTCCATATGTGATTAGAGGAGCCATCACCCTCGCTACCAAACGAAGAGGTGGTGGCCATACGAAGGTTGGTAGACCGGTCCACATGGAAAAACCGGCGCGCCCGAGGACGCCCTACGCATGGCCACCATAAAACAAATGCCGAAAAAGCATCTGCATAAGGTGACGCTATGCGTCATGTGGACGGCGGGCTACCAAACCCGATCGCTGTTTTTCAGCGACACGGAAACGATAGAGCCCGGCCCTTAGACGCACAAGCCGGCGGATTCTGGCGTAGTCGTAGGCAACGGCGCAAGGCTGTGTAGCCTGAGTGAGTATCTGGAGATGTCGATTAAACATCGCCTGTTTATCGGTCTCACTTTGGGTTTTGTGTTGGATGGGCCGGCCCCTTCGCGAGCAAGCCCGCTCCCACATTGGATTTGCTGTGTTTTATAAATCAGCTCAACCACCACTCATGTTCATGAACCGCACAATCTGCACCTCCCCTTCGGGGCTGAAATCGTGGCGCAATGGCTTGCCGCGCAAGGCCTTCTGCACCGCATTGATCACGGGTTGATCATCCAACGGATATCGCCGCAACAATCCTCTTAAATCCAGGGCATCGTCCTGCCCCAGACAAAGCAACAGCTTCCCTTCAACAGTCATCCGCACCCGATTACAGCTGCCACAGAAATTGTGGCTGTTGGGTGAAATGAAACCGATCCGGGTCTCGGGATGGCGTTCCAGGCGTACATAGCGCGCCGGGCCGCCGCTGTTTTCGGTGCTGTCGAGTAACCGATGCTGGCTGGCGATCAGCGCCCGCACTTCGTCGCTGGAACAAAACGATTCGCCCCGGGAACGGCCGACGTCGCCCAAGGGCATTTCTTCGATGAAGCTGATATCGATGCGCTGATCGATGGCGTATTGCACCAACGCCGGGACTTCATCGAAGTTACGCCCTTTCATCACCACGCAGTTGAGTTTGATCCGCTCAAACCCCGCATCCCGCGCCGCTTCGATGCCGTTGAGCACCTGATCGAGATCGCCGATGCGGGTGATTGCGCGAAATTTCTGCCCGTCCAGGCTATCGAGGCTGATGTTCATCCGCTTGACCCCCGCCTCCGCCAATGGCCGGGCCAGGCGGCTCAGTTGCGAGCCGTTGCTGGTCATCACCAGTTCGCGCAAACCGGGCAGCGCGGCGATGTTGCGGCACAGGTCGACAATGCCCGGACGAATTAGCGGTTCGCCGCCGGTCAGGCGGATTTTGCGTACGCCCAACCCTACGAACAGCGTTGCCAGACGCTGCAACTCTTCCAGCGTGAGCACCTGCTGACGCGGCAGGAAGGTCATGTTTTTTGCCATGCAATACACACAGCGAAAATCACACCGGTCCGTCACCGACATCCGCAGATAATCGATCTGCCGTCCAAAGCCATCCTGCATTACAGCGTTCATCACATCTCCCGGTTTGCCTAGATGCTCACTGCACCAGCGGTGAGTCGGCGCCCTGCAAGTGGATGCCGCGAATATCCGCCGCACCGATCAGGGTTTGCAGGTACTGCACCAGCGCTTTTTGCCAGACGCCTTGCTGCAACTGCGTGCGAATCGCCGTCGACACCACTTCATAGGGCAACGGCATGCCTTCGATCCGCTGATCGACACTGACCACATGCCAGCCGTAGCGACTTTCCAGCGGCTTGCTGGCCAGGCCCGGCGCCAGAGTGAACAGCTGACGTTCCAGTTCGGGCACGGTCTGGCCTTTACTGATCTGCCCTAAAGAACCACCCTGAGCCTTCGACGGACAGGCCGAATATTTCACGGCCAGCTCGGCGAAACTGCCAGGGAAATCCTCCAGACGTTGCAGCAGAACTTCCGCCTGATCATGCGCAACGGCGCGCGCCTCGATATCATCCGGCGCGCATTCGAGCAGGATGTGCCGAACCGCCAGCAACGGTGCGCTGTGAAAGCGCCCACGATTGTTTTCGTAGTAACGAAGACTGGTTTCCTCATCGCACTGCGGCACGTGCACCTCGCGTTCGAGCAACAAACGCGTGGCCGCTTCTTCTTCGTTTTCCCCCGCGCCGATCTCCAGCGAAACGCCGAGTTCGGCAATGCGCTGCTGCAACAACTCGCGGATCACCAATGCCCTCGCGGCCAGATAGACCGCCTCTTCGCGGCTTTCGGCCGGGTGATATTGCAGCTCCTGGGCCATCGCTTCCGGCGTGATCGACACCTCATTGACGCTGATGATCGGCCACTCCTGTTCGCTGCTGGCGATCAACTGCGCCGGAGCGTCATCGGCCGCCGCGGGCTCAGTCGGGAGTGCTTCAAACTGCGCCTCTGCGACCGGCGCGATGTCGAGAACGTCCTCGGCTTTTTTGGAAGATCCGCAGCCACCGCTGCCGCCGTTACCACCACCACATCCACATCCACCTGACATGATTGTCTCCTCAGTACTTCTGACGAACGATTTGATAACGACGCCCCAGGTACCAGATCGGTGCGCTGATCATGTGTACGAGACGGGTGAAGGGGAACAGCACAAACAGGGTCAAGCCGAGAAACACGTGCAGCTTGTAGGTCAGCCCGACCGGTGCGATGGACGCCGCCGCTTCCATCGGCCGCAACAGCACGGTGTTCTGCGCCCAGTTGGCGAGCATCACCATCACCGAGCCATCCATATGCGCGGTGGACGCCGCAATCGTCAGCAGACCGAGCAGCAACTGCGCCAGCAACACCAGCAGAATCAGGATGTCCGAAGGGCTGGAGGTGGCACGTACCCGTGGATCGGTGAGCCGCCGATTGACCAGCATCAGCAAGCCGATCAAGCACAGCAGACCGAAGAAGCCACCGGACACCATCGCCAGCAACTGCTTGTTCTCAGTGCTGATCACGTGGTGATAGACCGACGCAGGCGTCAGCAGCCCGACGAAGTGTCCGGCCAGCACGAACAGCACACCGATGTGAAACAAGTTGCTCGCCACGCGCATCCCGCGCTGATTGAGCATCTGGCTCGAGCCTGCCTTCCAGCTGTATTGCGACAGATCGAAGCGTGCCCAGCTGCCAATCAGGCAAATGGCCAAAGCGACATAGGGATAGATCCCGAACAACAACAGGTTCCATTTAGACATTACCGACCTCCTTGGCTGGCGCGGCGGCCAGCCCTTCATGCTGAAAATCCACCCAGTGCAACGGCACCGCGCTTTCTTCCCGAGCCTTGCCCGGTGCGCTTGGCAGTCCACTGCAACGGTCCTGCTGTTCGGCCTGGAGGAAGTCCACGGCCTCCTCTTCCCAAATCTTGTCGAGGGCTTCGAGGGAGTCGTCGCGAGGTTCCGCCGCCACCTGCGCTCGCAGGTCGGCCACCGCCTGATGCGGCTCGGCCCCGGCGATTTGCAGCAGCGCGCGGAAGCAACTGGCATAGGCGCTTTCGCGCTCCTCCAGGCGTGCAGCGAGCAAGGCCAGCAAGTGCGAAACATCCGCCAGGCCCTCGCGGGCCTCGATGTCTTCGCGGGTGGACAGGAACTCCAGGTACAGCGGGATATAGTCCGGCAGCTCTTTGACGCCGATGGCAAAACCGGCTTCTTCGTATTGCGCCATCATGTCGACCATCGCCTGACCACGGTCGCGGGACTCGCCATGCACATGCTCGAACAGCAACAGCGACAGCGAGCGCCCTCGGCCGAACAGCGCACCGTAGTGCTCCTGCCCGTCCATCAGGTCATTGGCGCAGATCAGCTCGAGCAATTCGAACAACGCGCCGCGCTGTTTGGGGCTGATTTCCCGGGACTGGATAATCGCCTGCTCCAGTTCGTCGCGACCGCCAATCAACGTCTCGGTCGGGTAATCGAGCAGCAGCGAAATCACTTTGAGAATTTGCATGCTCATTCCTCCCACAACTGGACGGTTTTCAGGATGTCACGGCGGTTGGCTTTCTTCGCACCGAACATGTTGGTGTCGGAACTGCCGCTGCAGCCGCTGCCGAAACTGAAGCCGCAACCGGAGCGCTCGGCAAAGGCGTCACTCATGGCGTCTTCACGGTGCGCGCTCGGTACCACAAAGCGGTCTTCATAGTTGGCAATTGCCAGGTAGCGATACATCTCCTCGACCTGGGCCACGCTCAAACCGACATCCTTGAGCACTTGCAGGTCCTGAACGCCATCGACTTGCTCGGAACGTTTGTAAGCGCGCATCGCCAGCAAGCGTTTAAGCGCACGCTTGACCGGTTTTTCATCGCCCGCCGTCAGCAGGTTCGCCAGGTACTTCAGTGGAATACGCAGGCTGTCGACATCCGGGATCACCCCGTTCATACCGACGGTGCCAGCAGTGGCAGCGTTCTGGATCGGCGACAGTGGCGGTACGTACCAAACCATCGGCAAGGTGCGGTATTCCGGGTGCAGCGGCAGTGCGAGTTTCCAGTCCACGGCCATTTTGTAGACCGGCGAACGCTGGGCGGAATCGATCACCGACTGCGGTACGCCATCGGCCAGGGCCTGACGAATCACCGCCGGGTCATTCGGGTCGAGGAAGATCTCCAGTTGTTTCTCGTACAGGTCCTGCTCGTTGGCGGTGCTCGCCACTTCGCTGATGCGATCGGCGTCATACAGCAGCACACCGAGGTAACGGATGCGCCCGACGCAGGTTTCCGCGCAAACGGTCGGCATCCCGGCTTCGATCCGCGGGTAGCAGAAGATGCATTTCTCGGACTTGCCGCTCTTCCAGTTGAAGTAGATTTTCTTGTACGGGCAGCCGCTGATGCACATCCGCCAGCCACGGCATTTTTCCTGGTCGATCAGGACAATCCCGTCTTCTTCACGCTTGTAGATCGCCCCGCTCGGGCACGACGCCGCGCACGTCGGGTTGAGGCAGTGCTCGCACAGGCGCGGCAAATACATCATGAAAGTGTTTTCGTATTCGCCGTAAATATCCGCCTGGATCTTGTCGAAGTTCTTGTCCTTGCGACGCTTGGCGAATTCGGTGCCGAGGATCTCTTCCCAGTTCGGGCCCCACTCGATTTTTTCCATGCGCTTGCCGGAAATCAGCGAGCGCGGACGTGCAGTCGGCTGATGCTCGCCCAGCGGCGCGGTGTGCAGGTGTTGGTAATCGAAGTCGAACGGCTCGTAGTAATCGTCGAGGCTCGGCAGATCCGGGTTGGCGAAAATGTTCGCCAACACGCGGAATTTACCGCCGATGCGCGGGTTGATCGTGCCGTTGGCATTGCGGATCCAGCCGCCCTTCCACTTGTCCTGGTTTTCCCATTCTTTCGGGTAGCCGATCCCGGGTTTCGATTCAACGTTGTTGAACCAGGCGTATTCCATGCCTTCGCGGCTGGTCCAGACGTTTTTGCAGGTGATCGAACAGGTGTGGCAACCGATGCATTTGTCCAGGTTCAGAACCATGCCGATTTGTGAGCGAATCTTCATCTCAGTTCTCCTCGATATCGGTCGGCAGCGGACGTGGCAGGTCATCGCCACTTGAACCATCGAGCCAGTCGACTTTGGACATTTTGCGCACCACGACGAATTCATCGCGGTTGCAACCGACCGTGCCGTAATAGTTGAAACCGTAGGCTTGCTGGGCATAGCCGCCGATCATGTGAGTCGGCTTGAGCACCACTCGAGTGACCGAGTTGTGGTGGCCGCCACGGGTCTTGGTGGTTTCCGAACCTGGCACGTTCACGATCCGTTCCTGTGCGTGATACATCATCACCATGCCGTCCTTGACCCGTTGGCTGACCACCGCCCGGGCGGTCAGTGCACCGTTGACGTTGAAGCATTCGATCCAGTCGTTGTCCTCGATGCCGGCGCGTTTCGCGTCGTTCTCCGAGAGCCAGACAATCGGCCCGCCGCGGCTGAGGGTCAGCATCAGCAGGTTGTCGCTGTAGGTGCTGTGGATGCCCCATTTCTGGTGCGGAGTAATCCAGTTCAGGACGATTTCGATCTCGCCGTTGCTGCGCTTGCCTTTCACGCCTTCGATGGTGCGAGTGTTGACGGGCGGGCGATAACTCATCAGTTGCTCGCCGAACGCCTGCATCCACGGGTGATCCTGGTAGAACTGCTGGCGACCGGTGATGGTGCGCCATGGGATCCCTTCGTGAACGTTGGTGTAGCCGGCGTTGTAGCTGACGTGATCGTCTTCGAGACCCGACCAGGTCGGGCTGGAAATGATCTTGCGCGGCTGTGCCTGAATGTCGCGGAAACGAATCGCCTCGTGGGCCTTGGACAGCGCCAGGTGGCTGTGGTCGATGCCGGTGAATTCCGACAGGGCGGCCCAGGCCTTGACGGCAACATGGCCGTTGGTTTCCGGCGCCAGGGACAGAATCACTTCGGCGGCATCGATTGCCGTGTCGATTTTCGGCCGACCCTGGCTGATACCGGCATTGCCTTCTTTGTGATTGAGTTCACCGAGGAATTTCACTTCGGTTTCGGTGTTCCAGTTAATGCCCTTGCCACCGTTGCCGTGTTTTTCCAGCAACGGCCCAAGCGAGGAAAACTGCTTGTAGATGTTCGGGTAGTCACGCTCCACCACGTGCAGGTTGGGTGCGTTCTTGCCCGGCTCCGGCGCCACGCCGGCGCTTTTCCAGTCGGTGCCGCCAAACGGTTGGGCCAGTTCGCCAACGCTATCGTGCATCAGCGGGATGGTCACCAGGTCCTTCTCAACGCCCAGGTGCCCTTCGGCCATGCTGGAAAACGCCTTGGCGATGCCTTTGTAGATTTCCCAGTCGGAACGCGATTCCCACGCCGGGTCGATGGCAGCCGACAACGGGTGAATGAACGGGTGCATGTCCGAGGTGTTCATGTCGTCTTTTTCGTACCAGGTTGCGGTCGGCAAGACGATGTCGGAATAGACGCAGGTCGAGGACATGCGGAAGTCCAGCGTGGTGACCAGATCGAGTTTGCCGATGGCGCCCTCGTCCACCCATTCGGCTTCTTCGGGTTTGCAATCGCCGACCTGGCCGATGTCTTCGTTCATCACCCCGTTCTTGGTGCCGAGCAGGTACTTGAGCATGTACTCGTGGCCCTTGCCCGAGGAGCCCAGCAAGTTGGAACGCCAGATGAACATGTTGCGCGGGAAGTTGACCGGGCTGTCCGGCTGTTCGCAGGAGAAGCGCAGCGAACCGTCCTGCAGCGACTTGACCACGTAGTCTTTCGGGTCCATGCCGGCGGCGGCAGCATCGCGGCAAATGTGCAAAGGGTTAGTGTTGAGTTGCGGTGCGCTGGGCAACCAACCGGCGCGTTCGGCGCGGATGTTGTAGTCCAGGGCATGCTCGGGAAACTGTGATTTATCGGCCAATGGCGAGAGCACGTCGTGCATGCTCATCTTCTCGTGGCGCCATTGCGAACTGTGGGCGTAGAAGAAACTGGTGCCGTTCATTTGGCGAGGCGGACGGTTCCAGTCCAGGCCGAATGCCAGGGGCAGCCAGCCGCATTGCGGACGGAGTTTTTCCTGACCGACGTAGTGCGCCCAACCGCCACCGGTCTGGCCGACACACCCGCAGAGCATGAGCATGTTGATCAGCCCGCGGTAGTTCATGTCCATGTGGTACCAGTGGTTCATCGCCGCGCCGACGATGATCATCGAGCGACCCTTGGTCTTGTCGGCGTTATCGGCAAACTCACGGGCAATCTGGATCGCTTTCTCGCGGCTGACGCCGGTGATCTGCTCCTGCCAGGCCGGGGTTCCCGGCACCGAGGCGTCGTTGTAATCCTTGGCCACGTTGGCGCCACCGAGGCCGCGATCGATCGCCAGGTTGGCGGCCGACAGGTCGAACACGGTGGCGACTTTGGCCACGCTGCCGTCCGCCAGCACCACGTTATGCACCGGCACGCGGCGGTATTGCACGGCATCGCCGGCCACGTGCTGGAAGTGCTCGTGGGACTCGCCGGCAAAATACGGGAACGCCACTTCGGCGACATCATCGCCGATCAGGCTCAGTTTCAGATCGATCTCACGGCCTTCGCCGCCTTCACGAGGCAGGATGTTCCACTTGCCCTTCTCGCCCCAGCGATAGCCGATGGAGCCTTGAGGGGAAACCAGTTCGCCGCTGACATCCAGCGCGATGGTTTTCCATTCCGGGTTGTTTTCCTGGCCGAGGTTGTCGGTCAAGTCGCTGGCGCGCAGGAAGCGGTCCGGCTGGTAACCGGCGCCCGGTGCCTTGTCGACCATTTGCTTGAGCAGCACCAGCACTGGCAAATCGGTGAAGCGCTTGGCGTAGTCAGTGAAATAAGCGCTCGGTTTGTCCAGATGGAATTCTTTGAAGATCACATGGTTGAACGCCTGCGCCAGCGCCGCGTCGGTGCCTTGCTTAGGGTTCAGCCACAGGTCGGTGAGCTTGGCGACTTCCGAGTAGTCCGGGGTGATTGCGACAGTCTTGGTGCCCTTGTAACGCACTTCGGTAAAGAAGTGCGCATCCGGGGTCCGGGTTTGCGGAACGTTGGAGCCCCAGGCAATGATGTAGTTGGAGTTGTACCAGTCGGCCGATTCCGGCACGTCGGTCTGCTCGCCCCAGACCATCGGCGAGGCCGGTGGCAGGTCGCAGTACCAGTCGTAGAAACTCAGGCACGCGCCACCGATCAGCGACAGGTAACGCGCACCTGCGGCGTAGCTGACCATCGACATGGCCGGAATCGGCGAGAAGCCGACGATCCGGTCGGGGCCGTACTGCTTGATGGTGTAGACGTTGGCCGCGGCGATGATCTCGTTGACTTCCTCCCAGTTGGAACGAATGAAGCCACCCATGCCGCGCTTGCTTTTATAGGAGTCGGCCTTGGCCTTATCCTCGACGATGCTGGCCCAGGCTTCGACCGGCGCCATGGTCTGCCGCGCATCACGCCAGAGCTTGAGCAACGGCTTGCGGATTTTCGGGTACTTGAGCCGGTTGGCGCTGTAGATATACCAGCTGTAACTGGCACCACGCGGGCAGCCACGGGGCTCATGGTTAGGCAGATCGTTGCGGGTACGCGGGTAGTCGGTCTGCTGGGTTTCCCAGGTGATCAGGCCGTTCTTGACGTAGATTTTCCACGAGCAGGAGCCGGTGCAGTTCACCCCATGGGTGGAGCGCACGATCTTGTCGTACTGCCAGCGCGAACGGTAGACGTTCTCCCAGTCGCGAGACTCTTTGCGGGTCTCTCCATGACCGTCGGAAAACTCGTTTTGCTTACGGTTGAAAAACCGCAATTGATCCAGTAAATGACTCACGGTGTAGTCCTCTCAGGCTTTGTCGCGGAGTCTGTGCCCCGCCCACGCAATGGTTGAATTCGGGTCGTCTCAGCAGGGTGTCGCGGCGCCTTTGCGCGCGTACCACCACCAGGTCACGACGATGCAGCTCAGGTAAAAGCCGACGAACATGTAGAAGGCCATCTCCGGGCCGCCGGTCAGGGCCATCGACGAGCCGAAGGATTTGGGAATAAAGAACGCACCGAAGGCGCCCATGGCCGAACTGAAGCCCAGGACGGCGGCAGATTCTTTGCCGGCGTTTTTCAGTGCTTGTTCGCGCACTGCCGGTGGTTTTCCGGCCGAGGCTTTTTCATGTTGGGTGCGGAAGATCACCGGGATCATCCGGAAGGTGGAGCCGTTGCCGACGCCAGTGGTGATGAACAGCAGCATGAACAGGCCGAGGAAGCCGTAGAAGTTGCCGCCGGTACCGTTCTGCGGCAGGAAGTGCATCACGCCGAAGACCATCGCGATCATCGCCACGAAGTTCCACAAGGTCACTTTCGCGCCACCCAGTTTGTCCGCCAGCCAGCCGCCCAATGGACGAACCAGCGCACCGACCAACGGGCCGAGGAAGGCGAATTTCAACGCGATGACATCAGGGAACGAGGTTTTGATCAGCAGCGGAAACGCAGCGGAGAAACCGATGAATGAACCGAAGGTCGCCAGGTACAACCAGCACATCAGCCAGTTGTGTTTGCGTTTGAAGATGACGGCCTGCTCGCTGAAGGAAGCGCGGGCACTGGACAGATCATTCATGCCGAACCAGGCCAGCACTGTCACCAGGACAATAAACGGCACCCAGATGAAACCGGCGTTCTGCAGCCACAACTGGCCACCGTCCGGCAGTGCTTGCGGTTTACCGCCCATGAAGCCGAACACACCGAAGGTAATCACCAGCGGCACGCAGAACTGCATCACCGAAACGCCCAGGTTACCCAACCCTGCGTTGAGGCCCAGGGCTGTGCCCTGCTGCGACTTGGGATAGAAGAAGCTGATGTTGGACATGCTCGAGGCAAAGTTGCCGCCACCAAAACCGCAGAGCAAGGCAATCAACACGAACACGCTGTAGGAGGTGCTCGGGTCCTGCACGGCGAAGCCCATCCAGATCGATGGCAGCAACAACGACGCGGTGCTCAGGGCGGTCCAGCGACGGCCACCGAAGATCGGCACCATAAAGGAATAGAAGACGCGCAAGGTCGCACCGGACAACCCCGGCAACGCCGCCAGCCAGAACAACTGGTCAGTGGTGAAGCTGAAGCCGATGGCGTTCAAACGCACGATCACCGTGCTCCAGACCATCCACACCGCGAAGGCCAACAACAGCGCAGGAATGGAAATCCACAGGTTGCGAGTGGCGGTCTGTTTGCCGCTACTTCCCCAGAACGCGGGGTCCTCGGGGCGCCAGTCATGAATGACCGGGCCTTTGTCAGGCTTTTGCAGAACGGACATGTTCTTCTCCTAGGGCAATGCTGGAAATCGGGGACGGGGTCAGCAGCGGCGCTTTACCCAGCACCGGGCTTTTGCGTATTTCGCTGAAGTACATCCAGGTGAGGGAGACCCAGACCACGCCGTACATCAACATGAAGCAGGAAGAGCGCACGCCGGTGAGGTCCACCAGGGCGCCAAACAGGATCGGCAGCACAAAACCGCCCAGGCCACCGGCGAGGCCGACGATGCCGGACACCGCGCCCATGTTTTTCGGGTAGTCATTGGCGATGTATTTGAAGACCGAGGCCTTGCCGAACGCGAAGGCGATGCCCATGACGAACAGCAGCACGGTGAACAGCGCGGGATTGAGGCCGATGTGGAAATCCAGCGGGCCGTTGATGGTCTGCACTTGCAGTTGGGTCTGGGGATACGAGAGCAGGAACAGGCAGATCCAGCTGACCCACAACACCCACCAGGTCACGCTTTGCGCGCCCCAGCGATCCGACATCCAGCCGCCGACGGCGCGCAGCACGCCACCGGGCAGGGAAAAACAGGCCGCCAGCAGCGCCGCGCTTTGCAGGCTGAAACCGTATTCCTGCACGTAGTACTTGGTCATCCACAGGGCCAGGGCCACATAGCCGCCGAAGACGATCGAGTAGTACTGGCAGTAGCGCCACACCGCAGGGTCTTTCAGCGAGCGCAGTTGTTCACGCAAGCTGGCGCCGGTGGCACTGCGGTGGTCCTTGTTTTCGGCACTGAGGAACCAGAACAGCAGCGCGGTAATGAAGAGGATCGCGCTAAAGACTTTCGGCACCAGTTGCCAGCTGCCGACAGCAATCAGTGCCGGGGCGAGAAACTTGGTCACCGCAGCCCCGGCGTTACCGGCGCCGAAGATGCCCATGGCGAAGCCTTGATTCTCCTTGTCGAACCATTTGGCGACGTAGGCAATCCCGACCGAAAACGAGCCGCCGGCCAGGCCGACGAACAAGCCCAGCACCAAAAACTGCCAATAGGCGGTGGCGTGGCTGATCAAGTACAGCGGTGCGACGCAAGACAGCATCAGCAGGAAGAACACGCTGCGCCCGCCGAAGCGGTCGGTCAGCAAACCCAGCGGCAAACGCACCAACGAGCCGGTCAGCACCGGGGTCGCGGCCAGCAGGCCGAACTGGGTTTCGTTGAGCTGGAGCAGTTCCTTGATCGGCACCCCGAGCACGGCAAACATCATCCAGACCATGAAGCACACAGTGAAGGCCAGCGTGCTCATGCCCAGCACCAAGCCTTGTCGTACACGCGGTGGGTTCACAATGCTCTCCAGTCAGTTAGCCATGCCGGCAGACTAGAGAGGCCAACCCCGCAAAAACTTGATCCATGTCAACGAAGCCCTAGGGGGCATAGGCCTATGCTTGTGCGGTCTACCTCTAAGGAGGTAGTTCGAGACAACCTTAAAACCCTTTATTTATCAGCTTGTTAAGGGTTTTAACCGATGCTTTTGCTGACAAGGAACCGTCGGCAACTCTTTAGAGGTAGCGCGCCCGGGATCGGCGGCAAAAACCCACTTTGGTGCTGCACATGCTCTGTTTTCCTTATTTCTTCCGGGACCTGCGCTGATGATGCGCTGGTTGCGCAGCTCCCTGCCCGCTCGCGCCGGGCTGGCGGTCATCCTGATCGCCGTGCTGGCGCTCGCCAGTTCGTTGAGCGCCGGGCTGATCGCCTGGTTCAGCCAGGGCGATGCGGCCGCCATCAACACCGCAGGCTCGGTACGCATGGAGACCTATCACCTGAGCTGGAAACTCGCCGCGGGTGCAACGCCCTCAGAAATCACCGCCATCACCGACAGCCTGCAAACCCGTCTCACCAGCCAGTCACTCAAGGCCGTGCTGGAAGATGGCCCGACCACCGCATTGCAACTCAGCTATGGGCAAATCCAGCAACAATGGAACGAGGATTTACGCCCGGCACTTGAGCGCGGCGATGCTGCGGCCTTTCAGGTCCAGGCCCACTCCTTCGTTGAGCAACTGAACCAATTCGTCAATCTGTTGCAGCGCCAGAGCGAACAAAAGCAAGGCTGGCAACAGGCGATTCAGGGCATGGCCCTGTTCACCACCATGATCGTCCTGTTGATCGGGTTATATGAGTTGCAGTACGGCGTCGTCACCCCTTTGAAAGAGTTGGTGGACGCGACCCAGCGCTTCCGTCGCGGCGATTTCAAGGTGCGGGTCAACCATCAATCCCAGGACGAACTGGGTCAGTTGGCCATGAGTTTCAATAGCATGGCCGAGACCATCGAAGAGTCGCATCGCACTCTGGAAAGTCAGGTCCTGCAAAAAACCCTGAACCTGCAACAAGCCAATGCCGCCCTGGAGCTTCTGTATCAAACCAGCCGAAGCCTGGCCACACGCCTGGCCAATGCCGAAGGCCTGGATGAATTGATTCGACGCTTCCAGCAACGCCTGCCCGGCTTGCGCCTGTCGCTGTGTCTGCAAGGCCAACTGCAGGCACCGGCCCAGCAGTTGCTCGCCCTGCATGGCGCGAGCATCCGGGAAGTCTGCGCCAGTAGCGACTGTGCAACCTGCGAGCGGCACCCTAAAACTAACCCGCAAATCTTCAGCATCAGCAACCAGGGCAGTGAACTGGGTGAACTCAAGGCGCACTTTGTCGACGGTCATCCCATGCAAGCCTGGGAAACCCAGCTGATCCAGGCCCTGGCCAATCTGATCGGCACCTCGCTCTCGCTCAAGCGCCAACGGGAACAGGATCATCGCCTGCTACTGCTCGAAGAACGCACGATCATCGCCCGCGAGCTGCATGATTCACTGGCCCAGGCCCTGTCCTACATGAAGCTGCAAGTCAGCCGCATGCAGACCCTGATGCGCCGGGGCGAACCGACCCAGACCCTGGAAACCGTCACCGCCGAATTGCGCGAGGGACTGAACAATGCCTACCGCCAGTTACGCGAGTTGCTGACCACGTTTCGCTTGCAGATCCACGACGCGGGACTGGTGCAGGAACTCAAGGACACCGCCGAGGAGTTCTCCCGTCGCGGCGAGTTTCAGGTGCATCTGCACGTCGACACGCTGGCCTTTCAGTTATCGGCCAGCGAACAGATCCACATTCTGCAGATCACCCGCGAGGCGCTCTCCAACTGCCTGCGCCACGCCCATGCGCAAAACGCCTGGCTACAACTGCGCCAAGACGGCGAGACGGTCAGATTGTCGATCGAAGACGACGGTCGCGGCTTCAGCGGCAACGTCGACCAACGCGAACACCACGGCCTGAACATCATGGATGAACGGGCTCGCAGCTTGCACGGCCAGCTGCAGATCATCTCCAGGAAACCCCAAGGCACCCGTGTCCAACTGGAATTCCACCCGGAGTTTCTCGGGCAGCAAACAGAAGGTAGCGCCACATGAACCCGTCCCCACAACACAAAATCCTGCTGGTAGACGATCACCCGATGATGCGTCACGGCATTCGCCAGATGCTCGAACTCGAAGATGACTTCCTGATCGTCGGCGAAGCCAGCCAGGGTGAAGAAGCACTCAGTCTGATTGAGCCGCTTCGACCGGACCTGGTCTTGCTCGACAACAACATGCCGCAAATGAATGGCATCGAAACCCTGCGCCGACTACGGGCCATGCACTACACCGGCAAAGTGCTGCTGTTTACGGTATCGGACGCCGAAGACGATATTCGCGATGCACTGCGCCTGGATGCCGACGGTTATCTGCTCAAGGACATGGAACCCGAACTGTTGATCCAGTACATCCGCGATGCCTTGAACGGCGCCTTGGTGATCAGCCCGGGGCTGACTCAAGTCATGGCGCAGGCGCTGCGTTCTCCGCCACGCCAGGCCGTGGTGGAATTGACCGAGCGTGAACGTCAGGTGTTGAAAACCATCGCCAGCGGTTTCAGCAACAAGGTCATCGGGCACAAGCTGGGCATCACCGAAGGAACGGTCAAGGTCCACGTGAAAAACCTGCTGCACAAACTCGGCTTGCGCTCGCGAGTGGAGGCAGCGGTGTGGGCCATGGAGCATCTGCGCAGTGCGGGCTGACAGGCATTCCTCTTTGGAGGTAGGCCTGCAGAGGCATAGGTCATTTGGCCTGCGCTCTCTACTATGACGGTCAGCGGAGGTACGCCATGCTGACCCACCCTTCCATCGTTTTAACGTTACGCCGTCATCATCTGTTCAGCCAACTCCCGGAGAAGATCTTCGAGGAAGTCTGTGGACTGGCCATGCTCAAGCGCCTGAGTTGTCATAGCACGCTCATGCATCAAGGGGATCCGGCCAGGCGTTTTTTCCTGTTGGTCAGCGGCCAGGTCAAGTTGTACCGGCTCACCGGCGAAGGCCAGGAGAATCTGGTGGAGATCATCCAGCCCGGCCAAACCTTTGCCGAAGCCCTGCTGTTCAGTCAGGCCCGGCTCTACCCGGTGAGCGCCACCGCACTGAAGGACAGCGTGCTGGTGAGTATCGAGGGCAACCATTACCGCAATGCCCTGGAGGACCAGCCGAAAGTCTGTCTGGCGATCCTCGCGAGCATGAGCGTTCACCTGCACCTGCGTCTGCGTGACATCGATACCCTGACCATGGCCAGTGCGAGCCGTCGGGTGATCAATTTTCTGTTCCAGGAACGCCACCCGGTTACTGGTCTGATTGTCTTGCAGGTGTCCAAACGTCTGGTGGCGTCGAAACTCGGCATTCAACCGGAAACCTTCTCGCGGATTTTGCATCGCCTGGTGGAGTGCGGCCTGATCGCCATGGAGCGTCGCCATATCAGCATCCTCGCTGAGGAGGAACTGGCGGCGTTTCAATAGTCGGAATTGACCGTCATCAAGGCGCAATGCCACGCACCTTGCACACTGGCAGAGTCCATCCACGGAGAGTGCAAATGCCCCGTTCAACCCTGCCTTTGGTTTACTCCTGCTCAGGTTGCTCCAATGTCGCCCAACTGGCCAATACCCTGGCGGTGCGACTGGACCGCAGCGGCCTGGCTGAAATGTCCTGCATCGTCGGTGTTGGCGGGCATGTGGCGGCGTTGGTCAACAAAGCGCGCTCGGGGCGCCGGATCTTCGCGCTGGACGGCTGCCCGTTGCAATGTGTTGAAAACTGCCTCAAGCAGCATGGGCTGCAGGCTGATGTGCATCTGATTTTGAGTCAGTACGGGCTGCGCAAACGCTATGGCGAGGACTGCACGCAGGCGCAGAGTGATGAGTTGTTTGAAGGGATCAGCCAGTTGATTGCCAGTGATGCTCGGCAGCATGAAAGCCGGCAGGAAACGATGGCCTGAAGAACAACAAGAACCCTGTGGGAGCGGGCTTGCCCGCGATGGCGGTCTGACCGTTGACCTATAGTTTTGGTCGGGGTACATATCCATTTCTGCGGTAACGGCTGCTATTGGTTTCGCTTTTACAGCGAGTCACTTTGGAAAAGCGCCAAAGTAACCAAAGCGCTCATACCCCTGTCGTTCGGTGCCTCGCTGTGGCTCGCCATGCCCTCGCTCCGGTCCTGCTCCGTGGGCCCGCCGCGATCGGCCATCCATGGCCGTGCGCGGCTAACCCGGCATCCATGCCGGGTTGCCCACTACGCAGAACCTCCACTCGGCCTCTCGAGGGGGCGAGTACCGCAAAAGCACCGCGAGGCGGCCTACCGGCCGGCCTGTTTCCTCAACGCCTGCGCGTGTTGATCGTTCCCACGCTCCGCGTGGGAATGCATCCCGTGACGCTCCGCGTCACCATTGCGCAGGACTCAAGTCTTGCGTCGACAGCGGGACGCAGAGCGTCCCCGGCGGCATTCCCACGCGGAGCGTGGGAACGATCAGTGTGGGAACGGCTCCTGTTGCTTTGGATTTGGCTTTGGATTTGGCTTTGGCTTTTGATCTTGCTTTTGATCTTGATCTGCCCCGTCGGAAGGCCGAGCGCAGGTTCTGCGCAGTGGGCACCGCGGCAAGGATGCCGCGGTAGCCGCCCCCGGCCATGGATGGCCGATGGCGGCGGGCCCACGGAGCAGGACCGGAGCGAGGGTACCCTGAGCCTAGGCGAAGGGCCGTACGTCAGGGGCGAAAGCGTTTTGGTTACTTTGGCGCTTTTCCAAAGTGACCCGCCGTAAGGGCGGAACCCTAAGCCGCCGTTACCGCAGGAATGGATATGTACCCCGACCAAAAACACAGCTCGGCTAACCGGCCGCCAACCCCTTCCCCGCCCGCTCCAGATTGCGCCACAACCAAACAGGCAACACATCAGGATCCAGACTGTCGATCAGATTCTTCAACGCCAACCCCAACTCCGTGTCCCCCTCAATCACCAAACGCCGGCGAAAAAACAGCGTATCCGGATCTTCCTGACGGCTCGCCAACAGTAAAAACTCCCGCCAATTACCACTAATCGTCACATGCGCCGTGGCATGCTCGGCAATCCGCAACCCTTTACCACTGAGCGTCAGATACCAGGACAAGCCCAAATCCGGAATCCGCAGGCACAACCAACGCCCACGCAACACCTCAAACTCGCCATCACGCAACGGCCCGGCAAGGCAACGATTCAGCGCCTGCTGCAACCCCAGACGCTGCACGGCAAAAGGCACCCGGCGTACCAGCGGCAACAACCGGTCGGCACCTTTCAACAGCCACTTTTTTCGATTCAACACAGGCCGACCTCCTCGACACGCAGCATGCCGGCCTGGCCATGCCAATAACCATTGCACCCTTCGACGAACAGCGGCGGTGTCTCGCCCAGACGAACCCGTTGATAGGCCGCAACCACCTCGGCCATGCCCTGGGCACGAGGGCTCAAGCGCAACAGATCGGCACCGCAGGCCACCAGCCCGGAGTAATCGGCCAGCAGATTGGTCACCTCGGCCGACATCGTTTGAATACCGTTGATGGTGAACAGCGCCTGCCCTTCCTGGCTGGTCAGCGCCAAGCCGTCGGGGTAGTTGATGCAGCAAAACTGGCAGTCATCCTTGGGCCGGTTTTCCGCCCGAGCCGTAAAGCAGCGAGCGGAATAGGCCAACGGCAAATGCCCATAGGCAAAGATTTCAACTTCCGGCACTGCATGGCCCAGTTCGCGTACCTGTTCGATCACATCACCAATCAGCGCCGCCGAACATTCCACGGGCGGCACCCAGCGGGTCATGCCGCTGTCGATCAATTGCGCCAATGAGTGACCGTTGTACAAATTGAGGGCCGGGCCGCCCACGAACGGCAACTTGCGCTCGGCCAAAAACTGCACCGCGCCCATGTCGTTGGCTTCCACCAGCAATTGGCCGTTGTCGCACAGCCGGCGCAGGCTAGAGAGTTCGGACGCCGCTTCGATCAGCGTCAGGCTGGAAAGTACCAGTTGTGCCTGGCTGCATTCCTGCAACTCACGGCCCAAACCCAGCCATTGATCCAGCGAAAAAGCCCGACGTTTCGAGCACACGGTTTCCCCCAGATAAATCACATCCAGGGGCAAGGTCGACATCTCGGCGTAAAAGTTGCTGAGTTGCTCTTTGTCCCAATAAAACAGGACCGGTCCCAGGCTGAGTTTCATGTCGAATCCCTCATTGCCATGATCGATGATAAGCACCCAGAGTGGTCTGGCTGCCTTCGGACAAACCGGCCAGCACCTGACGCCATTCGTCCTTGACCCGAAAACTGCCCGGCGCGCCACGATGGGCGTCCAGCGCCGCGCGCCACACACGGGTGACTTGTTCGACATAGGCCGGGCTGCGTTGACGACCCTCGATTTTCACCGCTTCGACGCCGATGGCCGTCAGTTCCGGCAGCAAGTCCAGGGTGTCGAGGCTGGTGGGTTCCTCCAGCGCATGAAAGCGTTTGCCGCCGACCAGGAAGCGGCCCTTGCACAAGGTCGGGTAACCGGCCGGTTCGTCAGGGGTGTAGCGATCGATCAGCACTTCGCTGAGGCGCGCGCTCAAGCCTTCGGCGTCCTCACTCCAGCGCACCGCTTTGGCCGGCGAACAGACACCGCACAGGTTCGGCGACTCGCCGGTAATGTAGGAAGACAGATGGCAACGCCCTTCGGCCATGATGCATAAGCTGCCGAAACCAAACACTTCGATGGGCACCGGGCTGCTGGCAGCGACCTGGCGTACTTGCGCCAACGACAACACTCGCGGCAGCACCGCGCGTCGAATGCCGTAGCGCTGCGCATAAAACTCCAGCGCCGCAGCATGGGTCGCCGAGCCCTGGACCGACAGGTGCAACGCCAGTTGCGGGTGGCGCTGGCTGGCATAGTTGAGCACCCCGGGGTCGGCGGCGATCAGCGCATCGACGCCGAAATCGGCGGCACGATCCACCGCCCGCTGCCAGCGCTCCCAGCCCTTGGGTTGCGGGTACGTGTTGACCGCGACATAGAGTTTGCGTTGATGTTGGCGAATGTGGGCGACCGCGGCGTCGAACTGCTTGTCGTCCATGTTCAGCCCCGCGAAATGCCGGGCGTTGGTGTCATCGCGAAAGCCGACATAGACGGCATCGGCGCCTTGGCGCACCGCCGCTTTAAGCGCAGGCAGGTTCCCTGCCGGGCAGACCAGTTGCATGGGTAATCCTCATGAAAAAACGCGCCCGGGCCTAATCAGTCATGGTCGGAATACGCTTGTGGCGAGCGAGCTTGCTCCGGGCGGCGTTCCGACGCTGGACTGCGCAGCAGGCCTAAATAACAGGGCCGCTTCGCGACCCAGCGGGAGCAAGCTCCCTCGCCACACAGTCTAGCCAGACCGGCAGGCACGGCCTTGACGGCAATCAATTGCCATCAATGCATCAGGTCGGCGAAGGACAGGAACATCACGTTGTCGTGCTTGAGCACTTGCTGCTCGCACTCGATCACTGCCAGCCCATCGGCCCAGCACGCGGCGGTCAACATCGCCGAGCTTTGCTGAGGGTGCAGTTCCACGCTCAACTGGCCATCGGCGCCGGGCGTCAATCGGGCCCGCAGGTACTGTCGACGCTTGTTACGCTGCAACCAGTCGAACCCGGCGGGCACGGTCAAGGGCACCGGCAGTACGTCAGTCACGCCTTGGGCCCTGAGCAGGAACGGACGCACCACCACCAACGCGGTAATCAGCGCCGCCGAAGGATTTCCCGGCATACCGATCCACGGTTTACCGGCCACTTCACCAAAGGCCAATGGCTTGCCCGGCTGAATGGCCAGTCGCCAGAAATCAACGTTGCCCAGTTCCTCGATCGCCTGTTTGAGGTGATCTTCCTCGCCCACCGACACGCCACCGGAACTCAACAGCAAGTCGCATTCCGAAGACGCCAGGCTCAAGGCATGCCGGCTGGCCGCCAACTCATCGACCATGACGCCATAGTCATGCACCTCGACGCCCCAGCCGCGCAACAACGCGGCGAGGCAATACCGGTTGCTGTTGTAAATCTGCCCCGGCGCCAACGGATCGCCCGGCTCACGCAGTTCATTACCGCTGCTGAGCAGGCACACCTGCAACGGTCGATAGACCTCGACCCGCGCGACCCCGGCGCCGGCCAGCAACCCCAGTTCTTGTGCGCGCAGGCGTTTGCCGGCCTTGAGCAACAAATCCCCGCGGCGAACTTCCTCACCCTCCTTGCGCACATGGTCGCCAACGGATACAGGCGGGAACCAGACGCGCTCGCCCTCGACCCGACAGCGCTCTTGCGGCACCACGGTATCGGCGCCCGGTGGCAATGGCGCGCCGGTAAAGATCTGCACCGTTTGCTGCGCGAGCAAGGGCGTGCATGCTTGATCCCCCGCTGCAATGCGCCCGCCAATCGACAAAGAGCCCCCCGCCTGAGGCAAGTCAGCCGCCCTGAGGGCATAGCCGTCCATGGCACTGTTGTCCCAGGCCGGCAGGTTCACCGGGGAATGAATGTCCGCCGCCAGCACCCGCCCCATGGCTTGATCCAGACGAATCATTTGCGCCAGGGGCGGCGGCGCTGCCTGGTCCAGCAGACGGCTGATGGCCTCGTCCACCGGCATCAGGTTGCCGATGTCGCACACCCGGCCGGTCATGAGCGTGTCCCGCAGGCGTCGATGACCCGCTGCGCTTGCGGTTTCAAATGCGGGGCGAAATTGCACGGGCCGGTGCGACTGTCCAATTGCTCAAGCAGGATCTTGTTCCAGGCCGTCCGGCAGGCACCCGGCGAGCCTGGAACGCAGCACACCAGCACGCCGTTACTCATGCCGGCCAGTGCCCGGGACTGCAGGCTGGACATGCCGATTTCCTCCAGAGACACCTGCCGGAACAGTTCGCCGAAGCCTTCCACATGCTTGTCCAGCAATGGCAAGACTGCTTGCGGCGTGTTGTCGCGAGCGGTGAAACCGGTGCCGCCGGTCATCAACACCACTTGCACCGTGGGGTCGGCGATCCACCGGGAAACGGTGGCGCGGATCTGATAAATATCGTCCTTGACCAGATCGCGATCGATCAACACATGCCCGGCTGTTTGCAGCAAATCCGTCAGGGTTTGTCCCGAAGTGTCGGTGTCAAAAGTGCGCGTATCGCTGATGGTCAGCACGGCAATGTTCAGGGGTTCAAACGTGCGTTGCGCCAGATGGGCCATATCCAGGTCTTCCCGTAGATGAGGGTATGGCCCAAAGCCTGAACCGGAATAGCGAGCGAGCCTATTCCTCCAAGGAGGTACCTCGTCAGGGACATAAGAAGATTGTGTCGGGCACACAAAACCTGTGGGAGCGGGCTTGCCCGCGATGGCGATACTCGACTCAACACATGTATTGACTGAAATGACGCCTTCGCGGGCAAGCCCGCTCCCACACTGTCCCCCATCGCTATCAAGGTGCCAAGCGGTTGCGATGCCATGCGCCATCGCGCAAACGGTAATCGAGTCGATCATGCAAGCGGTCAGCCCGCCCCTGCCAGAACTCCAGACGTTCAGGGTGCAGGCAGTAGCCGCCCCAATGCTCGGGGCGCGACACGGTCTGGCCAACGAAGCGTTTGATGGTTTCAGCCAGCATGGATTCCAGCGCTGCACGACTGGCCAGCGGTCGGCTCTGCGGTGAAGCCCAGGCCCCCAGGCGACTGGCCATGGAACGGGAATCGAAGTACGCATCCGACAACGCCGGATCGAGCCTGGACACCTGTCCTTCGATACGCACCTGACGCTCCAGTCCCGGCCAGAAAAAAGTCATGGCGGCATAGGGATTGGCGGCCAGTTGCTGACCCTTGTCGCTCTGATAATTGCCGAAAAAAGTAAAACCTTCATCACTCAACCCCTTGAGCAGCAGAACCCGACAGTGCGGCCGCCCTTCAGGGTCGACCGTCGCCAGCACCATGCTATTGGCCTCGACAGGTGCGCACTCGGTGTCGCGGGCCTGTTGCAGCCATTGCCGGAACATCGCCAGCGGATCGTCCAGCGCAGCCTCATCTTGCAGGCCATTGAGGGTGTAGTTACGGCGCATCTGAGCCAGGGAAAGCGGCATGACGGTGATCTCCGGAAGGTTTTACGCAGTGTGCGAGGCACTGCGCAAAGCCACCTTGACCGCCATCAACACTGTCGCCTACTTGAGACGCAGCCGCCGCGCCAGTTTGTGCAGATTGCTGGGATCGACTTCCAGGATTCGCGCGGCGCTGGCCCAGTTTTCCCCGGACAGGCTCAGGGCCTGGAGGATTTTCTTGCGCTGGTAATCGTCGACGGCTTCGCCCAAGGGCTGGAACGGCAGATCTGCCGTAACGTCCGGGGATGGTTCGACCACCGCCCCCGATGCCGCCATCGCGCTGTCGAGATCGAGAATTTCAGGCTCCAGCGTCATGATCAACGCGCGACTCGTACCGCGACTGAGCTGCTTCAACGCCGCTCGGCTGATCACGTGTTCCAGTTCGCGCACATTGCCCGGCCAGGTATAAAGCAGCAGCGCGCGTTCAGCCGCCGGCGACAGGCGCAAGCCGCGCAGGCCGAGCCGCGCCCGATTGAGCTCAAGGAAATGCCCGGCCAGCATCAACACATCGTTACCGCGCTCGCGCAGGGGCGGAATCGGCACCGGATACACCGAGAGGCGGTGATACAGATCGGCGCGAAACAAGCCGTCGCGGATGCTGTCCGGCAGGTGCCGGTTGGTGGCGGCGATGATCCGCACATCGACGTGCAGCGGTTTGTCGGCGCCGAGGCGCTGGATCTCGCCGTTCTGCAGCGTGCGCAGCAACTTCGCTTGCACGGCCAATGGCAATTCACCGACTTCGTCGAGAAACAGCGTGCCGCCGTTGGCGGCATCGAAGCGTCCGGCACGGTCACTGGTGGCGCCGGAAAAGGCGCCTTTGACATGCCCGAACAACTCACTCTCTGCCAGCGACTCTGGCAAAGCGGCGCAGTTAACGTGTATCAGCGGTTTGTGATGGCGTCTTGAAAGACGATGCAAGCGCCGGGCGAACAGCTCTTTGCCGACGCCGGTCTCGCCCAACAGCAATACCGGCAGATCGGAGTCGGCCAATACATCCAGCTCATTGAGCAACTGATGCAACACCTCACTCTGCCCGAGGATCTCGCCCTCCTCGACCGGCATTCGAAAATCCTGGGGATCGCTGCGGGACAGACGCAAGCTGCGGTTTTCCTGCTCAAGCCGCGTGACCCGCACGGCGGCTTCGATCTGCAAGGTGCAGCGCTTGAGCTCTTCCCGCGCCCGACTGTCGAAGGTCCCTGCGTGCAGCGCATCGAGGGTGATCGCGCCCCAGATCCGCCCCTCGACATAAAGACTCACGCCCATGCAGTCATGCACCGGCAGCGGTTCGCCAACGTGGTTGTCGAGCAAGCCGTCGTAGGGGTCCGGCAGACGACTGTCGGGTTCGAACCAGGTCGGCTCGCGCGACGCCATGATTGCCGCCAGCCGGGGATGCTGGGCGATGACGAACCGGCGCCCCAACGCTTCATGAACCAGCCCCACCGTCGCAACGGGCCTGAGGCTGTCGTCATCCAGACGCAACAAGCCCACGGCACCACTGTTGAAATATTCGCGCAGGGTCTGGACCAATCGTTGCAATCGTACGGCATTGGGCAACTCGACGATCAGGTCGGCTGCCAGGCTTTCTCGCAGCATGGTAGTAATCACCCTCTATGGTTGGATTCACCCTAAAGCGTCAGGGTGCCTATCACCACAACTAAAAAATAATCGATGTTTTTCAATCACTTAAATATGGCATGCCGGATGCAATAGACCTGGAGAACCGTTGAAACCTAAACAAGGAACCCTGATGAGCCAGACCCTATTGGAACAAAGCCTCGGCCAACTGGCCTGCGACATTCCCGGTGCCACCCGGATCTTCCATACCTTCAAACTGGACTTCTGTTGCGGCGGGCATAAAAGCCTGCGCGAGGCGGCCCTTGGCAAAAACCTCGATCCGGTCCTGATTGCCGACGCCCTGAACATTCTGCAAGACGCCGGCGAAACCCAGCACGACTGGCGCAATGAACCTTTGGAGCTGTTGATCGCCCACCTTCTGACGCGCTACCACGCCCGTCACCGCGAGCAATTGCCGGAACTGATCCGTCTGGCCCGCCGTGTCGAGCAGGTCCATGGTGCGCGCAGCAGTTGCCCCAACGGCCTGGCCGATCTCCTGACCGACATGCAACAAGAGCTCGAAGGCCACATGCTCAAGGAAGAGCAGGTGCTGTTCCCGATGCTGCAACAAGGCATCGGTGCTCAAGCGGCTCCGCCGATCCAGGTGCTGCGCTTCGAACATGATCAACATGGCGAAGCACTGGAGAAGATGCTTGCCCTGACCAATCACATCATCCCGCCTGCCGATGCCTGTAACACCTGGCGCGCCCTCTATCGCGGGCTGCTGGAATTCAAAGATGACCTGATGCAACACATTCATCTGGAAAACAACGTGCTGTTCATCAACGCCCTGAACCCTCGTCACTGATCGATCGCCAGCCATACCCAACCCGCGTCAGCCCACCGGTTGACGCGGGTTTTGTTTATCCGGGACTGCTTGTGATCAACCGTGCCAATAGAACATCGCCTTGGCCAGGATCACGATCAACACCATGTGTCCGAGAATGCTGCGGCGAATCCAGCTGGCGCGAGTCGCGGTCAGGCGCGCATGGGTCAGCCAATAGGCCAGCAGCAAGTAATGACCGATGATGCTCAGGGCCAACAGGATTTTCAGGCTCAACAACGTGCCAAAGCTGCTGGCCAGCGGCTGACTCAATGCGCCCCGGTACTGCCACGCCAGGCCGATGCCGGCGCCATACAACAGCAACACCACGCCATGCAGGACCTTGCGCGAGCGCACGGCAATCGCCTGATCCGCCGTGGATTGCGCGGTATCCGCCAACTGCTGGCGCGCTCGATGCCAGATGACCACCTCGAAAAACAGCGTGCCGATGAAGGCAATCGCTGCCAGTAAATGCGTGACCAGTAAAAAGGGATACATCAGCGCCAGCCTCTGTCAGTTCGCGTGCTCATCCCGGATGACCGTCGACCCGGGTCCGCAGCAGCATCGGTCCATAGCGCCAGGCATACAGCGCAAACGCCAGCGCCCAGCACAGACCGGCCAGCCACAATGCCGGCAAGGGAAAGAACTCGATCAACCCCACCCGGCTCAGGCACGCCAGATTGAGCAAGATGAACGCCAGGGTCATCCCCGACGGCGGTTCGAGCGCACGGCCGGTATGCCCGAGGCTGACTCGGGCGATCATCGCCAGCACCAGGCCGCCCATGGCCCCGATCGTCAGGCAATGCACCGCCAGACTCGGGTTGATCGGCGCGCCGAAATGCCACAGCGCCATCCCGAGACACGCCACCGCCAACCAGCCATAAGCCAGGTGCAGCGACCACAGCAACGGTACGTGCCAGAGTGCCCGGTCATGCCAGCGCACCAGTCGCACCAGATGTCCCGCCGCCAGCACCGCGAACAGCAGGCCCACCCAGACATTGGGGTTGAGCGCAGGTCCTGCGGCATATAACAACGCCACCAGCGGCGAGCCTACCAACAACAATCGATCCAGCCAGGGCCAGGCGGCAACGCCTTCAACCCGACCAAGGCCACGCTGGGTGAAGAACGGAATCACCCGCCCACCGATCAACCCCATCATCGCCGCCACCAGCCAAATGCCGGTCAGCACGCCTTGGCGCTGCCAACCTTCATGCCCCTCGACCAGGCCGTACAAGGACAACCCGTCGGCCACGGCCAACAACAGCAGAACCACCACAATCGGGTAGTTACGTTTCTGCCGCACCTTCCACAGGGTGAAGCCCATGAGCACCGCCACCGCCAACGGGAACGCCATTTCCAGCACCGCGAGCAACGGCCACGGCACATTGGCCAGCCAGGCTACTCGCGCCAATAACCACAGCAGCGCCAGAGCGGCCAACGGTTTGCCGCTGATGCCGGGACGACCGGTCCAGGTCTGCACGGCCGTCAGCAGAAAGCCCGCGATAATTGCCAAGCCGAACCCGAACAACAATTCATGCCGATGCCAGCCCAGCCAACCGCCTGCCGGCTGCCAGTCGGATATCGAACCGCTGAAGGCGGCCAGCCATAGCGGAATGGCCAGCACCGCCAACAGGCCGCCAGCGAGGAAAAACGGCCGAAAGGCCAGCCGTAACAGCGGCGCGATTGCCATCGCTTTACGGCGGTCAAGCACTTGCATAAAGCCACTCCTCTACCTGTTTGCCGACCTGGCGCCAACCCGCACGCGCCGAGGTAAATCCAGGGCCAATCATCGGGTATTACCGATCCATTGCCTTTGTCACAGATCAAGTGTGCAAGGGACGTGCCCCGATGCCGAGCGCGCGCCCTTTGTGGCGAGGGAGCTTGCTCCCGCTCGGGTGCGTAGCAGCCGTCAACCGGCTGATGCGTTGTATCTGAAGAATTTCGATGGCCGGTATTGGGAGTGCTTCGCACTCCAGCGGGAGCAAGCTCCCTCGCCACAAGGTACTCCCGATCAGGGTACAAATGACCCTTTGATGGTCATTTAAACCCTAAACATCACGGTATTTTTTACCCTGATCGCTGACACCCCCAATAAACAAGGCCCTCCAAGCCTGGCCCGCGTCTTGCTCTGCATGGGCAACCTTTTAGAAATCCTGGATCCCTCTCGATTACCCGGAGTCGTCATGAAAAAAGTCATCCAGCCACTGGCCTGGTTTGTTGTGTTGACCTCAATCCTGGCCCTGGCCAGCGGCGTTTCCCTGGTTCTCGTCTGACTTGATCCCCCCTTCTCTATCTTCAGGATGAATTCTCATGGTGCTTCATCGCGTCCACCACCAGATTCTGCGCAGTCATCACTTGTTCGAGCCGTTGAACGAAGAACAGCTGGATGAATTGATGAGTACCAGCCACTTGCTGAGCATCGACAAAGGCGAGCCGTTGTTCCGTCAGGGTGAGCCGGCCGATTCGTTCTATTTCATCATTGCCGGCGCGGTGAAAATCTACCGGCTGACACCCGATGGGCAGGAGAAAGTGTTCGAGGTCATCAGCGATCGGCAAACCTTCGCCGAGGCGATGATGCTGATGGACACCCCGAACTATGTGGCCTCGGCCGAAGCGATCTGCCCTACCCAGCTCTACCGGTTATCCAACAGCACCTACATGCGCCTGCTGCAGAGCAATAGCCGGCTGACCTTTGCACTGCTGGGCAAGCTCTGCGTTCGCTTGCATCAACGGGTCAACGAAATCGAGACCCTGTCACTGAAAAACGCCACCCACCGGGTTGTGCGTTATCTGCTGACGCAACTGGTGCGCCAGCAAACCGTTGACAGCCAATTCGAGCTGCCGATGGCCAAGCAGCTGATTGCCGGGCATCTGTCGATCCAGCCGGAAACTTTTTCGCGGATCATTCGCCGCTTGATCGATGAAAACATCATCACTCAGGACGGCCGTCAGATCGCCATTCTTGATCGCTTGCGCCTGGAACAGTTCGAGTGAGTGCCATGCCCGTCTGCCTGTATTGCCAACACGCCAACCCACCACAGGAAATCGAGTGCCGCCAATGCGGCATGCCCCTGCCGGCATTGGCCGCACACGCGGCGCAACGTCGGTTGCGCCGATTCAAGTGGTTCTGCATCGGCCTGACAATCTTCTGCGTGACGATGTTTTTCTGGCTGCCGCGCAGCATCAGCTGATGCTGCGTTGATCGAACCGAGGTTCAAGGTTGAGTCAGCTGGCGGTACAACTGCGGCAAGCGCAGGGGTAACTGCTCAGGCTGACGGATCAAGGTGTAGCCATTGGCGCCAAACATGTACGGCAGGTAATCCCCGGCCTCGCGATCGATCGTGATACAGAACGGCGTCAGCCCCTGACGCCGCGCCTCCAGCACCGCCTCGCGGGTGTCTTCAACACCGTAGCGCCCCTCGTACAGATCCAGATCATTGGGTTTGCCATCCGTGAGCAGCAGCAACAGTTTGCTGCGCCGCTTGCTGTTGCCCAGCAATTGCGTGGCCTGGCGAATGGCCGCGCCCATGCGGGTGTAATACCCCGGTTTGAGCCCTTGAATGCGACCTCGAGTGTTGTCGTCATAGCGCTGGGTGAACGCCTTGAGTTCCTGCATGCGCACTTGCTGACGACGCAGCGAGGAAAACCCGTACAGAGCAAAATCATCGCCCAGCACCGACAAGGTTTCGCCGAACAGCAGCAGGCTGTCGCGGATGACGTCGATGACACGATGCTCATCGTTCAGGTGCGCGTCGGTAGACATCGACACGTCGGCCAGCAACAGGCACGCCAGGTCGCGGCGGGTCTGCCGTTGCTCCATGAACAGACCGCGTTCGGCACACTGGCCATGCTCGCGCTCAACGTGAAAATCCAGCCAGGCCTGCATGTCCAGCTCTGATCCCTGAGGTTGTTGGCGTAACCACTGACGGTCATTGCGCAGGTGCTCGAACTGGCGCCGCAAGCGGTGCGCCGAGGCCTTCAGCCGCAATGGCAACGGCTGTGCCTCACAGTCGCGGGGCACCATCATTTGCAGATTGACGAAGCTGTCCTGCATCTGTTGTTTGCGGTAGTCCCACTCCGGCAACTTGATGCCCTCGCCGAGGGGAATATCGTCGACATCGGCCGGTGGCAAATCCAGGTGCAGCTTGAGACCACCGCCCTTGCGCAGACGGGTGCGCGACAGGGTCAGTTCGTCCAGATCGTCGGCGACTCGGGCGGCGTCCGGGTCTTCGCTGTCGTCCGACCAGCGATCCAGGTCGACGTGTTCGGTCCAGCTGAACAGGTTCTCCAGGCGCACGATTAACAACCCGCCGTCGCGGCTGCCTTCATCGATTCGCGTCGCGCGTTTACGCCCGCTTTTCTGTTCGCCGGGCGGCGTGGTCAAAGACTCTTCGGATTCATCGCCCAGATCGGCTGCCTGCGGGCTGGCGAGGTTTTGCGGCGGGTACAACCACAGCGGCAGCGGCCACGCGGCCCGTTCGCTACGAGGGAAATGCTCAACACTGCCGGGTTCGCGCAGCGCCTGGCATAGCGCCCGTTCCAGTGCTGCTTCGCTGGCGTTCAACGAGGCCGGATCGGGGCGCAATTGCAGATGGGCATCGACCAGTCGTTTGTAACGAGCACGCAGCGCGGGATAGCGTCGCAACAGCTGTTGCGTCCAGCGTTGATTGTCCCGACCCCAGTGACGCATCTGCCCGGCCTGTGCCGCCAGCAACGCAAGCCAGCGATAAAGTTCCTCGTTCAGTGCGACTTCAGGGAAGACCGCCAGGCTCGATGGCAGCCGCAGATTACTCGCGTCACACCACGCCAACGGCACTTGTTTGCAGGTGCCGGCGATCTGCTGCAACACGTTTCGGCGCAGCAGCAGGTCGCGGTCGCTGGCGGCTTCCACACCGATGCCGTTGGCACCGCCCATGGCACGAAACAACAGCGCCAACGGGCGTTGCTGGCTGGCCAGTTCAACCCGTGCTTCAGGGAAGTCCGGGCTGGCACGCCGGGTGATGAAACGATGCCAGACACTGCCTACCCACTCTTCCAGTTCGACGGTAAACGCCATGATGCTTGCCCTTCCTGGAAACCAAAAAAACGGCCCGCTGTATCAGCCGGGCCGACCTTTTCTAGCCATTGCACTCGTTCATGAAGGTACAACCGCAGCCGGGGCGCGCAAGGCCGCGCGGCCACGTTGCTTGAAGCTGAGCAGGTAACAGAGCAAGCCTGCGAAGAACCCGAGACCGGCGCCCAGACGTGCCCAGAACAGCACCTGCAGATGTTCGACCGTGGACATGAATGGCAACGCAATCCCGTCGGCCTGCCAGCGTTGCAGGTAAACCTGGACGACACCGGCAGCGGTCAGGAACAGCGTGATCATCACCATCGATAGGGTCATCAACCAGAAGCCCCAGATTTCGAAGGTCTGCGAACGCTCGTCAGCGGCTTCACCCAGCCCGCGCAAACGCGGCATGGCGTAGCTGATCAAGGTCATCACGATCATCGCGTAAGCACCGTAGAAGGCCAGGTGACCGTGAGCCGCCGTCAGTTGCGAACCGTGGGTATAGAAGTTGACCGGTGCCAGGGTGTGCAGAAAACCCCAGACGCCCGCACCGAAGAACGCGGTGACCGTGGTGCCCTTGGCCCACAGTGTGGCGGCGCGGTTCGGGTGTTGCCGGCGACGGTTCTTCACCATGCTGAAGGCGAAGATCACCATGGCCAGGAACGGTAGCGGTTCGAGTGCCGAGAAGATCGAGCCGACCCACAACCAGACCTCAGGCGCACCGATCCAGAAGAAGTGGTGACCGGTACCGATGATCCCGGTAATCAGCGCCATGGCGATGATCACATAGAGCCATTTCTCTACGACTTCCCGGTCGACCCCGGTGATCTTGATCAGGACGAAGGCGAGCATCGAACCCATGATCAGTTCCCACACGCCTTCCACCCAAAGATGCACCACCCACCACCAGTAGAACTTGTCGCGGGCCAGGTTGCCGGGGTTATAGAAGGAGAACAGGAAGAACACCGCAAGGCCGATCAGCCCGGTCATCATCACCATGCTGATCGTGGTCTTGCGACCTTTGAGCAGGGTCATGCCGATGTTGTAAAGGAAGCCCAGGCACACCACTACAATGCCCATCTTGGTGATGGTCGGCTGCTCCAGGAACTCCCGACCCATGGTCGGCAGCAACTCATTGTGAGTCAGCTTGGCCAGGCCCGCATAAGGCACCAGCAGGTAGCCGAGGATCGTCAGCACGCCTGCCGCGGCGAATACCCAGAACAGGACGATCGCCAGCTTCGGACTGTGCAGTTCGCGGTCGGCCTCTTCCGGAATCAGGTAGTAGGCAGCGCCCATGAAGCCGAACAGCAGCCAGACGATCAGCAGGTTGGTGTGCACCATCCGCGCCACGTTGAAGGGAATGATCGGGAACAGAAAGTCTCCGATCACGTATTGCACGCCCATGATCAAACCGAACAGCACCTGACCGAGAAACAGCATCAGGGCAAACACGAAGTACGGTTTGGCCACGGCTTGCGAGGCGAATTTCAGATGCGGATTAGCAATGCTCATCGTTTAGCCCTCCTTGTTTGGCGGCCAGCCATTGGTGTTGATGTTCGAACTCCATTTGAGGAACTCGGCGATGTCATCCACCTCCTGCTCGCTCAACTTGAACTGCGGCATCGCTCGCCGGCCCGGTACGCCCAGCGGCTGCATTTTCATCCAGGCATGCAGAAAGGGTTTGAAGCCCGCCTCCCCGCCGCGCCGCTGAAACACGTTGCCCAGCTCAGGCGCAAAGTAGGCGCCCTCGCCCAGCAGCGTGTGGCAGCCGATGCAGTTGTTTTGCTCCCAGACCGTCTTGCCGCGGATCACTGATTCGGTTAACTGCGCTTCATTACTGCGCACTGGGAAGGTCTGTTCGGTGTGATAGGTCAAGGCCAGGAATATCAGGAAGAAGAAGATGCTTCCCCCGAAGTAGATATTCCTGGCCATGCCTTTGGTGAAGGTCTCTGACATGGTCGCTTCCTCTTTGCTTGGCGTACCCATGATAGAAAGCGAAGGGTTGAAACCTGCTTGATGGCGATCAAGAAAGGCAGATGGTTTGGGTCGGGTATTGGCATCAGGGCCCCAGGTACCAACCTGTGGCGAGGGAGCTTGCTCCCGCTGGGGCGCGCAGCGGCCCTAAAACAGTCACCGCGAATATTCAGATAGAAAGCAGGCACAGGTTTTACGGCTGCTTCGCAACCGAGCGGGAGCAAGCTCCCTCGCCACAGGTTGGCTAGCCGATCGACACCAGCGTCAGCCCTACAACGGCGGCCAACACCAGCGCCCAGCTCACCATCAACCGGCGCCACAATCGCGGGGCATGGCGCATCTCCATAAAGCCGTCGGCAATCAACCAGGCCTTGCCAACCGCCACCAGCAAAATGGCCACCGACAGCAGCCACGTCGCGCCCGCCTGTGCCAGCACCACCGTGCACACGCTTAATGTGGCCAGCGCTGCCCAGCAGACCAGCAAAAACCTGGAAGCCGACATCAGAACCTCCGTCAATTCAGCACGTAGACCAGCGGAAACAGCACGACCCAGATCAGATCGACCATGTGCCAATACAGCACACCCGATTCAAGCCCGCTGCGGTTGCCGGCGTTGTACAAGCCACGACGACAACGCTCGGCCAGCCATCCGAGGATGACCATGCCGAGCAGTACATGGAGAAAATGAAAACCGGTGAGGATCCAGTAGAGGGTGAAAAACGTGTTGTGCTCCATGCCCAGCCCCGAGGCCAGCAAGTGTCGGTATTCCGTGATCTTCAACACCACGTAGACACTGGCGGCGAGCAACGCTGCCAGCAGGTAGACAGCGCCGTGGCGAGACCGAGAACGCTTGACTTGCTCCTGGGCCAGCGCGGCAAACAGCCCGGCGGTGAGCAGGCTCAGGGTCATCGCCAGGCCGGTAGAGGTGTTGAGCAACAGACGGCTTTCACCGAACAGCTGCGGCTTGAGTGCCTGGGTCACGGCGAACGCCAGAATCAGGATGGCGAACACCGACAGCTCGGCCAGAATGAAAAACCACATTGCCAGATCGCCCGGCAAGTGCCCCGGTGCAACGCGTCTGGACTCAGCCGAAGTGGACATCAACCACGCCCATCAGCGCCGCAACCGTCAGCGGATCATCGCTCAGCGGCTCTGCCAGGCAGGCCATGCATGCCTCACGCGGGCTCATGCCGGAGCGGATCATTCGCGCGGTGAAAATCAGCAGCCGCGTCGAGGCGACTTCCTCCAGATCATGTTGATCCAGCCTTCGCAGGGCCTGCCCCAACCTGACTACTTGCGCCGCCAGCGCGGTATCAACCTGCGCTTCCCGGGCGACAATGCGCTCTTCGTCGGCCACCGGCGGATAGCCGAAACGCATCGCCACGAAGCGTTGTCGGGTGCTGGGTTTCATGCCTTTGAGCAGGTTCTGGTAGCCGGGGTTGTACGACACCACCAGCATGAATGACGGCGGCGCCTGCAGCACTTCGCCGGTGCGTTCCAGGAACAACTCGCGACGATCATCGGCCAGCGGATGCAGTACAACCACGGTGTCCTGGCGCGCCTCGACCACTTCGTCCAGATAACAAATGCCGCCTTCACGCACCGCGCGGGTCAGCGGCCCGTCCTGCCACCAGGTGCCCTGGGCACCGATCAAATGACGGCCGATCAGGTCGGCGGCGCTCAGATCGTCATGGCAAGCCACGGTATACAGCGGCAGTTTCAACCGATGGGCCATGTGCTGGACGAAGCGGGTCTTGCCGCACCCCGTCGGGCCTTTGATCAGCACCGGCATGCCGTGTCGCCAGGCTTGCTCGAACAGCGCCTCCTCATTATTGAGCGGTTGATAGAAGGGTTCGCAAGACTGGATTCGGTCCATGGGCTGTCTGTTCCAAAAGCGGATTCAAGCCACACGCTACGGGCCCCTGCGACAACCTGGCAAGTGACATGGCCGGCAAACTTGATCGCGGTCAAGCGAGCATTGGCCTGCTCAGGCATAGCCTTGCATGGCACTAAGAACCTGCGTTCTGCGCTGCCGTTTCAGCACATCGCAAAGGTCTTGCCTGAGGAGAAATGGAATGCTGATCAGCAATAGAAAAACGTTTGCTCTGACTGTCGCCACATTGTGTTCGGCGCTGGCCCTTGCGGTGACTCACGCGGCCCGGGCCGACGAGCCTGCTACCACACCCCCCATGGTCAAAACCGCTGGCGCTCCCGACATGAGCCAAGCCGAGTTCGACGCTTCCAAGGAAATTTACTTTCAGCGTTGCGCCGGCTGCCACGGCGTTCTGCGCAAAGGCGCCACCGGTAAACCACTGACGCCAGACATCACCCAATCCCGCGGGCAACCGTTTCTGGAGGCGTTGATTACCTACGGTTCACCGGCGGGTATGCCGAACTGGGGAACGTCGAATGCGCTGACCAAGGATCAGATCACGTCAATGGCCAAGTTCGTTCAGCACACGCCGCCGACGCCGCCTGAATGGGGCATGGCCGAGACGCTGAAAACCTGGAAAGTGCTGGTCAAGCCTGAGGACCGTCCGAAGAAGCAACTGAGCAAACTCAACCTGCCCAACCTGTTTTCGGTGACGTTGCGCGATGACGGCAAGATTGCCCTGATCGACGGTGACAGCAAGAAAATCGTCAAGCTGATCGAGACCGGTTATGCGGTGCACATCTCGCGGATTTCCGCCTCCGGTCGCTATCTGTTGGTGATTGGTCGAGACGCGCGGATCGACATGATCGACCTGTGGCCGGTGGAGCCGACCAAGGTCGCCGAAGTCAAAGTGGGCATCGAGGCGCGCTCGGTGGAGACCTCCAAGTTCAAGGGCTACGAAGACAAATACACCGTCGCCGGCTCCTATTGGCCACCGCAATTCACCATCATGGATGGCGAAACCCTGGAGCCCAAACAGATCGTCTCGACCCGTGGCATGACCGTCGACAAGCAGGAATATCACCCCGAACCCCGAGTCGCGGCGATCATCGCCTCCCACGAATGGCCGGAGTTCATCGTCAACGTCAAGGAAACCGGCAAGGTCATGCTGGTCAACTACCAGGACATCAAAAACCTCACCATCACCTACATCGATGCCGCACCCTTCCTGCATGACGGCGGTTGGGACAGCACCCACCGCTACTTCATGACCGCCGCCAACAACTCCAACAAAGTCGCCGTGATCGACTCCAAAGATCGCAAATTGGCAGCTCTGGTGGAGGTCGGCAAAACCCCTCACCCGGGGCGCGGCGCCAACTTCAACCATCCGACCTACGGCCCGGTCTGGGCCACCAGCCATCTGGGTGATGACGGCATCTCGCTGATCGGCACCGACCCGGTCAAACACCCGCAATACGCCTGGAAACAGGTCGCCTCACTCAAGGGCCAGGGCGGCGGATCGCTGTTTATCAAAACCCACCCTGACTCCCGTCACCTGTATGTCGACACCACCCTCAACCCCGACGCCAAGCTGAGCCAGTCGGTGGCGGTGTTCAACATCGACAAACTCGACGCCGGCTACACCGTGTTGCCCATCGCCGAGTACGCCGGCATCAAGCAAGGCGCGATGCGGGTGGTACAGCCGGAATACAACAAGGCCGGCGATGAAGTCTGGTTCTCCGTGTGGAGCGGCCAGTCAGATGAATCGGCGCTGGTAGTGATCGACGACAAAACGCTGAAGCTCAAATCAGTCATAAAGGACAAACGACTGATCACTCCCACCGGAAAATTCAACGTCTACAACACCCAACACGACATCTATTGAGCTCCATCAATGCAAGGAACCATCATGAAAAATATTCTGTTTTCACTGTTCGCCCTGACCGCTGCGCTGAGCGTACAGCCGGCCATGGCTGCCGAGGACGGGCCGGCGCTGTTCAAGAGCAAACCCTGCGCCGCCTGCCATTCCATCGACACCAAGATTGTCGGCCCGGCGCTCAAGGATGTCGCGGCCAAAAACGCTGGCGTGGCCGGGGCCGTGGACACCCTGGCCAACCACATCAAGAACGGTACGCAAGGCAACTGGGGCCCGATGCCAATGCCGGCCAACCCGGTGACTGATGAAGAAGCGAAGACACTTGCAACCTGGGTCCTGAGTCTCAAATAGCCAACTGGAGGGCGTCATGAAGATTTATCGACACGCTGCGATTCTGGCGGCCCTCCTCCTCATTTGCGCAACTGCGGTTGCCGCGCCTGACGCCAAGCGTCAGGCACAACTCGAACACCTGCTGGCCCAGGACTGTGGCGCCTGCCACGGACTGCACATGACCGGCGGGCTGGGTCCCGACCTGACCCGCGCAACGCTGGCGGGCAAGTCCAGGGACAGCCTGATAGCCACCGTCAGCCAAGGCCGGCCCGGCACCGCGATGCCCGGTTGGGCCCCGCTGCTCAGCCCGGATGACATCCGTTGGCTGGTCGATCTTCTTCTCCAGGGATATCCCGCACCATGATCCGTTCAACCCTGCTTTTAGCGGCGACCGGGCTGTTGTTGTCCGCGTGTGTTCAGCCACCGTTGCGTGGTACCGGCAATCTGGGCGTGGTGGTGGAGCGCGCTACCGGCAGCGTGCAAATCATCGAAAGCGACACCCGCACGGCACTGGTCCGACTCGAGGGTTTGGGCGATCTGTCCCATGCCTCGGTGGTGTTTTCCCGCGACCAGCGTTATGCCTATGTGTTCGGCCGCGACGGTGGGCTGAGCAAGATCGACCTGTTGACCCAACGCATCGATCAACGGGTGATACAGGGCGGCAACAGCATCGGCGGCGCGATCAGTCAGGACGGCAAACTCATCGCCGTGTCCAACTATGTGCCCGGCGGGGTCAAGGTCTTCGATGCCGAAACCCTGCAACTGGTGGCCGATATTCCGGCCACGCCCCTGGCCGATGGCAGCAAGCGCTCACGGGTGGTCGGCCTGGTCGATGCGCCCGGGCAACGTTTTGTGTTCAGCCTGTTCGATACCGGCGAGATCTGGACCGCCGATTTCAGTCAGGGCAACACGCCACAGATCAGCCGTTTCACCGGCATCGGCCAGCAACCCTACGACGCGTTGGTGACCCCGGATGGTCGCTATTACATGGCGGGACTGTTCGGCGAAGACGGCATGGCGCAACTCGACCTCTGGCATCCGGAGCGCGGAGTGCAGCGAGTGCTCGGTGATTACGGACGCGGCCAGGCGAAACTGCCCGTCTACAAGATGCCGCATCTGGAAGGTTGGGCCGTTGCCGACAATCAGGCCTTCGTGCCCGCAGTCGGTCGCCATCAAGTGCTAGTGATGGATTCGCGCACGTGGAAGCAGACCGCTGCCATCCCGGTGGCCGGCCAACCGGTGTTCGTCACGTCGCGGCCGGACGGTCGGCAGCTGTGGGTCAATTTCGCCTACCCGGACAACGATCGGGTTCAAGTTATCGACAGCGAAACCCATGCCGTGGTCGCCGATCTGCGGCCAGGGCCGGCGGTGCTGCACATGGAATTCACCGCTCGCGGCGATCAGTTGTGGCTGTCGTTACGCGATGGCGATCAGGTTCAGGTCTGGGACCCGTACAGCCTGAAGCAGCTGAGCACCCTTCCCGCCACCGCGCCGAGCGGCATCTTCTTCAGCAGTCGCGCGCAAAAAATGGGCTATTGAAATGAACCTCGACCTGCTCAGCCGCCAACTGATCGACCGCTTCCAGCATGGCATGCCGCTGTGCGCGGAACCTTACAAAGAGATGGCGCGGATTCTCGGTTGCCGCGTGGCCCAGGTGATGGTTTGCCTGGAAGAAATGGATCAGGCCGGCACCCTTTCACGGATCGGCCCGGTGTTCGAACACAGTCGCGCCGGGGCCAGCACCCTCGCCGCCCTCGCCGTGCCCGCCGAACGCTTGCAACAGGTCGCCGAGCACGTCAGCCAATACCCCGAGGTCAACCATAACTACGCGCGGGAGCATTTCTACAACCTGTGGTTTGTACTGACCGGCCCCGATCGCCAACACATCGAACGCGTTCTCGAACAACTCGAGAAAGACACCGGCCTCATGCCGCTGGATCTGCCGATGTTGACCGCTTACCGCATCGACCTTGGTTTTGCCCTGGGAGAAAGCCCATGACGTCGGGGTTGAGTCCCAAACAGGCACTGGCGCTGCGTCGGCATCTGGAAGGCGGATTGCCGCTGGTATCGCGTCCCTATCAGGCCCTTGCCGAACGGATAGACACCGACGAAAACCAGGTGCTCGCGCAAATGCATCAGTGGCATGAGCAAGGGCTGTTTCGCCGGATCGGCCTGGTGCTCAACCATCGCGCGCTGGGTTTTACCGCCAACGCCATGCTGGTGCTGGATGTTCCGGACGCGCTGATCGACGAAGTCGGCCAGCGCCTGGGGCGAGCGCCCGGCATCACCCTCTGCTACCAACGGCCGCGGCGTCTGCCGCAGTGGCGCTACAACCTGTTCTGCATGGTTCACGGGCGCCAACGTGAGCGGGTCGAAGCGCAGATCCAGACGTTGCTGGAAGAACACCTGCTGAGCGACCTGCCCCACCAATTGCTGTTCAGCACTCACGCGTTCAAACAGTGCGGCGGCCGCTTCGCACCCTCGCCAACCGGAGCCCCTACCCATGGATGACCTCGACCGTCGGTTGATCAACCGCTTGCAACTGGGCCTGCCGCTGGTGCGCCACCCGTGGCAGGCACTGGCCGCCGAACTGGAGAGCAGCAGCACCGAACTGCTCGACCGCCTCCATGATTTGCTGGAAGACGGCATGCTCACGCGCTTCGGCCCGATGTTCGACATCGAACGCCTGGGCGGCGCCTTCACCCTCGCGGCGCTGGCGGTACCGGAAGAACGTTTCGACGAGGTCGCCGAGCAACTGCACGCCCTGCCTGAAGTGGCGCACAACTACCGACGCGAACACGCCTGGAACATGTGGTTCGTGCTCGGCTGCCCGACCGAACAAGGTATCGCCGAGACCCTGCAACACATCGAAACCCTGACCGGCCTGCCGCTGCTCAATTTGCCCAAAGAGGAGACGTACCATGTCGGTCTGTACTTCCCGGTCTGAAGACACCCTGGCTCAGCGTCTGATCGAGTTGACCCAGGCCGGCCTGCCATTGCTGGACGACCCGTGGGCCTGGCTCGCCGAACAGCTGGAGCTGAGCATCGAATCCACCCTGGATTTGCTCAAGCGCTTGCAGGCCGAGGGCGCCATCCGGCGCATCGCCGCCGTCCCCAACCACTATCGCCTGGGCTATCGCTACAACGGCATGACCGTCTGGGATGTGCGCGACACGGACATGCCGCGCCTCGGCGCGCTGATCGGTGCGCAGCCCTTCGTCAGCCACTGTTATCGACGCCCACGACGAACCGCGTGGCGCTACAACCTGTTCGCCATGGTTCATGGTCGCAGCCGCGAGGAAATCGACAGCTACCGCGAACACCTGCGCTACTTGCTGGGCGACGCCTGCGCCGCCGACGAGATGCTGGTGAGCAGCCGCATCCTGAAGAAAACCGGTTTGCGGCTACCGCCAGTGCCACGCTGAACACGCGCGTGTTCAAGGAGATTTGCATGTTGAGGATCAGCCAATACCTGCGTGCCCTGACCGGCCAGGCGCCTGCCCCCAGAACCAGCCCACCGGGCAGCAACCGGCCGCCGGTGGTGATCTGGAATTTGCTCAGGCGCTGCAACCTGACCTGCAAACACTGTTACGCCACGTCCGCCGACAGTGTCTTTCGCGACGAACTGGATACCCCTGCCGCGCTGACCGTGATCGACGATCTGCACGACGCCGGTGTGAAGGTCCTGATTCTTTCCGGCGGTGAACCGTTGTTGCGCGACGATCTGTTTGTGCTCAGCGCCTACGCCCGCGACAAGGGTTTCTTTGTGGCGTTGTCCACCAACGGCACGCTGATCAATGAGCAGAACATCGCAAAGATCCGCGCGGCGAATTTCGACTATGTCGGGATCAGCATCGATGGCCTGGAAGCCACCCATGACGCCTTCCGCCAATTGAAGGGCAGTTTTGCCAGTTCCATGCGGGCGATCCGTCTCTGTCGTGAACAGGGAATTCGCGTCGGCCTGCGCACCACCCTGACCCAAGAGAACCATCAACAACTGCCCCAATTGCTGGCGCTGATGCGCGAGTACGACGTGCAGAAGTTTTATCTGTCGCACCTCAACTACAGCGGTCGCGGCAAACGCAGCCGCAAACTCGACGCGCAACAGCAGATGAGCCGCGAGGCGATGACGCTGATCTTCGAACAGGCCTGGGAAGACATCGAGCACGGTCGCGACAGCGATTTTGTCAGCGGCAACAACGATGCCGATGCGATTCTCTTGCTGCAATGGGTGGGCCTGCATCTACCCGAACATTACCCGCGCCTGGAACACATGCTCCGGGCCTGGGGCGGCAACGCCTCGGGCAGCGGCATCGCCAACATCGACAACACCGGCGAAGTGCACCCCGACACCTATTGGTGGCAGCACTCGGTGGGCAATGTCCGGCACACGCCGTTTCGCACGCTCTGGCTGGACCAGCCGGACGCCTTGTTGCAGCAGCTGCGTGTGCATCCGCGCGCCGTCGGTGGCCGTTGTGGCCAATGCCGCTGGTTGAACATCTGCAACGGCAATACCCGCACCCGCGCCTGGGCCGAAGGCGACCTCTGGGGTCAGGACCCCGGTTGCCACCTCAGCGATGAAGAAATCGGTATGCCGCCATTAATGACCATCCCTTGCGTCATGCACTGAAGCACCCGCCTGGCGAGCCATCCGGCAAAGGATGGGGCCGGCCAACCTGATGAAGAACCAAGGACGTCCCATGCACCCATCGATTGTTTTACCGGCCGCACTTGCGTCTCCGTTCAGACCGGGCGAAGTGGCCCTGGTCGGCGCCGGCCCCGGTGATCCACGCCTGCTGACCCTGCGTGCCTGGAGCCTGTTGATGCAGGCCGACGCCGTGGTTTACGACCGCCTGATCAGCCCCGAGCTGCTGACGTTGATCCCCCTCACCTGCGCCCGGCATTACGTCGGCAAGGCCAGCGGCTGCCACAGTCTGCCCCAGGAACAAATCAACGAACTGCTCGCCGACCTCGCCGATCAGGGGCAGCGCGTGGTCCGGCTCAAGGGCGGCGACCCGTTCATCTTCGGCCGTGGCGCCGAGGAACTGGAGTATCTGCTGCAACGCAACATTGACTGCCAGGTAGTCCCGGGCATTACCGCCGCTTCCGGCTGCAGTGCTTATGCGGGCATTCCGCTGACCCACCGGGACCTGGTCAACTCCTGTCGATTCATCACCGGCCACTTGCAGCGCGACGGTGAGTTGCAACTGCCCTGGAGCAGCCTCGCCGACAGTAGCCAGACCCTGGTGTTTTACATGGGGTTATCGAACCTCGGGATTATCGCCCAGCGCTTGATCGAAGCCGGAATGGCCGCCGATACACCGGCGGCGCTGATCAGCAATGGCACGCGTCCCGACCAGCACGTCGCCCGAGGCAGGCTGCACCAGCTGCCGACCCTGGCGCTGGATTGCCCACCGGGCATTCCGACGCTGACGGTGATCGGCAAAGTAGTCGATCTGTTCGCCACCCAACAGCAGGAATACCCGGCGCGCTTTTACTCTGCTCCCGTGTTGCAACGCCACGGCAAGGTGGCGATATGAGGCGCATGCTGCTTGCCCCATTGTTATGGGTCGGCGCGGCCCATGCCGGCGCAACGGTTCCATCCTCCGACGCGGCTGCCGACCTCTACCAACAACATTGCCAACGCTGCCATGGCGCCAACCGTTTCGGCGGTACGGGGCCGGCCTTGCTGCCGGAGAGTCTGAGCCGGATCAAACCCGATGAAATCCGCAGTGTCATCCAGAACGGCCGCACCGCAAGCCAGATGACCGGGTATGCCAATGTGTTCAGTCCCGCGCAGATCGACGCGCTGGTTGATTACCTTCAGCAACCACCCGCCACCCCGCCCACCTGGAGTAACGACGACATTCGCGGCAGTCATTCCCTCCTCGCCGATATCAGCAAACTGCCCGACACACCCCAGCATGGTGCCGATCCGCTGAACCTGTTTGTGGTGGTGGAAGCCGGCGACCATCACATCGATATCCTCGATGGCGATCGTTTCGACGTGCTGGCGCGGTTTGCTTCGCACTTTGCGGTGCATGGCGGGCCGAAGTTCTCGCCGGATGGACGCTTCGTCTACGTCGCCTCACGCGATGGTTGGGTCAGCCTGTACGACCTGCACAACCTGAAGCTGATCGCCGAGGTCCGCGCCGGGCTCAATACCCGCAACCTCGCGGTGAGCAAGGATGGCCGCTGGGTGCTGGTGGGCAACTATCTGCCGGGCAATCTGGTGGTGCTCGATGCTCGCGATCTGTCGCTGGTCAAAACCATCCCGGCAATCGGCCAGGACGGCACCGCATCACGGGTCAGCGCGGTCTACACCGCGCCGCCACGGGACAGTTTCATCGTGGCGCTCAAGGATGTGAAGGAAGTCTGGGAGTTGTCGAGCGCCGGCACACCGGACTTCGAACCGCGCCGCATCCAGGCCGAGGATAGGCTGGACGACTTTTCCTTTTCACCGGACTACAAGCAACTGCTGGCCACATCACGCAAGGCCAAGGGCGGCCAGGTGATCGACCTCGACAGTGGCAAGGTGGTCACCGACATACCGCTGCCGGGCATGCCGCATCTGGGGTCCGGGACCTACTGGAAACGTAACGGTGAGTGGGTATTCGCCACGCCGAATATCAGCAAGGGACTGATCTCGGTCATCGACTTCAAGACCTGGACACTGATCAAGGAAATTCCGACCTTGGGGCCGGGGTTCTTTATGCGCAGTCACGTTAACTCGCGGTATGCCTGGACCGACGTGTTCTTCGGCCCTGATAACGATGCGATCCACCTGATTGACAAGCAGACTCTGGAAATCGCCCACACCTTGCGCCCAATGCCTGGCAAGACGGCCGCCCACGTTGAGTTCACTCGCGATGGTCGCTACTTGTTGCTGAGCGTCTGGGCCACCGATGGCGCGTTGATTGTGTATGACAGCAATACGCTTGAGGAGGTTAAGCGACTGCCGATGAACAAGCCGTCGGGCAAATATAATGTGGGGAACAAGATTGAGTTTGTGGAGGGGACTTCGCATTAGGTCTTGATGTACATATCCGTTGCTGCGGTAACGGCTGCTATTGGTTCCGCCCTTACGGCGGGTCACTTTCGAAAAGCGCGAAAGTAACCAAAGCGCTTTTGCCCCTTTCGTTCGGTGCCTCGCCTAGGCTCGCCATGCCCTCGCTCCGGTCCTGCTCCGTGGGCCCGCCGCGATCGGCCATCCATGGCCGTGCGCGGCTAACCCGGCATCCATGCCGGGTTGCCCACTACGCAGAACCTCCACTCGGCCTCTCGAGGGGGCGACTACCGCAAAAGCACCGCGAGGCGGCCTACCGGCCGGCCTATCATTTCAAGCGTACGCACTCCCCTGTGGGAGCGAGCCTGCTCGCGAAGGACGTCAACGATAACGCGTGCTGTCTGAATGAACGCGGTGTCCGGACGTTTTTCGCGAGCAGGCTCGCTCCCACAGTTGGATTTCTGGCGGGCATGACATAGGTGTCCACCGCCGATGACCTTGACGGACATCAGGTCGGCTATCAGGCCGCCTCGCTTTGGCTTTTGATCTGGCTTTTGATTTTGATTTTGACCTGCTCCGTCGGAAGGCCGAACGCAGGTTCTGCGCAGTGGGCAACCCGGCATGGATGCCGGGTTAGCCGCCCCCGGCCATGGATGGCCGATGGCGGCGGGCCCACGGAGCAGGACCGGAGTGAGGGTATGGCGAGCCTAGGCGAGCCACCGTACGTCAGGGGCGAAAAGCGTTTGGTTACTTTGCGCTTTTCAAAGTAACCCGCTGTAAGAGCGGAACCCTAAGTAGCCGTGACCGCAGCAACGGATATGTACACCATCAAAACCTATGTCACCCGACACGCCGCTTTCGCGAGCAAGCCCGCTCCCACAAGGGCTCCAGGAACATCCGCAAAATTGTGAGTTCACCCATCACCCCAAGGTATAACCGTTATCAACCTTCCAATCCTGCCCATAGACACCCCGTGCGCCTTGAGACAGTTGAAAAATAATCACATTAGCCACCGCCGACGCATCGAGAAAATGACCAGGCAGCAGACGCTTGCCAAGGGTATCAGCGACGTCATCGAGTTCCCCGTCGCTCAACCCCAGGCTGTCCCACATCGAGGTCGCGGTCGGCCCCGGCGAGACCAGATTGATGCGCACGTCATAACGCGCGAACTCCACCGCCAATGTGCGCGCCTGAGCCGCCAGCGCGGCCTTGCTGGCAATGCAGGCAGCCAGACCGGGAAAGCTCGAACCGGTCAGAAAACTACCGACAAACACCACCGAAGCCGGACTCGCCAACTCACCGCGCAATGCCGCCAGGGTATTCAGCGCCCCGGCACCGTTGACCGCCCATTGGCGCTGGAAGGCCGGCATGTCCAGGCTGTCGGCCATTTCGGCAATGCCCGCGTTGGGCACCAGATAATCCACCCTCCCCAGCGCCGCCGCCCGCCGGGCCAGCCCTTGCAAGTCTTCCTCGCACGTGACGTCCCCGGCGCACCATTGCAGCCGTTCACCGTAAATCTGCTGCAGGGCTGGCAATTCACCGACGGTGCGTGACATCGCCAGCACCTTGACCCCACGCGGCAACAGCGCGGCGCACAACGCCAGGCCAATCCCGGAGCTGGCGCCGGTGATCACCGCCAGACGATCCTGAAACTCGGTTTGCATCATGTTCTCCTGGGCATCGTTAATGCCAAGCACTGGTGACGTGGTGAGCCCCTATCTTTGAACAGACGCAGAAATACCGACTTGACGGCGATCAGATTTTCTCAATGACCCGTCGGATAATCGGCCGATCAATGAGTCGAGTGCGACATCGCTGTCTGCTGCTGAAGCACCGCCTGATCGATCTCGCTGAACCGCAGCACACGACCGCCCTGGTCGGCGACCAGTTTTTCCGCAGCCTGCTGGCTGGAGAAAGACGCCAACACCACACCCATGGCGCCTTTGAGCTGGGTGCCGACCACGTAAAACGCATCCTTGGCATCGATCAGATGGGCATCATTGGGGGTGTTCCATGGACTGCGGCCCATGTCGTGGACATACAACCGGGCCTCGCCATGATGATTTTCCGGTTGCAGCCACCAACCGATCATCTCCGCCGTAGAGCAGAATTTCTTGATGCCGCTGCGCTCGACCACTTCGCCTTTGGGCCCGGGGAAGCCGTCGATGATCATGCCGCAAACATGGCATTCATCACTGGGATGGAAGGCAGCGGCGGCGTCGCTGTAGGTGGCTTGCACCGGTTTGTCACAGGCCGCCAGCAGCAGACAGACCATCAGGCCCGCCACGGCGCGTACCGTCGTCGAATAAAGATTACTCATCGTCAGATGCTCCAAAAACCAAGGTATGAATTCATGTCGCCCGTCGACGGAACAGCAACCAGGCCAAGCCCAAAGGCACCGCCACCCACAGCAACAGGCACAACCAGAGTATCGAGCCCGGTACAGGTAAATCGCTGCCCAGGGTCAGCACGCCAGCGCTGCCGGCGCCGGGCTCGAAACCGGAAAGATTGATCAGGCGATAGACATCGGCAGGGTTGAGCAGCAGTAACCACGGCAGTACCTTCGGGTTGAACTGACCTTCGCTGAGCACCAGCAGTGCCAACAGCGCCAGGTCGAACACCAGCACGAAGAAGAACCACACCCCCAGCGCCAGCCCGGCGGCGGTGGATTTCTCGGCAGACACACTGCTCAGCACATAGGCCAGCCCAAGAAAGCCCCAGCCCAGTAACGTCGACGACAGCATGAATCGTCCAAACGCCCAGAGCAGCAGGTTCAGTTCGACGTCCTCCACCAGCACGGCAATTGCGAGCATCGCGCAGCCAAAGCCGATGAGGGTCGCCAGCGCCAGGATCAATCCGTGGCCTGCGAATTTGCCGAGCAGAATGTGCCCACGTCCCAGCGGATAGGTCAGCAACAGCAGCAACGTGCCGCTTTCGTCTTCGCCGACGATGGCGTCATAGGCCAGCAGCAAGGCAATCAGCGGCATCAAAAATGTCGCCAGACTGGCCAGGCTGGCGATGGTGGCGGGCACCGAGGTGAAGCCCAATTGCCCCGAAGCCGCCGCCCCCAACCAGGCGATGCCAGTCGCCAACACGGCGAACAACAGACTGATCGCCAACAACCAGCGGTTGCGCAAACCGTCATTGAATTCCTTGCGGGCCATGTTCCAGATCGGGTTCATACGGTCTCTCCACTGGGGGTCGCACCGGCCCGGCCCATGTAATAGCGGTAGATGTCCTCCAGGGAGGGTGGGTCGATTTCCACGTCGGCCGGCTCGTGCTCATTGAGCAATTGGCGCAACAGATCCAATTTGTTGCCATTGAGCGCAGCCACTTCAAGGCCCTCCACGCCCCAGCGCTGGGTGACATGCCCGGCGTTGTTCCAGGATGCCTGCAAGGGTCCGGCGTGCTTGAGGCCGTTGGCGCGAATCAGCGTCGGCAACCCGGCTTCCTCGCGCAAACTGCGCAGACTGCCGAGGGCCAGCAGGCGCCCCTGGGTCAGAATCGCGGCACGGTTGATATGCGCCTCGACGCCCGGCAATACGTGGGAACAGAGAATGATGCTGGTGCCCTGGCTGCGTAGCCGGTCGAGCAACCGATAGAGGTCTTGAGTGGCGATCGGATCGAGACCGACGGTAGGCTCGTCGAGCAGCAACAAGCGCGGCTCGCCGAGCAAGGCTTGCGCCAGTCCCAAGCGCTGGCGCATGCCCTTGGAGTAGGTTTTGACCCGTCGATGTGCCGCGTTCGCCAGGCCTACTTCCTCCAGCAGCACGTCCACCTGCGCGGGTGCTGCGCCTTTGAGTCGGGCGAAATGACGCAAGGTCTCCAGGCCGCTCATCTGCGGATAGAAGGTCACGTTCTCCGGCAAATAGCCCAGCAAACGCCGAACCTGCGGATCACTGGGCAAGCGGCCGAACACCCTGACCTGCCCTTCGCTGGCCTGAAGCAGGCCGAGCACCAGTTTCATGCTGGTGGTCTTGCCCGCGCCGTTGTGACCGAACAAGCCCAGCACTTCGCCTTCGCCCAGGCTCAGGTTCAACTGATGCAACACGGTGGTGTACCCATAGCGCTGGCTGACGCCTTCCATATCGATGACGTTCATGCGGTGGGCTCCTGGGTCAGGGGTCGTGTGGTGGGATTCATCAGCGGATGGCTGTCCAGGACGCCCGGCGATTTCATCACCGGAAAGGCCCGTTGCACCCAACGCAGCAATTCGATCCCGGGGCTGTTCATCAACAGCCGCACCTGCGGGTACAGCCACAGCAGGCGGTCGACGTTGTCGTTGGGTTCATAGGCGATATCGCCCAGGCCATCGTTGTTGCGATCCCAGCCCAGGTAATCGCTCCAGTAATTGCCCCGGCCATCCACCGACCATTCCTGCAAGCGGGTGGCGACGTATTTGACCTGCCGTTGGTTGCCGACAAAGGCGTTGTCGGCGATGCGGTTGTCTTCGGAGCCGGCGGTGAGGTGAATGCCCACGGCGCTGTGCTCAAAGTGGTTGTGTTCGATGCTGTTGAACAGCGAGTTGTAGATGAACAACGCCTTGCCTTCGGCGCCGCTGATCATGCTGTCGCCGGTCGAGCCGTCGCGCACGTCTGTAACGAAATTGTCGCGCAAGGTTGAATAGGTGATGTAGTTCATCAGGATGCCGTAGTTCTGATCCTGTTCGGAGCGGTTGCCGATCACCGTAAGCTTGCGGCTTTGCATCAAGGCGTAGCCGGTGCGGGTACGGCGGGTGGTGTTGCCTATCAATTGGTTGTCGTTGGCGAACATGTAATGCACGCCGTAACGCAGGTCTTCCAGGGTGTTGCCCTGCAGCAAGTTGCCGTTGGAGGTATCGATGTAGATGCCATCGCGGGTGTCGCGCACCTGATTGCCAATGACCCGGGCGCCATGCACCGCGTACAGATGAATACCGTTGCCGCGATCCTGTGAGCGCAGCGCCGGATCCCCCTGGATGCGGTTGTCGATCAGGCTCGCATCCTGCGTACCGTCGACCCAGATACCGAAACCCTGGCCCTGCATACGATTGCCTTTGATCACCGCGCCACGGGCCTTGGGCTGGAGGAACACCGCCGCATTCATGGCGGTAAGGTCGTGCCCCCAATCCAGAAAGGTACAGCCCTCGATCCGCACATCGGGCGCGCTGACGATCACGCCGTTACCCTGCCCTTGCGCCTGAAACACCGCGCCGGGCTCGCAGAGGATCTGCATCGGTTGATCGACGCTGAACGAGCCACGGTACTCGCCCGCCGGCAGGTGCCAGCGTTGTTGCGCGTCAACCCGCAACGGCAACGTGGTGATCGGTTGCACCGCCGCCAGTGCCCCGCCTGACATCAACAGGAGCACAAGGGCAATGGCCTTCACCGGACTTTCCTTGATTTCGGTCATCGGCCTGCTCCCGTTGATTGGCAACCGTCAGGCTCGCTCGACCTTCATACGGCCGACCATTTCCATGTGCAGCGCATGGCAGAACCAGCTGCAGTAGTACCAGTGCAGGCCGGCCTTGTCGGCGGTAAAGGTGATGGACGAGGTTTGCTGCGGGCTGATCTCCATACTGGCGCCATGGTTGGTCATGACGAAACCGTGGGTCACGTCTTCAATCTGGTCGATGTTGGTGATGGTCACGGTGACCTCGTTGCCCTGCTTGACGGTGAACTCGGTCAGACCATAGGCCGGCGCCATGGAGGTCATGTAGACCCGCACATGATTGCCGTCGCGGATGACCTTGTTGTCGGTCTCCAGGTTGATCCCGTCTTTCTTGGCCAGCTCTACGGTGGCGGCGAAGAACGGGTCGTTGCGGTTCCAGATCTTTTGGGTCTTGATCTGGTCCCGGCGCGCCAGGATGCAATCGTGAGGTTCGGCAAACGCAGGGCCGTCATGCACCAGCTTCATCTCTTCGCCGGAAATATCGATCAACTGGTCGTTTTCCGGGTGCAGCGGCCCGGTCGGCAGGAAGCGGTCCTTGGAGAATTTGCACAACACCACCAGCCACTTGCCATCCGCTTCACTGGTTTCGGTCAGCGAGGCGTGGTTATGGCCAGGCTGGTACTGCACGTCGAGCTTCTGCTTGATGTAATTGACCTTCTCGCCCTTGTAGGCACGTATCGCTTCCTCCATGTTCCACTTCACCACCTGACTGTCAATGAACAGCGTGGTGTAGGCATTGCCGCGACCGTCGAAGGTGGTGTGCAAAGGCCCCAGGCCCAGTTCCGGTTCGGCGACGATAACTTCGCGCGGGTCCTTGAATTTATCAGCGAACAGGTCATCCAGCCGGTCGATGGCGATCATCGAGACCGTCGGCGACAGCTTGCCGTTGGCAATGAAGTACTTGCCATCGGATGAGGTGTTGAGGCCGTGGGGGTTCTTCGGCACCGGGATATAGCGAGTGAATTCGGAGTCCTTGCCATCGGTTTTACGACCGTCGACCACCGGTACTTTCGAATCTTCCAGGGTGATGAACTTGCCAGCCTTGATCGCGGCCTCGATGCGCGGGATGTTGAACACCACGACCCAGTCGCGCTCGTTGCGCATCATGCCGCCAAGGTCGTAAGCCTTCTCCGAGTTGTAGCAAGTGGACGCGGCGTACTTGCCGGTGTAATCGGCGTCGGAGTTGTCCAGGTTGCCATCGACGATCACCTGGAAGGCCATCTCCATTTTCTCGGCATCGATGGCGTTGAACATGGTGAAGCTGTTCTTGTCTTGCAGGTCAAAGGTGCGGCCGTCATTGGGGTGCGGGATGACGAATTCGGCATTGGCGAACACGTACTTGGTGTAAGGCACTTTTTGCAGACGCAGGCCGTGAATGGCCTGCACGTTCGGCACGGTGAGGATCTTGTCGCACTTCATGATGTCCAGGCGGATGCGCGCGACACGGGAGTTGGCCTTGTCGTTGATGAACAGGTACTTGCCGTCGTACTTGCCATCGGTCATGGAGATGTGCGGGTGATGGCAATCGCCATTCTGAAACTTTGCACTGTCGCCCAGGACCCGCTTGCTTTCGTTGGTCAGGCCCCAACCGGTGGCCGAGTCGACGTTGAACACCGGAATACGCATCAACTCACGCATCGACGGCACACCGAGCACCCGCACTTCGCCCTGATGACCACCGCTCCAGAAGCCGTAGTATTCGTCCAGCTCACCGGGGCCGACATGGATTTTCGCCTGCGCATCCTTGACCGCTGCCGCCCACGACTCGCGGCTGAACACTGCGCCGCCCAACGTCGCGGCACCCGCCAGCACCGCACCGGTGACGGCACTGCTGCCCAGAAAACCGCGCCGACTGAGTCCGGTCTGTTCCTCTTCCGGCATGGCTTTTTTGGATTCTGTGTCAGTCATGTTGCGTACTCCTTGAAGGGATTAAAACGGTCACTGCAGACGTGCGCTCGCGAGCTTCATTCAACAGCCGGCACTTCCACGACAGGTATCAGTTGCACCGCCACGGGTGCCGGCTTGCCGCGCTTCTTGCGCTTGTTGATCAGCGGCGGGCATTTGTCTTCGTTGTGATAGGTCATCTGGCAATCGAGGCAGTAATGGCACTCGTTGGCATTGATCCGGCCATCCGGGTGAATCGCCTGGATCTCGCATTCCTTGGCGCACAACTGGCAAGGGCTGCCGCATTCCTTGCGGCGCTTGAGCCAGTCGAACAGGCGCAATTTGGTCGGGATTGCCAGCGCCGCACCCAAGGGGCAGATGTAGCGGCAATAGACTTTGCGCGTAAAAATGTTGATCACCAGCAGCCCCACCGCGTAGAGCACGAACCACCACTGGCGGTCGAACTTGAGGGTGATGGCGGTTTTGAAGGGTTCCACCTCGGCGAACAGTTCGGCGGTGGACATCGATTCCAGGGAGATACCGAAAAGCAGCAGCAAGATGATGTATTTGATCGCCCACAGCCGCTCATGCACCGCAAACGGCAATTCGTATTGGGGAACTTTCAATTTGCGCGCGGCTTCGTTGATCAGCTCTTGCAAGGCGCCAAACGGGCACAGCCAGCCGCAGAACACGCCACGGCCCCACAACAGAATGCTCGCGGCGGTGAAGACCCAGAGCATGAAGATCAGCGGATCGGTGAGAAACAGCTCCCAGCGAAAGTGCTCGAACAGCGCATGCACAAAGGTCAGGACATTGACCACCGACAATTGCCCCAAGGCATACCAGCCCAGAAAGACCACGGTAAAGAGCAGGTAACCACGACGCAGCCAGTGCAAAAAGCGTGGCCGGCGGGTGAGTTTGTCTTGCAGGAACAGGATGGCCGTCAGCAGCAACAACGCACTCGCGAGGACGGCGATCTGGAAGTGTTTCTGGTACCAGATATTCAACCACATCGGCCGGCTGGCTTCCTCGATGGCCGCCTGTTCTTCGGCACTGGGCGCGGGTCGCTCAAGGTAGGGTTCGGGCAGTTGATAAGGCAGTTCGAAGCTGCTGAAGGTGCCGCTGACCGGTCCCGTCTGACGCCGCACCAGGAGCTCCAGCGACCAGGGCGATCCCGGATCGAATCCGGCCGGTTTGCGCACAATGAAAATCGACATTTCATTGAACTCGGGCATGCCCTTGGCAAATACATCGGAGAGCCGCTGATGGTCCATGTCGCGAAAGCTGATGACGTTGCCGAACTGGCGCAATTGCACCCGATCGAAAATCCCGCCGCGCACATAACCCGAGCCTTTATAGGAAAACAGCCCACGGCCCAGCACCACGATGGCCTGCTCGCCGGGTTTGAGATCCTGCATGAGGAAGCGATATTGATTGTCGCCCAGCAACGCGCGGCCAATGGTCGGTGGGTTCAAGTCGGCGGTGTACAGCTCGATAAAGGTGTCATCGACTTGATCCGGGCCGGCGTTGTCGACGCCTTCGGCTTCGGTGCCCTTGAAGGCTGCATCGACCTGCCCACGGGTCAGGTTCAACCGGCGAATGGCGCCGTTGCCGGTCAGTTGCTCCCAGGTGGCGGGCTCGAAAAAGTCCTGGCGTACGGTGGCGGGCTTGTTCACCACCCCACCCTTGTCCTCGATCAGCTTCAGCGATACGGCCACCTCGTGGGCGGCACGCATGATGACCTCATTGACGACCATGGCGGTGACGGTTGCGCCGGCGATGGCATCCACGGTGACCGCGCTCGGGTCGCTGGAATGGCCGACGACTACCCGCTGGCTGACCTTGATCCCTTTGTATCGGGCGCTGAAGCCGTGGAGTTTTTCTTCGGGGATGCCGATCAGCAGAATCGGTTCGTGGTGCTCCAGCACATAGGCGTCCTGAATCACGCCGGCGGTGTCGAGGATCACCTGGGTGTTGATGGGTTTGCCCGAGTAGGCCGGAATGTCCACCACATCCAGGCTCTGGAACACATACCCGATAACCTTGCCGGCCGCCGACAGCGTACGCACCTTGAACTTGCCTTCGGCTGCGGACACCGAATCGGTTTGCGGGAAGACCTTCTCGATGCGCTGCTGCTCGATGTCGCCGTATGACTTGGCCTGCACCGTCGCGAACGCTGCGATCATCAGCAAGACCATCACCATCAGCCCGACGCTCCAGATGCGTGGATTGCCATGTGTCGAAGGCTGATGGATTGTCATGAACTCGCTGATTTCAAAGGGGCTTGCGGCCATGTTAGGCAGCGTTGTGCGCCCTGCCCTTGATTGAAATCAACTCAATATCATTCCTTGCGCCAGAGCGCTCCGTAACCTCAAACGGTGCGGGAAAACTGGCCTTTTTGCTGTTCGCCCAAGTAGGCGTCAAACGCCATCGCGGCACTGCGCATCATCAAATGCCCTTGCGGCAACAGCACCAATTCGTCGCTGTGAATCTGCAGGAGTCCGTCACGCACCTGCTCGTCCAGTTGCGCCAGCGCATCGGCAAAATACTCGGTGAAACAAATGCCATGACCTGCTTCGAACTTGGCGAAATCGATCCTGCCGTGGCACATCAGGTCGCTGATCACCTCACGGCGCAGCAGGTCGTCGGCGCTCAAGCGGTAACCCCGATGCACCGGCAACAAACCCTGATCGATACGGGCGTAGTACTGCGAAAGCTCCTTGACGCTCTGGCTGTAGCTGTCGCCGACCTTGCCGATCGAAGACACCCCAAGACCGATCAAGTCGCAATCGGCATGGGTCGAATAACCCTGAAAATTGCGTTGCAGGGTGCCATGGGTGCGGGCCAACGCCAGTTCATCATTCGGCAAGGCGAAATGATCCATGCCGATATAGACATAACCAGCCTCGGTCAGACGGCGGATAGTCAATTCGAGCAACTCCAGCTTGCGCTCCGGTGGCGGCATGTCCGCCGGGCGAATCAGCCGTTGCGCGCGCACCAGCTCCGGTAAATGGGCGTAGCTGTAGGCGGCAATCCGGTCCGGACGCAGGGCGATGATCTTGCCGAGGGTGACGTCGAAACTCTGCACTGTTTGCAGCGGCAGACCGTAAATCAGATCGACGCTGATCGACTTGAATTGCGCTTCGCGCGCCGCCGCGACCAGCGCGTAAATTTGCTCTTCACTTTGTTGCCGATTGACCGCGGCTTGAACGTCGGGATCGAAGTCCTGTACGCCGAAGCTCAAGCGATTGAAGCCCAATTGACGCAGCGACTGGATCTGCTCGGTGCTGATGGTGCGCGGATCGACCTCGATGGAAAACTCATGGTCATCGCTGTCGTCCATGTCGAACGCCTGGTGCAAGCAGTCCATCAGATCCGCTAGCTGTTCACTGGTCAAATACGTCGGCGTGCCCCCGCCCAGGTGCAGTTGCGTGAGTTTGCGCGAGCTGTCGAACAACGCGGCCTGCATCACGATTTCACGCTTGAGGTACGTCAGGTATTCGACGGCCCGATGGGTTTTCTGGGTAATGATTTTGTTGCAGGCGCAGTAGTAGCAAAGACTTTTGCAGAACGGAATATGGATATACACCGACAATGGCTTGGGCACCGCCGCCAGGTTGCTGTCGGAGGCGGCACGCTGATAGTCGTCGACGGCAAACGCCTGATGAAACTGCGGCGCCGTGGGGTAAGAGGTGTAGCGCGGCCCGGGGCGGTCATACTTTTCGACCAGGGCTCGATCGAAATCGAATGCAGGTTTCATGATCAATCAACTCGCAGTTGGGTTAATGCGTTGCACTGCCCAAATCCTTTTCAAACAGATTGCAGATGGCATCCACTTCCGGCCGACCGGCGGGAAGAATGCTGATGAAACGGTCCGACAATTCAATCAACCCGTCACGACTCAATTGCTCCAGCAATGGCCAGACAGATGCAAAATACTTGGAGAAAATCAGCCCATAGCGCCGCTCGATGGCGCGGATATCCAGCTCTTGATCGCACGCCAGTCGCTCCATGACCATGTGCCTTATCTGATCCCCCGCCTCGAAACGCCAGCCACGAGACGTCGGCAATTGGCCCCGGTCCAGCTGCTGCTGATAACGCTCGATCGCATCGGTGTTTTGCGTATACACATCGTCGATCTGACTGATGGCGCCCAAACCGAAGCCGATATGGTCGCAATAACCGTGACGGGTAAAACCGTCACAGGTGCGGCGCAACCGGCCCCGCTCCTGAGCGATCGCCAGATCATCATCGGGCCGCACAAACTGCCCCATACCGATGTAGTGATAGCCCACGGCGATCAACTGTTCGAAGGCGATCTGGCGCATCGCACCTTTATCGTCCTGGCTGCACAGTTCCCTGACCTTGTCGCCGAGCCTTGGCCGATAACGGCGTGGTGGTCGGGCATAGTCGAACACCATCAGCCTGTCCGGCTCCAGCTCAATGATCGCCGCCAGCTTCAGCGCGAAGCTTTCTGGCGTTTGCCAGGCATGACCAAAACCCAGATCGACATTGATCGATCGATAACCAAAGGTGCGGGCGGCATCGATCAGTGAATGAATGGGTGCCGGGTTCTGGTAGCAGGCCACCGACATGTCACAGTCGGTATCGATATCCGGAACGCCAATGCTGACATGATTGAATCCCTGGTTGCGCAACGCGCCCATGGTCGACCAATCGGTAGAGTGAAGGTCGACGTCGACGCTGTAGTCGCCACACTCATGCTGGAGAAAGTTGAATCGACCACGCAGATGATTCATCAGGCGCTCGAGATGAGCGATGGTGGGTGTTCCGCCGTTCAGATGAAATTGTTCGACCCGTTGCTCCGCTCCCAGATGACAACCGACGAGGTCGATCTCCTGTTCCAGGCGTTGAAGGTACTGTTCGATGTCGCCGTGCTCGCAGGCGACATCGCGCGGGGAACAAAAGGCTGGCTTGAGGCTGGAAGGCAACTGCACGTTCAGGGCGATCGGGCGGCGTTTCTGGCGGCTGACGCGCAAGGCACGAAGCAAATCCAGAGAGCCGATGCCGTCATGAAACTTTTGCGTGTCGGCATGGCAGTTGGGGTCGAGTACGCCCTGATCGCACCGAGCGATCAGATCGCCGGGGGCGTGAGAAAAATCGAGCATGACAGGTCTCCGAGACTGGCTGCGGATCAACAGTGTCCGGGATTGGCGATCAATGCTCCTTGACTTGTATCAAGCGCAGGCCAAGTGCTTGCAGGACAGACCTTGGGGCAAGGCCGCTCACCACGTCAGGTAAAACATACCCTTGGCCAGCAGTACGATGACGACCATATGGCAGAACACACTGGCATGGATGAAATGCAGGTATCGAGCGTTCATTCGGCCGCTTTTGAACAAAAACATGGCGGCCAGGAAATGCAGCAGCACGCTCACGGCGACCATGATTTTCAACAGCAACAAGGTGCTGAATGATGAGGCCATTGGCGTTGCAAGGATGGGCAAATAGCGCAGCCAGACCATGCCCAGGCCCGCGCCGAACAATACCAGCAGCACCCATGGCATCAGGGTGCGGGCTCGGCGGCCAATACCCTCTTCGACCAGCAGCATCGCCTTGGCGGGCAACTGTTTGCGGATGCTTTCCAGAAAAAGGACTTCGAAGAACACCGTGCCGATAAAGATCAGGGCGGCAAACAGATGAACGGTTAGAAACAGCGGATAGAGCATGAATGTTCTCCCTCTATTCAGCTGTCGGTTTCTCCAGAGAATACAGAGCAGCTCGACTCAGGCGATTGACATCAATCAAGAAAACCGCGAATCCCGGATGCGTCCTGGCCGCGTGTCGCGAAACGCAAGCGGCGATCCTTTTTTTGAAGGTCTTGCGGGTTAGACAGCCTCAAGGATCATCTTGAAACTATTGTCTAAGCTTAAGCTTCAGCATGAGGGCTCAGCCATGTGCGGACGACTTTCGCAGTATCGAGGTGTTCACGAATTCGTGGCGGCGCTGAGTATGCCCAACGCCTTGGTCAATAATGCTGGCGAACAGCCGCTCGAGCTCTACAACGCAGCGCCGTCGACTCAGCTCGCCCTCTTCCACGAAGAAAGCGGCGTGCTGCACGCCGACAGGGTTCGTTGGGGCTGGCGACCGCACTGGGCCAGGGATCACGCGACACCGATCAACGCCAGGGTTGAGAAAGTCGCCCACGACCCATTCTTCAAGGAGATATGGCCGCACCGGGCAATTATTGCCATCGACAACTGGTTTGAATGGGTTTACGAAGGCGGTCCGAAGAAACAGCCTTACCTGATCCGCCGCAAGGATCACGCACCGATCCTGTGCGCCGCCATTGGTCAGTATCCAAGGTACGAAAAGGAGCCGGACGAGCATGACGGTTTCGTGATCATCACCGCGGACAGTCAGGGTGGCATGGTGGATATTCACGACCGTCGGCCAGTGACGCTCAATCCCGAACTGGCCCGGGAATGGATTGACCCATACACGCCCAAGGAGCGCGCCGAACAGATACTTCTGCAGCAAAGCGAACCTTGCGACGTCTTCGAATGGTTCAAAGTGGACCTGGCCGTGGGCAATGTGAGGAACCAGGGCTCAGAACTGATAGAGCCTATCGACGGCCCGCGCACATGACTCGCCCCGCCTGAATCTCCTGTGACGCCCCGCCACCATGACGAGCGGAGATAAAACAATCTGAACCCGCACTTCCCCTCCAAAGTCAAAAAAATTGGCAGCCCTTAATCACTGAAGCATCACTTTAAAGGAGTCTTTTCATGAAGATTTTGGAAGTTATGACGAAAGATGTTTTAACAGCCAAGCCAAGCCAGACGATCCAGGAGGCCGCAAACATGATGGCCAGGATCGATAGCGGCGCCATCATGGTTGAGGAGCAAGAGCGTCTGATTGGCATGATCACGGACCGGGATATAGCCATTAGAGCCGTAGCCGAAGGACTCCCCGGCAAAACCCCTATCAGTAAAGTAATGACTGGCGGCATCCGCTATTGCTTTGAGGATGAAGACATAGAGCAGGTGGCAAAGAACATGGCGGACGTGCAACTGCGTCGCCTGCCCGTGCTCAACCGAGACAAGCGTCTGGTAGGTGTCGTATCGCTGGGAAACATAGCCAGCACTCGATCTCAAACCGCCGCTGCTACGGTTTTGCGCGGGGTGGCACAGGCTCATTAACCGGGCCGCTCGCCTGGCCTGGGATCCCGTTCGAAACCCGGGCTTCAGGGTCAGGCGAATCCTGCCGCAACCGTCTCGCCGGGATAACCGTCCCACACCCAGTGCGTCGTTCGCTGGGTCGCATGTTGATTGCACGACACATCAGTTGGGCTCGACGAGCAGGTCTTTGTCCTCTGCGCCTAGCGCCGGCTCTTGATCTTCCAATTTGTCGGTTTCACGCTTCTTTTTCAGCCGGGCTCGAGCGCGCTCGGTGTCATAGGTTTTTCCGCCGGCCAAGGCATTCAGGGTTGTTGAAATCCGATAGAAACCACCGCACGGCTCACAATAAATACGCAAGCCGCCCCCGAACGAAAGATCTTCCAGCGCATTAGTGTTTCCACACAGCGGACAGTTCATAGCCACCTCCTGATCATTCAGTTAGCCGCTTTCAGCCCGCCATCAATGCTGACAACCCGGATGGGAGGGTAACTAATAGCGGGGACATGTTGATATCGACAGGGGCTATTCATGGAGGTTGCTTGTTTTTTTGTCGATAGATCGAGCAATGCCTGCGTGAGCTCCTCCAAGGAGCGGCCGAAGGCTCGGGCCGCGTTCAGACGATCTTTTGATCTTGATCTTTCAGGAGCCGCTGAAGGTCAAAAGATCGCAGCCTTCGGCAGCTCCTACGGGGGGACAGGGTTATAGCCAGGACAGACGGATTCTAATCCGAAGTCAGCGGCTGCCTGGAGCGAATCGGCGCGATGCCCGACCTATCCTCAGTGTCACGATGCAATAAGGAAACGTTGTAATCGTAGGTGGATATCAACGGCACCGGCTCGTCATTGCGGGACATTTTAAGCCATCGTCTTGTGCGTTCGATGTCAAAGAACTCGTTCTTGAATTTCATTTTCGCCACAAGGTTCGCCGATACCTTGTAGTGTCCACATCCGGCCGGGCATTTAACTTCTGACCAGTCTCCAGCCGCGTGAACAGTCGTAGAGACAGCCTGACAGATTAGGCACTTCATGTTCGATCTCCGTATCCATGAATTACCAACTGTAGACGATCCTCGACCAAGGAGCGTTCACTTGGAAGAAAGATAAGAACATCAAAAAGTGAAGAGCCCAGCGCAATGGCCGGGCTCCGGTTATCTTCTGTTTTCCAGCATCTTATCGGCGAGTGCTTTGGCCCTTTGGATTAACAGATTCTGCCTGTCTTCGTGGGTGGCTTCTCCTACCACCGGTGCCGTCAGATTGCTTTCCGCAATCAACGCGGCACAGAAGTATTGATCCCAAACAGCACTTTGCTCCGACTCCTGTCTATTCATTTGGTCGGCGATCATATGCGGCTCCTTTTGATGAGGTAGCCTCTTAAGTTTACGCCCGAATCGTGGACTACCCGCGTCGCGAAGGATGATCGGCACCTCATTGCAATCCGTTCACTGGCGACAAGCCGTTTCCTCAACTAGGATTTTTAGCGCACAGGACTTCGCCCACTGTGTTGTCGGGCGATTCATCAAAGGAGAGATAGATGACATCTACTCGAATTTCCGAGCAAACCTATCGTCAATGGTCCAGCCCCATCTTGCTCGAACTCAAGGAGAGAGAAGATCAGTTAAGCCCTTCGGCACGCCAGGCCCTGCAAAATGTCCTGGTCGAGAGGAGGCTTCTTGACACTGGCAACCCATCTGGCAGCGATCGGCGCAGGGCTGATCCGGCCAGGTAACGACAGGCATCAATAACGTTTGTCCATCACGCTCATCATCGACGCTGCTGGCTCTCTGCCGGCAGCGCGCTCATAAGCCATTCCAAATTCCAGACAAAAAAAAAGCCCAGGCAGCTGATGGACGCCTGGGCTTTAAAAATGCATAAACCGTGGTGGTGAACGCGGGGCGATATTACCCAATCGCGCAACTTGTAACAAGATATTCTGATTCACTATCCAGTTACTAAATCTCCTAACTCATTAAATATCCACACTATTTTTAAGTCATCTATCGACGACTCCACTCCCGACACCATCGATTGAAGCGCAAATAGCCCCCCGTGCATCGCGCACCAACTCACGCCATTCGGCGTTGTTGATGAGGCCGGCGCCCTCCATTTCATCCGCCACTTTCAGCAGTTTGTCGTAGTGTTCTTCACAATCCATCCCGGCTTCCGGTTCTCTCAAGAGCCGGTACCAGGCATCGAGGGCTGCCTTTTTTCGATCATCATTCATAGCCAAACTCCCAAGGACTGTTTGCTCTTGGAAGTTAGTTGAGGAGTGACCGTTCCTGAATTCCGACATATGGCTGCGACATACGGCACAGGCCGTCACCATAAACGAACAACGAACGAAGCGAGCGTTACAAACAATCCCGAACAGCTTGGCGCAGTACCCCTGACTTGGCCCACGGTGGTCCTTGGTAAAGCGATACCCGGCTGCCATCCTTCGATTTCACGATAACCAGAATTTCGTCAGCCGTGATGATGCTCGGCGCGGTGATCCGGTAGCCATTGGAAATCGCCGATTGCGTCGATCCCGGAATGTCCTGACGCCACAACGGCAATACACACGCGGCATATTCCTTGGGCGCCTTATCGCTGTATTTGCTGATATTGGGCTCGCCGGGCACCACGGATGCGGGTAATGAACAGCCCGCCAACACAGCCACCGCTATTCCCGCTATCAACATGCGCATAACGCTTCCTTATCCTGAAAAACGGGAAATGTAGCCTGTACTTATGCCTACATCCAGCGCACAGCCGGCGATGTCTCTATAAAGGGGCTTCGCCCTGCCCCGGCTCGGCCCCCGAGCCGGAATCGGGATACGACCTCGCATTCAGGTACGTCATCCATCGCTCGTACGCTTCATGCTGCCATTTCGTGACCCGCTCCCATTCCGGGCCGCTCAACTGATGGGCCGAGATCAGTTTCATCATTTCCGTGGTTGCCGCATCCAGGTCAACGATCAGCTCATGCGCGTGGTGTCTGAAATCATCGGTAGTCGTCATTTGAGATGGCCTCCCTAGCGAATAAATCATTACCTCAATACGACAGCAGAGCTGTTCACTCGCGTTAATGTTCCCGACCAATGGAAGCCCTTCCCTTCCTACCCCTTCACACAGACCACCTGTCGCAAGGTGTGCAGTACTTCCACCAGATCACGCTGGGCGTACATGACTTTGTCGATGTCCTTGTAAGCCATCGGAATCTCATCGATGACCGCCGCATCCTTGCGGCATTCCACATGAGCGGTCGCGCGGATCTGGTCTGCGACAGTGAAGGTGTTTTTGGCTTTGGTGCGGCTCATGGTCCGACCGGCACCGTGACTGCAGGAACAGAACGATTGCTCGTTGCCGAGACCTCGAACGATGAAGCTTTTGGCCCCCATGGAACCGGGAATGATCCCCAGTTCGCCCTTCTTCGCCGACACCGCGCCCTTGCGGGTGACCAGGACGTCTTCACCGAAGTGCCGCTCTTTCTGCACGTAATTGTGGTGGCAGTTCACAGCCTCCAGCGCCACCTCGAAAGGTTTGCGAATCACTTGCCGCGCGGCCTGAATCACCGCCTGCATCATCAACGCCCGGTTCTGCCGGGCGAAGTCCTGAGCCCAGTCCACCGCTTCAACGTAGTCATCGAAATGCCGGCTGCCTTCCTTGAAATAGGCCAGATCGCGGTCCGGCAGATTGGCGATGTGCTGGCGCATATCCGCTTGGGCCAACTGAATGAACAGGGTCCCGATGGCATTGCCAACGCCGCGAGAACCGCTGTGCAGCATGAACCAGACGCGGTTGGCCTCGTCCAGGCAGACCTCGATGAAGTGATTACCGGTACCGAGGGTGCCCAGGTGCTGACGATTGTTGGTGCTGGCGAGCTTCGGGTATTTGTCGGTGATCGCCTTGAACCGCGAGCTCAGCGCCGCCCAGGCTTGATCGGCCTGCTGTGGAACGTGATTCCAGGCGCCTTCATCGCGGCGGCCACGGCTCAACGTGCGGCCATGGGGCACGGCCTTTTCGATGGCGCTGCGCAGACCGTGCAGGTTGTCTGGCAAGTCGTCGGCGGTCAGCGAAGTGCGCGCGGCAATCATGCCGCAGCCGATGTCCACTCCCACGGCCGCCGGAATGATCGCGCCCACGGTGGGGATCACGCTGCCGATGGTGGACCCTTTGCCCAGATGCACATCCGGCATCACCGCCAGGTGCTTGAAGATGAACGGCATCTTCGCGGTATTGATCAATTGCTGCCGGGCTTCGCTTTCAACTGGCACACCCTCGGTCCAGAGTTTGATCGGCTTGCCGTTGGCGACTTCCAGCAGTTGGTAGACAGGTTGTTGCATGGCTTTGACTCTCTTCGGATCAGACGAACATAACGCTCCATTGAGGTAAATGGGATTACTATTTCGTAGCGGGGAATTGCAGGAGGTCATCATGTGGCTTAACGAATATGAACAGCAACTTCGGCGCGACCTGCAAGGCGTGGCGTCGGACCTGAGGTGGTCGGCGGTAGAGCTTTTGCGCATCGCAGAGCAGCTGCGCCAGGCTGGCAATGATGTGGATGCAGAGGCAACGCTAAGGCTGTGCGCGTTGTTCCAGGGCGATGAAGAGCGACTGGCGGGCTATGCTGAAGAAGTAAAAGCAAAATCCATCACTCGAACGAAAGTTCACTAGAGAGCGCTGTCATGAACAAGCCTCTATGCGCGCTGATCGCTGTGCTGGCGGCGTCAGGTGGCTGCAACACGGAATCACACGTTTATCGAGACCAACCGCTGGTCGCCAAGGTCGAGGTCGGCATGAGCACGGATCAAGTCCAGCAGATTGGCGGCCAGCCTTTATCGATAACGCAACGCACGGTGGAACCTGGCACCTGTTTTGACTACAAGCTGACGCAGGCCGGCCATCAGCAACCCTACAATGTCAGCTTCGATGGGACGGGCAGGGTCGACCATAAAAGTTTCATGACCTGTGCGCAATGGAGTCGTATACAACAAAAAGCCAGAGAGTATTCCCCCTCCACGGGCGGGATGGGCGGCGGTTACTAGTCCATTGCCGCAAATATCAAAAGCCCCGGCGAACCGGGGCTTCAAGCACACTACTTGTCTGATTTCTGGCTTTCTGATTTGTGGCTACGCGACGCTTTACCCGACTGGGCTCTGTAGGCGGGAAGCGCAGCCGCATAGGCCAGTGCTTCCTCTCTGCTGCCAAAGGCTCCAAGCCGGTCACCTTTGGTGCACACCCGCCAAGGGCCGTTGTTCACGCTGAGTACGTCATAGCCATTCATGTGCATTTTAGTCAGCATCGGAACGCTCATAGTCACCTCCATTTCGGCAGTGATAGTCCTGGATCGACTCAACTACCTTACACCCGACCTTCACTGAAGTACCAACCAGACGTCGCGTCAGGATTCCGGCATTTCATTGCACTTTCAGCCGCCGTGTCGACTCCAACCCTTGAAGCAGACACTTCTGCGGATTTCGGTCCGAATATTGCATTTTTATGACTGTTTTGTGACAAGCGGAAGTCGGGTAACCCATGAAAGTACGTGCAACCGTCATTTGCGAGCAGGACCGGCATATCCTCCTCGTGCGCAAGCCCAGGGGGCGCTGGACCCTGCCGGGCGGAAAAGTCGAGCCTGGCGAAACTGCTGCGGGCGCGGCCACAAGAGAGCTTTACGAAGAAACAGGGCTTGAGGTCGACGACCTGCTGTACTTGATGGAGTGGGAAACGCCCAGCACCCGGCACCATGTCTACGAGGCGCTGGTCGTAAACATCGCAGAGGCTCGGCCACAAAATGAAATCTTCGACTGCATCTGGCATCCGCTGGACGCGGTACAGAACCTGAACACAAGCGACGCCACACTCAGAATCGTCAAAGCGTTTCAGCGCCGCTTGTAGGCGGCAGGTTATCCAGAATCGGGCCAATTTTGCTTGCGAGCCCGTCAGCCCGGATCGCCACCACCGACCGGCATGATCATGCCGGTGATATAGGAGGCTTCGTCGCTGGCCAGAAACAGAATAGCGCTTGCCTGCTCATCCAGCGTGCCATAGCGCTTCATCAAACTGCTGTCGAGGGTCTGGTCGACAATCTGCTGATACCAAAGCTTTTCCTGAGCGCTCTGTTGCGCGGTGTTGCGCGGGATCAGCCGCGGCGGCGCCTCGGTGCCACCGGGGGCGGTCGCGTTGACCCGCACGCCACGACCGGCCGTTTCGAACGCCAGGCAAGCGGTCAGCGCATTGACCCCACCCTTCGCCGCACCGTACGGCACGCGATTGACGCTACGGGTCGCAATGGACGAAACGTTGACGATCGCGCCGCTCTCTTGTTCAAGCATGAACGGCAGCGCGGCATGACAACACCACAGTGTCGGGAACAATGAACGGCGGACTTCGGCTTCGATCTGCGCCTCTTCATAGTGTTCGAAAGGCTTGGCCCAGATCGTGCCGCCAACGTTGTTGACCAGCACATCGAGGCGATCAAAACGTTCGACAGCGGTGCGCATCACGCGCCTGCATTCGCTGTATTGCTCAAGGTCGGCAGTCAGGGCAAGTACCTGGCTGCTCTGTCCCAATTCCTTCTGGAGTTCGAACACCAGATCGGAGCGGTCGACCAGAATCAGTCGCGCACCTTCGGCGGCCATGCGTTCAGCCACACGCCGGCCGATGCCTTGGGCGGCACCGGTAATCAGCGCGACTTTTTCGTGGAATCTGTTCATGTGTACCTCGTGACGAAGGATGCCGGCCAGTTAGTTCTGTGGGAGCGAACCAGGTAAGTTAAAACGCAGAACCTGTGGGAGCGTGGCTTGCCCGCGAAGAACGATGACGCGTAATGCCTGAAAAACCGCGGTGCATTCTTCGCGGGCAAGCCACGCTCCCACAGGACGTTCATCGCTCTTCCCCAGCACGGCTCAAGCCGCGCTGGCGGCAAATTTCTCGTAGTAGAAGTTCGCAGGCGCAATGCCTTGCTCGCGGATGAACTGGCTGACCGCTTCGACCATCGGCGGCGGGCCGCACAGGTAGACGTCGACGTCGCCATCGTTCAAATGCCGTGGCTCGATGTGTTGGGTCACGTAGCCCTTGAGCGGGTGCCGACTGTCGGGATTGGCCACGCAGGCACTGAAACTGAAGTTCGGAATTCGCGCGGCGAAGGCTTCGAGTCGATCGAGTTCCACCAAGTCGAAATCGTTGGTCACGCCGTAGATCAGATGCAGCGGATGTTCGCTGCCCTGCTCGGCGATTCTTTCCAGCATCGCGGTGAAGGGCGCCAGACCGGTACCACCGGCCAGCAGCAACAATGGACGGCGGATGTCGCGCAGATAGAAGCTGCCCAATGGCCCGGCCAGGCTCATGCTGTCGCCAGTCTTGGCCATGCCGGTCAGGAAACTGCTCATCAAGCCGCCGGGCACGTTGCGAATCAGAAAGCTGACTTCGCCGTCCCGCTGCAACGAGCTGAACGAGTAAGCGCGGGTCTGCTCGCTGCCGGGCACCCCGAGGTTCACATACTGCCCCGGCAGGAACGCCAGTTTGCTCAGGGCCTCGCCCTTGATCGACAGCGCGATGGTGCTGTCGGACAACTGACGCACGGCGCTGATGGTCGCGTCATAACTGGCCTGACGGGTACGGCAGACATCCGATGAAGCCGGCACTCGCACCACGCAATCGCTTTGCGCGCGCATCTGGCAGGTCAGGACAAAACCCTGCTGCGCTTCGTCGGCGCTGAGGGCGTCTTCGATGTAGTCCTCGCCCAAGTCATAGCGGCCGGCCTCGGCGAAGCACTTGCAGGTTCCGCAAGCGCCGTCGCGGCAGTCCAGTGGAATATTGATGCCCTGGCGATACGCGGCATCGGCCACGGTTTCCCCAGCATTGGCGTCGATGAATCGGGTGACGCCGTCTTCAAAATTGAACGCAATGGAATGAGTCATGACGGCCGCCTCAGAGGTGGTAAACATCAATGACCTGACGAACGTAATCGTTCTTCAGGATCACTTTCTTGGCCAAGATCTGCGTGTTTTCACCGCGCACATCGAGGGTGTAGAAGCTGCTGCCGAAATAGCTGTCGACGGTCTTGTAGCGAAAGCTCAGGGTGTGCCAGTTGAAGCGCACCTTGCACAGCCCGTCGGCCTGTTCGATCAGCTCGATATTGCTGAGGTTGTGCGAGGTGCGGGTGTCCGGCACGCTGGCGCTGGAACGCTCGGTCTTGATGCGGAAGATGCGGTCTTCCAGGCCCGTGCGGTTGCCGTACCAGATCAGCGAGATTTCCCGCTGCGGGTCTTCAGTCAGCTCATCGTTGTCGTCCCAGGACGGCATCCAGAATGTGGCGTTCGGCGCGTACAACTCCAGCCACTCGTCCCATTGTTTGTCGTCGAGGTAGCGTGCTTCGCGGTAGAGAAAATCGCGCACCGCGTCATGGGTAATGGTCATTGCACGGCCTCCACTGCAATCAGTCCGGACTGTTCAGCGGCCAATGCCTTAAGCATCGTTTGCTGCCAATACTTGTGTTGCAGCACGAACAGGCCTTCGTCTTCGGTGCGCACGCCGCTGAGCAGCGGGTGCAGGTCGATCTCTTTGGCCGCGTCATCGGCGCCTTCGACCCAGTGCTCGGCGCCACGGGACATGTCGTTCCACGCGGTGACGCTGCCCTGGTAACCCGTCTGGCAGGAGCGAAACTCTTCCAGATCGTCCGGGGTGGCCATGCCGCTGACGTTGAAGAAATCCTCGTACTGGCGAATCCGGCTCGAACGGGCGTGGTCGCTTTCGCCTTTGGGGGCGATGCAGTAAATGGTGATTTCGGTGCGGTTGACCGAGATCGGCCGGGCGATGCGAATCTGCGAGCTGAACTGGTCCATCAGGTACACGTTCGGGTACAGGCACAGGTTGCGCGAGTTCTCGATCATCCAGTTGGCGCGCGCTTGGCCGAAGTCCCGGGCCAACTCGTCGCGACGCTCGTACAGCGGACGGTCCTCGGGGTTGGACCAACGGGTCCAGAGCAGCATGTGGCCCTTGTCGAAGGAATAGAAACCACCGCCCTGCCTGGCCCAGGTGCCGGCGCTCATGGTCGGATTGCAATCGCCGGCTTCGCGCTGTTTGCGTTGGTTCTGGGTCGCTGCATAGTTCCAGTGCACCGAGCTGACGTGATAACCGTCGGCACCGTTTTCGGCGGTGAGTTTCCAGTTGCCTTCGTAGATGTAGCTGGAGGAGCCGCGCAACACTTCCAGGCCATCGGCGGACTGATCGACGATCATGTCGATGATCTTCGCCGATTCACCCAAGTGCTCTGCCAACGGCGCCACGTCAGCCTTGAGGCTGCCGAACAGGAAACCGCGATAGGATTCGAAACGCGCGACTTTGGTCAGGTCGTGGGAGCCTTCGCAATTGAAGCTCGCCGGGTAGCCGGCCGCCGCCGGGTCCTTGACCTTGAGCAGCTTGCCGGAGTTGTTGAAGGTCCAGCCGTGGAATGGGCAGGTGTAGGTGCTCTTGTTGCCGGTTTTGTGCCGGCAGAGCATCGCTCCACGGTGGCTGCATGCGTTGATAAAGGCGTTCAGTTCACCGTCCTTGTTGCGCGCGATGAAGATCGACTGACGCCCCATGGTGGTGGTGTAGAAATCGTTGTTGTTGGGGATCTGGCTTTCGTGGGCCAGGTACAGCCAGTTGCCTTCGAAGATGTGTTCCATCTCGAGGTCGAACAGCCGCGGATCGGTGAACATCTCGCGCTTGCAGCGATAGATGCCCTGCTCAGGGTCTTCTTCAAGCAGGGAGTGAAGGTATTCAGGTCGCAGGGTCATGGCCGCCGCCTCCATTGTTTTTATTCAGGCAGGGCCATGCTAGGACGAGGGGATGGGGCGGACTATCCGCGGGGTGCAGACCTGTATCCGTTTTGTGCAGCAGGTGATGCGATGACGGACCTGTGGCGAGGGGGCTTGCCCCCGTTCGGCTGCGCAGCAGTCGTAAATCCTATCGATGCGGTGTGCCTGACAGAATGCCGGGGGCCGCTTCGCGACCCGACGGGGGCAAGCCCCCTCGCCACAAGCAAGCTCCCTCGCCACAGGTTCTCATTGATCTCAGTGGCGGCGTTTGAGGGTGTCCGATGGCAACTCCCCGAACTGTTTGCGGTAACTGTCGGAGAACCGGCCCAGGTGCAGAAAGCCGTAATCCATGGCCACTTCCGTGACGTTACGCACGTTGCAGGTCGGGTCGCTCAGGTTGGCGTGGATGCGTTCGAGCTTTTTCTGCCGGATGTAGTTTTTCGGGGTGGCCCCCGCGTTGCGTTCGAACAGCCCATACAACGAACGCAGGCTCATCCGCGCCTGGCGTGCCAGTTCTTCGCTGTCAATGTCCTGCTTGAGGTTGCACGCGATGTAATCGACCAGCGCCTCGAACGTGGCCGAGGCTGAGCCGGGATCAGTGCGCATGACGTTGCTCTTCATCAGGCCGAGCATCTTGCTGACAATGATTTGCGCATAGTGCTCCTGCACGCGGGGAATCGGCTCGACGGCTTCCGCCTCCTGGCAAATCATCGCCAGCAGACCGACAAAACCCTCCAGTTCATTGAGCTGATAACGGTTTTCCAGAAACCGTACGCCCTGCCCCGGATATCGCCAGCGTTGCTCTTCGCACACCGACTCCAGCAGCCGCGTGGGGACTTTCAGGATGAATTTTTCGCAATCACTGGAATAGGTCAGATCCACCGGATCGTCGGGGTTGATCAGCAACAACTCGCCGGGTGCGAAGTAATGTTCCTGCCCATGGCCACGCCACAGGCAATTGCCGCGCAGCAGCACTTGCAAGTGATAGATGCTGTCCAGCGCACCGGACGTGACCCGCACGCTGGCGCCGTAACTGATGCGGCACAGGTCGAGGCTGGCGAATTTGCGATGATCGAGGCTGGCCAGCGGTCGGCCGGCCCGAGGCATCCGGAGGTAATGATTGCCGACATGCTGATTGACGTAGCCCGACACCGCGTAGGGGTCGGCATGGTCGAAGACTCTGCTGCGATGACTCAACCATTGCGCTTGCATCATCGGATCACTCTCATTGTTGTTATAGGGTGCGTCGGGCGATTCTAGAGCAGTGCTCGCATCGATGTGTCGGTTGACCGACCTGTGGGAGCGAGCCTGCTCGCGAAAGGGTCATCAGCTTCAACATCAACGTTGACTGACACTCCGCTTTCGCGAGCAGGCTCGCTCCCACAAAGGTTCGGCTGGTCGAGGGAATCAGTCCTCGAGCACGCGAACCCGTTCGTGGCGTTGCTGCTCCTCAGGCTGGGCAGACGACTGCAGCGTGAAGTCAAAATCGACTTCGGCAAAACGACCGCTCACGCCATGGGCCGCCGCACGCTGCGGATCATCGCTGAAGGTGATTTTGGCAATCAATTCATCACGGGTGGCATAGGCGAAATCGTCATGCAGGTACTGATCGCCGTCGAGGTTGATCTGGGTGGTCAGGTGACGATGATCCGCTGCCGAAATGAAGAAGTGGATGTGCGCCGGCCGCTGACCATGACGGCCCAGTTGATCGAGCAATTGCTGGGTCGGACCGTCCGGCGGGCAGCCGTAGCCCGACGGCACGATGCTGCGAAAACGATACCGGCCCTCGGCATCGGTGACGATACGACGACGCAGGTTGAATTCTGATTGCGTGGTATCGAAGTACGAATAAGTGCCGCCAGTGTTGGCGTGCCAGACATCCACCACCGCGCCGGCCAGCGGTTCGCCGGCGGTGTTGCGCACTTGGCCTTGCATGAACAGCACGACACCCGGATCGACACCGTCATCCAGCCGCGCTTCGCCTTCCGACAGCGGCGCACCGGCCACATACAGCGGGCCTTCGATGGTTCGCGGAGTGCCGCCGGATTTACCGGCCTGCTCGTCTTCGGCGTCCATCAGCAGGTCGAGGTAATGCTCCAGGCCGAGCCCGGCCACCACCAACCCGGCCTCTTGACGCGCACCCAGCACGTTGAGGTAGTTGACGGCTTTCCAGAACTCTTCCGGGGTCACGGCCAGGTCTTCGATGATGTTCACCGAATCGCGCAGGATGCGGTAAATCAGCGCCTTGACCCGCGGATCGCCGGCTTCGTTATGCAGACCGCTGGCGTCTTCGAGAAACTTCTGGGCACTGGCAGTGTGGGAAATCTTGACGTTCATTTTGGTGGGTTCCTCATCTTGTAATTATTAGCGTAGCGAACTGAACAGCCTGGGTTCAGCGATCATCCTCGCGAATGGAAGAAGGATGCCGGCACAGTGCGTTGACCTCGATGGCCATGTACGGATACAGCGGCAATTGCATCAGCAGGTCGTGCAGTTCCTGAACGCTGTCGACATCGAACACACTGTAATTGGCATAGAGCCCGGCGATGCGCCACAGATGACGCCACTTGCCTTGCTCTTGCAGGCGCTGGGCCAGGCCTTTCTCGTCGGCCTTGAGCTGAGCGGCGCGTTCCGGGTTCATGTCGACCGGTAAATTCACAGTCATTTTTACGTGAAACAGCATGATGCCCTCCTCAGGCTTGATGAACGGCAGTGGATGTGACCGTGGAAACTTTGTCCCGACGGAAAAACGCCAGGCGCTCTTCATCCAGAGTCAGACCCAGCCCCGGTGTTTGCGGGACGTGCAGTTGGAAATCGCGGTAGACCAATGGCTCACTGAGGATGTCTTCGGTCAGCAGCAGCGGGCCGAACAGTTCGGTATCCCAGCTCAGTGTGTTCAGCGTTATGAAGGCATGGGCCGAGGCCAGCGTGCCGATACCGCCTTCGAGCATGGTGCCGCCGTACAGGCCGATGCCGGCCGCCTCGGCAATCGCAGCAGTTCGCAGCACGGCGCGTGGGCCGCCGTTCTTGGCGATTTTCAGGGCGAATACTGAAGCGGCGCCTTCCCGTGCCAGGTTAAAGGCATCTTCCACGCATTCGATGGATTCATCGGCCATGATCGGCGCCGGGCTCACGGCATTCAGGCGCACCATGCCGGCGCGGTTATTGCGCGAGATCGGTTGTTCGATCAGGTCGATGCCGTTGCTGCCGAGGATCCGGCAGGCCCGCAGAGCGACTGCTTCGTCCCAGGCCTGATTGACATCGACCCGCACGCTGGCGCGATCGCCCAGCGCCTTTTTGATCGCAATGACGTGGGCCAGGTCGCGGTTGACCTCGCCAGCGCCGATTTTCAGTTTGAAGATCCGGTGGCGGCGCAGGTCGAGCATTTTTTCCGCTTCAGCGATGTCCTTGGCGGTGTCGCCGCTGGCCAGGGTCCAGGCCACCGGCAACGCATCGCGAACGCGGCCACCCAACAGCTCACTGACCGGCAGGCCAAGACGCTTGCCCTGGGCGTCGAGCAAGGCGCTTTCGATACCTGACTTGGCGAAGGTGTTACCACGAATGCTGCGTTCCAGGCGCAACATTGCGGCATTCACATTGCCGCTGTCCTGGCCGATCAGCAATGGCGCGAAGTGTTTGTCGATGTTGGTCTTGATGCTGTCCGGGCTTTCGTTGCCGTAGGCCAGACCGCCGATGGTGGTCGATTCACCGACACCTTCAATGCCATCGGCACAGCGCACCCGAATGATCACCAGAGTCTGGTTCTGCATGGTGTGCATCGCCAGCTTGTGCGGGCGAATGGTCGGCAGATCGACGATGATCGTCTCGATCGATTCAATGGCTGTTGCAAGCATGTCGCGATACCCGTCAGGTTCTTAAAGTTCTGGAACCGATTCTGGTACGGCTTTTTTCGGGAAGCCAATATAGAATTGGTCTGGCTCGATACCTTTAAGGTATTTACCAGATCGACGTCCGGAGGCCTCATGGAACTGCGTCACCTGCGGTATTTTCAGGTGTTGGCTCAAACCCTCAACTTCACCCGCGCCGCCGAACTGCTGCACATCGCCCAACCGCCGCTGAGCCGGCAGATCCAGCAGCTGGAAGATGAACTCGGGGTGCTTCTGCTGGAGCGCGGCCGCCCGCTGAAGCTGACCGACGCGGGTCGGTTTTTCCATGAACATTCCACCGCCCTGCTCGAACAATTGGGCAAGGTTTGTGACAACACACGGCGGATCGGGCTGGGTGAAAAGACCTGGCTGGGCATCGGCTTTGCGCCATCGACCCTCTATGGCGTGTTGCCGGAACTGATTCGCCGACTGCGCAGTGGTGAGCCGCTGGCGCTAGAGTTGGGGCTCTCGGAAATGACCACATTGCAGCAGGTGCAAGCGCTCAAGGCCGGGCGCATTGATATCGGCTTCGGGCGAATCCGCATCGACGACCCGGCGATTATCCAGACTGTTTTGACTGAAGACCGACTGGTCGCCGCCCTCCCCGCCGGCCATCCATTACTGGCCGGGCCCATCAGCCTTCGTGAACTGGCAAAAGAACCCTTCGTGCTCTACCCCGGCAACCCGCGCCCCAGTTACGCCGATCATGTAATCGCGTTGTTTGAATCCTATGGCGTACACATCAACGTGGCGCAATGGACCAACGAGCTGCAAACAGCAATCGGTCTGGTGGGTGCGGGAATCGGGGTGACATTGGTGCCGGCCTCAGTGCAGTTGCTGCACCGCGACGACATTGGCTTCACCCCGGTGCTGGAAGACAACGCGACCTCGCCGATTATTCTCAGCAGGCGCGTGGGCGATGTATCGCCGGGGTTGAATCATTGTTTGCAGATGATCGATGAACTGCTGCCGAGAGAAGACTCGTAAATCAGGCCATCACACCGGCAAATGCTCTACGCCCGGCGCGCATTTCTGTGCGAAGTTCGCCGATCAGGTTGGAAATATCGCGAACACTGGTCAACTCTTCGGGCGATACACCGGTGATCAACAGCTCAATCCGCCCGGTGGTGCGATCGAAGACCTTGATCCGCAACGTTTCATCGCGATTCACGGTGCATTCGCAGGACAGCGGTTTGAAACCGGATTCAACTATTTGGCAAAGCTGCGCAAGTAGAACCATGGCGGACGCCCTCCTTGACGGTTTCCCGATTGGATCCACTCAGAGTAGATCAACTTCAATCATCCTGCGCCAGCGAACGCTATCAATTAGTGTTAGCTACTTCTCACTTCGAACAATCAATCGTCCGGCATCGTTCAGTGAGCATCCCCGTCCCACAACCAGTTCCAGATCCCTGGCAACTCAACCGCCTCAGAACTGTCACGGACCGTACGCGCCATGGCCGCCCGCTGTAGCGCTGCCGTGTCGTCGTAAAACGCTTTCTGCGCCGTGGCCAGACCTGCGGCACTGGCACTGTCGAGCAGGATTTGCAGGTATTCCCGGGTATGCCGGGCGGTGTAGCGATTCAGGTCATGAAAAGTCACCACCACCGGAATCACCCCGTCCACTGTCGGCAACTCGCCGAGGGCAATGCGCTCGCGGACTTCGGACAGCTGCCGCAGCATATTGGCCCGTCGACGGGGGCTGGCGTTGAAGCCCCAGATCTTGCCGTCATTGGCGCTCAGGTCGGTCAGCAGTACGTGCATGCCATGCTGTTGATAGGCTGCGAAGGTGCGCTTGTCGTAGTTCCAGAACGGCGGGCGTACCAGGGTCGGCGAGGCGTTGGTGATCGCGGCGACGTCTGCGCTGCCATCAGTGAGCGACTGTTCCAGTTCTTCCGGGTCCAGCGAACGATGGTTGGTGTGCCGGGGCGTGGCCGTGTGGAAGCCCAACAGGTGACCTTCGGCATGCTCGCGACGCATGATCTGCCGGCCCATGTCACTGCCGCCGGCGCGGGAGGCCCGGGTCTGTACGAAGAACACCGCTTTAATGTCGGGTTGCAGCGGATTGCGCGCGAGGCTGTCGAGCACGGTGACCGTCGGGTTGTAAAAACCGGACGCGCTGGGCCCGTCGTCAAAGGTCAGCAAAAAGCGGATCGGCGCTTGCGTGCGCAGACCCTGTTGCGTCTGCGGCGTCATTTCAATGGGCGCGGCGATGCAGCCAAACAGCCCGACTGCGATGGCGAACGCGGAGAAAACCTTAACCAACTGCTTCATGTTTTGCCTTGGACCAGACCTTGCGGTCATCACGTTTAATGGCAAATTCCCTCGCCCATTCATCCTTCGACCGACCCGCAGATCGCTGCGAGCCGAGGTTGGATAAGGGTACACAGTGTTTGGTTCCGGCGCCCGCTCCCGGGCTCGCGTTATGCCTTCAATTTTTGGTTATTGCGCCAGCGCCTGCTGGAACGAGCTGTCGATAATCGGTGCCGTCGCCAGGGCGGCCGGCAATGCCTTGACCTTGAACAGGAAGTCCGCGGTGCTTTGCAGATCCGCCGCGGCTTGTTGATCCACCGGGCCGACGGTCATGTGCGCCTGGCGCAACCAATGGCGCGAGACGTTCTGGTCCAGGCTGGCCTTTTTCGCCCAGAGATCGGCGTACTCGTCGGTATGGCTGTCGACCCAGGCCCGGGCCTTTTTCAGGCGGGCCAGGAAGTCGGCAATGGCTTCGCGTTTGCTGTCGATCGAAGGCGTCGAAGCGGCGATGGCACTCAGGCCGGGCATCAGGTTTTTGGCGGTGAGAATCGGTCGGGCGCCGGAGAACAGAATCTGCTGGGAAATGTAGGGTTCCCAGACCGGAAATGCATCAATGCTGCCTTGAGGTAATGCGGCGGCAGCGTCAATCGGCATCAGTTTGATGAAGTCGACGTAGTTATCCGGTAAATCGGCTTGCTCCAGAGCGCGCAAGGTCAGCTGCTGGCTCCAGGCGCCGGGCCAGTAAGCGACTTTCTTGCCCTTGAGATCGGCGATGGTCTTGACCGGCGAATCCTTGGGCACCAGCAAGGCGATGGTGTCCGGGTTCTGCCGCGACACGCCGATCAGCTTGACCGGTGCCTGTTTGGCGGCCAGAAACAGAAACCCCGAATCACCGAGAAAACCCAGGTCCAACGCGCCGGTATTCAACGCTTCGGCCAGCGGCGCAGCGGCCTGGAAGTGTTTCCAGTCGACGCTATAAGGCGCTCCTTGCAACACACCCGACGCCTCCACCGATGCGCGAATGTTGTAGTAGTTCTGATCGCCGACGTGCAACACCACGGGGTCGGCGCCGTAGGTCAAAGGCGCGGCAAACAGGGCGCTGGCCAACAGACCGCGCAGGTATCGGGAGAGATTCATCGGGGCTCCTGGGGGGTTATTTTTATAGACCATAACGCTCTTACAGGGGCAATTTTAAATTCTATTTATGCATAAGCTCATGACCGGAAACAGTGAGCGCTTAACCAGCAACAGTGAATCAACAGACTGCATTTCCCGGTGCATTTCTCCCAGCGACACATTGCCTTACCTGTGGGAGGAGCGAGCCTGCTCGCGATGGCGATGTAACAGCCGACATTGATGTTGAATGTTATGGCCTCATCGCGAGCAGGCTCGCTCCCACAGGTGATTGCATTTCAGGCGGCGAAACTAAAAAGCCCCGCTATCCATGGCGGGGCTTTTGGGTATGTACAAGCCGATCAGGGCTTCAGCGGGCGCTCCTGGTCGCGATCCGACAGTTCTTTACCGTCGTCGGGATGCTTCCAGTCCGGCGTCGAACGCCTCTGCTGCTCGAGCTCTTCCTCCGTCGGTTCATCGATGTCCTCATCCGGGTCCGGACGCGTTGGTTCAGTGGCCATGTCCACCTCCCTTCCTTTCTCAAAAAGATCAGTCATCTATTTTTAAGCGTAGAACAGTTTCGGATGGGACGACTCAGAGCCACCACCGCAGCAAAAAGAAGAATCCCATGCTCAACAACATGCTGAGCAACGTGTTGCGGGTGTAAAGCACCAGGCCCACCGCCACCAGCGAACTGATCAGATAGGGATTGTCCCACTGCAGGTTCAGCTGTTTGTCGGGCATGAACACGATGGGTCCGCAGATCGCGGTGAGCATGCCCGGCACCGCGAAACCGAGGAACTGCCGGGCATTGCTGCTCAAGCGCACCGGCAGTCGAGGCTCGAGAAATACGTAGCGGTTCAGGAATACCAGCAGGCCCATCCCGATAATCACAGCCCAGACCATCATGTGCGCCCCACATAGAGTTTGTTGCAGATAAAGCCTGCGGTCATGCCCGCCAACCCCGACAACACCAACGCCGAACCCCATTGCCAGTAGCTGAACAGCACCGAACAGAACAGTGAGACCGCCACGCAGACCACCGTCGGAACGTTGCGCACCACTGGCGTGATCAAGGCGATAAAAGTCGCCGCAATAGAGAAGTCCAGTCCCAGGTGTTCAAGGCCCGGAATGCTGCTGCCCAGCACAATGCCTGCCAGGGTGAAGAGGTTCCACGCGATGTAGAACGTCAGGCCCACGCCCAGGGCGTACCAACGATTGAACTGCTGTTTGTCATGCTGGCTGGTCAGGGCGAACAACTCGTCGGTGAGCAAAAAGCCCAGCCCCACACGCCAGCGGCCCGGCAGCGGGGAAATCACCGAACGCATGCTCATCCCGTAAAGCAAATGCTGGGAGGTCAGCAACAATGTGGTCAACAGAATCGAAAAGACCCCGGCACCACCCTTGAGCATGCCGATGGCGACCAATTGAGCCGCGCCGGCAAACACGATGCTCGACAACCCCTGGCCTTGCAGCGGTGTGAGATTGGCCTCGATGGCCATGGAACCGGCCAGCAACCCCCAGGGCGCGGTCGCCAGGGACAACGGCATGATGGCCGCGGCACCGCGAAGGAATGCACTGCGCGGCAGGAGTGAGTTGGACATAACGCTCTACAACCAGGGAAAGACTCCGGACTGTGCCAGCAGTCGCGGTGAATGGCTTGAACAATCTTGCGCACTTGCAGGCGACCGGTGCTGATTTTCGAGATTGACAAACATCGCGCCGACTTTTAAAACTGAGCACCTCATTCAGGGTGTAAGCAACCATGTCCGCAACCTTCAACCTCAACACTGTCGTCATTGGCTTGAATGCCAAGGCGCAAGGTTGTGTTGCGCACACCCTTAAATCAAAGAAACAGTCGCTCATGTGACCGGGGCGCGCTGTCCCGTCAGATGAGCTGACAGGACATTGAGCGCGGCGGACACTCCCTCCTTCTTGCTGACTTCCTTCTACGCTTCTGACGGTGACGAAATCGGTCAACCTTCAGGAGAAAGTGCATGTCATCGTTTCAAGGTATCTGGGTTCCCATCGTTACGCCGTTTCACCATGGCGTGATCGATTTCGACGGGTTGCGGCGGCTGGTCAGTCATCTGCTGGAAAAAGGCGTCGATGGCATTGTGGTCTGCGGCACCACCGGGGAAGCCGCGGCGCTGGGCAAACATGAGCAACTGGCGGTGCTCGATGCGGTGCTGGAACTGGTTCCGCCAGAACGTGTGGTCATGGGCCTGGCCGGCAACAACCTTGCCGAGTTACTGACATTTCAAAGCGAAATCCTCAAACGTTCTCTGGCGGGTTTGCTGGTTCCGCCGCCGTACTACATCCGCCCGTCCCAGGCCGGCCTTGAAGCCTTTTTCAAGACCGTCGCTGATGCTTCCAGTGTCCCGGTCATTCTCTACGACATTCCCTATCGCACCGGCATAGCTTTCGAGCAGGCAACCTTGCTCCGGATCGTCGGCCATCAGCGGATCGTCGCGATCAAGGACTGCGGCGGCAATCCAGCCACCACGCTTGCGCTGCTCTCCAGCGGCAAAGTCGATGTGCTGTGCGGTGAAGACAACCAGATCTTCGGCGCTTTGTGTCTAGGAGCCAAAGGCGCGATTGCCGCCTCGGCCCATGTTCACCCCGAGCTGTTCGTGACGCTGTATCAACAAATCCGCGACAACCAGTTAGCGGCCGGCCGAACGACCTTCTTCCAGTTGCTGCCGCTGATTCACAGCCTGTTCATCGAGCCCAATCCTGCCCCGGTGAAAACCGCCCTGGCCCTTGAGGGGTTGATCCACGACGAGCTGCGCGCGCCGATGCAATGCAGCAGCGAAGCCACGGCGGTGCGTTTGAAAGAAGTATTGGCAGTGCTCGAAAACAGCAATCGATAGAGCACACGCGCCCAGCCCGAGTACCATGGAGCGATTCACATAACGCGTCAGGGAATCGACATGCTTTACCGAATCGCCGCCGACGGGCTGGTGCTGTCTCACTTGCTGTTCATTCTGTTCGTGCTGTTCGGCGGGCTGCTGGTGCTCAAATGGCACCACCTGGCCTGGTGGCACCTGCCCGCCGCCGCGTGGGGCGTCATCGTGGAAGTTTTCCACCTGACGTGCCCACTGACCGAATGGGAAAACCTCATGCGCCATGCGGCCGGGCAAACCGGTTATGGCGGTGGTTTTATTGAACATTACGTATGGCCGATTATTTATCCGGCCGGGCTGACACCCACGATTCAGCTGGGGCTGGGCAGCGTGGTGCTGGCGATCAACGTGCTGATCTACCTGCGGCTCATCCGCTTATGGAGGCGACACCCGACTCGTTCAGGGCAGTAACCGGTCTGGCTGAGTTCAGTTGGCAATGACACTCATGTTCCGGCCACTGGCCTTGGCCACATACAGCGCCTTGTCTGCTGCGCCGATCAAGTCTTCGGGCTGGCTCTGCACCGTCTGGTTATAGGCACAGACCCCCAGACTGACCGTGACGATTCCTTCGGGACTGCCGCTATGCTTGATGTCCGTTTGCTGAACCGCGCGACGGATCTTTTCCGCCACCAGAAACGCCCCCACATAATCGGTGCCGGGCAGCACCACCGTAAACTCCTCACCACCGAAGCGGGCAGCAAGATCGCCGGGGCGCTGGATGTTGTCGGTGATGATGGTGCTGATCTTGCGCAAACACTCATCGCCCGCCAAATGACCGTAGTGATCATTGAAACTCTTGAAATGGTCGACATCGATCATCAGCAACGCAAGGCTAGTGTGGGTACGCCTGGCACGACCCATTTCCGCCAGGATGAACAAATCGAACTGACGCCGGTTGGACAGACCGGTCAATGCATCCTCCAGGGCCAGCAACTTAAGGCTGTGGTTGACCTCAATGAGTTTTTCCTGAGCCTCCAGCAATTCGTTCTGAATATGATTCTGCTGCTTCATGACGCGGATCAGGCGATAGCCGAGAACACCCAGAAACCCCAGCAGCACTGACACAATGACTGCACTGCGTATGGACTCCTGCTTCCAGCCGGCCAGGACTTCATTCTTGTCGAGCGCGGTAAAGACAATAAGCGGATAACCCTGGACCCGCCGAAAACCTGCCACCCGCTCCACCCCGTCCACGTAGGACTTGACCGTTGCCGTACCGGAATCACCCTTGGGCAACAGTTGGGTGAACAGCGGCCCCTTGGCGACGCTGGTGCCAATGTCGGCTTCGTTGAACGGGCGGCGAACGACGATGCTGGCGTCATCGGCGATCAGGTTGATCACCCCGTTGTTACCCATGTCGATGCTGTTGTACAGGTCCAGGAAATGATTGAGGTAGATCGAAGCCACCACCACCCCGGCGAACCGGCCATCAGCGTGATTGATCCGGCGTGACACGGTCATGATCCATTCACCGGTCGAGCGACTTTTTATCGACGGGCCGATATGAGGACCACGGTCGGGATGATCACGGTGGTAGATGAAATATTCACGGTCGGAATTATTGGCATTGGCCGGCACGATGTTAATGGCATTGGCGAGCCAACGTCCTTCTTCGTCGAAAACGAACAACCCGTGGATCTGTGCCAATTCACCGCGCTGGGCCTGGAGCAAACGTTGCAATCTGGGAAATTTCGCCGGCTCCATGCCGTCGTTTTCGAGGCGATCCACCAAGGCAAACAGTAATGTGTCGGCCTGCTTGATCGAGGCCTGCGCCTGCGAGGCCAGGGTTTGCGCCAGGTTGGACATCTCCACTTCGCTGCCGCGCAAATGATACTGACGCGCGTTCCAGCCTTCCCCGATCACAATGGCCGTCATGGACAGGCATACTGCAATAAGCAGAGAAACCGCGTATCGAACCTTGAGTTTCGACTCAACCTGCTCGGGTACCCAAGGCGTGGCGAGCCGAGTGCTTTCAGTACGATCTTTGACGAACGGATGCCCCATGACGCTCCCTGAATCCCTTATGACATGGCGAATTTTCCCGTTCGCCCTTTTAGCGCCAGCCAGCCATGGCTGGCGCTCGGACCACTATGACTCATCAACGAATACGATAGGTGATTTGCACGAAAATGCTCATCTCCAACGATCGTAGGGCTACATCTGCATCTGTTTCACCGCCTCAAGCCAGGCCGGGTTCAATTGCGTCTGTTCAGTCTCGATGCCCAGCACTTCCATCCGCGCCTTGTGCTGGTCCATCTCACGGGTCAGCTGGCTATGGTCGCTGGAATTGCCGTCCAACTGGTGCATCTGGCTCAGCCCCAAGTGATAAAAACGCAGCAGCTTCATGGCGCTCGGATCGCCCTTCTCCACTGCCGCCGTCACCTGGTGCATGACATTGGTGATGCTCATCAGGCTGCGTTTGAGCTGCCAACCGTAGACTGCTGGCGCCATCCATTCCTGGGTCCAGAACTTGCCGCGTATCAGCGCCGCCATCAGCAATAACGCGGCAAATACGCCGCCCACGTTAAAGCGCAGATTGTCACCGCCAGGCTCACCGAACAGCGCCACCGCCGCCGTGGACAGCACCATCGCCAGCGCCAGGAACATCAGGGCGATGATCACCGTGCTGCGTCGTGTCTGGCGTCGATAGGTTTCGGCATTCATTGGCTGGATTTCGAACATCGCGACGGGGTTCCTTGCATCAATGGTAAAAGGCTCTGTGGCAAAAAGACTGCGGGGCATTATCGCCTCCCCGAAAGATTTAGCTATGCTGGAGCTCCTTTTCATCTTTTCATCGTCAAACGGGGAACATGGCGATACAGCGCAGTTCGTGCCATCTTCATCATGGATACACACTATTCGGATGCCATGCGCCTGCCGGCGAGTGACATCGTTTTAAGGATCATTGAATGACCCAACGACACGTAATCAACGCCTCGGTCAGCCCTAAAGGCAGCCTGGAAACACTGTCCCAACGTGAAGTACAGCAACTGAGCGAAGCCGGAACCGGCCTCACCTACACCCTATTCCGCCAGTGCGCCCTGGCCATCCTCAATACTGGCGCCCACGTCGATAACGCCAAGACCATTCTGGAAGCCTACAAAGACTTCGAAATCCGCATTCACCAGCAAGACCGTGGCGTACGCCTGGAACTGCTGAACGCCCCGGCCGATGCTTTCGTCGACGGCGAAATGATCGCCAGCACCCGGGAAATGCTCTTCAGCGCCCTGCGCGACATCGTCTACACCGAAAACGAACTCGACGCCTTGAGCATCGACCTGAGCACCTCCCAGGGCATCAGCGACTACGTCTTCCACCTGCTGCGCAACGCCCGCACCCTGCGCCCCGGTGTCGAACCGAAAATCGTGGTGTGCTGGGGCGGCCACTCGATCAACACCGAAGAATACAAATACACCAAGAAAGTCGGCCACGAACTCGGCCTGCGCAGCCTGGACATCTGCACCGGTTGCGGCCCGGGCGTGATGAAAGGCCCGATGAAAGGCGCGACCATCGCCCACGCCAAACAGCGCATCCACGGCGGCCGCTACCTCGGTTTGACCGAGCCAGGGATCATCGCCGCCGAAGCGCCGAACCCGATCGTCAACGAACTGGTGATCCTGCCGGACATCGAGAAACGCCTGGAAGCGTTCGTCCGCGTCGGCCACGGCATCATCATTTTCCCGGGCGGCGCGGGCACGGCCGAAGAATTCCTGTACCTGCTCGGCATCCTGATGCACCCGGACAATGAAAGCCTGCCGTTCCCCGTGGTCCTCACCGGGCCGAAAAGCGCCGCGCCGTACCTGGAGCAGTTGCATGCCTTCGTCGGAGCCACCCTCGGTGAAGCCGCGCAGCAGCACTACGAGATCATCATCGACGACCCTGCTGAAGTGGCGCGGCAAATGACTCAAGGCCTCAAAGCGGTCAAACAGTTCCGCCGCGAGCGCAACGACGCGTTCCATTTCAACTGGCTGCTGAAGATCGACGAAGGCTTCCAGCGCCCGTTCGACCCGACCCACGCCAACATGGCCAACCTGCAACTGAGCCGCAACCTGCCGTCCCACGAACTGGCCGCCAACCTGCGCCGTGCGTTCTCCGGCATCGTCGCCGGCAACGTCAAGGACAAGGGCATCCGCCTGATCGAAGAACACGGGCCGTACCAGATCCGTGGCGATGCCGCCGTCATGCAGCCGCTGGACAAACTGCTCAAAGCCTTCGTCGCCCAGCACCGGATGAAACTTCCGGGCGGCGCGGAGTATGTGCCGTGTTATCAGGTGGTGGCGTAACAATATTGATGTGAGCTGTAGCCCCTTGTGGGAGCGAGCCTGCTCGCGATGACGGACTGACAGACAACAGCGATGTTGAATGTGATGACCTCATCGCGAGCAGGCTCGCTCCCACACTTTGACAAGAAACCCCGCATGATGCGGGGTTTCTTGTTTTTGGGGACTGTGTCAGTGGACCTCATTGTGGCGAGGGAGCTTGCTCCCGCTGGGTTGCGAAGCGACCCCAAATCCTGCAACCGCATTTTTTCTGGCACACCTCATATGCCGGTTTTTCGACTGCTGCGCAGCCGAGCGGGAGCAAGCTCCCTCGCCACAGATGACCAATTACTTCAGATCCAGTGTCAGACAGGCGGATCGAGGTTATCCAGCACCCGATTCACCGCCAACTCCCCAAGCATCACCACCTGTTGAATCCCCAACATCATGTTGCGATGAGGCATGTCCATCAATCCGGCGAACTCACTGAGCATCATGCTCGCCGACGCCAGGGTTTCGCAGGCGTTGACCAGCAGGGTTTCGTTATCGACCTTCTCACCCACATGGTAAATGGTGCTGGGTTTGCGCTTGGTGTCTTTGGGGATGGGCGGCTTGAGGTAGTGATCGAGGGCGCGGTCGGCGGCTTCGTTGAGTTTTTTTGAATCGAGGGAATCGTAGGGGGAGGTTGGATCGGTTTCCGGCGGGTTGGGTGTCGGTTTGATCATGATGAAGCTCCTAGAGTCATGGAGCTGCCACGTTTCGCTGCGAGACGATAGGAGGTGGCAGCTATACGCAGGTCGCAGACCGGGACTCTAGAACCGGCAGACCCGAAGGTCTCCCACGTACAGCCGCCATAACATGAACGGACAGGCATACCTGTTCACGAACGGAGGATGTTGTGCGTCTAGAGATACACAGGCTGCGAGACCCGATCGCTGATTCGTCAGCGACCCGGAAACGATAGAGCCCGCCCCCAAGGCGCACAAGCCGGCGGATTCTGGCGCAGTCGTAGGCAACGGCGCAAGAATGTGTAGCCTGAGTGAGTGTCTGGAAGTGTCGTTTAAACAGTGCTTGTTTAGTGGTCTGACGCTGAGCCTTGTGGTGGATGGGCTGGCCTCATCGCGGGCAAGCCCGCTCCCACAGGTATCTGCTGTGACCAAAGGATTTGTGAGCGACACCAATCACTGTGGGAGCGGGCTTGCCCGCGATGAGGCCCGAAAAAACACCCTCCACCTTTCGGTCAATCCGCCAATCGCGCCGCAAGAGACTTGGCCTGGCTCGCCACGTCGGTCACCGCCGTGCTCTCCCACCACATCCCGCGCAACGGTGGGCCCATGGCGAACAAACGGCTGGCGGCCTGCCCATCGGCGCTGAGTACCGCGCCGTCATCCGCCGCCGCAATCCCCAACGCCAATGGCCCCGGCCGTACCAGCCCGCGCGCCAATAGCTGCTGCGGCAATGGACGCGCTACCCGTCGCCAGTCGTATTCGATGCCACTGGAGTTGATCAGCGCCGCGCCGCTGACGACGCAAGTCTGTGCCTCGCCCCGCCGACGGATGCGAATGCTGACCTCCCCGTTCAACGAAGGCTCAAGCCCTTTGAACGATGCTGCATGAATCCGCAACCGCCCTTCCCCATGCAACCGCGTCACCAACTCCGCACTCAACGGCGGCGAGCGATGGTGATGGCTTTCCCACCACGGCCGCACATGCCGCACAAACTGCCGACGCTGCACATCCGTCGCCTGACTCCACAACCGCCCGATGTGCGCCCGCACGGTGTCGAGCGGCGCTTGCCAGTCGATGCCCTGCGCGATGGCGTCGCGGCAATGCCGGCGCAGTTCGCGCATCAACTGACGCGGCGAGCGGATACTGTGATCCTCGGCCAAAAAATCGGCCCAGGCCGGAGGCTGTCGCCGTACATGCGGCAGCAGGCCATGCCGGGAAAACACTTCGATCGGCCCGCGATGCCCCGCCTGTTCCAGCGACACCACGGCATCGACCATGGTCAGGCCCGAGCCGATGATCAGCACCGTCGACTGCGGATCGAGCTGACGCATGGCGGTCACATCCCATGGGTCGAGCGCCGCTGCGTTCAAGCCGCTGGACTCGGTTTGCGGCGTGCGCGCGGCGGGGAACATGCCAGTGGCCAGCACCGCATAGGCGCCTTGCAAACGTTGGCCGTCACTCAAGGTCAGCAATACAGCGTTGTCCCGGGCTTGCAGGTCGACCACCTCGGCCCGTACATGCTCGACACTCGAACCATTCAATGCGCCCACCGCCTGCGCCTCGGCCAGACGCTGCTGCACATAAACGCCAAACAGCCCGCGTGGCGGGAACAATTCGCTGATCGGCACATGCTGCTGATCCGACTCCGGCCAACCACCCGCCGCGATGTACTCGGTTAGCCATTGAGTCAAATCATCAGCGTTGTCGGGGTCAACGCTCATCCGAGCCGCATTGCCGTTGAGCGTATGGCCCAACTCCACCGCGCTGTACGCTTCGCCCCGACCGAGTTCGGCGCGGGGTTCGATTACCAGCACCTGCCGCTTGCCCGGCAAGCGCAGCAGCTGCGCCGCCAGCATCGCGCCGCTCAGGCCGCCGCCGATGATCAGGATGTCCGCGTGGCGGATGGCGTCGGTCGCCTGTCCGTTTGGGGTGTCAGTCATGGCGTGCTCACTGATCAATGTTTCCCTAGATAGAAGTCGTGCAAATCACCCCGTGCCAGTAACTCATCGGCGGTACCGGACAGCACCACGCGACCAGTGTCGAGGACGTAGGCCTTTGAGGCGTACTTGAGTGCCACGTTAATATTTTGCTCGGCAATCAGGAAGCTCACCTGCTCGTCTCGATTGAGTTGCGCCACGATTTCGAAAATCTCCTGGACGATAATAGGCGCCAAACCCATGGAAGGTTCGTCGAGCAATACCAAACCAGGACGTGTCATCAACGCCCGGCCAATGGCGACCATCTGTTGTTCGCCACCGGAAGTCAGCCCGGCCCGGGTCTTGCGCTTGGTTTTCAGGCGTGGAAACCAGGCGTAGATGCGCTCCAGATCCGCCGCCAGGTCCTTGCGGCTCAGGCCGCGAACGAAGCCGCCGCTGCGCAGATTGTCCTCCACCGTCAGTTGCGCGAACACGTGCCGGCCCTCCAGCACATGCACCATGCCCTGGCGCACGCGAACGCTCGGATTAACCCCAGCGGTATCGCGTCCGAGATACTCGATCGTCCCTCGACTGACTTCCGCGCGCTCGGCCCGCACCAACCCGGAAATCGCCTTGAGCGTGGTGCTTTTGCCCGCACCATTGGCCCCGAGCAACGCGACGATGCCGCCCTTGGGCACCGTCAGCGACACCCCGGCCACGGCCAGGATCGCCCCGTCGTAGATCACCTCGATGTCTTTGACTTGCAACAGGTCATTGGCGGCAATGTCGCTGGCGGCTTGGCTCATACGTTATTCATCCCCGGTGCAGGTGCGTGGCGTCAGGCCTTTTTCCTTGGCGAACGCGGCGGATTTTTCATCGATCAATGGCCGCAGCAAGGCGCGGTCGGCGGGGATCCAGTCGCTGATCAGCGTCCAGTTGGCGCCGTCCCACTGTTGCACCCGCGCCGAACCGCCACCTTCATGATCCTTGCAAGACAGCTTGAGGTTCTGCATCAGGCCGAAGTAGCCCATGTCCTTGAGCCGCGCGTCGTCGATGTTCAGGTGTTCCAGGCCCCAGCGCCCTTCTTCGCCGTTAAGCGGCCGCTTGCCGAATTTGCCTTGGGCGGTGCGGATCGCTTCCACCATCACTGCCGCGTTCACCAGCCCGGAGTTGTAATAGACGCTGCCGAAATTCTTCAGGTCCTTGAGGTCGCTTTTGCCTTTGTCGAGGATGGCTTGCTTGAGGCGTTTATGGATCTCGAATTCGCTGCCGGCCGGGTATGGCGTCAGCGCCAGATACCCTTTGGCGGCGGCGCCCGCGGGCAACACGTCTTCGCTGGAACTGGCCCAGATGTCGCCGACGATGTGGTCCACCGGGAAGCCGAAACGCGCCGCCGTCTTGACCGCCACCGGCGTCGACACGCCCCAGGTGCGCAGGAACACCCAGTCCGGGTTGGCCTGACGCACTTGCCGCCATTGCGCCGATTGCTCGTTGCCCGGATCGGCCACCGGAATCTGGATGTTTTCGAAACCATATTTTTCAGCCAGCAACTTCAACGGACCGAGGGTTTCCCGACCGTAAGCCGAGTCGTGATAAACCGTGGCGATCTTCTTGCCCTTGAGTTTGTCGAACCCGCCCTCGCGCTGGGCGATGTAGTTGATCAGGCTCGAGGCCTCGCTGTAGAAAGTCAGCATCACCGGAAAGTTATAGGGGAACACCGTGCCGTCGGTGGCTTCGGTGCGACCGTAGCCGAGGGTGATCAGCGGGATCTTGTCGACTTCCGCCCGCTCGCTCAGCGCATACGCCGCCGGTGCGCCGTTGGGTGAATAGATCGCCACCGGGGCGCCATCCAGGCCTTTCTTGAAGCGCTCATAGCACTCGATGCCCTTCTCCGCCGTCCACTCGGTTTCGCATTCCTGCCAGACCAGTTTGACGCCGTTGATCCCGCCTTCCACATCGTTGATGTAGTTCAGGTAATCGAGCATGCCGGCCCACACTTGCACACCGCTGGAGGCGTAAGCGCCGACCCGGTAAGTGGCCAACGGGAAGAACTGCTGGTCCGGCGAGGCCTGAACCATCGGCACCGCACTGCCCAATACCGCGAGCGTCAGAGCGACGCCGGCCAACGAACGTTTCAAGGATGCACGCATGTTGTCTCTCTACCAGGTTGGGGATTCAGAAGCGCAGCGGCCAGTGACTCAGCCGTTCACGAAGGTTGCTCAAGAGGCGAATCAGGCCCTCCGGTTCCTTGATCAGAAACAGGATGATCAGCACGCCGAAGATGATTTTTTGCAGGTTCTGCAACTGGCCGGCGTCCACCGAACCACCGAACAAGGCTTGCCCGGCATGGCTGAGCAGGATCGGCAGCAAGCTGATAAACGCTGCGCCGACAAAGTTGCCGGCGATGCTGCCCATGCCACCGATAATGATGATGAACAGGATCTGGAACGACCGGTTGATATCGAAGCTGCTGGCGCTGGCCGTGCCCAGATAAGCAAAGGCCCACAGCGCCCCGGCGATGCCGAGGTAAAACGAGCTGACGGCGAATGCCAGGTGTTTGTAGCGCACCACCGGAATGCCAATGACGGCGGCGGCGGTGTCCATGTCGCGGATCGCCATCCAGTTGCGGCCGATCTGGCTTTTCACCAGGTTCACCGCGACCCAGGTCAACAGCAGCACTGTGGTCAGGGTCAGCAGATAGCGGCCCAATGGAGTGTTGAGGTCATGACCGAACAACGCCAGTTTCGGCGCGGAAATGGTCCCGGACGAACCATAGTTGTAGAACCAGGGGAATTTGACGAACAGCCATTCCAGGAAAAACTGCGCGGCCAGGGTGGTGACCATCAGGTAAAAGCCCTTGATCCGCGAACTCGGCAGGCCAAAAACAAACCCCACCACCGCGCTGATCAGCCCGCCGCCGACCAGCGCCACCGGCAAGCCCAGCTCTGGCAAACGCAGTAGAAAGCCGTAGGTGGCAAAGGCGCCGACCGCCATGAAACCGGCCGCGCCGACCGAGGTCTGGCCGGTGTAACCAGTGAGCAGGTTGAGGCCAAGCCCGGCCAGGGACAACACCAGGAACGGAATCAGAATCGCGTTCAGCCAATAGTCGTTGCCGGTCAGCGGCACGACCACGAAGGCGATCAACAATAGTGCAATCAAACCAATCGGCACACGGCGCTGAATCAACACCGCCGGCGCGGTTTCGCGGGTAAGGGAAATCGACATGGGTTCAGACTCGCTCGATGGCGCGCTCGCCGAACAGGCCGGCGGGACGGATGTACAGGAAGGCCAAAGCCAGGACGTAAGCGAACCATGGGATAATGCCACCGCCGATCAGCGGGCCGATGTACACCTCGGCGAGGTTCTCCGCCGCACCGACGATCAACCCGCCGACAATCGCCCCGCCAATCGAGGTGAAGCCGCCGATGATCAACACAGGCAAGGCCTTGAGCACCACCAGCGACAGCGAGAACTGCACACCTTGGCGCGCGCCCCACAACAACCCCGCCACCAGCCCGACAATGCCGGCCACCGCCCAGACGATCTGCCATATGCGGTTGAGGTTGATGCCGATCGACAGCGCGGCGGTGGTGTCATCCGCCACCGCGCGCAGGGACACGCCAATGCGGGTTTTGTTGAACAGCAGCGCCAACACCGTCACCAGCACAATGGCGGCAGCCGCAGCGATCAGGTCGAACTGGCTGACCATCATCCCGCCGATGAACAGCGGCACGTCGTCGATGCCCAGATCCAGCGCCCGCACTTGCGAACCCATCAAGCCCTGAGCCAGGCCTTCGATGATGAACGACAACCCGAGAGTGGCCATGAACAGGGTGATCTGTGAGCGATTGACCAGTGGCCGCAACACCAGCCGTTCGATCAGTAACGCGCCGATGATCATCACCACAACGGTCAGCAACAGCGCCAAGGCAAACGGCACGCCTTGATCGTGCAGGCTGACAAAGGTCAACGCGGCGAACAGCAGCATCGCGCCCTGGGCAAAATTGAACACGCCGCTGGCCTTGTAGATCAGCACGAAGCCGATCGCGACCAGCGAGTACATGGTCCCGGCGAGCAAGCCGCCGAACAGGGTTTCGAAGAAGAACGTCATCAGTGCACCACTCCCAGATACGCCGCGATGACTTCGGGATTGGCCTGCACCTCGGCCGGCGTGCCGTCACCGACCTTGCGCCCGTAATCGAGCACCACCACATGGTCGGACAGGCCCATGACCACGCTCATGTCGTGCTCGATCAACACCACCGTAGCGCCGAGGTCGCGGTTGATGTCGGCGATGAAGCGGGCCATTTCCTGCTTCTCTTCGGCGTTCATCCCGGCCATCGGCTCATCGAGCAGCAACAGGCTGGGGCCGGCGATCAAGGCACGGCCAAGCTCCACACGTTTTTGCAGGCCGTAGGACAGCTTGCCCACCGGCACATCGCGATGGGCTTGCAGTTCGAGAAATTCGAGAATGCCCTGGGCCTGCCGACGGAAGTCTTCAGCCTCACGCCGCGCTCTTGGCAGGTTCAGCGCCTGTTCAATGAAACGGCTGCGCAGGTGCCGTGACAGGCCGGTGAGGATGTTGTCGATCACGCTCATTTTCTTGAACAACGCGTTGTTCTGGAACGTGCGGCCGATGCCCCGGCGTGCGGCGCTCAGCGGGTCGATACGCTTGAACGGCTGTTGCTCGAACACAATCGATCCGGCATCGAAGTGGTACACGCCGTTCAGCACGTTAAGCAACGAACTCTTGCCCGCGCCGTTGGGGCCGATCAGCGCGCAGATCTCGCCCCGGCGCACATCGAACGACAGTTCATTGATTGCCTTCACGCCTTTGAAGGACAGGGAAATACCGCTGACTTGCAGAATGGAGTCGGTCGAGCTCATGCGATGTCCCGTTTGAATTCGGCGAGCCAGGTCGGCTCGGGTTGAGCATCGGAAATGCGGATGGCTTGCCAGATGAAATGCAGATTGTGGAAACCCAACAGGCGGCGAACGCGGTTCTTGATCAACCGTTGCAAGCCTTTTTCGGGATGGGCGATGGCCCAGTCGCAGAGGCGTCGACGCCAAGTGCCATTGGGGGCGAGGCGGCTGTCGATTTCTGTGGCCAATAGCTGCAGGCGTTCGGCGGACAGCAGCAGCCCGGACGGCGCCACTTCACGACGGTCGCGGGCGGCACTGCCAGGGCTTTCCGGGAAGGCCAGGGATTGGCCGCTGGCCAGCCATTGTTCCAGCAGCACCGTCAGGCCGTGCTGCCACTGGGTGCCCTCTTCGCTCCACAGTTGCGCGTCTTGATTCCAGCGGTTGAGGCGTTGCGCAGGGTCCACCGGGCCAAACAGATCGGCGAAACTCAGCAGCTTCAGGCCTTGGTTGATCCAGAGTTGCTGCGTCTGTCGTCCCTGGACGAACGCGTGAGTCGGACGGCTGCGCCACAGGGCTTTGTGCAGGGCTTCGGAGTCAAGGTTGTCCGACAGCGTCAGCAGTTCGGCGCCAATGTGCCGGGCGGCCAGTGCGAGCAGCAACAGATTTGGCTCGAACGCACCGCTCAAGGCCAGGCGCGAGTCTTCGGTAAAACCCTGCTGACGCAAACCATCGGCCAACCGCTCGACATCGCGCAAAACATCGATCCAGCGCCAGACGAACCACTGACCGTGGCGCTTGTGTCGCAAGGCCGGTTGCAACGGACTGACCTGCGCCCAGCGCTGCAGCTGGTCCAGGGCGCGAGGCGCCTTGACCTGCCATTCGGCGGTGTCCGCGATGGGCGGACGCTTGAGTTCATGCACGCTCATTGGCTTACCTCTTATCCATGGGCAAAAGCGTGCGGTGGTCCGCTGGGCTGAAGAATTAACGCAATCTCTAAAACACCCCGTCCCCACATTGGATCTTCGCCGGGCGCTGTATTTGGGTACGACCTCAACACCTGTGGGAGCGGGCTTGCCCGCGATGGCGGTGTGACAGGCGACATCGATGTTGGATGTACAGGCCTCTTCGCGGGCAGCCCGCTCCCACAGGGGATGTGTGTTGTGCTCAAGCTTTCTGCGCAGACACCACTTTCTTCTCCTGCCGCCACAACCCCGCCAGGTCTCGATAACCGGCACCCGGATGGATATCCGGCAATCGCGCCCCTTCGCCAAACAACTTCTCGCGCAAGGTCCCCGGCGCATAGTCGGTCTTGTACACCCCGCGCTTCTGCAACTCCGGCACCAGCAACTCCACGGCGTCGATGAAGGTTTCGTGGGTCAATGCATAAGCCAGGTTGAAGCCGTCCACATCGGTCTCCTCGACCCACTCCTGGAGCAGGTCGGCGACGGTCTCGGGGCTGCCGACAAATAGCGGCCCGAAACCGCCAATCCCGACCCAATCGGCCAGCTCGTTTGGCGTCCAGACCTTGTTCGGGTCCGCCGTGGAGAATGCCTCCACCGCCGATTGAATGGCATTGGTGTGCACGTGTTTGAGCGGCTCATCCGGTTTGAACTGGCTGAAATCAATCCCGGTCCAGCCCGAGATCAACGCCATGGCGCCCTCATAACTGACCCAGGTTTTGTATTCTTCGAATTTGGCTTTGGCCTTGGCGTCGGTCTCGCCGAGGATCACCGTTTGCAGATTGAAAATCAGGATCTTCGACGGATCGCGCCCCGCTTCGGCCGCACGGCGACGGATGTCGGCCACGGTTTTCTTCAGCAGCACTTTCGACGGCGCGGCGACGAACACACACTCGGCATGTTCGGCAGCAAACTGCTTGCCGCGACTCGAGGCGCCGGCCTGATACAGCACCGGCGTACGTTGCGGCGAAGGCTCGCAGAGGTGAATCCCTGGCACCTGAAAGTGTTTGCCGAGGTGCCGGATCTCGTGGATTTTGCTCGGGTCGCTGAAGATCCGCCGCTCGCGATCCCGCAGAATCGCGCCCTCTTCCCAACTGCCTTCCCACAGCTTGTAGCAAACTTCCAGGTACTCTTCGGCGAAGTCATAACGGGCGTCGTGTTCGGTCTGGGCTTTCTGGCCGAGGTTCTTTGCACCGCTTTCCAGATACGAGGTGACAATGTTCCAGCCAGCGCGGCCCTTGGTCAGGTGATCGAGGGTCGACAGGCGTCGGGCAAACGGATACGGGTGTTCGAAGGACAGCGACGCGGTGAGGCCGAAACCCAGATGCTCGGTGACCAGCGCCATCGGCGGGATCAGTTGCAATGGATCATTGACCGGCACCTGCGCCGCCTGGCGAATCGCCGCGTCACCGTTGCCGTTGTAGACGTCATAAATGCCCAGCACATCGGCAATGAACAAACCGTCGAACTTGCCGCGCTCAAGGATTTTCGCCAGATCCGTCCAGTATTCGAGATCCTTGTACTGCCAGGATCGATCCCGCGGATGCGCCCACAAACCCGGCGACTGGTGACCGACGCAGTTCATGTCAAAGGCGTTGAGACGAATTTCACGGGCCATCAAACGACACTCCGCACGCTGGGTGGATGGATACCGTTGAGACGGAAGTTACCGATCAAGTGAAGTTTCCAGCGCAGCGGATCGGTCACTGAGCCCGACAATGGCGTGCGCTGGCCGGTGAGTTCGAATTCGGCGTTGCTTACGGCGTTTAAAGCATCGGCGCTGGCGAGGTGCGACTCGGCGATGGCAATAGTGGTTTCCGTATCCTCTTGACCACTGTTCAGAAACTCCTCGGCGCGTTCGAGCAAGGCGGCTGCCACTTCAATGCGGATCTGCAAGTCGCCGAAACGGCTGATAACGTAAGGATCATCGGTGGCTTTGGCGAGGCCGCTGCCGGCCCAGGGCTTAGTCTGCTGACGGACGAAACGCAGGGTCGCGTCGAGCAACGTGCGAGCGTTGTGCAGGTCGTGCTGAGGCTTGGCCAGGGGCTGCCCGGCAACAATCGGTTGGGTCAAGGCGTTCATGGGTCGCTCCTCAGTTCCAGGCGTGGCGCGCAGGCTTCACGCCGTTGAGCAGGTAGTTGCCGATCAAGTGATATTTCCAGCGCGCCGGGTCGTGCAAGGTGTGCGTCCGGGCGTTGCGCCAGTGACGATCGAGGTTGTACTTGCCGAGCACCGAGCGGGTGCCGGCGAGTTCGAAGAGTTTGCTGCTGGTGAGCAAGGCGATTTCGGCAGAGAGGACTTTCGCCTGTGCGACCACCACCGAGGCGCGGGCAACCGTGTCTTCATTGGGCTTGAGCAACGCAGCGTCGATGGCTTGGCCGGCCTTTTTCAGGATCGCTTCGGTGCCGTGAACCCGCCATTCCAGATCGCCGATCGCGGCGATGCTGAACGGGTCCTGCCAGCCATGATCCTGATGACTGTCGATCCATGGTCGGGCTTCACGGACGTAGCGCTTGGTTTCTTCCAGGGCGCCGACGGCGATGCCGGTATCCACGGCAGCCTGGATGATTTGCGAGATCGGGCCGTCGGCGGTGGGTTCGTCGAACGCCTTGTGGGCCGGGATCACCGCGCTCAAAGGCACGTTCACCGCGTTCAGGGTCACGCCGCCGCTGGCCGTGGTGCGCTGGCCGAAACCATCCCAGCTGTCGATCACCGTCAGACCGGGGTTGTCGCGCTCGATGAAGGCGATGAAAGCCTTGTTCTCTTGATCGACCGCCACCGCCGGCACGATGTGCGCGAACAACGCACCGGTGCAGTAAAACTTCTCGCCGTCGATTTGCGCGGTGTCTTTGTCGAAACGAATACGGGTTTCAAAGGCGCCGGCGTTTTTGCTTTTGGATTCGGAGAAGGCGTTGCCAAAGCGGTAGCCCTGCAAGACTTTGCCGAAGTAATAGCGCTTCTGCTCCTCGGTGGCGGTTTGCAGCAGGATGTCGAGCACGCCAAGGTGGTTTTGCGGGATCTGGCCGAGGGATGAGTCGGCGGCTGAAATGATCTTGATCACTTCGGCGACCGTCACGTAGGACACGCCGGCACCGCCGTATTCTTTGGGAATGGTGATGCCCCATAAACCACTGGCGGAGAACTCGTCGAGTTCGGCGACCGGCAGACGTCGCTCGCGGTCACGAGCACTGGCCTCGGTAGCGAAGCGTGCGGCGAGCTTGTGAGCGACGGCAATCGCCTCGGCGTCCGAGTGGATCACATGGGCGGTTTGCGAGGGTTGGGCAGAGGCTGTCATGGGCCGACTCCGGGATTCTGGTGAATGCCCCAGAGCTTTTGCAGGAGTCGTGCCTGAAATTAAATTTGTTTTATTTCAATAGCTTAATTAACTATCCGAGAAACACTTGCAGCTTTAAAACAGCAAAGTGCTTATCCAGTGTTGGTCGGTAAACAGTCAGATCACCACATTACGCACAAACCGCGCCGCCACTTCCCCGTCGTTGCGATAGGAATGGGGCTGGTTGCTGGCGAACATGAAGAACTCACCGGCAGCGATTTGCTGCGGCTGGTCGCCGAGCATCAGGGTCAGGCAGCCTTCGAACACATAGAGCTGTTCGCTCCAGCCTTCCGCATCCGGTTCCGATGGGTAATGCTCGCCCGGTTCGAGGCGCCATTCCCACAGTTCAACTTCGCGGGTGGCGGTGGCTTTCGACAACAGCACCGCTTTACTGCCGGGGATCGTGCCGGCCCATGCCAGTTCGTTGATGCGGCTCGGGTCGCGGGCGTCGGGAGCCTGAATCAAGTCGCTGAAGGCTACGTCCAGCGCTTCGGCAACGCGGTCGAGGGTGGTCAGGCTGACATTCTTCTCGCCGGCCTCGATGGCCACCAGCATCCGGCGGCTGACCCCGGACTTTTCGGCCAGGGCGGTCTGGCTCATGTCGGCGGCGTGACGCAGACGTCGGACGTTCTGGCTGACGTGCTGGAGAACCGAAGCCCGTTGGGTGGAATCTTTGTGCACTATATTGCTCACTTGATGGTGTTGCGCAGTATACTGCCCAACTTCCGGCGCATTGTGCGTCTCCCTCAGGTAGCGCGCAAGGTCATGACGTCGGTGAACTCCTCCCCTGCTTCCTCCCGTTTCTCACGGTTCAGCAAAGCTGAATGCGTGCTGGTGCTGATCACCGTGATCTGGGGCGGGACCTTTTTGCTGGTGCAACATGCGATGACCGTCAGCGGGCCGATGTTTTTCGTCGGTCTGCGTTTTGCTGCGGCGGCGAGCCTCGTTGCCCTGTTCTCCTGGCGTCATTTGCGCGAACTGACCCTGTTCGAACTCAAGGCCGGGGCGTTTATCGGCGTGGCGATCATGCTCGGTTACGGCTTGCAGACCGTGGGTTTGCAGAGCATCCCCAGTAGTCAGTCGGCGTTTATTACCGCGCTGTATGTGCCGTTCGTGCCGTTGCTGCAATGGCTGGTACTGGGGCGGCGGCCGGGGTTGATGCCGAGCATCGGGATCATGCTGGCCTTTACCGGGCTCATGCTGCTGTCGGGACCTGCCGGCGCTTCGTTCAATTTCAGCCCTGGTGAAATCGCCACATTGATCAGTGCCGTGGCGATTGCTGCGGAGATCATTCTGATCAGCACCTATGCCGGCCAGGTCGATGTGCGCCGGGTGACGGTGGTGCAACTGGCAGTGACTTCGGTGCTGGCATTTCTGATGGTGGTGCCGACTCAGGAAGTGATTCCGGGGTTCTCCTGGTTGCTGTTGTGCAGCGCATTGGGGCTGGGCGCGGCGAGTGCGGCGATTCAGGTGGCGATGAACTGGGCGCAGAAGAGTGTGTCGCCGACGCGGGCGACGTTGATCTATGCCGGGGAGCCGGTGTGGGCCGGGATTGTCGGGCGGATTGCCGGGGAGCGGTTGCCGGCGATTGCGTTGGTCGGGGCGGGGTTGATTGTGGCGGCGGTGATTGTCAGTGAGTTGAAGACTAAGGGTAAGGTTGCTTCGCCTGAAGAAGAGTTGGAGCAGGAAGCACAGGGTTAAGCCGTAATATCTGCGTTGCTTGATAGACAGCCATCGCGGGCAAGCCCGCTCCCACAGGGTCTGGAGGTGTACACGCGATTTGCGTACAACCAAAATCTCTGTGGGAGCGGCGGTGCGACGATTCGACTTGCCCGCGATGGGGCCGGGACAGGCGAAATCGCCCTCCCTGAAACAATGTGAATCAGGAATTTTCCGTTTACCTTGTAGGATTCTGCGACAGCTTGGCGTTTGGTGATCCGGGAGCTGGCACGTATGATGCTTCACAAACTTCCGCAGATTAGAAGCCTATGTCTCTGATAGTTCTACTGCTTCTGCCTTTTATCGGCAGCTGTCTGGCAGCCTTGCTGCCGCACAACGCGCGTAATACCGAATCGCTGTTGGCTGGCGTGGTGGCCCTGATCGGCACCGTCCAGGTCGCCCTCTTGTACCCGCAAATCGCCCATGGCGGCGTGATCCGCGAAGAGTTCTTCTGGTTACCGAGCCTGGGCCTGAACTTCGTCCTGCGCATGGACGGTTTCGCCTGGCTGTTCTCGATGCTGGTGCTGGGCATTGGCACGCTGGTTTCTCTGTACGCCCGTTATTACATGTCACCGGACGATCCGGTGCCGCGTTTCTTCGCGTTTTTCCTGGCGTTCATGGGCGCCATGCTGGGGTTGGTGATCTCCGGCAACCTGATCCAGATCGTGTTTTTCTGGGAGCTGACCAGCCTCTTCTCATTCCTGTTGATCGGCTATTGGCACCACCGCGCCGATGCGCGACGTGGCGCCTACATGGCGTTGATGGTCACCGGTGCCGGTGGTTTGTGTTTGCTGGCGGGGGTCATGCTGCTCGGTCATGTGGTCGGCAGCTATGACCTGGACAAGGTCCTGGCCGCCGGCGATCAGATTCGCGCACATGCCCTCTACCCTATTCTGCTGCCCCTGATCCTGATCGGCGCCCTGAGCAAAAGCGCGCAATTCCCCTTCCACTTCTGGCTGCCCCACGCCATGGCGGCGCCGACACCGGTTTCGGCGTATCTGCACTCGGCGACCATGGTCAAGGCCGGGGTCTTCCTGCTCGCACGCCTGTGGCCCTCGCTGTCCGGCAGTGAAGAATGGTTCTACATCGTCAGCGGGGCCGGGGCCTGTACGCTGTTGCTCGGCGCGTACTGCGCGATGTTTCAGAACGACCTCAAAGGCCTGCTGGCCTACTCGACCATCAGCCACCTGGGCCTGATCACCCTGCTGCTAGGGCTGAACAGTCCCCTGGCCGCCGTCGCCGCGGTGTTCCACATTCTCAACCACGCTACGTTCAAGGCCTCGCTGTTCATGGCAGCCGGGATCATCGACCACGAAAGCGGCACCCGGGACATTCGCAAACTCAGCGGCCTGATCAAACTGATCCCGTTCACCGCCACCCTGGCCATGGTCGCCAGCGCTTCCATGGCTGGCGTGCCGCTGCTCAACGGTTTCCTGTCGAAAGAGATGTTCTTCGCCGAAACCGTGTTCATCAACGCCACAGCCTGGATCGAGATGACCCTGCCGATCGTCGCGACCATCGCCGGGACGTTCAGCGTGGCCTATTCCCTGCGCTTCACCGTCGATGTGTTCTTCGGCCCGACCGCCACCGACCTGCCGCACACCCCGCACGAGCCGCCACGCTGGATGCGCGCGCCGGTGGAGTTGCTGGTGTTCACCTGTCTGGTGGTGGGGATCTTCCCCGCTCAAGTGGTCGGCCCGTTGCTCGCGGCGGCGGCATTGCCGGTGGTGGGCGGCACGCTGCCCGAGTACAGCCTGGCGATCTGGCACGGCTGGAACGCGCCGATGATCATGAGTTTGATTGCCATGTCCTGCGGCGTTGTGCTTTATCTGCTGCTGCGTAATCAGCTCAAACGCGGGCGCTTCGTCTATCCGCCAATCATTGGCCGGTTCAACGGCAAGCGCCTGTTCGAGCGCAGCCTGGTGATCATGATGCGCCTGGCCCGTCGTCTGGAGCGACGGATCAGCACTCGGCGCCTGCAAACCCAACTGTTCCTGGTGGTACTCGCCGCGGTGCTGGCCGGGTTGATCCCGATGCTGCATAGCAGCCTGAGCTGGGGCGACCGGCCGAAGATTCAGGGCTCGATCGTGTTCGTGATCCTCTGGCTGCTGGCGATTGCCTGCGCCCTTGGCGCGGCGTGGCAAGCCAAGTATCACCGGCTCGCTGCCCTGACCATGGTCAGCGTCTGTGGCTTGATGACCTGCGTGACCTTCGTCTGGTTCTCGGCGCCGGATCTGGCGCTGACCCAACTGGCAGTGGAAGTGGTGACCACGGTGTTGATCCTCCTCGGTCTGCGCTGGCTGCCGCGACGGATCGAAGAGGTGTCGCCGTTACCGAGCAGTCTGCGCAAGGCGCGGGTGCGAAGGGTTCGCGACCTGGCGCTATCGATCACGGTCGGTGGCGGCATGGCGCTGCTGTCCTACGCGATGCTGACCCGCCAGACGCCCAACGACATTTCCTCGTTCTACCTCAGTCGCGCACTGCCCGAAGGCGGCGGCAGCAACGTGGTCAACGTGATGCTGGTGGACTTCCGCGGCTTCGACACCCTCGGCGAAATCACCGTGCTGGTGGCGGTGGCCCTGGCCGTGTTCGCCCTGCTGCGACGCTTCCGCCCACCGAAAGAAAGCCTGCAGCTGCCGGCGCAGCAACGTTTGCTCGCGCCGGATGTGGTCACCGATCTGGTCAACCCGCGTCACGCCAGCGACACCGCGCTCGGTTTCATGATGGTGCCAGCGGTGCTGGTGCGTCTGCTGCTGCCGATTGCGTTTGTGGTGTCGGTCTACCTGTTCATGCGCGGGCACAATCAACCGGGTGGCGGTTTCGTCGCCGGTCTGGTGATGTCGGTGGCGTTCATCCTGCAATACATGGTCGCCGGCACCCAGTGGGTCGAGGCGCAAATGAGCCTGCGACCGCTGCGCTGGATGGGCACCGGGCTGCTGTTCGCCACGGTCACCGGGCTCGGGGCGATGGCGGCTGGCTATCCATTCCTCACCACCCACACCTGGCATTTCACACTGCCGCTACTGGGCGATATTCACATCGCCAGCGCGCTGTTCTTCGACATTGGCGTGTACGCCGTGGTGGTCGGTTCGACCCTGTTGATCCTGACCGCCCTCGCCCACCAATCGGTACGCGGTCATAAAACCAGCGCGCAACCCAAGCCCATGGCCAAAGCGGCTGCCACGCAAGGAGCCATCTGATGGAAGAAGTCATCGCAATCGCCATCGGTGTGTTGGCCGCGTCCGGCGTGTGGCTGGTGCTGCGGCCACGGACGTTCCAGGTGGTCATGGGCCTGTGCCTGCTGTCCTACGGCGTCAACCTGTTCATCTTCAGCATGGGCAGCCTGTTCATCGGCAAGGAGCCGAACATCAAGGACGGCGTGCCTCAGGATTTGCTGCACTACACCGACCCGCTGCCGCAAGCGTTGGTGCTCACCGCGATCGTCATCAGCTTCGCCATGACCGCGCTGTTCCTGGTGGTGCTGCTCGCCTCCCGGGGCCTGACCGGCACCGACCATGTGGACGGCCGGGAGCCTAAAGAATGAATCCGATGGCGCACCTGATCGCTGCACCGATTCTGCTACCGCTGCTGACCGCCGCGGTGATGTTGATGCTGGGCGAGAAACACCGTCCGTTAAAGGCCAAAATCAATTTGTTCTCCAGCCTGCTGGGGCTGGGCATTGCCGTGATGCTGCTGCAATGGACCCAAACCACCGGCGTGCCCGGCTCCATCGGTGTGTACCTGCCGGGCAACTGGCAGGTGCCGTTCGGTATTGTGCTGGTGGTCGATCGTCTGTCGGCGCTGATGCTGGTGCTGACCGGAATCATCGGCGTCAGCGCGTTGCTGTTCGCCATGGCCCGCTGGGACGGCGCCGGTTCGAGTTTCCACGCGCTGTTTCAGATTCAGTTGATGGGCCTGTACGGCGCCTTCCTGACGGCGGACCTGTTCAACCTGTTCGTGTTTTTCGAAGTGCTGCTGGCCGCTTCCTACGGGCTGATGCTGCACGGTTCGGGCCGGGCGCGGGTGTCGTCGGGGCTGCATTACATCTCGATCAACCTGCTGGCCTCGTCGCTGTTTCTGATTGGCGCGGCGTTGATCTACGGCGTTACTGGCACGCTGAACATGGCCGACCTGGCGCTGAAAATCCCGCTGGTGCCGGAAGCCGATCGCGGCTTGCTGCATGCCGGCGCGGCGATTCTGGCGGTGGCGTTCCTGGCCAAGGCCGGGATGTGGCCGCTGAACTTCTGGCTGGTGCCGGCCTATTCTGCGGCCAGCGCGCCGGTGGCGGCGATGTTCGCGATCATGACCAAGGTCGGCGTCTACACCTTGCTACGCCTGTGGACGCTGCTGTTCTCCGGGCAGGCCGGGGCATCCGCGTACTTCGGTGGTGACTGGCTGATCTACGGCGGCATGGCGACCATCGTCTGCGCCGCCGTGGCAATCCTCGCCGCGCAACGCCTGGAACGCATGGCCAGCCTGAGCATTCTGGTGTCGGCAGGCATTTTGTTGTCGGCCATCGGTTTCGCCCAGCCGAACCTGATCGGCGCGGCGCTGTTCTATCTGGTCAGCTCGACCCTGGCCTTGAGCGCGCTGTTCCTGCTGGCCGAGTTGATCGAGCGCTCGCGTTCAGCCAACGAAATGCCACTGTTCGATGACGGCGAGCTGCTGCCACGGCCCCTGGAATCCTTGCAGCCGCCCAAAGGCTTCAACCTCGATGACGACCGCAAAGCCGTGGTCGGACAGGTGATTCCCTGGACCATGGCTTTCCTCGGTTTGAGTTTCATTGCCTGCGCCCTGCTGATCATCGGCATGCCGCCACTTTCCGGGTTTATCGGCAAACTCAGCCTGCTCAGCGCCCTGCTCAATCCGCTGGGTCTGGGCAATGGCAGCGACGAACCGATATCGAATGGTGCATGGGGTTTGCTCGTCCTGTTGATTCTGTCCGGGCTGGCCTCGCTGATCGCTTTTTCGCGTTTGGGCATCCAGCGTTTCTGGACCCCGCAAGAGCGCCCATCGCCCTTGCTGCGCCGCTTGGAATGCGTGCCGATCGTCATTCTGCTGGGGTTGAGCATTGCGCTGACGTTCAAGGCTGAACCGCTGCTGCGCTACACCCAAGCGGCGGCCGATGCATTGAACAACCCGCAGCAATACGTGATGGCGGTACTCGACACCCGTGTAATTCCAGGCCCGCAAGCCACGACAGCGCTGCTGGAGGTGCAACCATGAAGCGTCTGTTTCCTGCACCTTGGCTGTCTTTGGCGTTGTGGTTGCTGTGGCTGGTGTTGAACCTGTCGATGAGCCCCGGCAATCTCCTGCTGGGCGCCATGCTGGGATTCTGCGCACCGTTGATGATGCGCAAGCTGCGGCCGCTGCCGATCCGCATTCGTCGTCCCGGGGTAATCCTGCGTTTGTTCTTGCTGGTCGGACGCGACGTGCTCGTGTCCAACCTCGCCGTGGCCTGGGGCGTGCTCAACGCGGGCCGTCGTGCGCCTCGCTCGCGGTTCATCAAAGTGCCGCTGGACTTGCGCGATGCCAACGGCCTGGCGGCGCTGTCGATGATCTGCACGGTGGTCCCCGGCACGGTCTGGTCGGAACTGGCGCTGGATCGCAGCATTCTGTTGCTGCACGTCTTCGATCTGGATGACGAAAGCCAATTCATCCAGCACTTCAAGACGACCTACGAGCGCCCCTTGATGGAGATCTTCGAATGAGCGCATTGCTGTCGAACGCGATCCTGCTGAGTCTGTTCATCTTTTCAATGGCGATGATTCTGACCCTGATCCGGCTGTTCAAGGGCCCGTCGGCCCAGGATCGGGTTCTGGCCCTCGATTACCTGTACATCATCGCCATGCTGATGATGCTTGCGCTGGGCATTCGTTATGCCAGTGACACTTACTTCGAGGCGGCGCTGCTGATCGCCCTGTTCGGCTTCGTCGGCTCGTTTGCCCTGGCCAAATTCCTGCTGCGTGGCGAGGTGATCGAATGAGGCCTGAACTGTCTCTGTGGGTGGAAATTGCGGTGGCGATTTTGTTGGTGCTGAGCAGCCTGTTTACGCTGATCGGCGCGGTCGGGCTGCTGCGGATGAAGGATTATTTCCAGCGCATGCACCCGCCGGCGCTGGCCTCGACCTTGGGCGCGTGGTGCGTGGCATTGGCTTCGATCATTTACTTTTCGGCGCTCAACTCGACGCCGGTGCTGCATGCCTGGCTGATCCCGGTTCTGCTGTCCATCACCGTACCGGTGACCACGCTGCTGCTGGCCCGGGCGGCGCTGTTTCGCAAGCGCATGGCGGGGGATGATGTGCCGGCGGAAGTGAGTAGTCGGCGCACGGAACCCGGGAGTTAAGTTCAGAAGTTTTTGTTGATTGGGCTGGCCTCATCGCGAGCAGGCTCGCTCCCACAGGGGTTTTGCGAACACTGAAGATCCAATGTGGGAGCGAGCCTGCTCGCGATGGCGATAGTCAGGTACGCTCAGATCCAGGCCACTGCCAACAATCCGGCCCCCAACACCACACACAACGGCGAATACGCCCACGTATCCAGCCGGGCAAACCTTGAGCCCTTCTCCTGCTTGAAGAACCCCACCAAATTCGAATCGCCTATCGCCCGGGCGAACATCAGCATCGCGATCGCGCTGATCACCCATTGCAGCGACCAATGATGCACCGTGGGCAGATACAGCCCGACCCGCAGGCACACCAGCATCGCGATCAGCAGTAAACCCACCGCCACCAGCAACGTGGCAAAGCCCGACGGCTTGAACGCGGGCCTTGATGCCTCACCGCCCTCCCCGGGCACGCGCGGCACCGCCGCCTCGCTCCCCCACTTGCCACCTGCCGCCCAGTACAGATGCACCAGGCTGATCAATAAAAAGATTGCAGCAATCCATTGCGCGACCAAAAGGCTCATATTCAGAGATCCAGCGTGAAATGTCGCAGCAGGATGAACTTCCTTGCGCGTTTTTGTAAGGGTATTCGCTATAGACGGTAGCTCTGCTGCAAACGCGATTAAAAGCGCTCCCCCCGTAGGAGCTGCCGCAGGCTGCGATCTTTTGATCTTTTTTTTTTTTCAAGCCAGGTCAAAAGATCGCAGCCTGCGGCAGCTCCTACGGGGTTTATGTACATCCGAGAATTCCCGGGCGTACATAAATCGGTTTATTTCAGGGCGGCAGAGACTTTGTCTGCCACATCCTTCGGCACCCAGGCCTGCCACACGTCCGGGTGCGCCTTCATGAATGCCTGCGCCGCTTGACGTGGCGGGGTGTGTTTTTCGCTCATGTCAGCCAGGGCCTTGTTCAACGCATCGATCGGCAAATCGACCTTGGTGAAGAACTCGACAATCTGCGGGTATTGTTTCTGAAATGGCGTGGACACGCCGATGGACAGCTTCGAGGGCAGCGAGCGAGTCGGTTTTGGATTGGGGTTGTCGGCGTCGGTCAGGGTTTTCCAGGCTTCGGCGTCGAACGGTGGCTCTTGCAGCTGAATCAGCTTGAAACGACCGAGCAATGGCGTCGGCGACCAGTAATAGAACAGGACCGGCTTGCCGCGACGAATCGACGAACTGATTTCTGCGTCCAGCGCCGCCCCCGAACCACTGCGAAAGTTCACGTAGCTGTCGTCCAGCCCATACGCCTTGAGCTTCTGCTTGTTGACCACCTCCGACGTCCAGCCGATCGGGCTGTTGAGAAAACGCCCCTTGCCTGGGGTTTCCGGGTCTTTGAACACGTCTTTGTAGCGTGGCAGATCACTGATACTGCGCAGATCCGGCGCCAGCGGCTTGATGCCCTTGGCCGGGTCGCCCTTGATCACATACTCCGGCACCCACCAGCCCTCGGTGGCACCCTTGACCGTATCGCCCAGGGCCGCGACTTTGCCCTCGGCCTCAGCCTTGACCCAGACCGGACTGCGACCGGCCCATTCTTCGCCAATGACCTGAATGTCATTGTTGGCCAATGCGGTCTCCAGAGTAATCGTCGTCCCCGGCAAGGTGTCGGTCGGCAAGCCATAGCCCTTCTCGACGATGATCCGCAGGATATCGGTGATCAGGCTGCCGCTTTCCCAGTTCAGGTCGGCGAAGTGAATCGGCGCCTGGGCAGCGAACACCGGAACGGGTGAAGCCAATAAACCGAACGTGGCCAGGGTAGCGGCCAGTAACCGTCGAAATCCCTTCATGCTTTTGCACCTCGTGCTGTTCACAGCAATAGCAGGATGGCCTGACAAAGAAGACCGCAAGCCTCTGAATACTCAGTCATCTGACTGTAGTTGAGGTTCCTGCTTTCGAGGGGCGAGGATTAATTTTCGGAAGGTTCCTGCAAGCGCGCAAGCTCTCTTCTGACCATGCTGGCGTACGCCGCCGGACGCAACAGGTAGATCTGTGACGCCACCCAACTCAGCCAGGTTCCCTGTAGAACGGCCTTTTGCGCCAACAAGCGCTGCGCCTCGGCGTGGGCACTGGCCTGGTTCTGTTCGTGGAAATCGGCGCGGGTCAGGGTCATTACTCGCTGGCCTTGAAGGTCACCAGTTCACCTTTACGCCACTTGGCAGCCTTGGCGGTCACGGCTTTCAGGGTCTTGGTCAGGCCTTCCTGCAATTGTTGATGGGCCGCGAACACCATCACCACGCTATGACCTTCCTTGAACACAATGCCGTGGCCGTCTGCGGTGGTCACGAACGCGTAATCCCCCAGCCCGTACACCGTCAGCTTGATTTCGCGGAACTTGATGTCCAGCTTGCCGCCTTCGCGACTGGGCAGTACTGAGGCGCTGAAATGATCGCCGACCTTGAGTTTAAGCCCTGGTTTGTCATCCACCACCAGCGCTGATTCAGTGTCGAGTTCGGCAATGTAAATGCCTTCGGCGTTCTGTTCGGTGATGTAGACGAAACGTGACTGAAACTGTTTAACCAGCTTTGCGCGCAAATCACCCAGTACGAACAAAGCATGCATATCGAGATTACTTACTGCCAAGGAAACATCCCCACATCTGAAAATGATGCCGTACGCGGGAAACGCGCACAGCAGAAAAAAGCGGCAATGCCGAGGTGTAGCCAAATGACCCGGGTCGAATCCTGGAATGAGCAGAGGGCTCATTCATCGCGAGGTTTGAGAAGATTACTGGAACATCCCTCACGTCGTCTTGCCTGGCGGTCGTCAGATGTTGAAGGAAAACGCCCTTCTGACGGCCAGAGAAAACCGGATTACCAACTTTAGGGAAAAATCTCTTTAAAAAAAGCACTTTTCCGACATATCGCCAGTAAAAAATTGCTTTAGATGGGCATCAATCGCCAACCATTGATGGCGATTCTAGAGCAGCCATGCTCACCGAGACTACCCATAACAACGTACACACGTCGGTAAAACCACGAAAAGGACTTCATATGTGCACACTGACTCACTTTGCCCAGCCTCACACACGGCACACAAACGGCTCGTCACCTCTGCATTCGATGGGGCTCCGCCAGCAGGACTTCCTGCCTGAAGAGCGTCTGCTCCCGCGTTTTCGGGTGGTATTGGCCGGCAACGCCTTTTTCCACATCAGGGAAATATCCACCGGACGTGTAAGAGGTTTCCGCGGCAATCATAACGAAGCCTGCGCCCTTGCCCGTTCACTCGAGGCACACAGCTGAGGCACCTGCCGCATTCACTTCCATAGACGTTTCGTCATGCCGGCGACTTAACTCAGCCGCCGGCAGGCAACTACTGCCATACTGCCCGACCAATGAAACCCGTCCCCAGGGCGGACGGCATTCAACACAACAACTATTTCCAAGGGAAGACTGCTACGTGACGGAATTTGATATCGGTGAATTTTTTATCCGGGGCGAAGCCAGAGAGGTCGAAGGCGAATTCCAGGCAGTCATTATCATGCGCGCCAAACCGCCGTTGACCACTGTGACGTATCACCAGGTCGAAAAGGATCGCTGGTTCAAGACCGCGGATGTCGCGGCGCTCGCCGCCCAGGAAGCCGCGAAAGCCCTGAAGCTTGCCGTCGATGAAGGGGCATTGAAAGCCTGAGACGGGTGTCGACGACGTTCAGGTACTAGCGGGAGCCAGCGCGATGTTCATGGCCGCCAGCGCAGCGAGTCAGGCGTGAACAGCCTACATCCCGGCCTGAAGTGTCTGCGGCGTGCCAGCCTTGCACAGATAGCACGCCTTTTATCTCGATAATCGGTCAGATCAGCTTGCGCTTGACCGCTTCATCCAGCGTGCTTTGGGTCAGGTGTTTGAGCACCGTGTCCCCACGTTCATTGAACGGCAAGCCGACAATCAGCAAAACCTGCATCCAGGTACGAGTGCTCTCCTGCTTGACGATTTTGCCCAACACGTTGCCTTCCCGATCCTTGAACACTGTTTCCAGCGTGAAGGTGTTGCTGAACGTTGTCGGGATCACGAAGAGCGTGAAGCCCGTCAGCCAGGCACTCGCGACATTCCCCTGCTCGTTATTGGTCAAAGTACTCGTCACGTACAGGCTCGAGTCGACCTTGTCTGTGGTCACGTTCTTGAACTGCCCGGACTCCTTGAAGGTTTCCAGCATGTTCTGTTCCACCAGCGCCGTATTGCCGACGCCACCCGACAGTTCGCCGTTGAACTGCTGCTGGATGGTCACGTGCAGATAAGCACTGGGCTTGTCCTGCCTGGCCTGCGCTGGCGGCCATTGGTCCAACGGCGCCAACTCATGTTGGGAGTAAGAAATGCAGCCAGTCAGGGTGCTGCTGACCAAAAGCAGCAAAACCAGTAGGTACTTATTCATGTGCAGCCAGTTCCTTTGACGGAGTACGCAGTTGAGGGGTGGCACTGGCCAGCAAATGGGCGATCAGATCGCGCAACTGGGAACCCCCCAGACGCGGATTGAGGTAGTCGGCGTTCCACAAGCCGACATTTTTGTCGAGCTTGACCTGCTCGACCGACCTGGCCAGTTGCTTGCCCTGACGGTCTTCTATGATCAGTTCGCCGGCAAGGTCGTATTTGTCGACGTAAATCGGCCCATCAACCCAAATCCAGATAGTCAGCGTTACCAGCGCGCCGGGGATGTAAGCCGGGTGCACGGTACGTTTGCCTGCCAGTGAGGTCAGGTTGAACTTGAGCACCACGTCGTCTTCGCCAGCCTTGGCCGGGAACACCACGATTCGCTTGAAGTAGTCGCTTTTATCGACATAGGCGCTGACCTGCTCGGTCAGTTGTCGGCTGCCGGCGACACGTACCTTGTCGTCCAGATCGGGGGCGGAAATCACCACCTCACTGATCTCGGCGCTACGATCGAGGGTGGAAGACGCGGGCTTCAAGGGCTCGCCAATGGGACCCAGCGGCGTGAAAGACACACAACCGGTCAACGACAGGCCAAGTGCAATGGCCATCAGATAAACAAGACGCTTCACTGCATACATCCTTTTCATGCGGGATCGAGGGAGGATCGGTTCGAAAGAGATCACGCAACGGATGGGCAGATCAGCACCGCAAAGCGCTGAAGCCGGGGACGACAACATCCATGTACGGACACTTTGAAGGGCTGCTTGGTGACGCCAAAAACGCGCGGCATCGTAATCGCTGGAACAACGACAGGCAATAGCTCATCGCTATCATTGGTGGCGAATCCGGAAAAAGCTGCTAAACCCCTATCGAACTCTTGGCGCGACAGATTATCAGCAAGGAGATGAAGATGGATTCACCCACACATGATTTGAAAGGCTTGTTCGACCAGCTCGGCCTGGACTCCAGCGAGAAGGCCATCGACGATTTCATTGCCCGTCATTCACCCTTGGCTGACGACAAGAAACTCATCGATGCCGAGTTCTGGACCCCGCAACAAGCCGGCTTCCTCAAGGAACAACTGCGTGAAGACGCCGATTGGGCGCATGTGGTCGACGACCTGAACCTGCGCATGCACCAGATCCACTAGCCCGGGGTTCAATGCAGGCTGTCGGGCATTTCAGCGCTAACGGCCCTGCACAGCTTCGTTGCAAGACCGGCAACAATTGCCCGAGCTCTCAGCGAGGACTTTCCGGCTTGTAACCCAGACGCAAACCACCCCAATGCCGGCCCTTGAGCATGATCGGCACCGACAGGTCGTGCATCAGTTCACCGGTGTCGCGGGTGTAAGTCTGCAACAACACGGCCTGTTGATGGCTGCCGCAGCGGATCCCGGTGCGGTCGGCGAATTTGCGCTTGGTGCGGTTTTGCAGGGTATCGACCTGCACATCACCGGTCAGCGGTTTGCTGAACACGGTGTTATGGGTGGGCACATAACCCTGCTGTGTGCAGGCGATGGCGAACACCAGGCCTTCATGGCGCGGCAACAACGGTTCCTGAATCGCCGGCAATACCTGATCGGTGTAGCGGTCGAAGCGGGTCTGGTATTTGGCCGGGCTGGTGTTGGGGATCGTTTGGTAGTTGCGATCAAACAGGTCATCGAGGCTGATCCGGCCCTGATCGATATCCGCTTCGAAGCGTGCCGCGATCTGACTCGCACCTTCGCGGGCCAGGTCGTAAATCCGCTGGTGATAATCATCCAGTCCGACTGCGGCGAGGCGTTCGCTGATGGTTTCGGCCTGCCCTTCCATCTGCACCGCTGCCTGGGCGAGCCGCTGAGTCTGCTGGTCGCTGATCGCCAGATCGCTGCGCATCTGTTCGATAGCGTGGAACAGACTGTCAAGTTGTTCGCGGTTGGTGTCTGCGCCCTGAGCGATTTCCCCGACCTGCCTTTCGACGCCGGCGGCCAGGCGCGCGATGTTTTCCAGGTGCTGTCCAGTGTGCTCGACTTGCGCGACGCCAGTGTTCAGATCGCTCGCCAGTTGACGAATCTGTTCCACCACTTGCGCCGTGCGTTGTTGAATGTCGGCGACCATCTCCCCGACTTCACCGGTCGCCGTCGCCGTGCGCGCGGCCAGCCCCCGCACCTCATCGGCCACCACCGCAAAACCGCGACCGTGCTCACCGGCCCGCGCCGCTTCGATGGCCGCGTTCAGCGCCAACAGATTGGTCTGGCTGGCGATGGACTGGATCACCAGCGTTACCCGCTGGATATCGTCACTGCGCAGGCTCAGGGCTTCGATCAACTCGCGGCTGCTGCTGGCGCGCTGACTGAGTTGATGCATGCGCGCAATGGACTCGACCAGTTCCGTGCGCCCGGCCGCGCTGCTCTGATGGGCTTCACTGGCTGCGCTCAAGGCTTCCCGACTGAGTTTCGATGTAGCGTGTTCGGTGGCGATCATCACTTCAGCGCTGCTGACAATCTGCGCCGCGGCGTTGAGTTGCGATTGCAGTTTGTCCGCCAGTTGCTTGACCGAATAGGCCACGCCGGCGGCTGACAAAGCGTTATGACTGGTGGTGTAAGAGAGGTCGCGAGTCAATCCGGCGATGGCGCTGGTGCTGTCCGCAGCGGTTGCCTCAGGCAGAGTGCGCGAGCGCAGGCGCGGCAGCCAGATAATCAGCACGGCCAATGGCAGGCCAAGGTAAAGCGACCAGCCAGCCAATGCCATGCCGCACAGCAACAGCATCAGGGCGATGCTTTGCAGGGTCGGCGTCAGCCAAAGGTTTTTCGGCAAAAGTACTGGTGCAGGCATTGCCTCAACCAGAGATCCGTCCCTCGTCATCTTCGTCACCCCACGCGTCTTCTAGTTGTTGTGATCGCATTAAACGCCACTACAAAGCCATTATCTATGGTCCGTTAGTAGTGGGGGGGGGTTGAAGCAGATCAATAGAAGTGCGCGGGTGTTTTCACAGACGTCGAAAAGCATCGCGGGCAAGCCCGCTCCCACAAGGTCCGTGTTGAACCTGTGGGAGCGGGCTTGCCCGCGATGGGGGCGCTGCTGAATCAGGCCTGACGCTGGTGCTTGTCGATCTGTTCGTGACGCTCTTGAGCTTCGATGCAGTACTTGGTGGTCGGGCTGATCAGCAGGCGTTTCAGGCCGATGGCCTCGCCGCTATCGTCGCACCAGCCAAAGCTGTCTTCCTTGATACGTTCCAGGGCCTGTTCCAACTGAGGCAGCATGCGCTGGTCGCGATCGATCGCGTTTACCAGCCAGGTGCGCTCTTCTTCGACGGAAGCCGCGTCAGCCGGATCGGCCGGAGTGTCCAGGCTCTCGATGGCGATGCGATTCTGTTCGATGCGCTCATGGGTTTCGACTTTCATGTTCTGCAACAGCTCGGAGAAAAAAGCATGTTGCTCGGCATTCATGTAGTCATCCGCCGGCATGGCCAGCAACTTGTCCTTTGTCATTGATATCTCTATAAAAAAACGTGCATTAAGGCGAATTAGGGAGCGATCCGTTGAACCTGAAGCGGTCATTGGAAAGGCGCCGTTTATTCCAAGCGCCACCCGGCACTCAATTTACGAGGGGCGGCAGTCTAAGGCCGACTTGAGGCCTCAGCAACTGAAAAGACAGCAAATCTGTCCGACAAAGCCCTGAAAGTGCGCCAGGGTAGGCTTTGAGGCGCTTATCGGAGTGCGTTTATAACAAGAAATTCAGTCCAGCGGCTGTATATAGAAGACAAACGGCTGCGCCACGCGGGTCAGGCGTGGCGCATTTTCGCGTTTAGTCCGGCTTCAGCGCTTGAGTTTGCGCTTGTTGCGGTACTGGTCGATGACCACCGCCACCACAATAATCAGCCCCTTGATGATGTCTTGAATATAAGCATCAACACCGACAAAGGTAAAGCCGCTGGCCATGACCCCGAGGATCAACGCGCCAATCACGGTGCCGGTGATCCGCCCTACGCCACCGGCCAGGCTGGTGCCGCCGATCACGGCTGCGGCAATCGCATCCAGTTCATAAGACATGCCCATCCCGGCCTGCCCGGTCGCGGCCCGCGCCGACGCCACCACCCCGGCGAGGCCTGCAAGCAAACCGGCAATGCTGTAGACGATCACCAAATGCCGCTTGACGTTGATCCCGGAGGTGCGCGCCGCCTGCATGTTGCCGCCGATGGCGTAGGTGTACTTGCCGTACTTGGTGTAGCGCAGGGCGATGTGAAAGATCACCGCCACCACCAGAAAGATGATCACCGGCATCGCGCCGTGTCCGATGGCCGTGTAGGAATCCGAGAGCATGCTCACCGGCTGACCTTCGGTGTAGTAGCGCGCCAGGCCGCGGGCCGAGACCATCATGCCAAGGGTGGCAATGAACGGTGGAATCCCGGTGATCGCAATGATGCTGCCGTTGATCGCACCCGCCAGCAATCCCACCCCAAGCCCGACGATCACCGGAATCCACACCGGCAAGTCAGTCAGGGACGGAAACACCGCACGGGCAAAGTCCGAGGTCTGGGCCAGGCTGGCGGCAATCATCGCCGACAGCGCCAGCACCGAACCGGAAGACAGGTCGATACCGGTGGTGATGATGACCTGGGTCACCCCGATCGCCAGCAGGCCGATGATCGACACTTGCAGGATCATCAGCACCAGACGCTGAGAGTTCATCAGGAAGCTCTGGTCCCGCACGATCCAGCCGAACATTTCGAAGACCAGGCCGATGCCGATCAGCACCAGGAAGATACTCAACTCGGTCGGAAAGCGCCGACGACTCTTGACCGGTGCCACCGCAGGCTTGTTTTCCAGTATCGCGTTCATAACCACTCACCCTTCAAATGAAATCCATGTGGCGAGGGAGCTTGCTTGTGGCGAGGGAGCTTGCTCCCGCTGGACTGCGCAGCAGTCCCATTCTTTTAGGGCCGCTTCGCAGCCCAGCGGGAGCAAGCTCCCTCGCCACACAATCCCCTTTCACCCTTGAACTGTGTTCACCCTTGATTTAATGACGCTGGGACATGCCCGAGGCCAGTTGCATTACCCGTTCCTGGGTCGCTTCGCTGCGGTCGAGGGTGCCCATCAGGTCGCCCTCATGCATGACCATGACCCGATCGCTCATGCCCAGCACTTCCGGCAGTTCCGAGGAAATCATGATCACCGCCATGCCTTCGCTGGCGAGGTAGGAAATAAGCCGGTAGATCTCGGCCTTGGCACCAACATCGATGCCCCGGGTCGGCTCGTCGAGAATCAGGATGCGCGGATTGGTCATCAGCCAGCGCGCCAGCAAGGCCTTCTGTTGATTACCGCCGGACAGCGTGTCAATGCATTGCTCCAGCGAAGGGGTTTTCACCCGCAGCTTCTTGCACATGTCTTCACACAACACCCGCAGGGCTTTCTGCTGGATGAAGCCGTTGCCGACGTAATGCGGCAAGACGGCCATTTCCATGTTCTCCAGCACCGACAGGCACGGGAACAGGCCGCTGAGTTTGCGATCTTCGGTCAACAGCGCGAAGCCCTTCTCGATCGCCATGTGCGGATCGCTGATGCGCACCACTTCCCCGTCGAGGCGGATTTCGCCACCGTCGCTTGGGGTGATGCCGAAAATCGCTTCGGCGACATTGGTCCGCCCCGAGCCCATCAACCCGGCGATGCCAAGGATCTCACCGGCATGCAGGTCGAAGGAGACGCCTTTGAAAATGCCGTCCAGCTTGAGGTCGCGTACCGACAGCAACAGATCGCCGATCGGCTTCTCGCGCACCGGGAACAACTGGCTCAGCTCGCGGCCGACCATCATCGAAATCAGGCTGTCGCCGTCCATGCTGTCGGCCCGCTGCAGGCCGATGTAGGCGCCGTCACGGAACACTGCCACTTCATCGGCGATGCTGAACACTTCGTTCATTTTGTGGGTGATGTAGATGATGCCTTTGCCCTGGCTCTTGAGGTCGGCAATGATCGAGAACAGATGCGCGACTTCTTTATCGGTGATGGCCGAGGTTGGCTCGTCCATGATCAGGACGTCGGAGTCATAGGACACAGCCTTGGCGATCTCGACCATCTGCCGTTCGGCGATGCTCAGGTTGCCCACCTGCTCTTCCGGGTCGAGATTGATCCGCAGACGCTCCAGCAGTTTGGCGGTGCAACGGTGCATCTCGCGATGGTCGATCATGTGCAGGCCGTTGAGCTGCTCGCGGCCGATCCAGATGTTCTCGGCGATGCTCATGTGCGGCATCAGGTTGAGTTCCTGGTGGATCATTGCGATCCCGGCCTGGAGGGCAGCCAGGGGTGTTTCAAAGACCACCGGCTTGCCCCGCAGGCGCAACTCGCCGGCGTCCGGCTGGTAGATGCCGGCGATGATTTTCATCAGGGTGGATTTGCCGGCACCGTTTTCGCCCATCAGCGCCAGCACGGAACCGGGACGCACCCGAAGTTGTACGTCGGACAAGGCCACCACACCGGGAAAACCCTTGCTGACGTTGATGATCTCCAGCAGGTACGGCTCATCGACAGGTGTTGCAGTTGGCTGGATACCCACTAACGGGGTGCTCGAAGCAGTCGCTGAAGCGAACATGATCAGGTACTCCATCAGCAAGGTCGCGTGGCAACCTTGCGTGCTTATTGTTGTTATCGAACGGACGGGCTATTTGAAGGTGTCGACGTTTTGCAGCGTGATCAAGCGATACGGCACCCACACGGCCGACTCGACCGGTTCGTTCCTGGCCATTTTCACCGCCGTGTCGATCGAACCGTCCGCCTGCCCCTTGGCATCCTGGAACACCGAGACCAGCAGAGAACCCTTCTTCACCGCGTTCAAACCGTCGGGCGTACCGTCGACACCGGCGATCAGCACACTGCCTTTGGCGACGCCAGCCTGTTGCAGGGCCATTGCCGCGCCAATCGCCATCTCGTCGTTGTTAGAGACCACCGCGTCGAATTTGCGGCCCTGGGTCAGCCAGTCGTTGACCAGGGTCATGCCCTTGTCCCGCGACCAGATGCCGGACTGCTCTTGCTCGATCTTGATGTTCGGGTATTTGGTCAGCACCTCTTTTACGCCCTTGGTGCGGTTGGTGGTGGAGTTGTTGGCCAAATCACCGAGCAGAATCACGATGTCGCCCTTGCCGCCCATTTTTTCGGCCAGGTACTGCATCTGCATCTGGCCGGCCTCCAGATCGTTGGAAGCGACAGTGACCACGCCTTTGGGCAGGTTCATGTCATCGGGACGACGATTGACATACACCAGTGGAATACCGGCCTTGACCGCTGCTTCAGTGATTTTTTTGGTGGCGGCGGTATCCACCGGGTTGACCACAATGGCGTCGACCTTCTGGCTGATGAAGCTTTCTACCTGGCTCAACTGCCTGACCACGTCGCTGCGGGCGTCTTCGAACTGCAGCTTGACGCCATCGGGATAGGACTTGGCTTTGGTGTCCATGGATTCGCGCAGGTAGGTCAGCCAGGTGTCATCGAACTGCGACATGCTGACACCGATCTTCATGTCAGCGAGTGCGGCGCCGCTGGCGAACATCAGGGACAAGGCCAGCGAGGCGAAACGGATCTTGGTCTTCATGAAAAGTCTTTCTCCACATTCTTGTTGGTTTTATGGATAAGGGGTGACGATTTCAGTGAGTGGGCAAGCGGACAATCGGTGCACCCGGAATACAGCAGACCAGGGCGCCGTTGCGTTCGACGCAAAGCAAGCGAAAGAAGGAATGAAACGAGACGCGAGGCAGGTCGCGAGAGAGGTGCAACGCGGAACGTAAAGCATGCAGAGCAGAGTTGAAGGTTTTCATCGACGGTACCTGGCTTTTGTTTCTTGTTTTTGGTGCGTCCTTCACCCGTTCAAGGCCTGCTTGAGCGTGATCGGACGTTGATAGTCGGCAACCTGGAAATGACTTTATTGGAAAATAATTTCTATATCAACTCATTTTAGAATTTTATTCTGATTTTATTCCATGGCTCTCGAACGGGCTCAGTGCCACCACTTGATGCCGCTCGAAGCTGAGCCGCGCAGCGTCTAGCACGCGGGTGGTCGCCAGTGCATCACGGGCGTCGACCGGCAGTGGGCCACCGCTCTGTAATGCAGTTTGTAGCTGCAAATAGAACTGGTTCCAGCAGCCACGCTCGGACGGCACCCGCTCTCGCACCTCGCCCTGCTCGAACCAGCCCCAGCGCCGGTGCTCTTCGACGCCCCAGCGCTCGCCTTCGGATTTCGGTGTGAGCCCGGCAAGGGTCGACGCCTCCTGCCCGTCCAGACCGTCGACGCTGTAGCAGCCCTGGGTGCCGGTCACGCGAAAGCGCGGGCCGGGGGTGTTTTGCAGGCAACTGCCGCCCAGGTGCGAGATCACACCGTTGGCATGGGTCAGGGACATAAAGAAGCCGTTGTCGAAGGGTTGGCCTTTTTCGAGGTAATCCAGTTCGGCATAAACCCGGGTGACGGGGCCGAACAGCAGGAGCGCCTGATCCACCAGATGGCTGCCCAGATCGCGCAGAAAACCGCCGCCGCTGCCGTTGTTCACCGACTGTGGCGAATAGCGCTCGATCCGCGATTCGAAACGGGTGACCTGACCCAGCGCACCGGACTCGATGAGTTTGCGCACGGTGAGAAAGTCCGAGTCCCAGCGCCGGTTCTGGTAGACGCTCAGTTGCACGCCTTGGCGCTCGGCCATGGTGATCAGGGTTTGCGCCTGTTGCGCATCAGCAGCGAACGGCTTGTCGCTGACCACCGCCACATTGTGTTCGATGGCGTCGAGCACCAGCGCCGGGCGACCTTTGAGCGGCGTGGAGATCACCAACACATCGACCCCGGCTTCGACCAGTTGGCCAATGCTGTCGAAGGCCGGCACACCGGGATGTTCCGTGGCTAGCAACTGCCGGCGCTCGGCGGAACGGGTGACCACACCGACGAAAGCTGCACCCGGCAAACTGCTGATCAGTGGAGCATGGAAAAACCGGCCACCATGGCCGTAACCGACAAGTCCGATACGCATGAAAGTATTCTCCTTATAGAACGCGGCCCCTGTGGGAGCGGGCTTGTGTGGCGAGGGGGCTTGCCCCCGTTCGACTGCGAAGCAGTCGTAAAACCAGTCACTGCTTTCTAAATTCAAGATCGCGGTGATTGGTTTTAGGGGTGCTTCGCGCCCCAACGGGGGCAAGCCCCCTCGCCACACAAGCCCGCTCCCACAGGTTTTGTGTAGGTTGGTCAGCGGCAGAGTTCGTTTTTGACGCGTTCGAGCATCATCCGATTGGACTCATCCGGTCGGTCCTCCCAGGCGAATACCGACACCGTTGCGATGCCATCGAACTTGATCTCGCGCAGGGTGCCGAAAAACGCTTCCCAGTCGACCTCGCCCTGGCCGATGTCCAGATGCTGGTGCACGGTGGCGGTGACGCCCGGCGGGTTGACGATGTAGCGCAAGCCCGAGGAAGCCTTGTGGTTGTAGGTGTCGGCGATGATCAGGTGGCTCAGCTTTGAGCCGGCGTACTTGAGCATCGAGGCGATATCACCGACACCGTCGTCATAGAAAAACGTGTGCGGCGCAGCATAGAGGTAGTTAATCCAGTCCCGGTCCAGCCCGCGAATGATGTCCACGGACTCGTTGTTGCGCTCGCAGAAATCATAAGGGTGAGCCTGGATATCGAGCTTGATGCCTTCGCGTTCGAACTCGGGGATCAGCTCGTCCATGGAACGCATGAACTGGTTTTCGCACACCAGCGGGTTGTCCGACTGGCCGGTGAACTCGGTGTTGACCCGTTCGCAGTCCATCTCCACGGCAATCTGGATCGCGCGCTTCCAGTTACGCACGGCGGCCACACGCAAACCTTCGTCGGCGGCGGCCCAGTGGTACATCGGTAATAAGGAAGAGAGTTTGACCCCGGTATCGCTCAGGGCTTTGCGAAATTCCTTGATCCGCGCCTTGTCGACCCGTGGGGCTTTATAGAACGGCAGGAAATCTTCCCGGGGCGACAGCTCAATGTGTTCGTAACCGAGCTCGGCGACCTTGTCGACCATCTTGCCCAGGGACAGGTTGCGGTACATGTAGGGGTCTAGTGCGATGCGCATGTTTTTTTGTTTTCCTTAACCAGGTCCTTAGCCTTACCACTCCTGTGGGAGCGAGCCTGCTCACGATGACGACAGCACATCCAACATCAATGTGACTGTCAGATCGCAATCGCGAGCAGGCTCGCTCCCACAGGGGATCGGGGTTAGCCGTAGAAGCGGGGGCGGTCTGGCAGGCCGACTTTGACGATCGCCCCGCTGTTCTGTGCCTCGATGCAGGCATCCGCAGCGACGGCGGCGGCGAAACCATCCCACGCCGACGGCCCACCGACCTGCCCGGCCCGCACACCATCAATAAACGCCTGCAATTCGACGTCATACGCGGCGATGAAACGGTCCTTCCAGTCCATCAGAATCGCATTGGACAATTTCGCTCCGCTGCGCATTTGTACCTGCGACGGTTCCGGCAGTTTGGCGATGCCGGTCTCCCCCACCACTTCGCACTGGATGTCGTAGCCGTACTGGCAGTTGACGAACACTTCCACATCGATGCGCGTGCCCTTGGCGGTTTCCAGCAGCACGATCTGCGGGTCTTTCAAATGGGCGTGGGCCTTGCTGGTCTTGCGCGGGAACACCACTTGCACCGACACATAATCGTCGTCGAGCAACCAGCGCAACACGTCCAGCTCATGGATCAGCGTGTCGGTGATCGCCATGTCGGTCTTGTAGTTTTCACCCACGGTCGGGTTGCGGTGGGCGCAATGCAGCATCAACGGTTCGCCGATCTGGCCGCTGTCGATCACTGCTTTCAACGCCCGATACCCTTCATCGTACGGGCGCATGAAACCGACCTGCACCAGCCGTTTGCCGTGGGCCACTTCAGCCTCGACGATCTTGCGGCAGCCTTCGGCGGTGACCGCCAGCGGCTTCTCGCAAAACACCGGTTTGCCGGCGGCAATCGCGGCCAGCACGAACTCTTCGTGGCTCGGGCCCCAGGAGGTCACGAGGATCGCTTCGACTTCCGGTGCCTTGATCAGCGCATGACCGTCGGGATAGACCTCGGCAGTCAGTTTCAGATCGGAAACGACCTTGGCCGCTTGCTGCAGATTGATGTCGGTGACCGCGACGACCTGGCTATTGAGCAAGGTCTGGCTGCAACGACGGATATGGTCCTGGCCGATGGCCCCGGTGCCGATGACGCCGATCCGCAACGAATTGGAAAGCAAAGACATATAAACACTCCTGTGGGTTCGTTCAGGGCAATCAGTATTGACGGGCCTTGGCCAGTCGTTCGTTGAGGGTCTTGGCCACCGCATCGGTGCGGGCGCTGGTGGAGACTTGCGCAACGCCGACCCGCCACCACGACAGGTATTTGTGAATCATGGTTTTGGGCAGGACCTTGATGTCGATCAGCGTCGACACCGTCTGCAACCGCGCATCCGCCAACGCAGCTTGCAACTCTTCAACGGTGTTCACTTTGTAAGTCTTGCAGCCGTAAGCCGCCGCGCTCATGGCGAAATCCACCGGCACGAAGCCGCCATCGAGCTTGCCTGTTTGCGGATTACGGAAACGGAACTCGGTGCCGAAGCTGTCCATGCCGTGTTCCATTTGCAGGTTGTTGATGCAGCCGAAGGTCATGTTGTCCAGCAGCACCACGTTGATCTTGCGTCGCTCCTGGATCGAGGTCGCCAGTTCCGAGTGCAGCATCATGTAGGAGCCGTCACCCACCAGTGCGTAGACCTCGCGCTCAGGCTCGGCGAGTTTCACGCCCAGCGCAGCGTTGACCTCGTAACCCATGCAGGAATATCCGTACTCGACGTGATAGGTGTTCACGCCCTTGCTGCGCCAACTGCGCTGCAAGTCACCGGGCAGACTGCCGGCGGCGGCGACGATCACGGCGTCATCGGCCAGGGTTTCATTGAGCACCCCGAGTACCCGGCTCTGGGTCAGGCAGGAACCAGTCAGTTCGATAAATTCGCGCAGCACCGCCGGGTCCATGTGGTCGTTGATTTCCGGGACGAAATCCTGGGTCTGGTACTCGACCTGATAGATGCGATCCACTTCCTCATCCAGCTGCGCCTTGGCTTGGCGGGTTTGATCGCCCCAGCTGGATCGATAATCGCCCAGCACATCGGCCAGGGCGCTCAAGCCGGCTTTGGCGTCCGCCAGCAGCTGTACGCCGTCGAGTTTCAGGGCATCGCAAGGGCTGATATTGAGGTTAAGGAATTGCACGTCCGGGTGTTTGAACAAGGATTTCGACGCGGTGGTGAAATCGCTGTAGCGAGTGCCGACGCCGATGATCAAATCAGCATCCTTGGCCAACAGATTCGCGGCCAGACAACCGGTTTCACCGATGCCGCCGACGTTCAGCGGATGGCTGGACACCACCGCGCTTTTGCCGGCCTGGGTTTCGGCGAAGGGAATATCGAAGCGCTCGGCAAAGGCTTGCAATACCGCGTTGGCGCCCGAGTATCTGACCCCACCGCCGCAGATGATCAGCGGCTTGCGCTTGCCTTTGAACAGGGCCACAGCATCACCGAGCATCGCTTCGGTGGCCGGGCGGCGCTCGATGCGGTGCACGCGTTTTTGCAGGAAGTAATCGGGATAGTCGTAAGCCTCGGCCTGTACGTCTTGCGGCAAGGCCAGGGTCACCGCGCCGGTTTCGGCGGGGTCGGTGAGCACGCGCATGGCGTGGATCGCCGCGGTCATCAGTTGCTCGGGACGGTTGATCCGGTCCCAATATTTACTCACGGCCTTGAACGCATCGTTGGTGCTGATGCTCAGGTCGTGGAACTGCTCGATCTGTTGCAGCACCGGGTCCGGTTGGCGGCACGCATAAACGTCGCCGGGCAACAGCAGCAAGGGAATACGGTTGGCGGTGGCCGTCGCGGCAGCGGTCAGCATGTTCGCCGCACCCGGGCCCACCGATGAAGAACAGGCGTAGATCTTGCGCCGCAAGTGTTGCTTGGCAAAACCGATGGCGGCGTGGGCCATGCCTTGCTCGTTGCGCCCCTGATGAACGATCAGGTCGCCGCTGTCCTGCTCCAGGGCTTGCCCCAGACCCAGCACATTGCCGTGGCCGAAAATGGTAAAGATCCCGGCGACGAATTTGCTCTGAACCCCATCGACCTCGATGTACTGGTTATCGAGGAATTTCACCAGGGCCTGGGCCATGGTCAGTCTTGTTGTGGTCATGTCCGATCCTTCAATACGTGAAGAAACCCTGTGGGAGCGAGCCTGCTCGCGATTGCGGTTAATCAGGCGCTATCAATGTTGAATGTGCCGCCCTCATCGCGAGCAGGCTCGCTCCCACAGTTGATCTCCATCAGCCCGAAAACGTTGTCAGGCCAGGGATTTCTGCAGGTGATCCATGCTCGCGCCAATCGCCGTCTGGATATCCGCCAGGCCATGGACGCTGTCGGCGAACGGTTCGAACGACAAGTAACCGCTATAGCCAGTAGCGAGCAAGGTTTCGATCTGCGCCGCGTTGCCGAGGATGTCGCCCTCGCCCACCAGCACCCGGTGGCCGTCGCGGATAGTCGCCAGCGGCGCCTCGGCATCTTCGACGCCGGAAATGTGCACCAGCCCGGTCAGCTCGGGGAAGAACTCATGTTCGCTGGCCAGGTGATGGTGAAAGGTGTCATGCACCAGACGGAACACATCCAGCCCACCGATGGCCTTGATTGCATCGACTGCGGTGCGTTTGCGCCGCAGCGAGCATTCTTCGAAACCCAGCGGCTCGATGAAACCGAGGATGCCGTGATCACGCAGGATCGGCGCCAGTTCACTCAGCGCCGTGCGCAACCCAGCAGCACGTTGTGCCTCGGTACGTGGATCAGCACGGTCGTTCAACGGGCACATGACCAAACCCTGCGCGCCGCAATCACGGGCATAAGCGGCGAGTTTCAGCGCGTGTGCACGGCGCTCGTCATTCCAGACATCGAACGGATACAGCGCGTTGATCGACAGCACGGTGATGCCTTTGGCCGCGCACAGCTCACGGACGTGTTCGGGCGCGGTGCCGTCCTCGATCTCGACGCCCTTGAGGTCGTTGCGAATCTCGATGGCATCGGCCTTGAGGGTCACCGCCAACTCGATGAACGCGGGCAGGGACAAACGTGGGGCGACCATACGGTTCAGGGCGAAACGCAGGGGTTTGCTCATTTTTTGTTGTTCTCCGCACAAGTGAATTATTTGGCAGTCGGCATGCTGAATTCAGGGCCCTTGGCGATGCTGTCAGGCCAGCGCTGCATCACGCTTTTGTAGCGGCTGTAGAAGCGAATGCCTTCTTCACCGTAAGCGTGGTGATCACCGAACAGCGAGCGCTTCCAGCCGCCGAACGAGTGCCAGGCCATCGGTACCGGAATCGGCACGTTGATGCCGACCATGCCAACCTTGATGTTGCGGGCAAACGAGCGAGCAATGCCGCCGTCGCTGGTAAAACACGACACGCCGTTGCCGAACTCATGAGCGTTGATCAGCGCCACGGCGCTGGCGAAATCCGGCACGCGCACGATGCCCAGCACCGGGCCGAAAATCTCTTGCTGGTAAATGCTCATCTCGGTCGTGACGTTATCGAACAGCGTCGCACCGACGAAGAAGCCGTTCTCGGCGCCCGGCACCTTGAAGTTGCGCCCGTCGACAATCAGCTGCGCGCCTTGGGCCACGCCTTCGCCGATAAAGCCTTCGACCTTGGCTTTGTGCTCGGCGGTCACCAGCGGCCCCATGTCGCTGTCACTCTGCATGCCGTTGCCGACTTTCAGTTGATCGATGCGCGGCAGCAGTTTGGCAATCAGTTGGTCGCCGACATCACCGACGGCCACGGCAATCGAAATCGCCATGCAGCGCTCACCGGCCGAACCGTATGCGGCGCCGATCAAGGCATCCGCCGCTTGATCCAGATCGGCATCGGGCATGACGATCATGTGGTTCTTCGCCCCGCCCAGCGCCTGTACGCGTTTGCCGCGGGAGGTCGCTTGCTGGTGGATGTATTCGGCAATCGGCGTCGAACCGACAAAGGAAATCGCCTCGATGTCCGGGTGTTGCAGCAAGGCGTCGACCGCGGTCTTGTCACCCTGAACCACGTTGAACACACCGTCCGGCAACCCGGCTTCGGTCAATAATTTCGCCATCAACAAACTGGCCGACGGGTCGCGTTCTGAGGGTTTGAGGATGAAGCAGTTACCGGTGACCAGCGCGATCGGAATCATCCACAGCGGCACCATCACCGGGAAGTTGAACGGGGTTACGCCGGCACAAACGCCCAACGGCTGGCGCAGGTTCCAGTTGTCGATGCCGCCGCCAATGTTGTCGCTGAACTCGGTTTTCAGCAGGTTCGGCGCACCGCAGGCGTACTCGACGATTTCGATGCCGCGAGTCACTTCGCCCTTGGCGTCCGAGAACACCTTGCCGTGTTCGCGGCTGATGATTTCCGCCAGTTCGTTGTAATGACGGTCGAGCAGTTCCTTGAACTTGAACATCACCCGCGAACGGCGCAGGGACGATTGCTCGGACCACGCCGGGAACGCCTTCAGGGCTGAGGCGACGGCATCGTCCACGGTTTTCTGACTGGCCAGCCCGACTCGCGCCTGAACGCTACCGGTGGCCGGATTGAAGACATTGCTGAACCGCTCGCTGCCGCTGTCTTGTACCTGACCGTCGATGTAATGGCCTATTACCTGGGCGTCGCTCATTGTTCTTGTTCTCCGTTCGAATGTGGGAATTCAGGCTTTTCAATTCAAAGATCCAGCAACCAGCTGTGCTGCGGATCGTTATGGAACTGCCAGACGCGTTTCGGGCCGGCCATCACGTTCAGGTAATACGACTCGTAGCCGTAGGGCACGCTGACCGGGTGATAGCCCTTGGGCACGACCACCAGGTCGCTGTTTTCCACGGCCATGGCCTGATCAATGCTGCGATCGTCGGTGTAGACCCGCTGGAATACGAACCCTTGAGGCGGGTTGATCTGGTGGTAATAGGTTTCTTCGAGAAAGCTCTGGTGCGGCAGGTCGTCGGTGTCGTGCTTGTGCGGCGGGTAGCTCGACGAGTGCCCGGACGGCGTACGCACTTCCACCACCAACAGCGAATGGGCTGGCTCGGTGTCTGGCAGGATGTCGCAGACGTAACGGGTGTTGGCGCCCTTGCCGCGCACGCTGCGTTTCATGCTGTCGGGCTTGATCAGCCGTGGACCGAGGTTTTCGGCGGTCGAACCGGGTGCGGCGCAAACGGCGATTTGCACGTCGCTCAATGCCATCACTTGCGCCTGACTGCCCGGTGGCAAGTACGCGGCGAACGGCGATTTGTCTTCAAACACCGATTGGCGATCACCGATGTTGTCCCAATCGAACGCACCCTGCCCCGGCGCTTCGCCTTTGATGCTGACCCGACCGCTGAGCAGCACCAGACACAGTTCTTTATCACCGGCCGACACCGGCAGGGTTTCGCCGAGGCTCAGGCGGTAAGCGGCGAAACCGACGTATTCCAGCTCCCCTTGCCCCAACTCAACCATGGTTCGCCCGCGTGCATTGCTTTTGACCAACAGGCTCATCGCGCGGTCCTCTCGTTGAGCAGAGCACGTAAGGTGTCGTAGCCTTTTTTGGCATAGACGTAACTCGGTGCCACCGCCGGATCCTGTTCGGCCTCGACCACCAGCCAGCCGTGGTAATCGGCGCCCAGCAGCACGTCGAGCAAGGCGCCGAAGTCGATGTCGCCATCACCGGGCACGGTGAAGGTGCCGTTGATGATGCAGTCCGGGAAGCTCCACAGGTTGTTGCGCGCCAGTTGCACCACCGGTTTGCGCACGTCCTTGAAATGCACGTGGCAGATGCGTTCGATGTGTTTGCGCAGCACCTGCAAGGGTTCACCGCCGCCCATGTAGCAGTGGCCCGAATCGAACAGCAGGCCGACTTCACTGCCGGTCAACGCCATCAGTTTGTCGATGTCCGCCGGGGATTCGACATAGGCGCCCATGTGGTGGTGATACGCCAAACGTACGCCCTGGGACAGGGTGAAGCGTGCCAGTTCGGTGAGTTTGTCGGCGTATTCCTGCCAGGCCTGCTCGGTGTGGAAACGCGGGCGCTCGACCAAGGGAATGCGCTGGCCTTGAATCGAGTCAGCGACTTCGCCATAGACCAGCACCTTGGCGCCATTCTTCGCCAGCAGCTCGACATGGCTGGCGATGGCGTCGATTTCCTCGGCCACGGAACGGCGGGCCAGACGGCTGGAATACCAGCCGGAGACCAGCGCCAGGTCGTAGGGCCGCAGCACGTCGCCGACGCCTTTGGCATCCTTGGGGAATTTGCCGTTGAGTTCGAAGCCTTCGTAGCCGATTTCCTTGCCTTCGCTGAGGGCGGTGCTCAACGGCGTCTCGCCACCGAGGGACGGCAAGTCGTCGTTGCTCCAGGAGATCGGGTTGATGCCAATTCGGATAGCGGGCATGGCTGCACCTTTTATTGTTTTTACTAAAATGTTCAACCGATCACCTGTGGCGAGGGAGCTTGCTCCCGCTCGGCTGCGAAGCAGTCGCAAACCTGTAAATGCGGTTTACCTGATACACCGGGCCGGTTGATTTGGGACTGCTTCGCAGTCCAGCGGGAGCAAGCTCCCTCGCCACAAAAGCCCGATCAATCAGCCAGTTTGTTCAAGCGCGGGCCGTGCGCCAGGCGTCGATCAATTCGACGAACGTGCCCTGCACCTGGCGGATCAGCGTTTCGTCGTCGATTTCACCGGCCATCCACGCGCGGCTAGGTTCCTGGAAAATCGTCCGGCCTACGGCAAAACCTCGGCAGGTCTGGCTCTGGCTGGCTTGCTGAAACCCTTCGGCCAACGCCGCCGCCGGGGCGTTCAGGCCCAGCAGCACCACGCCACGGCAATACGGATCGCGTTCTTGAATCAGTTCGTCGAGCTGTTTCCATTCCTCGGCGCTTTGCGCTTCGATCTTCCACCACGCCGGGTAGATGCCCAGGTTGTAGAGGCGTTTGAGCGCGCGATACAGCACGTCTGGATGCGTCGACGGGTGATCCTTGGGCGGAATGATTTCCAGCAGCAGTTCATGACCGCTGACCTGGGAGGCCTGATACAAACCTTTGATCTGCGCCTCCTGCTCCAGACGCAGCAGCGGCTCGTCGTCGGGATGGAATTGCACCAGGCATTTGATGATCTGCTCATGCGGCCAGGCGATCAGGTTGCTGCCGATCGAGCGCCCGTGCTCGAACGCCAATGGCCGCGAACCCTGCACTTCCACCGGCCGTGCCACCCACCAGCCGCGACCGGTGGCAGCGTTCAGCGAGTCCTGACCGAAGCGTTGATCCGCCAGCAAGCCGACATCGGCGTCGACGCCCTGCTCACGCAAATCCGCTTCGACCCGCTCCACGGCTTTGATAAAGAGTTGTTTGAGTTCGCAGATAGCGCTCAGGTCGCGCCCGCCCTTGTGGGCCAGCTCTACCAGTTGCCCGCGATGGTCGAAGGCGAAGATGAACAGTTGCTTCCACTGTTTGCGCGGCACGCTGACTTGATGCAGACGCTGCAACACGGCGTCCTGATCCGGCCGGGTGATCGGCACCGGGCTGTTGAATAGATAGTCGAGTTCGGCGCGGGTCGGCATCGCCGGAGCGCAGGCATGGCGCGACACCACCAACCCGCCGCAGGCATTGGCCAACTGGCAGCAGCGTTCGTCGCTGGCGTCCTCCAGCCAACCGCTGAGGAAACCCGACATGAAGGCATCGCCGGCGCCCAGCACATTCAGCACTTCGACGCGCACGCCGGGATAGATCGCTCCATCTTCGAGATGCGCCGGGATCGCCCCGTGAATCACCGTGCAACCTTGCGGGCCGAGCTTGACCACTAATGTCGCCGCGCTCAGTTGCCGGACGTTGCGCAACGCGGTGAGCAAATCCTCGGAACCACCGGCGATCAAAAACTCTTCTTCAGTGCCAACGATCAGATCGAAACGGGGGAGAATTTTCTGCACGTGCTGGCTGACGTTCTGATCGGCGACGAACCGGGTTTCGCCGTCCGCCTTGCCGGCCAGGCCCCAGAGCACCGGGCGATAGTCGATGTCCAGCACCCGTTTGACGTTGTGCTTCTCGGCGTAATCCAGCGCCTGGATGCTCGCCTTGTAGACGCCGTCGGTGGAGAAATGGGTGCCGGTGATCAGCAAGGCTTTGCTGGAGGCAATGAAAGATTCGCTGATGTCTTCAGCCCGCAACGCCATGTCGGCGCAGTTTTCGCGGTAGAAGACCAAAGGAAAGGTTTCACGATCCTTGAGGCCCAGCAGGACCATGGCGGTCAGGCGTTCCGGATCGACCTTGATGCCGCTGACGTCACAGCCTTCGCGGGTCAGGGATTCAACGAGGAAGCGGCCCATATGGTCGTCCCCTACCCGGCTCAGCATCGCCGATTTCAGGCCCAGCCGAGCGGTGCCGAAGGCGATGTTGGCGGACGAACCGCCGAGGTATTTGGCGAAGCTGCTCACATCCTCCAGCCGCGCCCCGACTTGCTGCGCATAGAGGTCGACGCCAAGGCGCCCCAGGCAAATCAGATCCAATTGACGCCCACTGGCAAAACGAGTCTGGCCCATGCTGGCTCCTGTTATTTTTATCAGCCTGCGTTCGGGGCGATGAAGGCGCCGAACACTCTTGGTGGATGCAGACTAAAACGACCGGGACCGAACAATCAATAATTATTCTAAATATTTTTTACGTGGAATATTTTTTCCAATAAACTTTCACACAAGCGTTCCAGACACAGTGCATCGTTTCAGCAGACCCCGAGGCGGGCGCAAGCTCAAGATTTTATTCCGGCCTACCCTGTAGACTGCGCACAGCCAACCTATTGTCAGGGGATGACGCGACCTGTCATCTCTATAAGCACAAGCCAGAAGGATTCCTTATGTCCCGCACCGATCAGCCGGCTACGACCGAGAGTACGCCCGACAGCGATCTCGCCAGCCCTCCGATCAATGCCGAGCGTTTGTTGCAGCTGATCACCGATGAATACGAAAGCCTGCCGCGCCAGCTCAAACGCATCGCCAGCTACATGAGCCAGCAGAGCGACCGGATCATGGTCGACCGCATCAGCGACATCGCCCGTGAATGCGAAGTGCACCCGTCGGCCATCGTGCGGTTTTCCCAACGTTTCGGCTTCAGTGGTTTCAGCGAAATGCAGGCGCTGTTCCGCGAGGCCTACACCCACAAAACCACACCGGTGCAGAACTACCAGCAACGCATCCGCAGCATGATCGCCAACAAGTCGCAGAAGGCCAGCGGCGGCGATCTGGCGCGCGAATGCATCAACGCCACCCTGTCGGGCATCGAACGGCTGGGGCTGGAACTCGATGATCAAGCCTTCGATAAAGCCGTAGATTTGGTGGTGAATGCCGACAACATCTACGTGGTCGGGGTGCGCCGCTCGTTCGCGGTGGCCGATTACCTGGTCTACAACCTGCAACACACCAACAAGCGCATCCACTTAGTGTCGGGCCTTGGCGGCAGTTACCGCGAGCAGATGCGCAGCGTGCGCGCCAATGACCTGGTGATCGCTATCAGCTTCACGCCCTACGGCAAGGAAACCCAGCACTGCCTGCGCATCGCCCAGCACAATCAGGCGAAAACCCTGATCATCACCGACAGCAACCTCTCGCCGTTGGCCAAGCGCGCCAACACCGTGCTGCTGGTCAACGAGGGCAGTTCGTTTGCCTTCCGCTCGTTGAGTGCGACTTTGTGCCTGTGCCAGGCGCTGTTTATCGCCGTGGCTTATCGGCTGGAATTGAAGGTCGATGAGATTCATGAGCAGGTAGGCTTTGAGGATTAGCCTTCGAGGATTAGCGATAGCCTTTGAGGATTAGCGCGAAGCCGTTTGCAGGTCGCTGAACCTCAGCTAAGGTTGTCCATCCCCAAGGACTGTCTGAAGGAGAGGCTCAATGAAACTGATCGGCATGCTGGATTCGCCCTACGTGCGGCGCGTCGCCATTTCCGCCAAATGCCTGGGCATACCGCTGGAGCACGAGTCGGTTTCGGTGTTCAGAAACTTCGAGCAGTTCCAGCAGATCAACCCGGTGGTGAAGGCGCCGACACTGGTGCTGGATGATGGCGAGGTGTTGATGGATTCGACGCTGATCATCGACTACCTGGAGGCTCTGGCCGCGCCGGGTAAAAGCCTGATACCCAACAATCTGGAGCAACGCCTGCGCTCGCTGCGGCTGATCGGCCTGGCGTTGGCAGCGTGCGAAAAGTCGGTGCAGCTTTACTACGAACGCAACCTGCGACCAGCGCAGATTCAGTACGCGCCCTGGGTGGAACGGGTCGAAGGGCAATTGGCCGCGGCGTATTCGGCGCTGGAGCGAGAGTTGGAAAAACAGCCGCTGAAGACCGACGGTTCGATTGCGCAAGACGGGATAACCCTGGCGGTGGCCTGGAGCTTTACCAACCTGGTGGTGCCGGATCAGGTGGAGGCTGCGCAGTTTCCGCGGATCAGCGCGTTCACGGCGTATGCCGAGGGGCTTGAGGTGTTTGTCGGTACGCCGATCGATTGAGAATTGCGTCGACAGTACCGATCCCATCGCGAGCAGGCTCGTTCCCACAATTTGATCTCCATCGGCCGCATATTTCTGTATCCGACACAGAACCCCTGTGGGAGCGAGCCTGCTCGCGATAGCGTCCTCAGGCCATTTTCTTCAAATCAGGTTCACGCACCACCTCTAAACCGATCCGCCCCGCGCTCGGCTTCGGTTATCAGCTGGAAAACACGTAGTGCCCTTTGACTTTCTTCGAACCCAGAAACCCCAGATCCGGGAACAACAGCGTTTTGAGGTAAGCGACAAAAAACACCATGCCCAAGGTGATCCCGGCACCGACGAGCGTCAGCAGCGGATCCTCCTCAAACCCCTGGAACATTCGCGGAAACTGGCTCAGGGACAGAATCACGTAAATCGTATAGGCCTGCGCAGCGTTCTTATAAAAACCCCAGGCGAACAGCAGCGGCACCACGGCGGCAAACAGAGTGAAAAACACGGCGGCACCTGGCCCGATCATCGAGCCGAGGAAGAACCCGAGGACTGCACCGAGCAACGCTTGAGCAATCGTCAGGAAAAGTAATGTCTTGATCTTGCCGGAGTGCCGCTGACACAGCGCGGGGTCAGCATAAGCACCTATCCAGTATGCCAGCACCCGATCCTTGACCTCCCCGCCGGACAGCGTCTTGAAAATTTCGGTCTTCGAATGCCCGCTTTCGAGCATCGCCACCAGTTGCCGTTTGCTTTCCTTTTTGTTCAAGGTATTTCTCCTGTCAGGCAACACCAAATTAGAAGTGGGAGCGGATGTGCTGCTGCGGGAACGATTCTCGCTGCGTCGGCGCTCTAAAAGCAAAACGCAAACGAATTACTTGCGCTTGTAACTCTTGTTGCCGCTGGGTGTCAGGCAATACACCCCGCCTCTTGGCCCGGTGCAAAACGTACCGGTGCCGCAGGCGCAGCCATCGGCATCCTGCAGCAGCGTCTGCGGTCGCGCTTGGTCTTTACTGCCAAACATCGCCGAGCAACTTTTCTTCGAACCACTGATGGAGCCGTCATTGCACAGGAACAGATCGCCGTCGCAACGATCGATGCCGCCCTTCTTCCCCGAACATGGCGTGTTGGCAGCCCAGGCGGAGGAGCCGAACATGCACAACAACAGCAAAAACATCGGCATCCAGCCACGAACCATTAAAGTGCGCACAGTGCAGCTTCCCTTTAGAGTTATGGCCGGATGATATCAACGTTCCAGCCAGGCTCACGAGGCAACATGAAAGTTAATTTAAAAAGCCGCGCGTAATTCTTGGCAAAATGAGCCCACTTTGTATTGAACCGATTATCAGGCAAGCCCTATGACCCGCATCTTGACCATCGAAGACGACGCTGTGACCGCCCGGGAAATCGTCGCCGAACTGAGTAGCCACGGCCTCGACGTGGATTGGGTCGACAATGGCCGTGAAGGTCTTGCGCGCGCGGTCAGCGGTGACTACGACCTGATCACCCTCGATCGCATGCTGCCGGAGCTCGATGGTCTGGCGATTGTCACCACCCTGCGCACCATGGGCGTGGCCACGCCGATCCTGATGATCAGCGCCCTCTCCGATGTCGATGAACGGGTTCGCGGCCTGCGCGCCGGCGGCGACGATTACCTGACCAAACCATTCGCCACCGATGAAATGGCCGCCCGGGTCGAAGTCTTGCTGCGCCGGCAAAACACCGTGACCGCCCAGGCCACCACATTGTGCGTGGCCGATCTGGAGCTGAACCTGATCAGCCACGAAGCCAGCCGCGACGGCCAGTTGCTGACGCTGTTGCCCACCGAGTACAAGTTGCTGGAATTTCTGATGCGCAACACCGGGCAAATTCTGTCGAGGATGATGATTTTCGAAGAGGTCTGGGGTTATCACTTCGACCCTGGCACCAACCTGATCGACGTGCACATCGGCCGTCTGCGCAAAAAGATCGACCCGCCAGGTAAAGTCCCACTGATTCGGACGGTGCGAGGCTCGGGTTATGTCATTGCTGAACCCCTCTAAAGGCTGGCGCTCCTCCAGCAGCCGCTTGCTGGCGCTCTACAGTTCGCTGTTCGTGGCCTGGAGCGGGATTCTCATGGGGGTCATGTATTACGAGGTGTCCAGCTACCTGGACACCCTGGCCAAGCATTCGCTGATGCAACGTCAGCATCTGTTTTCACGCTTCCAGGGCGAACAACTGGAGGACGCCCTCGCCGCCAGCGTGACCTTCGACATTCGCGGCATCGATGCCTATGGCCTGTTCGATGACCAGCAGCGCTACCTCAGCGGCCCCTTGCGCCAGATCCCCCAAGGCCTGCCGCTGGACGGCAAGATTCACATCCTCAGCGACTGCGTCGATGCCGACGACCCGACCCTGCCCGCCGACAGTTGCGACGCCGTGGCGACCCGGACCCTCGACGGGCGCTGGCTGATGCTGGTGCGGGACAACGGTTCGCTGTTTGCCGTGACCCGGATCATCCTGCACGCGCTGCTGTGGGGCGTGTCGCTGACCATTCTGCCCGGCATCGCCGGCTGGCATTTATTGAGACGGCGACCGCTGCGGCGGATCCGGGCAATCCAGGCCAGTGCCGAAGCTATCGTCGCAGGAGACCTGACCCGACGCCTGCCGCTGTCCAACCGCCGTGACGAGCTGGACATGCTCGCCGCCATCGTCAACGCCATGCTCGAACGCATCGAGCGCTTGATGAACGAGGTCAAGGGCGTGTGCGACAACATCGCCCATGACCTGCGCACACCCCTGACGCGCCTGCGGGCGCAGCTGTACCGGATTCAGCAGCAGGCCGATGACGGTTCGCCACTGGCCGTGCAACTGGATTCGGTACTCGGCGAAGCCGATACCTTGATGGCGCGTTTTCGTGGACTGTTGCGAATTTCCGAGCTGGAGGATCGCCAGCGCCGTTCGGGTTTCGTGCAACTGGACCCGGTGCCGTTGCTGCAAGAGTTGCATGACTTTTATCTGCCGCTGGCGGAAGAAGGCGAACTGACCTTTGAACTGCAACTGCCCGAGTCCCTGCCCCAACTCAACGGCGACCGGGCGCTGCTGTTCGAAGCCGTGGCGAATTTGCTGAGCAACTCGATCAAGTTCACGCCGCCGGGTGGCAAGGTGATTTTACGTGGGATGAATGACGCCGGGCATACACGAATCGAAGTACTCGACTCCGGCCCCGGCATTGCGCTGGCCGAACGTGAGGCGGTGTTTCAGCGTTTCTATCGCGCCGAGGGCGGTAACCCGCAAAGCGGTTTCGGACTGGGCCTGTCGATCGTCGCGGCGATTGTCAGCCTGCATGGGTTTACGCTGGAAGTCGGCAGCAGCGAATTGGGTGGCGCGCTGTTGGTACTCGATTGCCGGCAGAATTTGATTCCTCAGGCCTGACCCAAATCTCCTGAACTGACACATAACCTGTGGGAGCGGGCTTGTGGCGCGGGGGCTTGCCCCCGTTTGAGTGCGCAGCACTCACAAGATCTTTGGTACATCAGAGATTTTGGGGCTGCTTCGCAGCCCAACGGGGGCAAGCCCCCTCACCACAGGTCGCTCCCACAGGGGATTTGCTTGGGCCGGGAAACTCGATTCAGTACTCCGGCACTTCGCGCAGAAACACCGGCAGATCAGTGATCGGCGGCAGGGCCGGAATCTCGACGTACATCTGGACCACCCAGCCTCGGTGATAACTGGCGTGGTTGACCACATGCAACAGCATCGCGCCGGCGCTCATGATCCCGCTTTCCCCCGAGACGGAGGTGAATTCGATGGGTTTATCCAGCGAGTCGTCGGTCTGTGCCGAGGTCCATCCACAGAACCATTGATCGATCTCCTGTTGCGCCATTCGCAGCTCGGGGAGTTCGGTATGGAGCAGGTCATGGGAGGTTTTGAAGTCGTGCCCTCGGCCCTCCAGATGCGCTTGCCAGATGCAGTCCACCACGTAGATGTGGTTCAAGGTGCCAATGATGTTGTGGAACACCGACACCCGTTTGCGGTTGAGCTCTTCCGGTGGCAGCGCCATGAGGCTGTCGAAGAGTCGCTGATCGGCCCAGCGCCTGTAATCGGCGAGCATGCGGGCAGTGCGTACGTTGATCATCAGAGGTCTCCCATGAGGATGGGCGCATTGCCAAGAATAGCCCTCGCGGTGAATGGCATCGCAGACACTGATCATCGGTCACGCCCTACGCGACCTTGTAGCCGCTCCCACATAGCGCCGGCGGTTACAGGATGTCGTCGCGAATTAAATCAAGACAAACGCTGCACCACCCGGTCGGCCAGCGCCAGGCAACTGGTCAACCCCGGAGATTCGATGCCGAACAAGTTGACCAATCCCTGCACACCATGCACATCCGGACCGCTGATAACGAAGTCGCTGGCCGGCTCGCTCGGCCCGCTTATTTTCGGGCGAATGCCGCTGTAGGCCGGTTGCAGGCTGTCATCGGGCAACGCCGGCCAGTAACGCCGGATCGCCTGATAGAAACTTTCGCTGCGGCGGGAATCGACGCGATAATCGACGTGCTCGACCCATTCGACATCCGGCCCGAAACGCGCCTGACCGCCCAGGTCCAGGGTCATGTGCACACCCAGCCCGGCGCTTTCCGGTGCCGGGTAAACCAGATGCCGGAACGGTGCCGGTCCGCTGAAACTGAAATAGCTGCCCTTGCACAGCCAGGCCTTGGGCACGTGCTGCGCTGGCAAGCCTTCGATCCGGCTCGCCACGTCAGGCGCGGACAATCCCGCGCAGTTGATCAACTGACGACAGCTCAACGTCATCGGCTGAGCGCCGCCCATGTGCAGCTCGAAACCGTGCCCGGTGCAACGGGCCGATTCCAATGGTGTGTGAAAGGCTATCGAAGTCCCGCACGCTTCAGCATCTGCCTGAAGCGCCAGCATCAGGGCATGGGAATCGACGATGCCGGTGGACGGCGACCAGAGCGCGGCGACGCAGGACAATGCCGGTTCAAACGCCTGCGCCTGCCCGGCATCCAGCCATTGCAGGTCATCGACACCGTTGCGCCGGCCCTGCTCCAGCAATGCCTGCAAGGCATGGCGTTGGTGGTCATCGGTGGCCACGATCAGCTTGCCGAGACGCTGGTAATCGACGCCGCGCTCATCGCAGAAGGCGTACAGCCGTTGCCTGCCCTCCACGCACAACTGCGCCTTGAGACTGCCACTCGGGTAATAGATGCCGGCGTGGATCACTTCCGAGTTGCGCGAACTGATGCCCACGCCAATCCCCTCGCCCGCCTCGACCAGAATCACTTCTCGCCCGGTCCGGGCCAGCGCCCTGGCCACCGCCAGCCCGACCACACCGGCCCCGACCACCACGCATTCGATATCGACGCTCACCTGCCCTCCACACATTCAACCCATCCCTTGCTCCCGATAATCGACCACGCTGGAGATTATCGCCAGCATGACCACGAAGATCCCATCACGGGTTGCATGCGGTCCGTTCCATCCAACAGTCATCAAAACGACAACTAACTGTCAATTAGCTGAACCACTGCATACTTCAATAACCGAACCCCGTTTAACCGGCCATTAAGTGCACTTTTACGATTGACTTGACTCGCCTCGCTCAGTACATTGCCCGGGCCGGTAACAACGGCCTTTTATCAACTCACAAAAGAATCCAATGGACACAGTATCTAGTCGCTGTCGGATGACTGCAGAGATGCAGGATCTGGCACATAACCCAGACAATGACGGGACTCGACTTTTCGGTCGGGTGAGCTGCGCTAGAGCCTGAGGCTCCACCGTAACTTGCCTCACCGGAATCAGTCCGGCCCAGAGGCATGTTATGAACTTCAAAACCACTGTAATGCCAGGCGTACGCGCCTTTGCATCGACCATGCGGGTCAAGCGTTGCCGTGAGCGTCTGTTGACGACTCGGCCCAGCGCCCCGTTTTCCGCCCCTTCTGCCCACGCCAAGGCACAACCTCGTGCCAACTGGCGCGTCTGCCCGACAACGGGCCGGCTTCAGCAACGCTGGAGCTTCGACGAAAGCCAGGACCCACCGAGTCGGCGCATCGCGCGCCTCTTCCAGCAGGCGAGCCTGATGCTCGGCCTGTACCGGGGCGCGCACTTTCAATTGATTTGAAGGCGCTTTTTATTTTAAGGAGCTTTTGATTTCAAGGAGCTTCCAAAGTCCTTCCTGAACGGCTTTCTTAAAACGAAATCCGACAACTTCTTATTGCCTGTTAAAAACAAGTTTTATTGGAATTAGTTATGGACGAAGCCAGTAGTCGGTTCGCTGCCTGTCACGTGTTAGTTGATGGACAGCGAACGTTAAAACATCAAAACACAATCATCCGACTCGATCGCTTATTTGCGGCTCGACATACGTGCGCTCGTCTTTGATTAGCTGAGTACCTGTGTGTCGTGCCGCAAGCCTGCGGCAGGAGCACAGCAATGACCCTTGTAAACACCGCAAAGAAAACCACCCGGGGCGCCTCCAGCGACAACGCCAAGCTGTCGATGCGTGCCGCCCGGGAAGCGCAAAACGGCCTGGCCGTAACCCTCACCAACCTCAACGCCACCGCTGACGGTTTGACCGAGCTCGAAGCTGAAGGCCGTCTGGCTCGCGGGGGTCACAACGAAGTCGCCCACGACAAGCCGCCTCACGCCATCGTCCAACTGCTCAAAGCCCTGAACAATCCCTTCATCTATGTACTGCTGACCCTGGCAGGCATCAGTTTTTTCACCGACTACTGGCTGCCGATCAGCCAGGGTGAAGGCGACGACGCCGACCTGACCAAGGTCATTATCATCATGACCATGGTCAGCCTGAGCAGCCTGTTGCGGTTCTGGCAGGAATACCGCTCGGCCAAGTCCGCCGAAACCCTCAAGGCTATGGTGCGCACCACTGCCACCGTCCTGCGTCGCCAGCAAAAGGACCGCCCGCCAGTGCTGCGCGAAGTGCCTATGCGCGAACTGGTGGCCGGCGACATCGTGCAGCTCAGCGCTGGCGACATGATCCCGGCGGACATCCGCCTGATCGAATCCCGCGACCTGTTCATCAGTCAGGCCGTGCTGACCGGCGAAGCCTTGCCCGTCGAGAAGTACGACACGCTGGGGGACGTGGCGCAGAAGTCAGCGACCGGCAGCGCAGCCGATCAATCCAACCTGCTCGACCTGTCGAACATCTGCTTCATGGGCACCAACGTGGTCAGCGGTACCGCCAAAGCGGTGGTGGTCGCTACCGGTTCGCGCACCTACTTCGGCTCACTGGCCAAAGCCATTGTCGGCTCGCGGGTGCAAACCGCGTTCGACCGTGGGGTGAACAGCGTCAGCTGGCTGCTGATCCGTTTCATGCTGGTCATGGTGCCGATCGTATTCCTGCTCAACGGCTTCTCCAAAGGTGACTGGAGCGATGCGCTCCTGTTTGCACTGGCAGTGGCGGTCGGCCTGACCCCGGAAATGCTGCCGATGATTGTCAGCGCCAACCTGGCCAAAGGCGCCATGGCCATGGCCAAGCGCAAAGTGGTGGTCAAGCGCCTCAATGCGATTCAGAACTTCGGTTCGATGGACGTGCTGTGCACCGACAAGACCGGCACCCTGACCCAGGACAAGATCATTCTTGAGCACCACGTCGACATCAATGGTCAACGCGACGATTCGCTGCTGGAGCTGGCCTGGCTCAACAGCCATCACCAGAGCGGCCTGAAAAACCTGATGGATCAGGCGGTGGTGCAGTTCGCCAATCGCAACGCGACATTCCGCGTGCCGTTCGCCTACATCAAGGTCGATGAACTGCCGTTCGACTTCGTGCGTCGACGCCTGTCGATCATCGTCAAGGACACCCGCGACGATCACCTGATGGTGTGCAAAGGCGCGGTCGAGGAAATGCTGACCATCGCCAGCCACGTCAATGAAAACGGCACGATCGTGGCGTTGGATGATCAACGTCGCCATGCGCTGCTGGCGCGGGCCTTTGAGTACAACCAGGACGGTTTCCGGGTGTTGTTGGTCGCTACCCGCGAGATCCCGAAGGCACAGACAAAAAACCAGTACGCAACCACTGACGAACGCGAGCTGGTGATTCGCGGTTTCCTGACCTTCCTCGATCCACCGAAGGAAACCGCCGGCCCGGCGATTGCCGCGCTGCGCGATATGGGCGTGACCGTCAAGGTGCTGACCGGCGACAACGCCGTGGTGACCTGCAAGATCTGCCGCGAAGTCGGCCTGGAACCCGGCACGCCGCTGCTCGGCCAAGACATCGAGAATATGGATGATGCCACCCTCAAGGTGCGGGTCGAGGAACGCACGGTGTTCGCCAAGCTGACGCCACTGCAGAAATCCCGGGTGCTCAAGGCGTTGCAGGCCAACGGTCACACCGTGGGCTTCCTCGGTGACGGCATCAACGACGCCCCTGCCCTGCGCGATGCCGACGTCGGCATCTCGGTCGACAGCGGCACCGACATCGCCAAGGAATCGGCCGACATCATCCTCCTGGAAAAGAGCCTGATGGTGCTCGAAGAAGGCGTGCTCAAGGGCCGCGAAACCTTCGGCAATATCATGAAGTACCTGAACATGACCGCCAGTTCCAACTTCGGCAACGTGTTCTCGGTGCTGGTGGCCAGTGCATTCATTCCGTTCCTGCCGATGCTGTCGATCCACTTGCTGCTGCAAAACCTCATGTACGACCTCTCTCAGCTGGCGCTGCCGTGGGACAAGATGGACAAGGAATTCCTGCGCAAGCCGCGCAAGTGGGATGCGAAGAACATCGGCCGTTTCATGCTGTGGATCGGGCCGACCTCGTCGGTCTTCGACATCACCACCTTCGCCCTGATGTGGTACGTGTTCGCCGCCAACAGCGTGGAAATGCAGGGCCTGTTCCAGTCTGGCTGGTTTATTGAAGGGCTGCTGTCCCAGACCTTGGTGGTGCATATGCTGCGCACCCAGAAAATCCCGTTCTTCCAGAGCACCGCCGCGTTGCCGGTGATCCTGATGACCGGGCTGGTGATGGTGCTGGGCATCTACATTCCGTTCTCGCCACTGGGCACGCTGGTCGGTCTGCAACCGCTGCCGTGGGCGTACTTCCCATGGCTGGTGGGTACGTTGCTCAGCTACTGCGTGTTCGCGCAGGTCATGAAAACCCTCTACATCCGTCGCTTCAAGCAATGGTTCTGATGGCCTGAACGCCCTGTGGTGAGTGGGCAAGTCCTAATGGATTGAACACCGCTCCCACAGGTTTCGTGTTTACCGCACCATCCCTCCGGCTCCCGGGCCGTCAATAAATGCAGTATGCAAAAAGGGAGAGTCCTCATGTCGGGAACTACTCTACTGATCAACCTCGCAGGCTCCATCGCCCTGTTGCTGTGGGGCACTCATATGATTTCTTCGGCGCTGTTGCGCGGCTTCGGCACGCCATTGCGTCAGTGGCTGGGCCACAACCTGAATAACCGCTGGATGGCTTTGCTGTCCGGCATCGGCATCACCGGCGTCCTGCAAAGCAGCACTGCCGTCAGCCTGATGGCGACTTCGTTTACCGCTGCCGGGACGCTGGGACTGGCGCCGGCATTGGCGGTGATGCTCGGCGCCAACATTGGTTCAACCCTGGTGGTGCAACTGCTCAGCGCCGATGTGTCGATGCTCACACCCATTGTGTTGCTGGCGGGGCTGATCGTCTTTCGACTGCGTGATGACTCGCGCTACGAAAGCGTCGGTTGCGCGCTGATCGGCCTGGGGCTGATGCTGCTGGCCCTGCACATGCTCGGTTCGACGCTGGCGGAAGTCGAAAGCACGCCAATCTTCCAGCTCATCATGCAGAGCCTCGATGGCGACCTGCTGATTGCACTGCTAGTGGCGCTGATCCTCACCTGGCTCTGCCACTCCAGCGTGGCCGTGGTGCTGCTGATCGTCTCGTTGGCCGCGACCGGCATGCTCTCGGCCAGCACGATTGTCGCGCTGGTATTGGGGGTGAACATCGGCGGTGCGCTGCCTTCGGTCATCAATGCCGGTTCGAGTGTCGGCCGACGCCTGCCGCTGGGCAATCTGCTGGTGCGGGCGGGCGGTGCCCTGGCGGTCTTACCGTTTGCCGGATTGCTCGCTCAGGCGCCGCTCTCGCCCTCGACGCTGGTGGTGTGCCTGCACACCGGTTTCAATCTGCTGCTGGGGTTGGTGTTCATCGGCCTGACCGATGTGCTCGCCAATGCCCTCACCCGATGGCTGCCGGCGCCTGAGCGAGATGTCGACCCTGGCATGCCGCAGTACCTGGATGAGGCCGGTCTGGAAGTGGCCAACATCGGCTTGTCGAATGCCGCCCGCGAAGCCTTGCGCATGGCAGACATGCTCTCGGCCATGCTCGGCCGGATGCTCCAGTTGTTCCACACATCGCTACCGGCCTGCGCCGATGAAGTGCGGCGCATCGATCAATCCCTGGACCTGCTCAGCGCGGCGATTCGGGCTTATCTGGCCGACATCGGCAAGGAAGGCATCAGTGACAGCGACGCCGACCGCTCCCAGGAAATCCTCACGTTCGTGATCAACCTCGAACATGCCGCGGACATTCTTTCCAGCAGCCTCGCGCAGTTGGCCATGCGCCGCTTGCGCCGGGGTGAACAGTTCTCGGCCTTCGAACTGGGCAACATCGCCCCGCTGCACGATGCCCTGCTTGAAAGTTTGAGCCTGGCGATCACCGTGTTCCTGCGCGAAGACATCGCCACCGCGCACCAATTGATCCAACGCAAAGAGACTGTCAGAAGACTCGAAGCAGAAGCCAGCCACGAGCACTTTCGCCAGTTGCAGGAAGACAAAAATACCTGGGCGGAATCCGGCGATATTTTCCAGCGGGTGCTGCGTGACTACCGACGCATGCATCACCACATCGCCGCGCTGGCGTATCCGCTGCTCGAACGTGCCGGTGAGCGATCGATCGAGAACATCGTCCCGGTAAAGGAAAACCCGTCATGCGCCTGCTGATCTGTGCCGGGCGTCATTACGCCGATAAACGTCTGTGCCGACGAGTACTCGACGCCTTCCAGCGCATGCACCCGGTGCACGTGCTGATTCATGGCGGTAACCGCTTTCTGGGCGGCGAAATAGAAGAGTGGGCCAGGGAACAAGGCGCCGACATCGTGCGCTACCCACCCAATTGGCAGCGGCACGGCAAGTCAGCCGAACGCCTGCGCAACCACTTCATGCTGCTCGACAGCCGACCGGACGTAGTGATCGCCCTGCCCGGCGGCGAAGACACCGAAGAACTGGTCGCCCAAGCCCGGGCGGCCGGTTTGCAAACCTTATCGGTTTCGATGTCAACGCGATCTGACGGGCGAGCATGATCAATGGCTGACGACCGGAGCAACCGTGCGGTTCTGAGCGGATGCCTGTGCATATATCGAATCGGCAGGGAACTCCTGAGCACCGTCAGGCATCCTAAATTATGTGTTACTTCCTTTACGCTTTCGGAGGACGCCGTCATGCGCCGTCTGTTGCTCATATCTTCACTAGTGCTTTGTTTGCCCGTTGGTTCGGCCATGGCCGATGTAGATGCAAAAGATGTCGCCACTTCGGCTGGGGTCTCCGCATCGCTGTACTCGACGTTCAAGGATGACAAAATCGTGATTCCAGCACGGGATGATGCCTCTAGCTTCGTGGCGAGTGGCGGTACGATTCGCGGCGTTTATCTGGAGTCGGTGTTGAAGGAAATTCGACAAAATCATCCCGACCTCAAGGCAAGCGATGAGGACTTGGCAAAAGCGATCCTCGCTCAATAAGGTCCAATCGGTCGCTAAAACCTGTAAAAGTCAGCCGTGGGGCTCGCAACACCAGATAGTGTTCGGGCCCTAGGTTGCTTGCGCCCCCGCGGACAGGCGCGCCCAGCCGGCGACTAATTGCGCGCTGATGCTGACACCGCCGCACACCACAATCACCACATCATGGGCCTCGGCAATCGCTGGATGGTCCAGGTACGCTATCGCCAATGAAACGCCGCACGCCGGCTCGACCAACTGACGCAGGTCGTTGGCGTAACGAACCACACCCATGATCGCCTCATCATCGCTGAGCACCACGCATTCGTGCGCAAAGTCGAGGATGTGCTGCACCGGCCAGGCCGCAACTTGCGCAGCGCCAAGTGACGTGGCGACGGTATCGATGCGCGGCAATCTGACCGGGTGACCTGCACTCACGGCGGCCGCGAAAGACGCTGCGCCCTGGGTTTCGCAAGCAACGATTCGACAATCCATGCGCTGATGACGGATCAATCCAGTGAGCAGGCCCGCCAGCAAACCGCCGCCGCCCACCGACGTCACCAACACATCGACCTGAGGACAGTCCTCGAGGATTTCATCGACCATCGTGCTGTGCCCTTCCCACAGCACCGGATGATCGAAGGCTGGCACGTATTCGGTGTCCGCACCCTTTGCGAGTTCTTTCGCCCGTTGATTGGCTTCGTCCCAGACCTTGCCGTGGACGATCACTTCGGCACCGGTTTTCCTGATCCTGTCGCGGGTGGTTTGCGGGGTGGTGTTCGGTACCACGATGCAAGCTTTAAGCCCAAGGCTGGCGGCGGCCACGGCGGTGGCCAACCCAGCGTTACCACCGGAAGGACAGACCACTTTGCGCTTGCCCTGCTCCGCTGCCTGACTGCACAGCAGCCCCATGCCGCGCAGTTTGAACGAGCCGCTGGGTTGCAGGTTTTCCAGCTTGAGCCAGATTCGCCGGGCCGGGGTCGACAGGCCCGGGTGCAGAATCAGGGGCGTTCTGATGTGAAGCATCGTGTGCTCCTTGTGGCGCTCCCGGCTCGTCGAGATTTGCAACGTGCCGGGAGTCAATAGATAGAATCGTCCTTATCCAAAGCTTAGTTCACCCAGCCCCCCGGCTACCGTCCTGGCGATCACACGGCACTGCGTCGAATGACCGAACAACCGCGCAGGAGCTGCCGCAGGCTGCGATCTTTTGATTTTTGAGCGATATTGATAGGGTCAAAGTCAAAAGATCGTCCGAACGCGGCCCGAGCCTTCGGCAGCGCCTACATATCCTTTGCGAAGTCAGTCATGAAAATCTCGGCCAAACTCGCGTTTTTCACCCTCGTCAGCACCCTTGCCTACCTCGCGCTTGCGGTGTTCGGGCTGGGCGGGTTGACAGTTTTTTTCTCGCATCCGCCGCTGGTGGTCATTGCCCTGGCAACCGTGGTGATGGCGATCTTGTCTTTGTTCAGCGAGGGCAACCTGAGCTCCGGCGAGCGTGAAGACAAGGCCAATCGTTGGGTGTTGCCGGTCTTCGGGGTGCTCGGATTGTTGAGTGGGTATCTGCCGGCCTACACCGACCGGATCGACTTCTGGACCTTCGGTGGCGAGGGTGTGCGTTGGCTGGGCGCGTTGCTGTTCATCGGCGGCGGCGCACTGCGGATGTGGCCGGTGTTTGTGCTGGGCAAACGCTTCAGCGGCCTGGTGGCGATTCAGCCGGGGCACCGTCTGGTCACCGACGGGATTTATCGGACCTTGCGCAACCCCAGCTATCTGGGACTGCTGATCAATGGCGTGGGTTGGGCGCTGGCCTTTCGTTCCGGGGTCGGGTTGCTGCTGGTGGCGCTGATGTTGATCCCGCTGATCGCTCGCATTCGCTCCGAAGAAGCGCTATTACGCACGCAGTTTGGCAGTGAATACGAGGCTTATTGCAGCAGGACTTGGCGGTTGATCCCCGGGGTTTACTGACTCACATCAATCATAGTGGGAGCCGAGCTTGCTCGCGATGGGGCCGCTGCGGTCTGCCAAGGGATTTATGTTGTCTGTGCCGACGCCATCGCGGGCAAGCCCAGCTCCCACAGGGGACGCGGTCGATCAGAAAGAATGCAGGCAGATTCGGCCATCGGCGTCCGTACGGGCCTCGACCAAGTCGTAGCTGGCCAGGGTCGCATGCGGGGTCTGAAGCGGATGAACATGGGTCGCGGTGATAACCATGACGTGGGCACCCGCCGCTTCGCCTGCGCGAATACCGACGGCGGCATCTTCGAAGATCAGGCAATCGACGGGCTCGACCCCTAACCGATGAGCGGCCAGCCGATAGCCCGCAGGGTCGGGTTTACCGGCACTGACGTCTTCGGCCGTCACCATCACGCCAGGTTCGGGAATGCCTGCCGCCGCCATTCGGCGCAGGGCCAGCGCCCGTGGCGCGGAGGTGACGATGGCCCATTGGTTGGCGGGCAGCGACTTGAGGAAACTCGCCGCGCCAGCCACCTCGACAATCCCTTCCACATCCTCGATTTCCGCCTCGGTGATCCACGCGGCTTCAGCTTCAGCGTCCACCCCGGGCAAGGCCAGACGGGTAATGGTGTCGATGGCGCGAACGCCGTGGATGGTCGGCAGGAAGGTTTCGACATCGACGCCGTGGCGCAAGGCCCAAGTGGTCCAGATCCGCTCGGCGGCAGCGATGGAATTGAGCACAGTTCCGTCCATATCGAACAGAAAGGCACGGTACGAGGTATTGAACACGGATGCTTGAACTGACAAAGGACGATTTCCAGAACCAGGCGAATGTTGTCAGGCAATGTACATCACCCGCGTAGGAGCTGCCGCAGGCTGCGATCTTTTGATCTTCGTTCTTCCAAAAGATCGCAGCCTGCGCCAGCTCCTACACGGTCCGGTTTGAATGCAAAGCACTTTGCACACAATCGAGCAACTGCCCCACCGCCCAAGGCTTCTTGATGAACGCAACCCGATGTTTGACCCCGGAGCTCTTCGGGGTTTCGAAGCCGGACATGATCATGATCGGTTTGTCCGGCCAACGGTCGCCGAACTGATTGGCCAGGTCTGCGCCATTGAGCTTGCCCGGCATGGTGATGTCCGTCAGCAACAGTCCAACCTCCGGCGCATGCTGCTCCAGAAACTGCGACGCGGCGTCCGCGCTGACCTGTGCTTCAACCGCAAAGCCCTCCTCCTGAAGAATTTCGCAAAGAAACTCCAGGATCAACGGGTCATCCTCAACCACAAGAATCAATCCGTCAGACAAGTGCGCGCCCGCCGCTGATACTGGACCCATGACTGTGCCACTCCCTGATTACGTAAATGATTTGCGCGGGCTCAAATCCGCCACCTACAGGTATGAGCAGCGGACTTCGCGGAAAATTCATTTTTGATACACCTGACGTGGACGTTCGCCGTCCAGGCTGACAAATACGACCGTTTGTCAGCGCATAATTGTGGTTAAAATGCCGCCCCCCCATGCATGGCCGACTTTACCCGATGAACCCAGATGCCCTCTCCGTCCTCCACGACCATTTACTGACTGCGCTTGCGGCTGCGCCCGCAGAAACCCGTCGTCTGTTCCACGGCCGTGGCCGCTGCTGGCCGGGGCTGGAGCAATTGACTGTCGACTGGCTGCAGGGCGTGGTGCTGGTCTCGCTGTTCAAGGAACCAGACCCTGCGCAGCTGGAGGATTTGAAGCGGTTGCTGATGAAGATCACTCAGATGCCGGAGTGGAAACAATCCGGCGCGCAGACCTTGCTGCTGCAACATCGCTATCTGCTGCAAAGCACCACCGAATGGCTGCTCGGGGAGCCGATCGACGAGATGACAATCACCGAGGGCGGCCTGCAGTATCGCGTGGACCTGGGCCGCAAACAGAACACCGGCCTGTTCCTCGACATGCGCTACGGCCGCGATTGGGTGCGGGCCAATGCCCAGGGCAAACGCGTGTTGAATCTGTTCGCCTACACCTGCGGCTTCTCGGTAGCGGCCATCGAGGGGGGCGCGTTGCATGTGGTCAATCTGGACATGTCCAGCCCGGCCCTGAGCCGTGGCCGCGACAATCACCGGCTCAACGGCCATGACCTGAGCAAGGTCAGTTTTCTCGGCCATGACCTGTTCAAGTCCTGGGGCAAGGTGATCGGCAAGGGTCCATACGACCTGGTCATTATCGACCCGCCGTCCTTTCAGAAAGGCAGTTTTCTGCTGACCAAGGACTATCAGCGCGTGCTGCGCCGCCTGCCGGAACTGCTCAGCCCTCAGGGCTCGGTGCTGGCCTGCATGAACGATCCGGCTTTCGGTGCGGACTTTCTCATCGATGGCGTCACCCGCGAAGCGCCGAGCCTGCGGTTTGAGCAGCGGTTGGAAAATCCGCCGGAGTTTCCCGATGCCGATGTTGAGTGCGGGTTGAAGGCGTTGGTGTTCAGGCAGGGTTAGGAGCTGCCGCAGGCTGCGATCTTTTGACTTTGATTCAACAGCAGCCAGGCTGGCCGGGAGGATTAGACTAATGGTACTTGAGTGCCAGCCACCGGATTCTTACGATGGTCATACGTAGCGGTTGGAGGTTTAAGCCGTTGCGTGGGTGGTGAGTGAACTGAACCCCAATAAGCTCACCACTTGTTTCATGCGCATCTTGAGCCTCTGGGCTCTACTTCCTCCCCATCAAAGAGCTTCGAGGCTCTTTTTTTGTCTGTAAGAATTCCACAAACCATTTAAAGCCCGGCATCCGACCGGGCTTTCTCGTTTTTTATGCTGACTGCAAAACAGCTCATTCCGAGTGAGACACCCCCAGCCAAGACAGCAGCGTAACGCCACCTATACTACAAACCACCTTCCCCCACGGGGGGCTGCGCTACCAACAATAAAAAGCAGAGGTGGAACATGGTCTGGCAGCAAATCTACGACCCCTTCGGCAACCCGTTGCTATCAACCATCATGGCGGCGGTGCCGGTGGTGGTGATGCTGGTCTCCCTGGCGTTTTTCCACATCAAGGCGCATCTGGCGGCGTTGTTGGCTTTGGGCTCGGCCTTGCTGATTGCGATCTTCGCCTTCGGCATGCCGGCGGACATGGCAGGCTCGGCTGCGCTCTACGGCGCCGCCAACGGTATGCTGCCGATTGGCTGGATCGTGCTTAACATCATCTTCCTGCACCGGCTGACTACCGAGAACGGCTCGTTCAAAGTGCTGCAGGATTCCCTGGCGCGCATCACTGACGATCGACGTTTACAACTGCTGCTGATTGCCTTTTGCTTCGGTGCTTTCTTCGAAGGGGCCGCCGGTTTCGGTACCCCCGTGGCGGTGACCGGGGCCATTCTGATCGGGCTGGGCTTTTCACCCCTGGCCGCATCTGGCCTGGCGTTGATCGCCAATACCGCGCCCGTGGCGTTCGGCGCCCTGGGCACGCCCATCATCACCTTGGCCAAAGTGACCGGGCTGGATGAAATGGAGCTGTCGATGATGGTCGGCCGGCAGCTGCCGTTTTTCTCGGTGATCGTACCGTTCTGGCTGATCTGGGCCTTCGCCGGCTGGCGCAAGATGCTGGAAATCTGGCCGCCGATTCTGATTGCCGGGGTGAGTTTCGCCGTACCTCAGTTCCTCGTCTCCAACTACCACGGGCCGATGCTGGTGGATGTAATCGCCGCGCTGATTTCCATGGCCTGCCTGACCGGTTTCCTCAAGGTCTGGAAGCCGGCCACTGTGCATACCTCTGCCGCGTTGTCAGGCCGGGCCGACAACTCCACGGTGGAGGCGGACCCGGACGAGAAACCCAGCGCGACCTTTGCCCGCGACGCCAAACCCGCCGTCATGCGCGCATGGATGCCGTGGATTATCCTCACGGTCTTCGTCTTTGCCTGGGGCACTCAAAGCTTCAAAAACCTGTTCGACACCCGCCCGGTCATGGATCCGCAAACCCACTCGGCCAAGCTCGATCCCCAAGGCAAGCCGATGCGTGAGGCCAACCCGATCTTTGCCCCGACCTTGACCTTCGCCACGATTCACCAACAGATTGAGAAGGTCCCGCCCGTGGTACCCACGCCTAAAAAAGAGGACGCGATCTACAAGTTCACCTGGCTCACCAGCACCGGCAGCGGCATCTTGCTGGCGGCGATCCTCGGCGGGCTGCTGATGGGTTATTCGATCCCGCAGCTGCTGCACCAATACGTGCGAACGCTATGGGTGGTGCGTTACTCGCTCATCACGATTGTGGCCATGCTCGCTTTGGGTTTTATCACTCGCTACTCGGGCCTCGACGCCACGATGGGTCTGGCCTTCGCCGCAACGGGCATTTTCTACCCCATGTTCGGCACCTTGCTCGGCTGGCTGGGCGTTGCCCTGACCGGCTCGGACACGGCCTCCAACGTGCTGTTCGGCGGCTTGCAACGGGTAACCGCCGAGCAATTGGGCCTGAGTCCGGTATTGATGGCCGCGGCCAACAGTTCCGGTGGGGTCATGGGCAAGATGGTCGACGCCCAGTCGATCGTGGTCGCGTCCACCGCCACCCGTTGGTACGGCCATGAAGGTGAAATCCTGCGCTACGTGTTTTTCCACTCCGTGGTGCTGGCGATTCTGGTCGGCGGGCTGGTGACGTTGCAGGCGTATGTGGCGCCGTTCAGCCATATGGTGGTGGGCGGACATTAATAGAGGCGACTGCTGTTGGCCATGGCCCGGGTTCGCCAACCGGGCCATGGTTCAGGCCAGATAACCGCCGTTCACATCAGGCCGAAACTTGCGCATAGCAACAGTAGGCTAAGCTTTCAGCAGCTCATTGCTCACGATGCTCGATTCTGCAGGTTTTGGTTTGTTCTGGAGAGCGTCTGCAACAGCTATTTCAGACAGGCCCAAACCTTTCACGCAGGATTGACGTGATGACCGAGCCCCTCCTCAGCTTTGATGCACTCAAGCGCGCCGCTGCCGCAGGCGAGATCGATACCGTGTTGGTCTGCATGGTCGACATGCAAGGACGACTGGTTGGCAAGCGATTCCAGGTCGAATTTTTCATCGACAGCGGCCACGAAGAAACCCACTGCTGCAATTACCTGCTGGCCGACGACATCGACATGGAACCGGTGCCGGGTTATGCCGCGGCCAGTTGGAGCAAAGGCTATGGCGACTTTGTCCTGAAACCCGACATGGCCACCTTGCGTCGCGTGCCTTGGCTGGAATGCACGGCGCTGGTGCTCTGCGACGTGCTCGATCATCACCACAGAAGGGATCTGCCGCACAGCCCGCGGGCGATCCTGAAAAAACAGGTCGAGCGCCTGCGCGAGCGCGGCTATACCGGCATGTTCGCCTCGGAGCTGGAGTTTTATCTGTTCGACGAGAGCTATGAGGCGATCCACGAGCGCAACTACCACAAGCCGAAGACGGCCGGCCATTACATCGAGGATTACAACATCCTGCAGACCACCCGCGAGGAGCCAGTCCTGCGGGCGATTCGCAAACATTTGCAGGCCTGCGGCATTCCGGTGGAAAACTCCAAGGGTGAATGGGGGCCGGGTCAGGAAGAGATCAACATCCGTTATGCCGATGCGCTGACCATGGCCGATCACCACGTGATCATCAAACACGCCTGCAAAGAGATCGCGCAACTGCAAGGCAAAGCGATCACGTTCATGGCCAAGTGGCGCTATGACGCCGCCGGTTCCAGCAGCCATGTGCACAATTCGCTGTGGGACAAGAATGGTAAAAAATCACTTTTCTTTGACCCCAAGGCCGAGTTCGGCATGTCGAAACTAATGCGCTCCTGGGTGGCCGGGCAGCTCAAATACGCCAACGACATCACCTGCTTTCTCGCGCCCTACATCAATTCGTACAAGCGCTTTCAGGCCGGCACCTTTGCCCCGACGCGGGCCGTATGGAGCCGGGATAATCGCACCGCAGGCTTTCGGTTATGCGCGGAAGGCAGCAAAGCCATTCGCATCGAATGCCGCATCGGCGGTGCCGACCTCAACCCCTATTTGGCCTTCGCCGCTCTGATCGCTGCGGGCCTTGCCGGTATCGACGAAAAACTCAGCCTGGCGCCGCCTTTCGAAGGCGATGCCTACGTTGACGAGCACTTGCCTGAAGTGTCGAAAACCCTGCGCGAGGCCTGCGCCGCGCTCAAGGCGTCGAGCATGTTGCGCGAGGCGTTCGGTGATGAAGTGATCGACCACTACGTGCATACCGCTGAGTGGGAACAGAAAGAGTACGACCGGCGAATCACCGACTGGGAACTGCAGCGCGGCTTCGAGCGCTATTGAGCACGCCATGACAGAGATCGTTCAACTCATCTCCCCGGTCGATGGCCGGGTCTACGCCGAACGCCGCCGTGCCGATGCAGCGCAGCTCGACCAGGCACTGGAGGCGGCCGCAACCGCCCAGGCGCAATGGAAGCGCCGGCCACTGAGTGAACGCGCCGCGTTTTGCAGCGCCGCCGTGGACGCGATGTTGGCGATGAAGGCCGAGATCGTGCCGGAACTGGCCTGGCAGATGGGCCGCCCGATACGCTTCGGCGCCGGCGAACTGCGCGGTTTCGAAGAACGTGCGCGGCACATGATCGCCATTGCGCCTGAGGCATTGGCAGCGATTGAACCTACGCCCATCGCCGGTTTTCGGCGCTGTATCAAACGGGAACCGCTGGGTACGGTGCTGGTCGTCGCACCCTGGAATTATCCCTACCTGACGGCGGTGAATACGATCATTCCGGCGCTGATGGCCGGCAACAGCGTCATCCTCAAACACGCGTCACAAACGCTGCTGGTTGGCGAACGTTTCGCCGAGGCCTTGCGCCGCGCCAATCTGCCCGAAGGCCTGTTCCACAACTTGCTGCTCGATCATCAGCAGACCGCCGCGATCATCGCTTCAGGACGCGTGCAGCAGGTGAACTTCACCGGTTCGGTCGACGCTGGCAAGGACATGGAACACGCAGCCGTCGGAGGTTTCCTCGGCATAGGCCTGGAGCTCGGCGGCAAAGACCCCGCCTACGTCCGGGCAGATGCCAACCTTGAGCATGCGGTGGAAAACCTGGTGGACGGCAGTTTCTTCAACTCCGGGCAAAGCTGTTGCGCCGTCGAACGTATCTATGTCGATGAGAAAATTTACCCGGCCTTTGTCGAGCGCTTCGTCGCCTTGACCCGCCAATACGTACTCGGCAATCCGCTGGACGAAGCCACCACCCTCGGCCCGCTGGTCACGCCGAGCGCTGCTGAATTCGTTCGCGGACAGATCGCCGATGCACTGGCAAAAGGGGCCAGGGCGTTGATCGATCCAAAGGACTTTCCTGCCGACGCACCGGGCAGCGCCTACCTCGCGCCGCAGGTATTGGTGGACGTCACCCACCAAATGTCGGTGATGCGCGGAGAAAGCTTTGGCCCGGTGGTCGGCATCATGCCGGTGGCCAGCGACGACGAAGCCATCGCGTTGATGAACGACAGTGAGTTCGGGCTCAGCGCTTCCATCTGGACGCAAGACCTCGCCGCCGCCGAACGCATCGGCGACGAGATCGCCACCGGCACCGTATTCATGAACCGCTGCGATTATCTGGACCCGGCCCTGGCCTGGACCGGGGTGAAAAACAGCGGGCGCGGCGTAACGCTGTCGCGCCTTGGCTATGAACACCTGACCCGCGCGAAATCCTTCCATCTGCGCCACGAGATCTGAGCCATGAGCCTGACCGCGAACTGGAACTACCCCACGAGCATCCGCTTTGGCGTCGGCCGCATCGCCGAACTGGCCGAGGTCTGCCGCAGCCAAGGGATCCAGCGACCGTTGCTGGTCACCGACAGTGGCCTGGCGCGTGCCCCGATCACCACGGCGGCGCTGGAATCGTTGCGCGCTGCCGGCCTCGGTGTAGCACTGTTTTGCGACCTCAAGCCCAACCCCATTGAAGCCAACCTGGCGGGTGGGCTCGACGCCTGGCGCGCCGGCAATCACGATGGCGTGGTCGCCTTCGGCGGTGGCAGCGGTCTGGATATGGGCAAACTCATCGCGTTCATGAGCGGTCAGACCCGACCGGTTTGGGATTTCGAAGACATCGGCGACTACTGGACACGCGCCGACGAAAGCAGCATCGCCCCGGTCATTGCGGTGCCGACCACCGCAGGTACCGGCTCCGAAGTCGGCCGTGCAGCGGTGATCATCGACGAGCGCACGCACACCAAACGCATCATTTTTCACCCGAAGATGATGCCACGGGTGGTCATCAGCGATCCGGCCCTCACCATCGGCATGCCGGCAAAAGTCACCGCCGGCACCGGCATGGATGCGTTTGCCCATTGTCTGGAATCGTACTGCGCTCCCGGTTTTCATCCGATGGCCGAAGGCATTGCGGTGGAAGGCATGCGCCTGGTGGCCAACGCCCTGGTACGCGCCGTACACACCCCCTCCGACCTCGACGCGCGTGCACAAATGCTCGCGGCCGCCGCGATGGGCGCTACCGCTTTCCAGAAAGGTCTGGGCGCAATTCATGCGCTTTCGCATCCGGTGGGATCCCTGTACGACACCCACCACGGCATGACCAATGCCACCTTCATGCCCTATGTGCTGAAGTTCAATCGCCCGGCCATCGAGGAACGTATCACCCGTCTGGCGGCTTATTTGCGTCTGCCCTCCCCGGGCTTCGACAGCTTTCTGGCCTTCGTCCTCAAGCTGCGCAAAGACATCGGCGTACCGCATACGCTGTTTGAACTGGGGGTGGATGACAAGCAGGCCGATCTAATCGCGGACATGGCGATTGTCGACCCCTGCGCCAGCGGTAACCCGTTGCCATTGACACGAACGGGCGCGGCAGAAATTTTCGACGCGGCGTTTCACGGCCGTCTCTAGAGCAAGCGTCTGTCCATGGCCAACGTGTGAGCACGCAACCTGGATGGGTTTCAACCGTTAGAGGCAGGAGCAGTACGACAGGGGGTTGAAGACAAACCCATTCGGCAACGCACCACGCGGATGGATGTGGATCAAAACCTGAACAAGAGCACACGCTATGAGTCCAGTAAGCCAACCCGGCGCCACCGCGCCACAAGACGACGACCTCAAGGTGTTGCACAGCATGGGCTATGCCCAGCAACTCTCGCGACGCATGGGCGTTTTCTCCAACTTTGCCATTTCCTTTTCGATCATTTGCATTCTCTCGGGTGGCATCAACTCGCTGGCACAGGGCACCTCGGGTGCGGGCGGTGCGGCAATCGGCATCGGCTGGCCACTCGGTTGCCTGATCTCCGGAGTTTTCGCCATGGCCATGGCACAGATTTCCTCGGCCTACCCCACCGCTGGCGGCCTCTATCACTGGGGCTCGATTCTCGGTAACCGCTTCACCGGCTGGCTGACGGCCTGGTTCAATCTGCTGGGGCTGATTACGGTGCTCGGCGCGATCAACGTCGGCACTTATTACTTCTTTTTCGGTGCCTTCGGACCGGCTCTCGGCATGGAAGACACCATCACCACACGGATCACTTTCCTGGCTATCCTGACTGGCCTCCAGGCTTTGTGTAACCATTTCGGCATCGGCCTGACCGCAAAACTCACCGACTTCTCGGGCTACCTGATCTTCGCCACGGCGCTCGCGCTGACCATCGTCTGCCTGATCGCCGCACCCAGCTATGAGTTCGTCCGGTTGGTGACCTTCGGTAACTATTCCGGCGAGGCCGGCGGCAACGTCTGGCCACAGGTGTCGAACGGCTGGATTTTCATGCTCGGCCTGCTCTTGCCGATCTACACCATCACCGGCTATGACGCCTCGGCGCATACCTCCGAAGAAACCCATCAGGCATCCGTGTCGGTACCGGTCGGGATGGTCAGCTCGGTGGCCTGGTCGCTGCTGTTCGGCTGGGTCATGCTCTGCTCGTTTGTACTGATGTTGCCGAGCATGGACGAAGCGGCGAAGCACGGTTGGAATGTGTTCTTCTGGGCGATGGACACTCAGGTGAACCCGGCGATCAAGATGGCGCTTTACCTGGCGATTTTCATCTCGCAGGTGCTCTGCGGGCTGGCGACCGTGACCTCGGTTTCACGCATGATCTTCGCGTTTTCCCGTGACGGCGGCCTGCCCTTCTCGAAAGCATTAGCCTCAGTCTCACCGACCCATCGCAGCCCTGTGGCGGCGATCTGGACCGGTGCCACGCTCGCGGTGCTGTTCGTCTGGGGATCGTCCCTGGTATCGATCGGCGAAACGCCGGTTTACACGATCGTGGTCTCCTGCACGGTGATCTTCCTGTTCTTCTCTTTCATCATTCCCATCGTGCTGGGCCTGTTTACCTACGGGACCCCGAAGTGGCCACATATGGGGCCATGGAACATGGGGCGCGGGTTGTACTCGTTGTTCGCCATTCTCTCGATCCTCTCGATGGTGCTGATCTTTGTCATCGGCATCCAGCCACCGAACGATTGGGCGCTGTACATCACGCTTGGTTTTCTGATTCTGACGGCAATCGTCTGGTTCGCCTTTGAAGCCCGACGCTTCCAGGGCCCGCCCGTGGGCGAAATGATCATCAAGCGTCAGGCAGAAATCGCAGCGGCGGAAGAGGCGTTGAATAAACAGGTTGGAAGCTGATTGCCATAGCCATGAGCAGCGGGGCGCTGAGCGCCCCGCTTTTTTTGGTTTGCCTGGGACCGAACACTGGCCTGGTTTCGGCACTATTTGGCTTAGCGCCTCTAATTAATCAAGTACGAATAATGGCGATAAATAACTTAATACTTATGAAGAAGTCATTGAACACCTCTTCTCTAATCGCCATTCTTAATATTGAACATACCCTCTCCTAACCCATCGCGATTAATAAAATAATATTAAAAATTACTCCTCCATTGTCCATTGCATATTTATCCGCGCCTGCTTAACTGCAAAAACTGCTGATGACAGCAGTGCCCGTAAACACCACGGAAGGAATCGTTATGAGCAGTTCAATTCGCCATAGCATGCCCCCCTATGGGGTGGCCATCCAAGACGCGATCAAGGCAGGCAGCCTGCCGGAAATGAAGACACTATTGAAACAACGCGATGCATCCACACCAGAAAACAAAGAGCTAAGTAACGCTTACGAGCAATTGGCTAAGGAAGTCGCACGCCTGGAAAAGCACTAACAGCTATTTCCGCTCCCCTTATTGCAATGGAGGCAATAATTATGTCTGGTTCTAATCAGCAACCTGTCGGCTTGTTCCCGCTCTGCTACCGGATTGGTACTTCGGCACCGGGCGCACAAAGTCTGGCACTCAATCTTCTGGTTTTTACCCCTGAGCAAACGGTCAGCGGCACTGCCGCAATTACTCAGGCCACCAACCCGCCGCTGGATGTGCACTCCGATGTCTGGGGCGAATACACCTACCTGACGGTTATGAAACCCGGTGTCAGCAAGATCCTGATCACCGCCCAAGGCAATAACGGTGGCCCGGGCTCGAATTCCATCGTGAATTTCAAGTTGCATCTGGTGGTCGGTAGCGACTGGAAAGAAGGCGTCGCCAATTACGAGTACTTCAATGGTCAGCGGTGGGTCCAGGTCAATGCCCCCGCCCATCTTGTCGAGTCGGTACCCTCCAACGCTTATAAATCAGTGCCTTTGGAGCCCGGCCCGGTCATTCCAGCATATCCACCGATCATGCCGTTGTACGCCGCACCGATTCAAAGTGCCATTGCCAGCGGTGACCTGGCCCAGATGAAAAACCTGTCGCGCCTGGCCCAACAACAACTGGATCAGCAACCCCAACTGCAGAGTGCGCTTGAAACGGCCAAGGGCGAAATCAGCCGGCAGGAACGCCGCTGACCCCACGAAACATGCCGAATTGTCCTGAATACAAAATAAGGGAGTAGCACCATGTCAATCGGACTTTTTCATACCCGCCTGAATGTCAGTAATCATCTACTGGGCGCACCGGTTTTAACCCTGGATCTGCTGGTGGATACCGTAAACAAGAAAGTCAGCGGAATGGCCAGCATTTATCAAAGTACTTACCCTCCACTCAACTTCCGTGCCCGTGTATGGGGTAGCTACTCCGAGGCCAAACTGATCCCCGAGGCGGAAAACCATATCCTCCTCTCCCTGGATGGCAGCCCAAGCGGCCCTTACAGCCAGATCGCCCAGACCTTCGACCTACGGGGCATTTTAGGCGCCGATTGGGCCAGCGGTTTTGTCGATTACAAATACTTCGATCAGGACCACTGGACTACCGTAAGACACGCCGCCGTCAGCCAGGCCCCCGTTATTGTGCGCCCAGAGCATCCGCACCATGCGGTGCCGCTCTACGCCGTCGCGGTCCAGCAAGCGCAAACCAGCGGTGACCTGGCGCAACTGAAAGCCGTGGTCAGCCAGGGTGAACAGCAACTGGCCCACAGCGGTGCACTGCGTAATGCACTGGATCAGTTGAACGTTGAAATCGCCCGGCTGGAGGCTCGCTAACCCGCACCCGGCAATGCCAGTCAGGCAAGCACAATCCATGTGGGAGCGGGCTTGTGTGGCGAGGGGGCTTGCCCCCGTTCGACTGCGTAGCAGTCGTAAACCAGTCACCGCTTTCTAATTCAAGATCGCAGCGACTGATTTTAGGGGTGCTTCGCGCCCCAACGGGGGCAAGCCCCCTCGCCACACCGCTCCCACAGGGGTCGCGCCCAGAGCCTCGGCTCATTTCAATAACAAAGGTAAATCCGGTCGCGCCACTGCCCCAAGGACGGCGCGAACACTTCGATGGATTCGTGCCGCGCACGCGTTGTGCGCAAGGATTTTCCATGTCAGACAGTCGCCCTGCCCGCTACCTCAGTGAAACCGACCTCAAACGCTACGTGCCCGTGCATGTGGTCTGGGAAATCACCCTGGCCTGCGATCTCAAATGCCTGCATTGCGGCTCACGCGCCGGCCATCGACGACCCGACGAATTGAACACCCGGGAATGCCTGGACGTCATCGATTCCCTGGCGGCTCTTGGCACTCGCGAAATCACCCTGATTGGCGGTGAAGCCTATTTGCGCAAGGACTGGACGCAACTGATCAAGGCCATCCACGATCACGGCATGTACTGCGCCATACAAACCGGTGGACGCAACCTGACGCCCGCAAAAATGCAGGCAGCGGTGGATGCCGGGCTCAATGGCGTCGGTGTTTCACTGGATGGATTGGCCCCGCTGCATGACGCAGTGCGCAATGTTCCGGGCTCGTTCGATAAGGCGGTGGATACCCTGCGACGCGCCAAACAGTCCGGGCTTGCGGTAAGCGTCAACACGCAAATCGGCGCGGCCACGTTGCCCGATCTGCCCGAGTTGATGGATCTGATCATCGGCCTCGGCGCCACTCACTGGCAGATCCAGTTGACGGTCGCCATGGGCAATGCCGTCGATCACCCGGAGCTGTTATTGCAGCCTTATCAACTGCTGGAAGTGATGCCGTTGCTGGCGCGTCTGTATCGCGAAGGTGTCGATCGCGGCCTGCTGATGAACGTGGGCAACAACATTGGTTACTACGGTCCTTATGAACACATGTGGCGTGGTTTCGGCGACGAGCGCGTGCATTGGAGCGGCTGCGCCGCCGGCCAGACCGTGCTGGCGCTGGAGGCTGACGGCACCGTCAAGGGTTGCCCGTCATTGGCAACGGTGGGGTTTTCGGGCGGCAACGTACGCACTATGAGCCTGCACGATATCTGGCACTACAGCGAAGGCATGCACTTTGGCCGACTGCGCGGCGTCGAAGACCTGTGGGGTTACTGTCGAAGCTGTTACTACAACGATGTCTGCCGTGGCGGCTGCACCTGGACGTCGCACTCCCTGCTCGGCAAACCCGGCAACAACCCGTACTGCCATTACCGCGCGCTGGACCTGCAAAAACGCGGGCTGCGCGAGCGCATCGTCAAACTCGAAGACGCGGCAAAGACTTCCTTCGCCGTCGGACGTTTTGATCTGATCACCGAACGCATCGACACCGGCGAGAAGGTCAGCAGCGTCAGTGACAGCGGCCAGGTGATCAAACTGGCCTGGGCAAACCAGAGCCAGAAATCACCGGACGAAGGACGTATTCCACCGCAGCTGGCGCTGTGTCGCGGTTGCTTGCAGTACATCCATGCACACGAAGTGACCTGCCCTCACTGTGATGCCGATGTCGCCGCCGCTGAAGCCGTGCACCAGACAGACCGTGCGCGGCAACAAGCGATTATCAACACCCTGACCGGGCTGCTGGGGATGCCGCAAAATACCTTGATGTGACCTTCGTCACGCCCATAAAAAACGCCACTCGGGGAGTGGCGTTTTTTGTATTGGCGAATCGAAGACAGTGACCTTCGGTGCGTGCTGCGATCTTTTGGGGCCGTCAACGCTTAACTGACGGGCATTTGCCAAGGCGGCCCTTCTGCAAATCTGGCCTCCAACCATTCCTTGAATGCCATGAGCGTTGCCGGCGTAAAAGCGGCGGATGCTCGCACCAGATAGATCCCGCCCTGAGCATCCAGATCCCACTCCGGCAGAACGCGAACCATCTGGCCGTTGGCGATTTCCCGACTCATCAGCCACTCACCAGCGCCCAAAATACCGACGCCGGCCTTGGCCGCGGCGAGCAACGCTTCGCCGTCGTTCGAGGTCAAGGTTCCCCTGGTGATGACTCTTTCCTGCCGATCGCCCTTGGACAAGCGCCATTCAGGAAACGCCGCAAGTCCGGTAAAGCCCAGGCAGTTGTGCTCGGTCAGTTCTTTCGGACTGGCCGGTAAACCATGCTGTTCTATGTAGCTCGGTGAAGCGCAGAGAATGCGGCGATGATCGCTGAGCTTCTTCGCGACCAGGCGGTTGTCGTTCAATTCGCCAATACGAATCGCCGCATCGAATCCTTCACCAATGATGTCGACGACGCGGTCGCTGTAATCCACCTCGACGGAGACCAGTGGATGAGCTGCCAGAAATTCCGGCAACATCGAAGCCAGCCACAAGCGCCCCATCGCGGCGGGAAAAGCCAGGCGCAGGACGCCACGAACCTGCGCCGCGCCCAGTGACGCTTCCTGCTCGGCCTCGATGATCAACCCCGTGGCGGAGCGCAGGCGTTCGACGAGGCGGCTGCCGGCATCGGTCAACCGCACTTGTCGCGTCGTACGCTCCATCAGCCGCACGCCCAGGCGCTTTTCCATGGCCGCCAGGCGCTTTGAAATCACCGTCGGATGGCGTTGCAGCAACCGTCCGGCAGCCACGAACGAATGCGCCGAGGCGACCGCGAGAAGCGCTGCAATTTCATCGATGTGGCGGCTGTCCAGTGGGTTCACAAAACACTCTTTTTTCAGGTAACAGACGATCAGGGCTTGAGGACGATCGCTCCGCGAGATTGGCCACCTTCCAGATCGGCATGAGCCTTGGCCACATCGGCCAATGCATAGCGGCCCCAGATGCCGGGCTTGATTATGCCCGCCTCGACCGCGGCCAGTACATCCTCGGCCCGTTGCCGGTATTCGGCGATATCCGTGGTGTGCGCGGCGAGTGAAGGACGGGTCAGGAACAACGAGCCCTTGGCATTGAGCGTGCCCACTTCGACCGCTGTCGGCGCACCGGAGGATGCCCCGAAAGACACCATCAACCCACGCGGCCGCAAGCAGTCGAGCGACGCTTCGAACGACACCCGCCCGATGGGATCGTAGATCACATCGGCTTTCTTGCCGTCGGTGATCTTCGCCACATCCGCGGCCAGTGTCTGGGCATTGAACACCAGCACCGCATCGCAGCCCAGCGCCTTGGCTGTCTCGACACTCTCGGCCCGGGACACAATGCCGATGACAAAGGCTCCCAAGTGTTTGGCCCACGTCGCCATGATCTGCCCGAGGCCGCCCGCTACGCCATACAGCACCAGGGTGGTGCCGGGGCCGACCGGATAAGTCGTCTTCAACAGGTACTGCGCGGTAATGCCTTTGAACAACACCGCGGCGGCCTCTTCAGCCGTCAACGCGTCGGGAATCTGCACCAGCCGATCAGCCGGAAACAGCCGCGCACTGGCGTAAGCGCCGATAGGCCCTGTTGCGTAGGCCACCCGATCACCCACCTTGACGTTGCTCACTCCCGCGCCGATGGCGGCAACCCGACCCGCCCCTTCAAGGCCCAGACCCGACGGCAATGGCAGCGGTACGGCGCCCTTGCGCTGACTCACATCGAGGAAGTTGACGCCAATCGCTTCCTGTTCCAGCCAGACTTCACCCGGCCCCGGCTCACGCGCCGGCACTTGCTCGATGGTCATCACCTCAGGTGCGCCGGTGTGTGCGATACGAACGACAGAAACCATTGCCTGACTCCTTCACTTCAGCGCAGCCCATCTGCGCAATGTGCGGGAAGTATCGGCATTCGATTTCAGGTGAACAATACACCTTCACTGCAGTTCATTACTGCATGCAGTGCAGCAGTGTGAAACTCGCTGCGCCAGCGCGACAACAAGGGCCAGGACGATCAAGGCTACAGCGACGGCAAACGTTATCCGCATACCGTTGGCGATGGCGGCGGGAGATGCCGAGGTGATGTCTGCCGTCGCCGAGGCAAAGGCAAACACCGCGCCCATGACCGAGGCTCCGGTGATCAGGCCGAGATTGCGCGACAGGCTGAGCAGGCCGGCAATCACGCCGCGCTGGTCCGGGCGGATGTCGGTCATGATCGCGGTGTTATTGGCCGCTTGGAACAACGCGTAGCTGGCCGTGATCACCGCGATGGGCGCGAGGTAACCGAGGAGGCCGAAACCCGTCGGCATCATGGATAAAGCCCCTGTACCAAGCGCCATCGCGACGAGCCCGACGAAGGTCATGCGCCGAGTGCCAAAACGGTCCACCAGCCGACCGGCCGGCACACCGGTCAGTGCGGCCACCAATGGGCCGACCGACAAGGCAAGGCCAACAAACGCCGTGCCGAGGCCAAGCGCACCCGAAAGATAAAACGGCCCGACCACCAGCGTCGCCATCATCACCGTCGAAACGAGCGTGCTCATGGCCAGGCTTGCGCTCAATCCCGGCTCCCGGAACAGCGCCAATCTAATCAATGGCGAGGCAACCCTGGCCTCAACAAATATGAAAATCCCGGCGCCGACAACAGCCGTCAGCAGCAGCGCAATATTGAGCGGCCCCAAATCACCGTGCCCGATTGTCATGGCCAACGCATACGCCCCGAGCGTCAACGCCAGCAGCAACGTGCCTGCTTTGTCGAAACCCACCCGCTGCGCTTTCGACCGCTGAAGATCCGCCGGCAAATAGCGATACGCGAGCCAGATATTCAGAACACCCAGCGGCACGTTGAGCAGAAAAATCGCCTGCCAGCCAACGCCGGAAATCAACATCCCACCCAACGACGGTCCCAGCGTGGTGCCGATCGCCGACATCGTGCCGAGCAATCCCATGGCGCTGCCGGTCTGCGCTTTCGGCACTGTCTCACCGACAAACGCCATGGTCAGCGCCAGCATGATTGCCGCCCCGAGCCCCTGCACCGCCCGGGCGCCGACCAGCCACCAAAGCGACGGCGCGACACCGCACGCCAGCGATGACAGGGTAAAAATGCCGATGCCCGCCAGCAGCAAACGCCGACGGCCGACGAGGTCACCGAGTCGTCCGACGCTGACAATCAGCGTGGTGATCGCCAGCAGATACGCCAGAACAATCCATTGCACCTCCTGAAAGGAAGCCTCGAACGCTTGGGCCAACGTCGGCAAACCCGCGTTGGCGATACTGGTGTCGAGTGAGGGCATCAACATCGACAGCGAAAGGCTCGCGAGCGCCCAGCGAACCGAGCCTGATTGGGTGATGAGTTTCATGGTTTGGCCACATCTGAAAGGTAGATCAGCAGCGTATGCCCGCCCGTGATATGGCGGAAGGCGCACCACTTGCACTTGATAGTTGCGTTTGACGCCATGTCATCCCCACGCCGTGCTAACGTTGAAGCATGACGACTCCCGACCTGAATTTGCTGATTACCCTGGATGTGCTGCTCGCCGAAGGCAGCGTTGCACGCGCCGCCCAACGACTGCGCCTGAGCCCGTCGGCCATGAGCCGGGCGTTGGCGCGATTGCGTGAAACGACGGGCGACCCGCTGCTGGTCCGAGCCGGACGCGGGCTGGTGCCGACGCCCCGAGCACTCGAACTGCGCGAACAGGTCAGTCGATTGGTGCAAGACGCCGAAGCCGTTTTGCGCCCCGCCGAACAGCTCGACCTCAAGCAATTGGTGCGAACGTTCACGCTGCGCACCAGCGACGGTTTCGTCGAAAACTTCGGCCCGGCGCTGATTGCCCGCGTTGGTGATCAAGCACCCGGCGTGCGCCTGCACTTTGTGCAGAAGCTGAACAAGGATAGCGCCGCGCTTCGCGACGGTTCCGTCGACCTGGAAACCGGTGTGGTCGGCGGCACGACGAGCCCGGAAGTGCGCACCCGTGCGTTGTTCGAAGATCGTTTCATCGGCGTCGTGCGCACGGGGCATCCGCTGAGCCAGGGCGAGGTCACCGCTTCCCGTTATGCCACTGGCAAGCACATCCTGGTCTCACGTCGCGGGCTCGATAAAGGGCCTATGGATGAAGCCTTGAAAGGGCTGGGACTGGAGCGCGAGATCACCACCATTGTCGGCGGTTTCTCCGCCGCGCTGGCATTGGCTCGCGCCTGCGACCTGATCGCCACCGTGCCCGCCCGACACACCCGAAACCTGCTCGCCGGCCTGCACAGTTTTAACCTTCCGTTCGAGCTGCCGCCGATCACCATTTCGATGCTCTGGCACCCACGCATGGATGCCGACTCAGCACATCGATGGCTGCGTGAATGTGTTCGGGAGGTGTGCGCGCAGCCCTAGGGTTTCCAGGACGGTGGATCGCCAAGATCGCAGCCTGCGGCAGCGCCTACGCCGACCGGGTACCCCCGTTAAATCGACGTCGTACGCAAATCCGCAGGCTGCGATCTTTTGGCGGAGCCTGCGAACTGATGGGCATTACCCTCAAACCTTCCTCTTCTGAAGCCCCTTCAACCGCAAACTCGCACGTTGCGCCGCCGCCATTTTTTCCGGGCGCTTCATGCGTTTCCATTTTCTGATGTCGTCCTTGGTGCGGCCACAACTGACACACAGTTCACCATTCAGCTGGCAAATGGAAACACACGGATTTTCGATATCCTTGGCCACGTTTCAACCCCGTGTCGAGCGCTTGGGCGCCAGGCGTTGCTGCCAGTTGCCGGCATTGGCGCGCTGACATTGTTCTTCAGAATCAAACTGCACATGGGCTGCTACCGGGCTGACGTGAACGTCCGCCTCGCTTAACGCCACGGCCGTCAGTTCGACCATGCGCCCGCCCTGCCCGCTCGCCAGCGCCTGATCCTTGTTGGCCTGCGTATCGAAGACCCAGATCACCCGCAGGCTGGAAGGAAAGACCGCGTAATCGACTTCGTGGGTCAGCCAGCAGAACCCGACTATTCCCGCTTTGGCTGTTTCACACGCCTCGGTCAGGGTGGCGACCAGGCGGCGTTCGATGTGGGCCTGATCGCGTTTGTTTAGAGACATCGGGGAAGGGTCCTTGGGGTGGGCGTCGATGGAAAAGACTCATCATACGATACCGGGCTGATCCAAGAGCTGCTGTGCCTGTGCTGCAGTCATCGCGGGCAAGCCACGCTCCCACAGGTTTTGTGTTGAAACACGATCATGCAAACGACACAAAACCTGTGGGAGCGTGGCTTGCCCGCGATGAGGCCCGAACACATACTGCAAATCCCAGCCCTGGAAGCACCGATGATGAATATTGCGAGGGGCCAGATAAAGAAAATGCCTATCACCCCCCAATATTCCACCTATTAGCTGACTGCTTTATAGGCGTCTAACCTTATTGCAGCGTCGGCGTAAGCTGGCCGGTTGAGACTTGATAAAAGATACGAATGAGTCAGAAGCGTACTAGGCTTGCCGTGGGCCACCGTGCTGGCAACTCGATTGCTGCTCTCCAGACTTCCCGTGTGACCACGACGATCAATTGATCGAACTGCTGGCCCTGCAGCCTATGTCATTGATTTCGCTCGTCGCTATTGCGCGCCCACCCCGGGCCGGATAGCCGGATGAATACGACCAAAGGTAGCGCACACATGGCAAATGAATCGAAATGCCCGTTCAATCACGCCGCCGCGGGCGGTGGTACGACGAACCGCGATTGGTGGCCGAACCAACTGAACCTGAAGATCCTGCACCAGAATTCGCGGCTGTCCGACCCCACGGATGAGGGCTACAACTACGCCGAAGCGTTCAAAAACCTCGACTTTCAGGCGCTCAAGCAAGACCTGCGCGCGCTGATGACCGATTCGCAAGACTGGTGGCCGGCAGACTTCGGTCACTATGGGCCGCTGTTTATTCGCATGTCCTGGCACGCCGCCGGCACGTACCGCACCGGTGACGGTCGTGGCGGTGCCGGCTCCGGTCAGCAGCGCTTCGCACCGCTCAACAGTTGGCCGGACAACGTCAGCCTCGACAAGGCGCGCCGGCTGCTTTGGCCGATCAAGCAAAAGTATGGTCGCAACATCTCCTGGGCCGACCTGATCGTCCTCACTGGTAACGTCGCGCTGGAATCCATGGGCTTCAAGACCTTCGGCTTTTCCGGCGGTCGGCCAGACGTTTGGGAACCGGATGAGGCCGTCTACTGGGGCTCGGAAAACAAGTGGCTGGGCGGCGACACCCGATACGAAAAAGACAAAAAAGAACCCACTCAAGAACCCGGCGAAGGCCCACTCGTTGCTGAGCCGGGGGAAAATGAGGACAGCCGCACCGAAGGAGGACGCAACCTGGAGACCCCGCTCGCCGCGGTGCAAATGGGCCTGATTTACGTCAACCCGGAAGGCCCGGAAGGCAACCCGGACCCAGTCGCTGCGGCGGTGGACATCCGCGAGACCTTCGGGCGCATGGCAATGAATGACGAAGAAACCGTGGCGCTGATCGCCGGTGGCCACGCCTTCGGCAAGACCCACGGTGCCGGCCCTGCCGACAACGTCGGCGCCGAGCCCGAAGCCGCTGGCCTCGAAGCTCAGGGTCTGGGCTGGAAGAGCACCTTCGGCAGCGGCAAGGGCGGCGACACCATCACCAGCGGCCTGGAAGTGACCTGGACCACCACGCCCACCAAGTGGAGCAACAACTACCTGGAAAACCTGTTCGGTTTCGAGTGGGAACTGACCAAGAGCCCGGCGGGTGCCAACCAGTGGACGGCGAAAGGCGGCGCTGGCGCGGGCATTATTCCGGATGCTCACGACCCGTCGAAGCGGCGTAATCCGACCATGCTGACCACGGACCTGTCCCTGCGATTCGACCCGATCTATGAGCCGATTTCACGGCGCTTCCTGGCGAACCCGGACCAGTTGGCCGACGCATTCGCCCGCGCCTGGTTCAAGCTCCTCCACCGCGACATGGGCCCCCTCTCCCGCTACCTCGGCCCGGAAATGCCCAACGAAGAACTGCTGTGGCAAGACCCGATTCCGGAAGTCGACCATACCCTGGTCAACGACAGCGACGTCGCCGCACTCAAGAGCAAACTCCTCGCCTCGGGCCTGACTGTCTCGCAGCTTGTATCAACTGCGTGGGCGGCGGCCTCCACCTTCCGCGGCTCTGACAAACGCGGCGGTGCCAACGGCGGACGCCTGCGCCTGGCCCCGCAGAAATCCTGGCAGGCCAACCAACCTGAGAAACTGGCGAGCGTACTGGCGAAACTCGAGAGCATCCAGAACGAGTTCAACAGCGGCGGCAAAAAAATCTCGCTGGCAGACCTGATCGTGCTGGCCGGTTGCGCCGGTGTCGAACAAGCAGCGAAAAATGCCGGCCAGACCGTGACGGTGCCTTTCACACCGGGACGGATGGACGCCTCGCAAGAACAAACGGACGTCGAATCCTTCGGGTTCCTCGAACCCGCCGCCGATGGCTTCCGTAACTACCTCAAAACCCGCTACAGCGTACCGGCCGAGGCCTTACTGATCGACAAGGCACAACTGCTGACACTCACCGCGCCAGAAATGACCGCCCTCATTGGTGGGATGCGCGTGCTCAATACCAATGTCGGACAAACCCAGCATGGCGTCTTCACGAAACAGCCAGAAGCGTTGACCAACGACTTCTTCAAAAACCTGCTCGATATGAGCGTGGAATGGAAACCGGTGTCGGATGCCAATGAAGAGTTTGAAGGCCGCGATCGGAAAACCGGCAACCTTAAATGGACGGGTACGCGTGTTGATCTGGTGTTTGGCTCGAACGCGCAGTTGAGGGCGCTGGCTGAGGTTTATGCCTGCGACGATGCGAAGGAGAAGTTTGTGAAAGACTTCGTTGCGGCTTGGGTCAAGGTGATGAATCTGGATCGGTTTGATCTTAGATAACGCGAACGGTACTGCTGAAAACCCGCAACGCCTCCCTATGTGGAGGCGTTGTGCTTTTTGCTGATCTATCGGCCAGGATAGATACTCAATCGTGGACTTATTGCACCAGCTGCCGAATCCCCAGAGACAAAATCAAACCGCCGCACAGTCGATCGATAGCTTTTTTCCTCCTTCGATACGCTGAAGCGATCTCAGGTTGCGAAAGAGCGATTGCCACCACTCCATACCAAGTCATCGAAACCACCACTACGACCGCCAGCATCGACAAAAACGTGCCTGGTGAAACATGGGTGGGGGCTGCTGCTGAGAAAATAGCGGCATAGAAGGCCATGGATTTAGGGTTGCCAATGTTCGTGACGACCCCCTGAATGAATGACTGCCGGAAGTTTCCGACGACAGCATTGTTACAGGGAGCAAGCGCGCTCTTCCCGGCCTTGAGCAGCAGTTGGAATCCAAACCATATCAGATAGGCTGCCCCCAGAACTTTTACGATCAGCGCCGCCCAAGGGAACGCAGCAAACACAACGCCGATACCTGCGATTGCACAGGTGGCCCAGAATAAATTGACCAATACGATGCCTGCTACCAAGGCCAAAGCTTCTGACCGCGTAGCCGCCACCGCTTTGTGGACTACTGCAACGAAATTTGGCCCTGGAATAACGACACCGGCCAGGTAAACCAGAAAGACTGTCAAAACGGCGGGACCATCGATCATCTGCATTCCTTGCGAGTGTTGTAGCTAAGGACGGTCTTTCAGATCAAGGCCGCCCGCGGACTCAACGTACAACGAAATAATAATTCGATACAGGGCTTTTCGGCGTAGTTGTGTTTTTACGCCAGGAGCAGTCATTTCACGCTCGGACCGCGCTTGATCTTCAAAAAGAAAAAGCCCCACCTCACCTAAAAATGAGACGGGGCTTTTCGCTGCGCAACTCGCTGGAATACGAGCAACTCACCTCTCCTTACACCGGAGAAATCGTGGCAAGCGCGCCAATCAAAATGGTCAACACCAGAAATCCACCCAGGAAAATTGCCATCTTGCCCATGGGGCCTCCTACGTAATGAGTTTGCGGTGCAGTGGCTACCGCAACTGCCGACCGTGCTGTCATTGTGAGCCGCAGGCTGATGCCATTACAGATGCAGATAACAATGTAAAAACCGTATCAGCACGACGCCGCCTCCCCGACCACATAGGTGCTGCCGCATAACTGCCAACCGCCTAGACTGGGTTAACTCACTAACCGAAGGAAATAGAATGCTCATTGTCTTCAGCGGCCTTCCGGGTACCGGAAAAACGACTATCGCAAGTGATCTTGCCACCAGAACAAGTGCCGTGTATCTGCGGATCGATACGATTGAGCAAGCTATCCGAAATTCCGGTGCTCTTGCACAAGATGTGGGACGGAGCGGTTACATGGTCGCTAATGAGCTTGCTCTGAGCAATCTTCGTTTTGGCAGCACGGTCATAGTTGACTGTGTTAACCCAGTAATCGAAAGCCGAAGGGCGTGGGGCGAAATCGCCACACGCGCGGGTGCTCCATTAGTGAATATCCAGGTGATTTGCTCTGATAAACATGAACACCAGCGACGGGTAGAAACCAGGAAGATTGATATTCCCGGGTTGACTCCACCCACCTGGCAGTCTGTATTGGATCATGAGTATGAGGCATGGGATAACGCTCCGTTTAATATAGACACAGCCCTGACGTCTCCGACGGAGGCAGTGGCAATGATCACTAGACGATTTTTATCCGGGGAGTAGCGCCAGCTAAAAGCCCGACGTAGCAAGGTGTGATCAGCAGACGCTTACGATTGGCGTACTTCGTGGGGGTAGGAACCTTCCGATTTCCCCATGGACCTCTGAGAGGTCTCTATCAGCCAATATGGCCCCTCTGCTAGGCTAGCCGTCAGGGTTAAAGGGCCACAGGGAGAAGGCAGGATGCTCACATTCGACAAGTTATGGAAAAGCCACCCAGAAATATTTGGAGACGCCGCTCCGTGCAGAACCAACGGCGCCAAAAATTTCAGCGATCAGTGTGCTATCAACCTTGGCGTGGCACTACGCCGGGCTGGTGCCGATCTCGACAAACTCAAGGGTGTCCGCCACTGTTGGCAGCACCCCAAGAGCGAAGGGCATGTATTGGCAGCAGAAGAAATAGCGCAGGCGTTAAGCCAAGCCAAAATTCTCGGCCTGCACGCCGTCAAAAAGATAAATCCGAAGGACTTCGATGATGAACTTGAAGGGCAGCAAGGCATCATTTTCTTCAAGGACTTCTGGCGCCGAGGAAACGAGACCATCGGCAATCGCAGCGGCGATCATATCGACCTATGGAACGGGCGTAGACTAACGGACTGGCTGAGCTACCCTCGTATTCAGTTGGGGTTTTCCATTGAGGGCAGTTTCTCCGACTACCACGAGTCGAAGGAAATATGGTTTTGGAAGGTCGTATGAAAATTGTTAAAGGGATATTGTTCGTCATCCTTATCGTTGCCTTGGCCGTCGGGACGTTTAATTTGATATTCGTGGCAGTGTCTGATTACTTTGGGCCGTTCTACGAAGGTGATGCGGATCAAAGTCGGAACTTTTCAATTTGGCTTTTGGGTAATGCGGGGGTTGGGTTGTTTTCTGTTGTTATGGGTGTTGTTTTGTATCGGCGATATCTGCGCAGGGCACGTGTTTGAATGAACAACTTCGCCGGTGGTGGTAGACGTCCGCCCTCCTCGGAGTCGTTGCCCACCTGATAGAAAACTAGTTGCCCCGTCCGCCCCCAAACGACCATTCATCTGCCGCGGTAGTGGTAATCACCACCATGACGTCCTCAGAGTCGATGCCTGGCGCTCGACTCAGTCTCTCGACCAGGTTGCGATAGAAACGCTGTTTCGTCTCGATGTCTCGAGGGCGACCGGCAGTAATCGCGATCAGCACAAAGTCATGGCTGCGCGGACCGCCCAGGTAGCCGGGATCAAATATCAGTTCGCCCACTTCATGTTGGTGAATGACCTGGAACCGGTCGGCCATCGGCACTTCGAAGCTTTCTACCAACGCGTCGTGCAGCCCCTGTGAGAGGGCCTGTAAATACTCGGCCGACTTTCCCCGGTGCAATGAAATACGTGCAAATGGCATAACGGTCTACTCCTGAAAAACCCACTGACAGGCGAAAACTATCAAGTCGCGATAATTCCGAATATCCGATTTAATGGCGGCCATAGTCCTGAATTAGTGGATGACTCGATGCGCCGTCCGACCTTCGATCTTGATGTGCTGCGTACTTTTGTGACCGGTGTGGAGTTCAACAGCTTTGCCAAAGCGGCGGATCGGCTCAACCGCTCGACGTCTGCCGTGAGCGCACAACTCAAGAAGCTTGAGGAACAGATAGGCGCGCCAGTGCTGTCCAAATCCGGTCGAGGGCTGGTGTTGACGCCGGTGGGTGAGTCCCTGCTCAGCCATGCCCGCCAACTACTTGAAATGAACGACAGCATTTTCCAGACCCTGCACGAAAGCCAGACCGCCGCAACGGTACGCCTCGGGCTGCAGGAAGACTTTGGCGAACACTTTCTCAGCGACATTCTGCGACGCTACGTCAAGATGTACCCGAGGGTGAGCCTCGAAGTCAGGATTGCACGTAATACCGAATTGCTTGCGTTGATCGACAACGGTGGCCTGGACCTGGCCCTGACTTGGGACACAGGGCATAAGTCCCCTTATGCCACACGCCTGGGTGAAACACAGATGCACTGGATTGGGTCTCGTGACATGCCATCGCTCAACTGCGATGTAGATTCTCCCCTGCCATTGATCATGTTCGACGCCCCTTGCGTGTTGCGCAGCGCGGCAACCCAGGCACTGGATGAGGCGCGGATTCCCTGGCGAATCGCGCTGACCAGCCCCAGTGTTGGTGGAATCTGGGCGGCCGTTGCCGCCGGTTTGGGCCTCACGTTGCGAACCCGCATTGGGCTGCCAGGACATCTCGCCGTCATTGCCGGCTTACCCACGCTGCCTACTCTCGGCTATGTGCTTTACCGTGGAGCAGAACACCTGACGCCTGCCACCCGACAATTGGCTGCGTTGATACAGACCAGTCTGGAAGAGCAGGCGTTCAGTATCACTGGCGGCGCCCCCATTTGACGCGGCCTAAAGCAAATCACCCAAGGTGTCGTACTTGTAATACTGGGTGTAATTCAGGACATCTCGAGGTGTCACCTTTTCCGGGAAAGGGCTGTACATCGGGTCATCAATCCGATGGAACTTGAGCGTATCCGGGGCATTTCCCGCAGGTACGTATGCTGCGTCGGGATGCTTCGCTTGCCATGCAGCCCAGAGCCGATCGACATTGCAATGATGTAGAAAGAACACTGGGTCGTTCGTTTACCCCATCCAGTTCCATGGTGCGGCCATTACCCGTCAATCGCACCCGCCACGTCCCATTCACGAACGGTCCAAGGTACTCATCCGACCAGATGACTGAATTTCTCGGGTCCAGATTTTCTGATCGCCTGTTTTTTGGGTCGATTGCTACCCGTCACCAATGGTTGCAATCGGCTGTCGACATTCAGAAACTCAACCGCGCACCAGGTAGGCTCCTGAGGGAACCCGATATCGCAGCTTCTTGCATTTGCCGGGTGCAGGCTGATGCCCCGGCGGACGATCAGGAAACCAAATTCGGCATTTGCCCGGAGGCGGCATAAGGCCGCGGGGAATCTCAACCTCAGCGTACGCCCGCTCTGGCTCGACATTAGTCATTTGCAATTTTCCTTCGAGCCCGGCTCTGCCAGCCGTCGGTGCATCCGAAACCCGATCTGTCTCTGCGCTAGCGAAGTTGCCAGCGTCGCGCCCAGTGTCTGGAGTGGATTGCTCAACAACCGCCATTTCCGCTTCGCGGCGCCTTTGGGTCTCCTCTTCCAGCCCCTTCTGTACTGCGACCAGATCCTCTTTGGCATTGGGTGGGGCCCCCGAAGACTGGCCCTGCTGCGCCGCCTGGATCAATTGGAAGTTGCGGTTGCGCAACTCGACGTTGCGACCAACCCGCATGTTCGAGCGCACCGCCAAGGTTTCAGCCTGCTGGTACTGCCCCTGCTGAAGACGCAACACACCTAGGTAATGCAGAGTCGCAGGATTGTTCGGCTGGATATGCAGGGCACGCTCCAGCGTGGCAGCGGCCTGGTCCAGTTGGCCATTTTCATACTGCCGCGAGGCTGTTTCGATCAGGGTGGTTGATGCGCTGTTGCTTTGCGCGGGCGCTCTTCGCTCCGCAGCGACAGAACAAAACGACGCGACGGCGCAGAACACCAGGATGAGGCCCGGCAGAAAACTCTTGGTTGGCATCAGGGGGGACTCGACTGAACTCGGACGGCACTGCCGTAAAACAGACCACAACGCTGCTCGGCACTTGCGATACAGGGCCGCTATTGACCTGGCCTATACCCTGAAGTTCCTGCTGCAGCGGCCGTCGCAACCAGTATCATTTTTTACCACCCCAACATCTAAGCATGATCTGTTGCTGCACTTCACGCAGGGCAGAAAGCGGCCAATAGCAGCCAGTCGCTTTTTCAGATCACCAACCTGTCTTACTATTGACCGCCGGGGATGTCTCACGCTACTGCTCGCGAAGCACGCACTTTCTCGTATCGCGAGAAGCCGATTTTGATGCCGACCAGAATGGGGGCAGCGATTACAAAAAGCAGGGCCACGGCGATGAATGCTGTGTCGAAGGCAATCACCGTGGACTGACCTGTCACTGACCGGCCCAGAAGGCTCATCGCTGCCCGGCCAGCGGCCGCTGTATCCATTCCTTTCGCGCTCAGCATGGCTGTCGTGGTCATCATCCGCTCGATGACCGCAGCCCCGCCTGGGGTGACGTTGGCGCCGAGGACCACGGCATTGGTGACGACGTTATGGTCTATCAGTGTCTGGAGCCCTGCGACGCCAATAAGGCCACCTAGCTGGCGACCCGTATTGAAAAGGCCTATTCCGCTAGCGAGGTTTCGGCTGTTGAGGTGGCTGAAAGCAATCAGCGTGATCGATAGAAACAGGAAGCCAAGCCCCAACCCGCGCAACAGGATAGCCGCCATCATGTCGTCTGCGCCGCTTTCGCTGGTCGAGCCGGACAGCATCCACATCGCAACCATGATCATCAGGATTCCAAAGGGTACGGTGGCGAACGGCGCAACGCCGCGGGCCTGCATGAGCCAAGCCGATATGAGCAGCGCGCCGACAAAAAACGCGCCACTGGGCAACAGTAGCTGACCGGCATCGGTAGGCGTGAACCCGAGGACCGACAGGGCGAACGCCGGAATCAGGAACGCGCTGCCGAACAAGGCGGCGCCGGCGACAAAACTGACGATAAAGGCGAAGGAAAAATCGCTCGATTTGAACAGGCTGAAGTCGAGCATCCCCTGCCCTTTGGCCAACACTTGTTGGCCGAGAAATGCCAGCAAAGCAGCGGCGCCGATCACGCTTAGCCACAGGATGCGAGGCTCCTCGAACCAGTCCCATCGGCTGCCCTGGCTGAGAACGTAGGTGAAACAGAACAAGGTGGTAGAGATCAGCGAGAAGCCGATCCAGTCAAACGGACGGCGCCGGACTTTGGCGGGTATTGGGCCGTCTGCGATCAGCACAAGTCCGGCAGCCGCCAAGGCAATCGGCACAACGCTGAAGAAGATCCATGTCCAGGATTGGCTGTCGATCAACCACCCTTGAAGCGCCGGGGCGAGCGTTGCGGGCGCGACAACGGAGCCCATGGCAAACAGGGCCTGGAGGATTGGCTGACGGGACTGCGGATAAGCGCGAAATATGAGCGCCTGGCCCCCGACCAGCAGAGTGCCACCGGCGAAGCCCTGAATCATCCGAAGTGCAACCAGCAGATCCAGCCGAGCGGTGATGGCGGCAATGCCGCACGCCAGGCCCATGACCAGGGTCGAGCTGATGATCACATGACGCGCAGCGAAACGGTTTATCAGCCAAGGGGCGGTCATGAACCCGATCAGCTTGAGCGCAATGTAGCCGATATCCAGCCAGGCAAACTCATCAGGCGTTGCATAGGTATCGCCGATGATGTCGCTGCGTCCGAGCGACAGAACGGTGCTGGCGATCGCTTCCGTCAGCGTGGCAAGCACGACGCCGGCAATGAGCAGGACACCGGTCGTAGTGCTGGCATTGCTCCGCGTGGCGCTGGCGACCGTGTTCATGAGCCGCCTCCTTGCACAACCTCGACACGCGCAGACAGGCCAGGGACGATGCGGCCCGGCAACGGGTTGTGGGCAAGCCGGATCTTTACCGGAACCCGCTGCACGACACGCACAAAGTTTCCTGTTGCGTTGTCTGTGGGCAGCAAGCTGAACGCCGACCCACTCCCCGGTGCAAAACTGTCGACCACGCCTTCAAGTGTACTGTCTGGATAACCGTCGACTGTGATGCGCACGCGCTGACCGGGGCGGATATTCTCGAGCTGGGTTTCCTTGAAGTTCGCCACGACCCACACATCATTGACTGGCACGATATCGAGTAACGAAACACCCGGCGTAACGAACCGGCCGACGCGGACCTGACGGTTACCGATAACACCATCAACAGGCGCGTGTACCACGGTGCTGTCGAGATCGATCTGGGCCAGATCGCGCGCGGCCTGTGCCTGCGCCACAGCAGCAACGGCAGCTTCTCGCTGGGCCACAAGGACGGCGATGCGTTGCTGTTGAGCCTCGACCGTTGCCGAAGCGGCCGAGACCGTCGCCTCGGCTCTGGATCGTGCGGTGCCGGTTTCGTCGACGAGGGCCTGGCTGACCGCGTTGCTGACGATAAGTTTGCGACTGCGCTCATCAGTCTTGGTCGCCAGATTCATCTGCGCGGAGGCCGAGCGTCGCTGGGCTTCGGCCTGTCGAATCAGGGCACGCTGAAGCTGGGTTTCGGCATCGACATGGGTCAGGCGAGCCTCGGCAGCGCTGACATTGGCCGCTGCCTGCGCAAGCCGTGCGCGATAGTCCCGATCGTCAATCCGGAACAGGACGTCACCCGCCCGGACGGTCTGGTTGTCCTCCACTTCTACCGCCGTGACATAGCCGGCAACCTTGGCGGCGAGCGAGGTGAGGTCGCCGCGCACATAAGCGTTATCGGTGGAGGTCGCACCGCTCGAAAGCGCCAGGGCCCATCCGCCAGCCAAGACCACCACGGCGCCGATGCACAGCAGGATGCCGATCATCTTTCTCTTGCTTTGCCGCACCACCATGACAGGGATCTCGGCGCTTGCGCCGGTGGCAATGGCGGCCTTGTCCTGAAGCGCGTTCATGTTCTTGTTTCCTGTTCAAAGCCTGGGACTACAGCAGCCACGGGCGGTAGTGGCCTGCCGCCGGGCTGTCGAGCATTCACGAGCGCGTGATCGGCTCACTTTTTGATAGGGGTAACGAGCGTCTTTTCATCGGTGTCGAGGACGAACACGGCCAACAGGCGTGCGGGTTGTGTGTCGCTGGCGTTGGCGCTGACTTCGTGCACGGAGCCCGGCTCCTCTACGAAGTTTTCGCCGACGTTGTAGATTTTTTCCGGCTCGCCTTTGACTTTGATGCGAAACGAGCCCTCAAGCACCGTTGCATAGATGAAGGCGGTTTTCGGATGGGTGTGGGACGGCGACGCGGCGCCCGGCCCGTACTCGACCACCACGCCCTTCATGCTCTTGCCAGGGATGTTGGGAATTGGGCGGTCGAACACGACCGTCACCTTGCCTGCGGGCGGCTCGGCGGCCGACGCTGCGCTGATCGACAGCACTGCAAAGGCAGCGGCCAAGAGATATCGGGTAAACATGGCAATGCTCCTTGGTGCGTAGATTTTGTGAACGCGCGGCCCGTTACCAGGCCGACGCTTTCCTGATGTGTCTTGGGTAACCTCAGCGTGCCGCTTGGGCCGTCGACTGACCGAGCCAGTCCCCGAAGCGGATTGCGCCCAGGCGCGGGTTCTTGCCGGGCGTCAGCGATTGATCGTCGAGCACCGAACCGAAGTAGCGCGCGTGTACGTCCGGCACAACCTTGCGCGTGTCCTGGGTGGCCCGCAGGAAGCGCCTGACCAGTTCGTCGAGCGGCATGGCCTCGGGACCGGCGACTTCGACCGTGCCATTGACCGGTGCTGCCAGCGTGACCTCGGCGAGCGCCGCCACCACGTCATCGGACGCCATCGGCTGGATCAGTGCCGGCGACAGGCAAATCTCCTCGCCGACGGTGGCCGCCTGCGCAATGCCGCCGACAAACTCGAAGAACTGCGTGGCACGCAGAATGGTGTAAGGAATGCCGGACGCCTTGATGAGGTTTTCCTGCGCGACCTTGGCCCGGAAATAGCCATTCTCGGGGAGCCGTTCACTGCCGACGATCGACAGGGCAACGTGATGACGAACCCCAGCAGCCGCCTCGGCAGCCAGCAGGTTACGGCTCGACGTTTCGAAGAAATCGAGAACGGCCTGGTCTTCCCACGAAGGCGCGTTCGCCACGTCGACGACGATATCGGCGCCATCCATCGCCTGGGCCAGGCCCTCGCGGGTGATGCTATTCACGCCCGTGCTGGGGGCGGCTGCGAGCGCTTCATGGCCGCGCTCGCGGAGGATATTCACAAGTTTCGATCCGATGAGGCCGGTGCCTCCAATGACGACGATCTTCATGGTTTCTCTCCGCTTCTCGACGGCAACCATTGCCGTCGATGTAGATCGAGAGTGCCAGCGCGTGTCAGGCAAGTCCTTGTGCCGGCCTTGGGTTTGCCTTCAAGGAAGCTTGGTTTTTCGTCCAACGACTGGCATCCCTTGCTGGACGGTGCAGCGGATTACACGCTGTCGTATTATTCGATACCACTTACTAATCGCCTGCTCGGACACGGAGTCGGGGGCGCTCGACCTGGGGATTTCTCACCTTGCCATTCGTGTTTGAAGACTACGTGCTCGATCAGCAGCGCCGGGAACTGACCTTACGCGGGCAAGTCGTGGCTGTCGGGCCGCAGGTCTTCGATCTATTGCTGCAGCTCGTCAGCAACCGCGATCGCGTCGTCAGCAAGGACGACCTGCTCAACGCCGTGTGGAGCGGTCGGATCGTCTCGGAATCGACGATCACCAGCCACATCAACGCGGTGCGCAAGGCCATCGGCGATACCGGCGAGGAGCAGCGCCTGGTGCGCACGGTTCCCCGCAAGGGCTACCGCTTCGTCGGCGAGATCAAGGTGGATGAGGTCGGGGAAACGCGACAGCCTGACATCGAAGAACCCACACCCGTGGACCTGACGCAAACACCTCCGCCCACCCTCGTCCTGCCGGACAAACCCTCCATTACTGTCCTGCCCTTCCAAAACCTGAGCGGCGATCCGGAGCAGGAATATTTCGCCGACGGCATGGTGGAGGACATCATCGCCGCCCTGTCGCGTATTCGCTGGCTGTTCGTCATCGCCCACAACTCAAGCTTCACCTACAAGGGTCGGGACGTGGACGTCCAAGGCGTCGGCCAGACACTCGGCGTGCGCTACGTGCTGGAAGGTAGCGTGCGCAAGTCCGGGAACAAGGTACGCATCACCGGGCAGCTCATCGATGCGACGACCGGGACGCATATCTGGGCCGAACGCTTCGAAGGCATGCTCCACGACATCTTCGAGTTGCAAGATCAAATCGCCGAGAGTGTCGTCGGCGCCATAGCGCCGCAGCTGGAACGGGCGGAAATCGAGCGTGCCAAGCGCAAACCGACAGAGAGCCTGGACGCTTACGACTATTACCTGCGCGGAATGCCGAAACTGCACAACGGCACCCGCGAAGCCATCGAGCAAGCGCTGCCATTGTTCTACAAGGCCATCGAGCTCGATCCGGAGTTCGCATCGGCCTACGGCATGGCAGCCTGGTGCCACTTCTGGCGCAAATTGAATGGCTGGATGACCGATCGGCCTCGAGAAATCGCCGAGGGCGCACGACTTGCGCGTCTGGCGGTAGAACTCGGCCGGGATGATGCGGTGGCGCTGACCCGAGGCGGACATGCACTTGCCCATCTCGCCGGCGATGTCGATGGCGGCATTGCCCTGCTCGACAGGGCACGCCTGCTCAACCCCAACCTCGCCCCCGCCTGGTTCCTCGGCGGTATCCTGCGCGCACTGCGCGGTGAAACAGACGCCGCCATCGAGCATCTGACCCATGCCGTTCGCTTGAGCCCGCTGGATCCGGAAATGTTCAGAATGCAGGTCGGGATGGCGCTCGCCCACTTCGTCGCCGGGCGCTTCGATGCCGCTGCTGCCTGGGCGGAAAAGGCGCTGGGGAACCTGCCCTGCCTCCTGGCATCGGTTGCCCTGATCGCGGCCAGTCATGCGCTCAGCGGACGCATGGACAAAGCGAAGCAGGCGATGCAGCGTTTGCATGAGCTGGATCCGTCCTTGCGTGTTTCCAACCTGAAGGACTGGTTGCCAATCCAGCGTCCTGAGGATCTTGCGCGGTTTGCTGATGGGTTGCGGCTGGCTGGGTTGCCGGAGTGACTGCGGTTCGGTGAACTGCGGATTGCTTGCTAAAGACGACGCGGGAGTTCCTACCGTAGGAGCTGCCGAAGGCTGCGATATTTTGATCTTTCGATCTAAAAATAAAAAAGCCCCGCCCCACCTAAATGGGACAGAGCTTCTTGCTACACATCACGTTGAAACAACGCCCTCACCTACTCCTGCGGATCGACCTGATCCAATACCCGATTCACCCGTGTTCCGCTGCCAACATTGACCTGAACTGAGAAATGATCTCTGAAGATAGCCCGGCAGCTTCGAACACTGCGCAGGTGAAGCTAACGGGCGCAGGGCCTGGAGCAGTTATGATGCGGTCTGCAATCACAGCTACTGGACTGTTTCGATAAAGCGTGCGCCCTTCATAACCTACGACATTCTGTTGTAAGAAGTCAGCGCTGTTCGAGGTATGAGGAACCGTGTCGAGAAGCCCGGCCCTCGCAAGTGCCAGCGTTCCCCCGCAGATACCGGCAATTGTCGCTCCACTTGAACGACTAGCATGAAGAAAGTCCCGAATGTCCGGTGCATCTGCATGCTCCCAGATCATTCCGCCGATGACGACAACAACGTCCGGTTTCCAGTCCAGGCATTGTTGCAAGTTGCTATCCACAGTTACAGCCAGCCCCCCCTGCGAGCGGAACTGCCCCGTAGCAGAGGCGAAAAACCTGACGTCGATCCCGTAAAACGGGGACGCGGTCCCTGCAATGAAAGCGTATTCCCAGTCCGCAAAACCGGGTGTCAGTATCAAGCCCACGCGTGCCATCAGTCAGAATCCTCCATGAAAACGACCAACATAAAGCGATAACAAATAGATCTCAACGGATGCTTCGGGTCCAGAGTGTGTAAAAACGCTTCGCCAACATTGAAGTGTGCGCGTCTACGTTAAATCTGAAATTTATCGGCACGTCAGGCAGATGTGGATTTCGCGTAGAAGCGCGATTTCCAGTCCGGTTTTAAGTACCTGTCGCACTGAAAAACGTTTTCACACAGCCTCGGTCGATAGCAGCCCCTCGTGATCGGCAGCAATCGGCCAGAAGCAGACGTTCGCCCGAGCCGCTTCCGCCAGAATCGGACGGTCAGCCTGGGTGGCAGCCCTAACAAATGGAGATATGATCGGCCTACCAAATGAGAGCCGATTCAGGCCTATTATTCTTCAATAACCACCTGTATGAAAAGAGCACGGCATGATGATAAATGATTCAGATTTGGCCGAAATGATTCCTTCCGCGCTAACAGGTGTAACTGTCGGGATCGGTTCGCAGATCCTGCTTTTTGGTGATATGGCTAGCGTGTTAATTCAGTGCCCATTCGTTTGTGATATCAATAGGGTATGCAGGTGGGGGCATGGTGAAGACGCTGCTACCAGCCCTTTACTTTTCGACTTTCTAAACCTCGATGTAGAAAGTTTTTCAATTGATAATTTTGGGATTTTCACCATCACTTTCAGTACGAAAATGATCTTGAAAATCTTTCCTGAGAAAAATGGATTGGAGTCTTATGTCGTGAGTACGCGGCGCGATATATTTCCCATCTTGGTGTGGTAGCCGGAAGAACGCGATGGCTCTCAGTGGAGAATAGGGCGCGAGCCCCGGCTTCCGTACTGACGCTGGTTGCTGACACCTCCGGGTCGATTGCGGGCCTTCGCGACAGGCAGAAATCGGCCCAATAGCGGACGTTTAGAGTAGTGAAAATAAATCCGTCCCCTTTCTCCCCGGAAATACCCGGGCACAGAGGAAGTCGACGAATACCCGCACCTTGGGAGAGGAGTGTTTACTGGCAGGCCAGAGCAAATGGAACTCGCCATTGCGCTCTGTGTGCTCTGGCAAAACTGTCCACAGCTGCCCCTCGGCGAGCGCCTGCCTGACTGAGAACTCCGGCAGGTAGGCGATGCCCAGCCCCCGCAAGGCAAAGCACAAACGGGTTTCGATGGTGTTGCAGATCATCGAAATGGGCAAGGCTAACTCGGGCTCCTCAGCGGTACGACGCAAGGCCCAGGTTTCCAGCTTGCCGCTATTGGGGAAACGGTAGTGCAGGCAGCTGTGTTGCAGCAGATCGGTTGGTACTTTTGGCGTACCACGCGCTGTCAGGTAGTCCGGCGAGGCGACCAGCAACGAACGGAATGAACCGAGCTTACGCGCCGATAAACGCGAATCCGTAGGCGCGCCGGTTCTGACCACGACGTCGAAACCTTCCTCGATCACATCGACCAGGCGGTCGCTGAAGTCTAGGTCCAATTCAATGGCCGGGTACTCACGCATAAAGTCGCCGAGCACCGGATGTACCAGCGAACTGACCACGGGCAGGCTGACCCTCAAGCGTCCACGTGGAGCGACGCTGGCTTGCGACAGTTCCAGTTGAGCCGCCTCGATTTCTGCCAGAATCCGACGGCTGCGCTCCAGAAACAGCATGCCTTCGGCAGTCGGCGTGACGCTGCGCGTGCTGCGGTGAAACAGGCGTACACCGAGCTTCTCTTCCAGCCGCGCCACACTCTTGCCGATGGCCGACGCCGAGACCCCCAGCATTCGGCCGGCCGCAACGAAACTGCGATTTTCAGCGACCTGCACAAACACCACAAAGCCATTCAAGCTGTCCAAGCTGCCCTCCATTGCGGACGTTCTACTCCGCATAAAATGGAACTCTACCCCAGTTTTTCTTTAATCCTAGACTTTCTATCGTGGCGGGGCTCTCCACTCTCAGAAGGAACTGCGCATGACCCTCCCCGAAATCGCTTTATCCACGGGCACGCTTTCACGTCAGTTGTCCGCGCGCATTGAAGCAACGGTCCAGCAAGCGCTGGAGCAGCAGCGACTGGTTGGCGCGGTAGTATTGGTGGCCCGCGATGGCGAGTTGGTCCATCGCCAGGCGGCCGGCTGGGCCGACCGCGAGAAGCGGTTGCCGATGAGCGTAGAGGCGGTGTTTCGCTTGGCATCGGTCAGCAAACCTATTGTCTCGACGGCGGCCCTGGTGTTGGTAGCGCAAGGCCGTCTCGGTCTGGATGACAGCGTTGAGCGGTGGTTGCCCGAGTTTCGGCCACGGTTGGCTGATGGACGTGCTGCCCGCATCACGGTGCGGCATTTGCTTAGTCACACGGCGGGGCTTGGCTATCGCTTTTTCGAAGCCGATGCGCATGGCCCCTATGCACAGGCCGGTGTCTCGGACGGTATGGATGCGTCCACCGTCAGCCTCACCGAGAACCTGAGCCGCATCGCCAGCGTGCCGCTGCTGTACGAGCCCGGCACGGCCTGGGGCTATTCGGTGGCAACCGATGTACTAGGGGCGGTGATTCAGCGGGTGCAGGGCGAGCAACTGGCTGATGCGGTGCGCCAGCTCGTGACTGATCCGCTGCACATGACCGATACCGGCTTTGCCGCGTTGGACCCATCGCGCGTGCCTACCGCCTACGTCAGTGCGACTCCCGAGCCCCACGCGCTGGCCGAAGGCGAAATCGTTTCGCCGTTCGAGGGGGCGATCGGCATCCCGTTCAGCCCCGCCCGCATCTTCAACCCGCAGGCGTTTGCGTCAGGTGGTGCCGGCATGGCCGGAACAGCCGAGGACTTCCTGCGCCTCCTTGAAACATTGCGTCGCGGCGGCGGTGAGCTGCTGTCCACTGCACTCGTCGAGGAGATGGCACGCGATCAAACCGGCGGCCGGGAACTGCCCGCTGCACCGGGGTTCGGCTTTGGTCTGGGGTTCTCGGTACTGCGCGATCCGGCCTTGGCGGTCACCCCCGAGTCGCCAGGCACCTGGCGTTGGGGTGGCGCCTATGGCCATTCGTGGTGTGTGGATCGACAGCAGAAGCTGAGTGTCGTCGCCTTCACCAACACGTTGTACGAGGGCATGTCGGGACGGTTCGTAACCGACCTGCGGGACGCGGTATACGGCGTCGCGGAGCTAGGCCAATGAACTCGGAAGTGCAGGATCACATGCCTTATGCACCCTTGTTGGCGCTGGCAATGGCCGCCTTCATCACCATCCTTACCGAGGCACTACCGGCTGGTCTGCTGCCGCAGATGGCACAGGGGCTGGCCGTCTCCGAGGCGTGGGTCGGTCAAACCGTCACCGCCTATGCCATAGGATCGCTAATGGCCGCCATGCCGTTAACGGCGGCCACACAAGGATGTCGTCGCCGTCCCTTGCTACTCGCTGCCATCGCCGGCTTTGCCATTGCCAACACGGTCACGACGTTTTCGACCAGCTTCACGTTGACGATCGCGGCGCGCTTTCTGGCCGGCGTTGCGGCGGGGCTGTTGTGGGCGTTATTGGCCGGCTATGCCGCGCGCCTGGTGCCCGAACACCGCAAAGGCCGCGCCATCGCGATTGCGATGGTGGGCACACCACTGGCGCTCTCGTTGGGCATCCCGGCCGGAACCTTTCTGGGCAACGTCCTGGGATGGCGCATGTGCTTCGGCATCATGAGCCTGCTGGCCGTGCTGCTGATGGCATGGGTGCGCTTCAACGTGCCTGACTTCGCCGGAAAGGCTGAAGAAAAACGTCTGTCGCTGCGCCATGTATTCACACTGCCGGGCATTCGCCCCGTGCTCTTCGTGGTACTGGCGTTCGTCCTTGCGCACAACATTCTCTACACCTACATCGCCCCGTTTCTGCAAGTGGCCGGCCTGGGGGCGCAGACGGATGTAGTACTGCTGGTCTTCGGAATCACATCGCTGCTGGGCATCTGGATTGTTGGGGTGTTAATCGACCAGTATCTGCGCGCGCTGACCCTGGCGAGTACCGCATTGTTTGGGATTTCAGCGATGGTGCTGGGTATAGCAGCCACCGAACCCGTTGCCGTTTTCGGAGCGATTGGCGCGTGGGGATTAGCCTTTGGCGGCGCCGCAACGTTGTTTCAAACGGCATTGGCCCAAACTGCTGGCGATGCGTCAGATGTCGCACAATCCATGCTCGTGACTGCTTGGAACACCGCAATTGCTGGTGGGGGCATAGTGGGAGGTCTGCTACTCGACCGACTCGGTGTAGAAGCATTCCCTCCTGCACTACTGGTGCTGTTGGTGACCACGCTGGTGGTGACGTGGTCGGCCAAGCTGCGCGGGTTTCCCGTGGTGCAGGGGCTGAAATCCGATGCAATTTGAATGTGCTGATGTGGTAGCAGGCAGCGGCGAACCACGGCAAAGCCTTCACCTTTGACCAAGCCTGCGTCCATGCAACGACGTAGCACTTTATTGAACAGCCAGCGAAAGAGATCGCTGTCCCGAAAACGGCCGTGTCTATTTTTGGAAAAGGTCGAGTGATTGGGGACTTCATCTTCAAGGCTTAACCGGCAGAACCAGCGATACGCCAGGTTCAAATGGGCCTCTTCGCACAACCGCCGCTCTGAGCGAATGCCGTAGCAATAGCCCACGATCAGCATGCGAATCATCAGTTCAGGGTCAATCGACGGACGCCCGGTCGGGCTATAAAAATCGGCGAGGTAATGGTGCAGGTCGCTCAGATCGAGACACCGATCAATGCTGCGCAGAAGGTGATTGGCTGGAATGTGATCTTCAAGGTTCAACGAGTAAACAGCCGATCCTGCCCACTCGATAACTGTCCCATCATGCTGCGTGCTTCCCTGCTGGCCAATGCAGATATTTTGCCGCAGGCCAGATAGGGGAGCTACTTTTTCAACAGAATCGGCCAAAAGCAGTCATTGGCACACCAGGTCAAAGTGAAACTTAAAATCCATGTGATGCTCATAGGGTCTTAAATGTGTCCATATCAGTCTTAGATTGTATCGCCGTTTTCTGCAATGCTGACTGTGATTGCAACTTAGCAGAAAAGGAACGTCAGTATGAAAATGACTAAGTCGAGTCCCCGTCGTATGATCGCCAGCGGAGTTCTAGCGTTTGTTACTTTGACATCTCTCGCGGCTAGCATTGCGTCGGGACAGACGCAACCCGAAATGGCCAGCCCCAACAAGCCTGGATATGCGGTGTTCTTTATTCAGGTAAACAATCCAGATGCGTATACGGAGTACGCATCCTTAGTCCTTCCGTCTCTAAAGCCATATCAAGGTCGCGTGATATCTGCGGTTAGTCGTAATGATATGCGCCTAATTGAGGGCGTTCCGTCCTTGGATAGAGCTGCGATTATTGAGTTTCCGTCCTTGGACATTGCGGAGGAATGGTACAAGTCCTCCACTTATACGCGCGCGACGGCTATTCGAAACAAGGCTGGTGTGAGCCAAGTTGTCCTGATGCGTGGGCGTTAAAGTATGCGCAACTCGATTACACCTCGATTTGAGGGGGAGGTCAAAGACCGTCACCGCTGGTTTGCCAGCGAGATACCTGTAGTGGTCAACTAATCCCGGACACGACGTTAAGTTTTTCTTCGGCCCGAGCTGGCGCCAGCTCGTAGGCCATATCCAGTGCCTTGATAACCAACTAGGCGTCCGGCTTTCCGACAATGCCTAGCCCACCATCCGGCGCGCGCAAAGATCCAGCACGACAGCCAGATAATGCCATTTCCCCTGGGCCCGAATGTAGGCGATGTCGCCGCACCACACCTGATTGGGTGCCGGTACCGGTGCAGATGCTCGCGCCAGGCTCGAAGAAAACCCACCGTTCTTATGTCTGGGCCTACGCCACCAGCCAATTCTGCGAAACATCAGCTGCCGTCTACGACTTCAGCCCCAGCCGCGCCAGTGAGCATGCTCGCAACTTCCTGCAAGACTGGAAGGCCAAGTGGGTGTGTGATGATTTGGGCGGTTACAAAGCCAGCTTCGAACTCGGCGTCACCGAGATCGGCTGCATGGCCCATGCGCGGCGCAAGTTTTTCGAACTACGCGCCACCAACAAGAGCCAGCTCGCCGAGCAGGCCCTGCGTTACATTCAGTTGCTGTATGAAATTGAGGGTGAAGTCCGCGACCTGGAGCCGGATTTACGCAGCCGAATACGGCAAGTAAAGCGGTGCCGGTGATGGGGGCGCTACATGCTTGGATGATCGCCCAGCGTGATCTTGTGCACGATGGTTCGACTATCAGCAAAGCGTTGGACTACAGCCTGAAACGCTGGACGGCGCTATCGCGCTACCTCGATGACGGGGTCTTGCCCGTTGACAATAATTGGGCCAAGAACCAGATTCGGCCGTGGGCACTCGGGCGAAAAAACTGACTCTTTGCAGGTTCCCTGCGCAGCGGAAAACGGGCGGCGGCGATCATGAGTTTGATCCTGTCGGCGCGGTTCAACGGCCGCCTACCGACGCAACGGGCAAGTGATATTGCGCAGCTGCCGCCGCATAGGTGGCAACCGGTTTAGTGACGCAAGACGGGAGGCCCGGACGCATACCCTAGTTTGACGAATTGCATCGAGTGCCTCCTTGGGCGCTGTACTAAATATTATCGGACGAAGAGCGGATACTGGATTCTTGGGCCAAATCCACCATAAGGTTTCAACGGTACAACAGAAGTAACTTCCAGCATCCCGGAATTTACCAGTGGAAGCGTTGCCAGCTTTTCCCGAACGGCAGTCTCGTTTTCGGCTTCAACCAGTAGACAGGCGCCACCCATGTCACCACGGTGCCAGATGTTGCGGATAAATCCCTCCAGATAGAGAGCCCTGGCACGCTGAGCTTCGGCTTCGAGATGAGGCGCAAAATCCGCATCGGAAAAACGCTCCGAGACTCGACGCGAAAGCGTGATGAACTGCATATATATATCCCCTTCAAGGCGTTCGTCGTTTAAACAGTTCACGGATAATTGCAAAAAATACTATTCTGGTCCAAGACGCGTTCTACATGACTTGAGACCCGATTCACATGACCTTAGATCTTCGATTGCTTGTTGCGTTTATCGCTGTCGCTGAAACTGAAAATGTCGGTCAAGCCGCCAGCCGTCTACATATCTCGCAGTCGCCTTTGAGTCGGCAAATCATTCAGCTTGAAGCGCAGCTTGGTCTGAGGTTATTCGAACGCGCACGTCAGCGCATGCGCCTGACTGACGAAGGACGTCTTTTCCTTCAGGAGGCGCGCAGCCTGGTCGCCCATGCATCTGAAGTCGAAGCAGCGGCGCGCAGTATTGCTCTTGGTGAGACAGGCCATATTGCCGTGGGTTATGTCGAAGCGGCCATGCACTCCAATGTATTACCGCGTGCCCTTGCGGGTCTGCAATCAGGCCATCAGGCTGCTACCTTCGAACTCCGTCCCATGGGCTCCTCAGAACAATCCGAGGCCCTGCTCGGTAGATCGCTCGATTTCGGGCTGGTTTATTCAGTTCCTGAGAGCGCAGACATAGAGTCCATGGAGGTTTCAAGCGAAGCGCTACTGCTTGTTCTGGGAAAAAAACATGTTATGGCCACGCAAGCGATCATTGCTCCTAAAGACTTGAACAGGGAGCGTTGGGTTGCCTTGGCCCGGTCAAAAAATCCTGCGGCCCGCCAGCGTTTTCTTGAGAAATGCTCCGCTTGCGGTTTCTTGCCTGACATCAAGGTAGAGGCGGATGACCTGCTGGCAGCCTTGCGGCTGGTGGCCTCAGGTTTGGGCATTACCTTTGTCCAGGCGAGTCTTCGGAATTTTCTTGCAGATAGCGTCATATTTCGCGAGCTGCCCTGGTTTCCTTCACGGGTCAGGGTCTATGCCATCTGGCGCAAGGACGACCCCAAGCCGCTTGTCGCGACGCTCCGGCAAGCGCTCTTGGCGGCCTAGCATTAATTCTGCAAGGACTAGATTCAACTCCATCTCCACATGAGGACATGCGTGCCTGCGTGTTGGAGCCAAACGCACGCATTGGCCGTTTTGCCGTAAGCGCCCGCCGAAGGCATCCTGGCTAAGCTATTACAGAGTTACTGCCGCATAAATGGGCGACCGTTTAACTATGCAAGGTGTGTTCCGCGGGCGCTTACGTCCAATCAAGGAAGAAATGACATTGAAAATAGCTTTCGGCGCCCTATTGTTGACCTGCCTGACGACTCTCGCACTCGCTGACGAGAACCCTGTCGGCTTCCAATCTTCCACACTGGCGGACTCGCACAATGACCGCTCATTGGAGATGGTCGTTTGGTACCCCAGTGCAACTGCCGCAGCCACGCAATTGATCGGCGATGATGCGGTGTTTGTCGGTGCTTCTGCCGTTCCCGCCGCAATCAATCACCCTGGCACCACGACCCACGACCGTAGCCCTCAAGCAGCGACGCAGTTATGGCTGCGGCCCGTTGATTTGCGCCGAGCCATTGATACGGTCACGACTCAACCTGAAAAATTCGGCTTGGTCGCCAATAACCGAATTACAGTAGTGGGCCATTCACTCGGCGGCTGGACCGCCCTGGAGATCGCCGGTGCTCGTTTCGATCCAGACCGCTTCGCCCATGACTGCAAAGCCCACCCGCAGTTATCAAGTTGCACCGTCTATGGAAAGATAAACCCTGCAAGCACCTCAAAATCAAAGGCTGCGTTGACCGCCGATTTGCGCGATAAACGCGTCACTGCGGTGGTTACATTGGACCTGGGCCTTTCACGGGGCCTGACTGAGTAGCGTGCGACTAAAATATCATCTGATAAGAGTTGACCCATGGTTTCTAAAGCTGTGCAGGAAGAAGTTCGAGACCGCCTTCGCCGTGCTGAAGACGAACATGACGTGAAGGTTCTTCTAGCCGTTGAATCTGGCAGTCGTGCTTGGGGATTCGCCTCTCCCAACAGCGATTACGACGCCCGTTTCATCTACGTCAATAATCCTGAGTGGTATCTCTCTGTCGGGCTTGAAGAACAACGCGATGTCGTTGAGTATCCGATCATTGACGACATGGACATAAATGGTTGGGATCTACGCAAGGCACTGAGGCTATTCTGGAAGTCCAATCCAGGCTTTGTCGAGTGGGTGCAGTCCACCATCATCTATGAGCACTCCGGATCCTTTCACGAGCGGGCAAAGGAATTACTGCCGCTGGTGTACTCAGTTGAAAGTGGTATTTACCATTATCGCAGCATGGCCAAAACCAACTACAGGGGGTATTTGCAGGGCCCTCAAGTACCATTGAAAAAATATTTTTACGTATTGCGCCCGTTATTATCGGTTCGATGGCTGGAACAGTTTGATAAACCGGCCCCCATCGAATTTGACAAATTGCGCGAAGTCATCGATGGAGAGTCCGAATTGCAGCAGGCTATCGATGACTTACTTGCAATCAAACGCGCGTCTCCAGAAATGGGGCTATCGCCACAGATTTTGCCTATCCAGCAGTTCATTGAGCGTGAGCTGCATCGACTGGATGCCATCAAGCCTACCCGTAGCGATCGCAAAGAAGTCGAGCCGTTACTGTCGGAATTGTTCCGCTCTGTGTTGAAAGACACCTGGGGATGACTGGCAACCTCTCCGAGTAATCCATCCAAAGTGCAATCGACACAAGTGCGCAGAAAGGACTGAAGCGATAGCCGTGTCCACTTGCCAGGAACTGCCGGTTGCGCAAGCTCGGCTGTTACTGCTTGAAGCCTTGACACGACCCGGTGGTAAAGTCCGAGTTTGCGTGCTGCGCGCGCTGCTCCCGTTGCTCGATGATCCGAAGCCGGTATTGCGCAAGGCTTTGATAGATATCTCACCCTCGATCCGAGGTTTAGCTCGCTGGGCTGCCCCACATAGCAAAGTCGATACACATGTCGTCCTCACTGAGCAACTGAACCAAGATATGCCCACAACGAAGCGGGACTGGCTTGGCATTCTTGGCTTGGCAGCGGAGCTAAATATTGACCCCCCACAACCGTGGTACACAGCAGCGCTGCGTTCTATGTACTCCACCGTGCGGCAAGCGGCCGTGCGCCTACTTAGGGATGACCAATTGCAGGAGTTGTTCGCCGCGCTTGATGATCCGTCGGACAAAGTGTTTTTCGCCGCGACCGCTCAATTTAACAAACAGCCTTGGACTTCGTTGAAGGCAAGATTGGGCGCTAAATTAGATCGAGACTGGCCCGACCTGCCAACGGCGCGGCGCCAAGCGATACTTCAGTTGCTACCGGGATGGCAGCAATTGGCGTACCTGCTGGGTCGGCTGGACACAGAGCCGGCATTGCAGGCTTTCTGGCTTCGTCAAGTGAACTTGTGGTGCGATCGCCAGTATCAAATGTTCGATCCCGTTACGCCAAAAGCCGAGCGCGAAGCACTGGCGGAGAAACTCCAGAAGTTGGCCGCACAACCTAGCCAGTGTTTCGGATGACTGATGCGTAAAGCGCATATCGACCGTCAACTTGTGGCTCCGAAACTTCCAAAAACAGAAGCACCAGTTTTGGCGCCATACATCGTTGAAGATGTCATTCAGAATCAGTTGTGCAGGCCGGTAGTGGTAGCTAGCGGCTGCTGAGTAGCCGGGTGGCGGTGGATTCACCGCCATTTCGAGCGGACTATCTATATTGGTCGATTGCAGCCCTTCGCGACAGGCAGAAAACGGCCAATTCCTGCCTCTCACGACTGACCGAAATCCACAACCCAAAGCTGCCCCATCAGACATCTTCCTATGTCTAGCGAAACTGGGGCAATTACCTGTATGCGTCCGGCAAAGTCATCTAGCTAACTCCGCTAGTCAAACCATGGTGTCCACCTGATTTTGAGAAAGGACAGCTAACCCTTGGCCGATGAGAATAACGAGACATTCGTTATTAGTTTGTGCGCTCGCGTGAACATTTTTACCTGCTTCTGCAGCAGAAATTGGTAGGGAGTCTAAAATTGAAATGCCATAGATCGGTTCCATCCCATATCTGCGTAATGATGCGAGGGACCGTTGGCATGTAGGTGGCTTTGGAGCCAACACCGGACCGGTGTTGGCTAAATGGATTTGAACTTGGAGGGAACCATGAGCAATCTCATCGCCAGCGGCGAGCCACCTGAAGCCGTTCGCGTCATGGTCAAGGTTTACGCCTACCTGCTGCTCGTCGGATTTGCGTTTGTTCCGGCCTTTTTGATTGGCTACTTATACGTCTTTCAAGACCCTACCCTTATATTCGAGAACCATCTGTTCCATATCATTGCGATCACGGCAGCCACCTTGGAAGGCTTGTTTGTGACGTACGTAACGTGGCGCTGCTATCAGTCATCGGGAGACCCGCTGCTGCGCTGGATGACGCTTGGCTTTCTCGGTTTTGTGCTGATCTACGCGTTGCATGGTGCGTTCACCGGGCTCGCACACCACAATATCTGGCTCTTCCTGCTTTACGGTCCGGCCTCTCGACTGGTCATGGCGACTCTGCTGTTAGTCGGAATGCTGTCGTACCACCGCCCACCTGATGCCGCGGACCAACGAATGAAGTCCCGCCCGTGGCTGACCTGGATAGGACTGTTCCTGCTGGTTGACGTGGCAGTGGCGTACGTCGCAAATTCGCCGATCGCCGGTAACCTCGCGGTGCGCCTCTCGATGGAAGGTGGTGCCCTCGTTCTTTCCACGTTGACCGTGGCAATGCTCCTGCTGCGTCGTATCCGTTCGCCGCTGATGATGATTTTTGTCATCTCGGTCACTGCGTTCGCGCTGTCATCTCTTGCCTTCATCCTTGCCCGTCCGTGGAACCACATGTGGTGGCTCGCTCATGCGATCTTCGCTGGCGGATTCTTCATGTTGAGCTATGGGGTAGTGCAAGCGTTCCTCACCACGCGGTCGTTCTCGAAGATTTACAGCCAAGAGGAGTTGATGGTGCGTCTTGCCGAAGCGATGGCGTATACCGAGAGCGCCCTGCAGGAGCTCCAGCGCACCAATCAAGAACTCGGGCACCTTGCGGCGACCGATCCATTGACTGGCGCTGATAATCGGCGTCGGTTCATGGAGCGGGTCGAAGTCGAAATTGGCCGGACCAAGCGCGGCGGTGAGCCGTTCTCCGTGTTGGCACTCGATCTGGATAATTTCAAGTCCATCAATGATCGCTTCGGGCATCAGGTTGGCGATGACATCCTGAAGAGTTTCGTGGAGAAATGCCTCGATTCCATCCGGCCGTATGACGGCGTAGCCCGAGTAGGCGGGGAAGAATTCATGATACTGCTACCTCAGACTTCACTTGAAGGCGCGCACGTAATTGCCGAGCGTCTGCGAAGCACCGTGGCAAATAATTCTTTTCATGGCCTGCAGCGGTTAACCGTGGTCACAGTGAGCATCGGCGTATCGCAATTTGGCCGCGACGGCGACACCATCGAGGCAATTCTGCGTGCAGCCGATCAACGCCTATATCACGCTAAACACGAAGGTCGTAACCGTGTGGTCACTACCATCAAAACCAGCCTCCAACCTCTGCCCTGACCATCATCTCGAAGTCTCTGAAAGCGTCGGCATTGCGCCACAGCATTGGGCATTATGGTTTTCTGGTGGGCATAGGCAAGCGCCGCCGCTCAGTCTCAATGTCCCCATAGGGTCGATAGCTGCCCTTCATGACAGGCAGAGATCGGCCAGAAGCAGACATCCATTTACAGCCCTCCACGACAGCAGCTGCCTCAGAGGCGTCGAGGCAGCTTTCCACACTTGCGACCTAAGCCTGAACCAGGTTGGAGATCTTGACGTCCGGATCGACCTCAGCCTCGTAGTCCACCCCTTCGATCCCGAAACCGAAGAGACGCAGGAACTCCGTCTTGTAACCGACAAAGTCAGTAAGTTCATAAAGGTTGTCATTGCTGACCTGATCCCAGAGTTGCTTGACGCGATTCTGGATTTCGGGAGCCAGCTCCTTGTAGTCCGCGCGCAGGCGACCCTCTTGATCCATAACTGGAGAATGGCCGTACAAGCTGTCTTTGTAGAGCGCGTAGACCTGCTCGATACACCCCTCGTGTGTGCCCTGCGCTTTCATGACTTTAAACAACAATGACAGATACAGCGGCATGATCGGAATAGCTGAACTTGCCTGGGTAACCACCGCTTTCAATACCGAGACCCGCGCATCGCCCCCCAGCACAGCCAACCGTTTACGGATACCAAGGACTTTCTGATCCAGGTCCTTCTTGGCCGCACCAATGGAGCCATTCCAGTAGATGTCATGAGTCAGTTTTTCGCCCAGGTAAGTGAACGCGGTCGTTTTCGCCCCATCAGCCAAAACACCCGCTTCGTGCAGGGCATCGATCCACATCTGCCAGTCTTCGCCGCCCATCACGGCCACCGTGCCATCGATTTCGCTTTGGGTCGCGGGTTGTAGCGTGGTGTCCTTGACCACTTCCTTATCAGTATCCAGACCCCGCAAGGTCACGGCCTTGTCGAGCGGCTTGAGGGTAGAACTGAATACTTCACCCGTCTTAGGGTGTGTCCGGCGCGGTGCGGCAAGACTGTAAACAACCAGGTCGACCTTCCCGAAGTCGCGCTTGATAACGTCGATAGTCTTCTGTTTGATCTCATCGGAAAAAGCATCGCCGTTGATGCTCTTGGCGTAGAGGCCGTCGGACTCGGCAAACGTGTGAAAGGCCGCTGTGTTGTACCAGCCGGCGGTGCCGAGCTTGCCCTCATCGCCTTCACGTTCGAAAAACACACCGAGAGTGCTGGCGCCACAACCAAAAGCTGCCGTTATCCGCGCAGCAAGTCCGTATCCGGTCGATGCACCGATCACGAGTACGCTCTTTGGCCCTCCGGTGATCAATCCTTTTGCGGTAACGTAGTCGATCTGATTCTTGACGTTGGCTTCGCAACCAGTGGGATGGGTAGTTACACAGACAAAGCCACGAACGCGCGGTTTGATAATCATAAAGATCTCCCTCTTCCAAGATGTAGAGAGCCAACTGGCTATAAAAGTCGTAGACGCCTGGAAAGCTGAAGCGTCACGGTGAATGATCTTCTGCGACAGCGGCCTCCCCACGTCCGGCCCCTTATGTGCGGTACCTCGCTCGCTTACGTTGACTCTTACCGACCGCCTTGGGTCGATTTTAGCCCCTCCCGACGGACAGCAATCGGCCAAAAACGGTCATTCAGATGAGTCTATGGAGTCAGGGTCGATTCAGGCGGAGTTGCCTATACTCAAGCTACTCTGAGTGGGGGGGCAAACTAGAGCCTCAAATAAAAATGTATGGGGCGCCTCACATACAGGAGGACTCCTAATGACCTCGCTCATAGTTCTTGGTACGGAACACCGACTTGGCATCGCCACAAAGAAAATTAATACAACGCACACGCCAAATATTATTATTTTCATAATTGCAACTCTGTGCTTGTTCTCTACACTGAACGCATGGACTAAATCACCCCGTGATGGTATTGATCGACATTTAAATTCATCTGAGGCATCCAAGTTGCGCATCGAATTAGGGCATCAGTTAAACGTCGACAATGTTGAAATTTTACAATCATTCAAAAGCCTTAGCTGGACGATTTTGTATGTAGCTCCAGACAATGCTGATCCTGCATTTTTGTTTTATTCAGAAAGTCCAGTTAACCATCATTTTCTAACCCTGCGGAGTGGTGGGGCGAAGTCTGATGAAGAGCAGATTATTAGTTCATGGATCAAGGAAAACGCCAAAGGCACCCCTAGTAGTCTTGCGCAATGTTTTGTATGGCATGTAACGAAAGACCGAGACATGTGAAAAATATCCGGACGGCCAGCTAAAACATCTTTGCCTATGTGTTGTGGAATCCGCTTAGGGACTCTACGAGTAAGTCCCCGCCTGTGATGAAATACGCCCTCACCACCTGACCGGCACACCAGGTCAAAGTGAAAGTAAGCGGTTGGCCATCACGCCTTCTCAATTAGCAACAGCTGGTATCGTTGGTCGATCCCGCTATGATGCAGGGCTTAGATCACGACTGTAGATAAAGCTATGCCAAGGTTGTCATTCGCCGTCAGAGTTTTGTTTGCGTGTTGCCTTTTTGTCGCCACCGCTAATCACATCCGTGCAGATGCTTTACATGGTTTGCTCTGGGACTACGGATACGGACCTAGCGCTTATTTGGTGAGCCGTATTTTCTGGGGGGGGCTTACATTTTTTGACCCGCTCGCAGCTCTGCTCCTGTTCCTCAAGCCAAGAGCCGGAATTGTGCTTACGGCAGCGATCATCTTGGTCGACGTAGCTCATAACACTTTTTACGTCGCATTGAAGCAGCAGTGGCTGGAGCCGTTCTACCTGTCCCAGGTGGCGTTCCTTATCATTGTATTCCTGCTGTCACCCATCGCTTGGTGCAGCCCTATTCGAGACGCTGCAATCACCAGTCCAGTTCGAGCGTGATTCACTCCACTGATGCGGCAGCAACTGATCTATTTCACTCGCCCGCTGCGTCGGCAGCCGCGTGAGCACGTCCTTCGAATAGACATACGGATCATGCCCGTTAAGCCGCGCAGACTGAATCAAGCTCATGATCGCCGCAGCCCGTTTCCCGTTGCGCAGCGACCCTGCGCAGAGCCAGTTCTTGCGTCCAAGAACCCATGGCCGGATCTGATTTTCTGCCCAGTCATTATCAATGGGTACGGCGCCGTCATCGAGGTAGCGCGACAGCGCTGCCCAGCGTTTCAGGCTGTAATCCAGTGCTCTGCTGATGGCTGAGCCTTCAGGCACAAGATCGCGCCGGGCGATCATCCAAACGTGCAGCATATCCATCACCGGTGCGGCTTTTTCTTGCCGTATTCGGCGGCGTAAATCCGGCTCCAGGTCTGAATGCTGCATAAAATACTTGCCCTCAGACTCATTGGGCAATGCCATGTCTAGGCCAGTTTCGCAGCAGAAACCATCAGAGGCTCCGCCGAATCGTGCGCGCCAAATCGATCAAGGTGGATCTGCGAGCGATTCACCCCCTGTGTCTAGTCCTGAAATAGGTTTACACCTGTTTCACCCCAACGCCCGATGCACCGCATCGGGCGTTTTGTATTTCAAAGACAGGTGCGGCGGCGCCGCAACACAACCCTAAAAATGTCAGACGCTTCCTCGTTTTTTTGAAAGCGCTCACACGTTTAACGATGTGTGTTTAAAGACACTCGGTGTTACGTCCCGAAGGCTACAAGACCTTGCGCCGTTACCTACGGTTAAGACAGAATCCGCCGGCTTGTGCGGCTGTGGGGCGGGCTATATCGTTTCCCTGTCACTGAAAAACAGTGATCGGGTTTGGTAGCCCGTCTGTAATAGCTGTATGGCAACACCTTATGCAGTCTCTTTTTTGGGACTCGGCTTTATATGGTGGTCATGCGTGGGGCTCCATTGTGAGCGCCGGGTTTCCTATTGCAGCCGGTCTACCAACCCGCGTATGGCCGCCACCCTTCGTTTGGTAGCGAGGGTGATGGCTCCTTAAAATCTGCAGTAGGAGTTTTATCTATGTTCAAAGTAACACCCAACCCGCCAGACACTGATCCGGCATCCCCGTACGAATCTGACGATTCAAAAAAATTCCACGAAGCCGCCGAGCGCGCCCTCAATTTCTACCTCAACCCGGCAGCGGTCATAAACAACACCCCGCGCAAACCCAGCACCATGTACATGGTTGCGCCGGATGTCGGCCATGAAGCCTTGCTGGTTCAAACGTGTGAGAACCTGGCCTCGGCCAGTGTCATGGCCAGTGACATTGCTGCATTGGTGGAGGGCACCCACCGCAATACCCTGCTGGCGCTTCAGCAGGTCATCATGCTGGCGGAACTGGCGGTGAATCGAATGCTGGATAACTTCGTTCCACCCAAGTAATCACTCAGCCCTTTACCGAGAGGTTTGCCCCTCGGTAAAGGGCTTTGATAGTTACAATGCGAAGGGCGCGCATCCAGCTTCACCCTCAAATCCCCCTTCAAAAGCGCCAGCGGTGACATGGCCAACAAACGGTCGATCACGCGCTGGGGCTGCTCCGCAGCCCAACGGGAGCAAGCTCCCTCGCCACAAAAGCATCTCTTTTTGGCGACTCTCGCGAATCATCTGCACTGAATCCCACGCACAAAAAAGCCCACTGACCGTCACCGATCAGTGGGCTTTCCGATTACGCTTCTACTTACAAAGCCATATCAGTCGCAGCATTAGCCTTCGGCGCCTTGGCCGGAGCAGCCGGAGCAGCAGCCGGAGCCGCCACCTGACCAATCACCGGCGGCGGAGTCAGCTCCAGCACCTTGGCGGTGTAAGCCCACTCCTCCGCAACTTTCGCAGGATTGCTGTTCAGCTGAGTGCCATAGCTCGGCACGATCTGATGCAGCTTTTCCTGCCAGGCTGGGGTCGCAACCTTGTCCTTGAACACTTTCTGCAGCACGGTCAACATGATCGGTGCGGCAGTCGATGCGCCCGGCGATGCGCCCAGCAGACCAGCAATAGTGCCGTCAGCAGAAGCAACAATCTCGGTGCCCAGCTTCAGCACGCCACCGGCAGCTTCATCACGCTTGATGATTTGCACGCGTTGGCCGGCTTGCCACAGGCGCCAGTCTTCGGCTTTGGCGTTCGGGAAGTATTCTTTCAGGGCGTTCATGCGGTCTTCGTCAGACAGCATCAGTTGGCCTGCAAGGTACTCGACCAGCGGGTATTCCTTGATGCCGACCTTGGTCATTGGCCACACGTTGTGCGTGGTCGTGGTGGTCAGCAGGTCCAGGTACGAGCCTTCTTTCAGGAACTTGGTGCTGAAGGTCGCGAATGGGCCAAACAGGATGACGCGCTTGCCGTCCAGAACACGGGTGTCCAGGTGCGGAACCGACATTGGCGGTGCGCCAACGGAGGCTTTGCCGTAGGCCTTGGCCAGGTGTTGTTCGGCGATGGTCGGGTTTTCGGTCACGAGGAACGAGCCGCCAACCGGGAAGCCTGCGTATTCCTGGGCTTCAGGAATGCCGGACTTCTGCAGCAGGTGCAGTGCACCGCCGCCCGCGCCGATGAAGACGAACTTGGCGTCGGTTTCGGTTTTGGTGCCGTCTTTCAGGTTTTTGTAGCTGACGCGCCAGCTGCCGTCTGCGTTCTTGGTGATGTCTTGCACTTCGCTAGACAGTTTCAAGTCGAACTTCGGCGTTGTTTGCAGGTGCGCGACGAACTGGCGGGTGATCTCGCCGAAGTTCATGTCGGTGCCGAGCGGGCTCCAGGTGGCCGCGACTTTCTGGTTCGGGTCACGCCCTTCCATCATCAGCGGAACCCACTTCTTGATCACAGCAGGATCTTCGGAGTACTGCATGCCGGCGAACAGCGGGCTCGCTTGCAGGGCTTCGTAGCGCTTCTTCAGGAACTTGATGTTGTCATCGCCCCACACAAAGCTCATGTGCGGAGTGGAGTTGATGAACGAACGCGGGTTCTTCAGCACGCCTTGCTGAACTTGCCAGGCCCAGAACTGACGGGAGATCTGGAAGGCTTCGTTGATTTCAACGGCTTTCGCGATCTGGACGTTGCCCTTGTCGTCTTCCGGGGTGTAGTTCAACTCGGCCAGGGCGGAGTGACCGGTACCGGCGTTGTTCCAGCCGTTGGAGCTTTCCTGGGCGACGCCGTCGAGGCGCTCGACCATTTCCATCGACAGACCAGGTTCCAGCTCATTGAGCCAGACACCCAGCGTTGCACTCATGATGCCGCCGCCAATGAGCAGCACATCGACTTTCTTTGCCTCTTCCGCGTGAACGGACGTGATCCCCATCGACAAAGCCAGCCCCAGCAGGGCCGTGTTCAGTTTCTTAAACATCTGTAGCACCTATGATAAACGCCATCCGCCCCCAATCCTCAACATGAGCAACCCAAGAGTACGGGTACGCAGGCAGCGTGCCGTGGGTTCCTACACTTACAAGGATTTGAAGGTGGGCACACAAGGCCGACGTGACTCCATCGACCTCAGTTATATGTCCCTCGCGTACTGATTTTTATCATTATTGGCTCAGCTACTTTGAGCGACATTGATTCTGTCGGACGTCTGTGGACGTACGAACCGAATAAGTCAAACCAAGTTAATGCGACAGAATATCACGCCTCGGCCAGCCTGCGAGCCCGAAAGGACTCAACAGTCTAGACGGGACGGGGTCCGCGATCGGCGTCTTTGCTCAAACGATCCAGCACAAACGCCTTGGCATTGCGCGTCATCTGGTCGAGGTGCCGGTCGCGCTGCTTCTCTGCATCGATCATCGCCCGCTTGCCGTGTTTCTGCAGCAGATACGTATGTATCTGCCGCACCTCCAGAGAACTGTAGATCGATGTGACATCCAGTAAGCCCATCAAGCCTTCGGTGCCGTGATCACGGGTGTTCATCAGCACCTGAGTGCCGCGCACGCCCAGCACCTGGAAGCCCATCGACTCGAACCAGGGCACCTTGGCGACCGTGCAGGTCAGTTCGGCATGCGGGTAGCGACCGAGCATGTCTTGCAGCATCGCCCGGGCGACACCCCGCCGCCGATGGCTGGCCTGCACCGCCATATACGCCACGCCGCACGCTTCGGGATCGTCCTTGACCGGCAGGTACAGCAGAAAGCCGACGACTGTCTCGGGGTCTTCGTCATCCGTTGCAACGATCAGTTCGACCGCAATGCCTTTGGCGCCGCTGAGCGCTTCGAGGTAGAGATGAACTTCGTAGCCCACCGTGTATTGATAGACGTTGTACAACGGGTTGCTCGGCGCGATGCCCACCATGCTGATGTCGGTTAAATTGTCGACGACCATCTGCAGAATCTGGCTGTTGATGGGCTCGGGGCACGGGGTGGCAAAGTGGGTGAGCTGGGGCATTGAGTTTCTGACTCCGGGTTAAGCCCGCTATTGTCACAGATCGGGCCCCTCACAGGAAAATCACCGTTCGGGTGCGACGATGCGGAAGCGGATGTTGATGTCGTTGGAGACAACCGTGTCACCCCACTCCCCTTCTCCGATCTTGAAGTCCCTGCGTTTAACAACGATGTCGCCATCAAAGATGCCGATGGCTTTTTCCGGCTTCAACTGCACCTTCACCTGCAACTCGCGCGTCATGCCCCTGAGCGTGAGGTTGCCGGTGATCAAGTAGCGATGGTCGCCCAGTGCTTTCACCCCGGTTGATTCAAAGGTCGCCACCGGATAGTCCGCCGTGTTGAACCAGGCAGGCTTTTGCAGTTCGCTGTTGGCATCGCTGCCCCCGGCGTCGATGCTGGCAAGGTCGATGGTCAGCCTGGCGTGGGCCGCGGCGGGGTTCGCCGTGTCGAAATCAAGCGTGGCGTCGAACTTGCCGAAGGTGCCGTACGCCCTGGAGCCGAATTGGTTATAGGTGAAAGAGATCTTGCTGGCGGTGGTGTTGACCTGGGTGTATTCGACGGCATGGGCGCAGGGCAAAGTGCCGAGTGTGAGGATGGCGAGCAATGCGGCGAAACGCGTGAATCGAGGGGTCATGGGATTCTCTGGTTGAAGCGCCTTGGGGTTCAAGCGCGGTACAGGTGTGCCAGCGATAGGTGGACTTAAGCAAATATTCGATGGTTATTCCAGCGCAGCCGTGCCGGCACGCCTTTACCCACAGCGCCATTACTGGATAATGGCATCCCGCCACAATCAGGCCCGAACCTGGATTTTTCAAGGTTTTCTATCGCTACAGCCTGACAGTCGCCTTCAAGGATGGACGATCAGCTACGGAACAAGGATTCAGCACTGTGATATCCCAGCAAGATTCAGCAATACCGCTTACCCGCACTCAGAGATTCACTTCATTGATCACCCGCGGCATGGCAGGCCTCAGTGTCGTGCTGGGCGCCATGTGGGCGTTGATCACTTATGCCGTGCCGGACCCCAGCGTGTTCGGTTTCAGCTTCATCAGCTGGAAAAACGTGGTGTTGCTGGTGAGTACATTTTTGTTTCTGGGGGCCGTTTCAATCGGCTGGCAGATTCGTAACTTCACGCCGATGCTCCGTGGCGCATTACAGTTTTTCATGGTTGCCGGCTTGTCTTTCGGCTTTTTCACCCTGGGCACTGAATACGCCAAGCCTTCTTTCGAGTTCGCCAAACTGCAAGCGAAGATCGTCGAAAACGAAGGCAACAATCTGCTGGGCAAACGTATGGAAGTGCTGGACAACATTCGCATCGAACTGGAAGGCTGCGAAAATATCGGCCGTTTGCCCACCTGCACTTTTGAACTGACCAACCTGAATGTGGACCGCATCTTTCGCTTCGACAACAACACCCAGCTATTCGACGAGTCCGGCGGTCCACTCAAGTTCGAGTCGATTCGGGTGGGCCAGGTCGAGGACGACGCCTGGCTACGCTTCCCCCTGATTCGCAACGTATCCACACGCGTTACGCTGACCTTCCAGCAGAGCAACAGCAAGCTAAGCAAAACGCCGGCGATCAAGCTGGTGTTTCGGGATGGGAATGATGAGGTGCTTACCGTCAAATTCAGTGAGATTGTAATGCGCTAGGTGTGGAGAAAGGGTTCTTTACCGGTTGCTGGAAAGTCCTCGATGTCGAAGACCTCCCTGGTTTGTTCAATCGGTAGCTTGAGCAGACGATGCACAACCACCGACCCACGACATCCGAGGGATCAGACGCTCGGATGGGTATGGTAAATCTTGCTGACGATGGTCCACTTGCCTTCTACCTTCAGCAGGTTGAAGAAGTCGGTGAAGCGGAACCCCGAGACGTTGTCGGTATCGACCCGCGCACTGGCAGCCGTGCCGACGATGTCGATGCGCACGATGGCGGCTTTGGCTTCCGGGGACGGACGGAACGCGGTGTCGATGACGTCATAGAGATTCTGGATCGCGCCGCCGACGAGCTTGTCGCCATCGACACCAAACATGGTGGCCTGCTCGTTGAAGGCGGGCTTCATCAGTGCGCTATCGGCCTTCGCGCCACCTTCGTTGTACTGGTTAAGCACCTCGACAATCGCGTTGTATTCCTGAACGTAAGTAAGACTGCTCATTGCATGACTCCTGATAAGTAACTGACACGGAATTGGTTTTTTTCGCACTCATGCGCTGTTGCAAGGCGCCGGCCTGCAATCATTCAACCGGCGCTGTTTCGGGGATCAGGCCGCGTATTTCAGCGTTTCCCAGAGTGGGCCAGTCGGTGTAACCCTCTGCCCCACCGCCGTAGTAAGCCTCACGGGGTGCAACGACCAACTCGAAGCCAAAGCGCAGACGCTCGACCAGATCCGGGTTGGCGATAAAAGGTCGGCCGAATGCGACGGCATCGACCTTGCCTTGCGCGCGCCGCGAAACGGCCAGATCAAGGTCATAACCGTTGTTGCCAATGTACGGGCCGTCGAACAACGCCCGTAGCGCGTCCAGGTCAATGCCTTCCGGTACATCGCGAGATGTGGCGGTGGCCCCTTCGACGATATGCAGATAAGCCAGTTGTAACGCGTTCAGTCGCTTGATCAGATAGCCGTAGGTGGCCATGACGTTGCTGTCGGGCGGTGTATTGCCCGCGTCCGGCGTCACCGGCGAGAGGCGGATACCAACCCGGTCGCTGCCCCAGATCGCGACCACGGCTTCGGTGACTTCGAGGGTCAACCGAGTCCGGTTCTCGATGGAACCGCCGTATTGGTCGGTGCGCTGATTGGTGGAATCGCGCAAGAACTGGTCTAGCAGATAGCTGTTGGCAGAGTGAACTTCAACGCCGTCGAAGCCTGCGCGTTTTGCACATTCGGCTGCGTGCTTGTACTGCTCGATGATGCCCGGGATCTCCGATGTCTCCAGAGCGCGGGGCATGGACACTTCAACCACGCCGTTGGCGGTGTAGGTGGTGCCTTGGGCTTTGATCGCCGATGGCGCCACCGGAAGTGCGCCATCCGGTTGCAGGTCTACGTGGGAGAAGCGCCCCACATGCCACAGCTGGCAAACGATTCGACCGCCCGCGGCATGGACGGCATCGGTCACCTTCTTCCAGCCAGCCACCTGCTCTGGCGTCCAGATACCAGGGGTCATGGCATAGCCGCGACCCTGGGCGGAAATATTGGTGGCCTCGCTGATAAGCAGTCCGGCGCTGGTCCGCTGGGCGTAGTAAGTGGCATGCAGTTCGTCAGGCACACCGTCTTCACCCATGCGGCTACGGGTGACTGGCGCCATGACAATACGGTTGGGGACATCGAATGCGCCCATTCGGTACGCAGAAAAAAGATCGGTTCTCAGGCTGTTATCGGTCATGTTTTACCTCGAATAAAAAAAGGCCAGAGCCATCGCCCAGGGTTGGCCGACGGCTCTTCATGGCTAGGTTTTCTGCACCACCCGAGCCCCCCCTGAAGGCTCAATGCTGACCTTTTCCCACTTGGCGATGACCAAGGGTGCAATCGCATTACCCAGCACGTTCAGAGTGGTGGTGCCGCTGTCGATAATCCGGAAGATGCCGGCAATCAGCGCGACCCCTTCCAGTGGAAGGCCGGCAGACGCCAGGGTGGCGGACAGAATGATGATGGCGAAGCCGGGAACGCCGGCAGCCCCTTTGGACGTCAGCACCATCGTCACCACCAGCAGTATCTGCTGGGACAGCGACAGGTCGATCCCATAGAGTTGCGCGACAAAAATCGTTGCTACGCCGAGGAAGATCGACGCGCCATCCAGGTTGAATGCATACCCCACCGGCACCACAAAACTGACGATACGGCGCGGCACGCCATAGTGTTCCAGCTTGCTCATCAGCTGTGGCATGACCGACGCCGATGCGGCGCTGGAGAACGCCAGAATCAGCTCATTACGGAAATACTTGATCAGTTTGAAAATATTCTCGCCAATCAAGTAGCAAATACCGCCCAGCACCACCAGCGCAAAGACAATCAGAGCCAGGTAAACCACACCGATCAACTTGAGCAAAGGCAATAGCGAGGCAAAACCGAAGGTCGCCACGGTAGCGCCGATCATGCCGAATACCCCAATCGGCGCATAAGCCATGACAATACTGACGACCTTGAACATGGCATCAGAGATGCCTTGAACCACCGCCACCACTGGTGCGCTTTTTTCTCTGGGGAGTGAGTTCAATGCCAGGCCAAACAGCACGGCGAAGAACAGCACCGAGAGCAACTTCGCTTCCGACATCGCGACAAAAACGTTATCGGGAACGATGTTCTGCAGGATGACGAGAGCGCCCTTCGAAGGCTCCATGTTGACCGAAGCGGTGCTGTGGGAAATGCCCGAAATATCAGTGCCCGTGCCGGGCTCGAAGATATTGGCGAAACATAACCCCATCACAATGGCCAGGCCGGTAATCGCGAAGAAGTACCCCAGCGACTTGATGCCCATGCGCCCAAAAGACTTGTTATCACCGCCGCCGGCAATCCCCAGGATCATGCAACAGAACACAATGGGAACCACGACCATCTTCATCATTTTGATGAAGATATCGCCAAGGGGTTTGAGGATTTCAGAACTGATCCAGCCTTGATATTGCGGGTGTGTATTGAAGTACCAACCGACGAGCACGCCAAGCAACAGCCCGGCAACTATTTGCCAAACCAAAGGGATACGTTTCATGTCTAGCCTTCTTGTTGGAATGAAAGGACTGCGTTACATGGCAGTTGCTAGAGTCATGAGCTTCCAGCTCATTTGAAATCGAATGGCACAACAAGGTTGTGCCATTGCTTTTATTACTTGGCGAAGAGCTGGCTCATATCCTTGAACGCCTTGAACTCAAGTGCGTTGCCACACGGATCGAACAGGAACATCGTGGCTTGTTCGCCGACCTGCCCCTTGAATCGAATGTAGGGTTCAATCACAAACTCGGTACCAAAGGACTTCAGCCGCTCGGCCAGGGCTTCCCACTGCTGCCACTCCAGGATGATGCCGAAGTGCGGAACGGGGACGTCGTGCCCGTCTACCGGATTGCTATGCACGCTCTCCTGAGAAGCAGTTTTTGGGTGTTCATGGATAACCAGTTGGTGACCGTAGAAATCAAAGTCGACCCACTGCGTACTGGAGCGACCCTCTTGCAGCCCGAACACTTCACCGTAAAAGGTGCGTGCCGCCGCGAGGTCATAAACAGGGATCGCCAGGTGAAAAGGAGAAAGGCTCATCGGAACTCCAATCAAGGTGTTTTATCGGTTTTGTTTTTGATTACGGAGCCAATCGTAGAGCCACAGACCAAGCAAAAAAATCAATATATATTTCTTAGAAACACAATTAATATTTGTGAATGATCAAAGAACTGAAAACACTTATCGCCGTCGCACGGGAAGGCACCTTTGCCGCTGCCGGCAACAGGATCGGGTTGACGCAGGCCGCCGTGAGCGCCCAGATGCAGCGTCTGGAGGCCGAGCTGGGTTTCCAGATTTTCGACCGCAAGGGCCGCTCGGCTCACCTGAACAGAATGGGGCATCAGATACTTCTGCAGGCGCAGGAGCTGCTTCGCCTTTATGACAATCTGGGGTCCACCACGGTTGGGCTGCCGGCCAGCGTGCTGGTGAACATCGGCGCCATTGCTTCCGTGCAGCGCTCGTACTTACCGGATGCGCTCGCCAAATTTCACCAACAATGTCCGCAATGCCGAACCCGTGTGATCCCGGGTCTGTCGATGGAGTTGGTCAATCTGGTGGATGCCGGCGAGATCGACATGGCAGCTATCATCCGTCCGCCCTTCTCGCTGCAAAGCGATCTGCGCTGGACAACTCTGGCACTTGAGCCCTACCGGCTGATCGTTCCGCGTGATGTGCCCGGAGAAGACTGGTCGGCACTGCTTTCCAGCCAACCCTTCATTCGCTATGACCGATCATCGTTCGGCGGCAGGCAGGTCGATCGTTTCTTGCGACAGATGCATTTCACCTTGCGTGAAGTGTGCGAGCTGGATGAACTGGAGGCCATTATCAAGCTGGTCGAAAATGGCGTCGGTGTAGCGCTGGTGCCGCAGACGGCGACCCATCAGGACTGGCCCGCCGGGGTGCGCGCGCTGGATCTGGGGCAACACACCTTCCATCGTGATATCGGCCTCGTCCATCGAGCTCGGCAAAGTTTTACCGAGCCGGTACGGGTACTGGCCCAACTGATCGTTGAGCAGGTTCAGAGCGGTTACGAATAAGCCCCAATCATCCACTTCACTTTTTCCAGCGCCTCGCGCAATGCGCCCATCTCCACAGAGCCCAACGCCAGGCGAAACGCATGCGGAACGTTGGCCGAAGTGGCAAACGGTTCGGCGGTGGAAACCGAGACGTTTTCCCGCATCAACGCCATGGCGATCTGGTCAGCCCTTGCGTCTTCCGACAACGGCAACCAAAGAAAATACGACGATGGATGGCGAATGCAGCGCAGCCCCGCCAGTACCTCGCCGGCCACGACTTGTCTCGCTTGCGCGTCCTGGCGCTTTTCAGCTTCCAGTTGCATGACGGTGCCGTCGTCGAGCCATGTAGTGGCGATCGCCGTCATCACGCCTGGGGTATTCCAGGTGGTCGCTTTGATCGTGCGCTCCAGCGCGGGCACGTGTTGAAGGGGGGCGACGACGAAGCCGACGCGCAGTCCAGTGGCCACACTTTTGGAGAGGCCTGACACGTAAATCGTCCTCTCGGGGGCGAGTACCGCCAGCGGCGCGGGGGGATTTTCCGCCAGGAAGGCGTAAGCGGCGTCCTCAATGATCAGCAGCCCATGCCGGCGCGCAATCGTCACCAGATAGTCGCGTTGATCGGCACTCATCACCCACCCCAGCGGGTTGTGCAGAGTCGGCATTGTGTACACGGCCCGCACGCGTCTATGCCGGCACAGGTTTTCCAGCGCCTCCAGATCAGGGCCGTGATCGAGCACTGGAATGGGCACGATTTCAAGGTGCAGGGAGTCGGCCAGCACCTTGAATCCTGAGTAGGTCAACGCATCCGCCGCAATCACGTCACCGGGTTGCAACAGCGCCATCAGGGTCACAGCCAACCCTTGCTGAGCACCGTTGACGATCAGCACCTGCTCCGCCTCGACCGTCAAACCTCGGACCCGCAGATGGCGCGCCACAGAGGCGCGTTCATGCGGGCGCCCCGCGTGTGGCTGATAGCGCAGCAGCGACTCCAGATCGCCGGCCGATGCGAGCTGGCGCAGGGCATTTCGCAGCAGTTCTGCCTGCCCGGGAAGCGCCGGATAGTTGAAGTTCAGGTCCGTCATGCCAGCGGCAACGGCATGCTGATCGATAGCCTGGTTGGGTGACCACGAGGTTTCCCTGACAAATGTCCCCCGCCCCGCTTCCCCGCTAACCAGCCCCATGGCTTCCAGCTCCGCGTAGACGCGGGTTGCCGTCACCAGAGCCAGCCCTTCGGTTGCCGCCAACTGACGGTGCGTCGGCAAGCGTGTGCCCGGCAACAATCGTCCAGAACGGATATCCGCCGCAAATTCATCCACCAGTGATTTGTAGCGTGAACGAGGCATGTGCAAGTGTATCCATGACAATATTTTGATTGTATTGAGTTTCGTCCATACGATGCCTCCCATGCAACCTGCATAATTGGAGTCCTCAATGGAAGGCACATCGAATCTGCAAACCCACACCACGGAAAAAGCCGCGAGCGGATGGCTCAACGGGTTCATTGGCGTGCTCATCTTCAGCGGCTCGCTGCCCGCAACACGGATGGCTGTTCTGGAATTTGACCCGGTCTTTTTGACGGTTGCCCGGGCCAGCATCGCTGCCATTTTGGCGTTGTGCATGCTGCTGCTTTTCAATGAAAAGCGACCGGCCAAGCGTCAGCTTCTCTCCCTGGCAATCGTGGCGCTCGGCGTTGTATTCGGGTTTCCGCTGCTGACGGCGCTGGCGCTGCAATATGTGACGTCTGCGCATTCCATCGTCTTCGTTGGCCTGTTGCCATTGGCCACGGCAGCCTTCGGGGTCTGGCGCGGTGGCGAGCGTCCCCGGCCGGTTTTCTGGTTTTTCTCGGTATTGGGAAGCCTGCTGGTGGTGGGGTTTGCCGTCTCTCAAGGCCTGACCGCTTCTCCGGCGGGGGACATCCTGATGTTGCTGGCCATCCTCGCCTGCGGGCTGGGCTATGCAGAAGGTGCGAAGCTTTCAAGAACACTGGGCGGCTGGCAGGTGATTTCCTGGGCCCTGGTGCTGTCGTTGCCCATCATGATTCCGCTGACCTGGTTCCTGGCCCCGCCGTCGCTCTCGGGCATCACCCCGACCGCATGGTTCAGCCTGGCGTATGTCTCGCTGTTCAGCATGTTTCTCGGCTTCGTGTTCTGGTACCGCGGGCTGGCCCAGGGCGGGATTGCCGCCGTCGGTCAGCTTCAGCTGCTACAGCCGTTTTTTGGCCTGGCACTGGCGGCCACATTGCTGCATGAGCACGTCAGCCTTGGCATGTTGGGTGTGACTGTTGCGGTGATCCTTTGCGTGGTCGGTGCGCGCAAGTTCTCGAAATAGACGGCTCGCCGTCAGAAACCGACTGTTGAGCATTTCGCTGCCGAAGAAGCCCCTTGTCGGGAAGCCGGCACGGGGCTTTTTGGTCGTGGTCTAACCAAATAACCGGGCGGGCGCGGCTAATGCCTGTCAGTTGAGGTGCGCAAACCTGTGGGAGCGAGCCTGCTCGCGATGACGGCGGTACATTTAGCATCAATGTTGACTGACCCGCCGCTATCGCGAGCAGGCTCGCTCCCACAGGGGTTGCGGTGTTCAAGTGCTTAACTGACCGGCATTAGACGGGCGCGGCTCGGTATGAACGACCCTGCGTTCCCACTCTGAGCCAAGGCCATGAAAAAGAACGACCAGTGGAACCTGTCCTACTTCGCGATCGCTTTTATCGTGCTGAGCCTCATGCAGATATTCTTTGGCGAGCGCCAGTCCGTGCAGCCCCTCCCGTACAGCCAATTTCTGCAACTGTTGAACGAGCAAAAAGTCAGTGATTTGCGGGTCGATAAGGACCAGATCAGCGGAAAGTTGCAAGAGCCCATCGACGGACGTGATCGGTTCTCCACCGTGCGGGTCGATCCGGCGCTGGCGACAGAACTCTCTCAATCGGGCGTCGGTTTTACCGGAACCACCGAAAACACCTTTATGAACAGCCTGTTGGGCTGGTTGTTGCCGTTTGTCCTGATCATGGTGTTCTGGAATTTCCTGTTTCGCGGGATGGCAGACAAACAAGGGCTTGGCGGGCTTATGAATGTCGGTAAGTCCCGGGCCAAGGTGTTTGTCGAACGTGACACCGGCGTGACCTTCGCCGATGTCGCCGGTATCGACGAAGCCAAGGCCGAGCTGGTGGAAATCGTCTCGTTTCTCAAGAACAAGGAGCGATACGCACGCCTGGGCGCGCACATTCCCAAGGGCACCTTGCTGGTCGGCCCGCCAGGCACCGGCAAGACGCTGGTGGCCAAAGCCATCGCCGGTGAAGCCGGTGTGCCTTTTTTCTCGATCTCGGGGTCCGAGTTCGTCGAGATGTTCGTCGGGGTCGGTGCGGCCCGGGTACGCGACCTGTTCGAACAGGCACGGCAGGCGGCGCCCTGCATCATCTTCATCGATGAACTCGACGCGCTGGGCAAGATGCGCGGCGTCGGTACGTTGGGCGGCAATGACGAAAAAGAACAGACCCTTAACCAGTTACTGGCCGAGCTGGATGGCTTCGATCCTCGTGAGGGCGTTGTGTTGCTGGCCGCGACCAACCGGCCAGAGGTCCTCGACCCGGCGTTGTTGCGGGCCGGGCGCTTCGACCGGCAGATTCTGATCGACCGCCCCGATCGCAAAGGGCGGGAGGCGATCCTCAAGGTTCATCTGCAGAAAATCACTGTGGAGCCAGGGCTCGATGGCGCGCGTATCGCCGAGATCACCACTGGTTTCACCGGCGCCGACCTGGCCAATCTGGTTAACGAAGCGGCCATTGTCGCCACCCGACGCGGCGCCGAAGCGGTCAGCCTGAACGATTTCACCGCGGCGGTAGAACGCCTCATCGCGGGGCTCGAACGCAAGAGCAGCCTGCTCGATCCCGACGAGCGCCGGGTCGTGGCCTATCACGAAATGGGGCATGCCCTGGCCGCCAGCACGCTGCCGGCGATGGATCCAGTGCATAAAGTGTCGATCGTGCCCCGCGCCATCGGCTCGCTCGGCTATACCCTGCAGCGACCGACCGAGGATCATTTCCTGATCAGTTGCCAGACCCTCAAGGACCGGATTGTCGTGCTGATGGCCGGGCGCGCCGCCGAGGACCTTGTCTATGGCCAGATCTCCACCGGGGCCGCCGATGATCTGGGCCGCGCGACTGATATCGCCCGCCAATTGATCACCCGGTTCGGCATGAGCGCCGAACTCGGACAATCGGTGCTGGAGCGGCAAAACGCGACGTACCTGGGAGACCGCATGGCCACGGTGGGCGAGAAGGATTATTCGGAACAGACCGCCCGGGAAATCGACCTGGGTATTCGCGCCCTGCTCGATGAAGCCTACCAACGGGCCAAGGCGTTGCTGGAGAGTCGCCGGGCCGACCTGGATGAGGGAGCCCGCCTGTTGCTGGAAAAGGAAACCCTCACCCCCGAGGAATTCCCGCCTCTGCTGCCGTTGAAGCCACCGCCGGCATTACCGCGACCGTGACGGCACTGATCCCCGTTCAGTGTTTTTTCCGACACTGTTCGCCAACAACGCTAGGCTTACAAACAATGTGGTGATTATCGCCATTTTGCAGGGAGCGCAAAAATGGAAATCATTAACCGTTGGCAAAACCTCTCTCTCAGGATGGCCCAGGGAGGAATGCCGCAATGAAGCTTTCCAATCATTACAAGTGGACTGCCCTGGGCACCATTGCGCTTACCCTTTTCAGCGTACTGATATTTTTGCTGATCAAATCTTATTCCTACGACACATCGACCTACTTCGAGTCCCGCGACTTCGTTCGCCAACTCAAGCAGTTCGATGCCAATTGGAACGTGAAGATTCTGAGAGCCAAAATCGGCCTGAACGACAATTTGTTTCTGGGGGCGCCCGCTGAAGCAGAACAGCGATGGGTGCAGCTCGACAACCTCAATGCGACCGGTCCCCTCTCGACCCTTTGGCAAACTCGACGCCAGGGTTATCTGGATGCGGTAGAAAACAAAACCCGGTTGGTTGAGCAATTCAAACAGCACAACACGGCTTTGCGAATATCATTCGAGGCCCTGCCTGAGCTGGAAGACAACATTCGGGTGTTGCTGGAAGATTTCGACGACAAACGCCCGAAGGTGGATGCTGTGGCGGCCTCAGTGGTGTTCGATCTAACGTTGGACACCCTTGAATACGCCCTCTATGTCTCCACCGAAAGGGCTGAGGAAATATCCGGACATCTGAAATTTCTGAATGAGTACATCAATCAACTGACGCCTGAACGACGTCCGCCTTTCACTGCCTTGGTAGACGCCGTGAACGCCATCGTTCAAGAGCAGCCCATCGTCAATGATCTGCTTGATCGCATCAGTGTGATTCCGGTCGGACGGCAGTTGGACAGCATCACCGAATTATTGAACGAGAAACAACGGCGCACCGGCGCGACAGACCGCCAATATCACCTTTACCTGGGAATATGCGCCGGCATCATGGCGCTGCTGTTGTTGTACCTGGCCGCCCGCCTGATTCGCAGTTATGCCCTGATCAACAAGATGAACAATGAGTTGCAAACGGCAAACGAACGGCTGGAACAACGCGTCGAGGAACGCACCCGCGAACTGCTGGAAGCCGAGCGCGAACTGGTGGAAGCCGCGCGGATGGCCGGCATGGCGGAGATCGCGACCAACGTGCTGCACAACGTCGGCAATGTGCTGAACAGCGTTAACGTCTCGGCAGACTTGATTACCCGCAAATTGGCGGCCAGTAAAACCCTTGGCCTGGGTAAAGCGGTGAAAATGATGAACGAGCATGCAGAAGACCTGGGGCAGTTCATCACGTTCGATGAAAAGGGCAAATTGCTTCCCCTTTACCTCAATCAGTTGGTCGACTCCATCGCGGCCGAGCAATCGAGCATCGTTGACGAACTGTCACAACTCACCAAAAGCATCGATCACATCAAGGACATCGTTGCCACTCAACAGGCCTATGCTGGCGCCGCCAGGCTGGTCGAACCATTGAACATCGTCGATCTGTTCGAGGATGCGTTACGCATGAATTCCGGCGCCTTGAGTCGGCACCATGTCGTAGTCACCAAGGATTACCAGGACACGCCGACGATCATTGGCGACAAACACCGACTGCTGTTGATCCTGATCAACCTGATCAGCAATGCCAAATATGCAATGTCCAAGGTCAGCGACCGCCAACGCCATATGACGCTGGGCGTCAAGATTATCGATAACGCAACGCTGCGCCTCAGCGTAGAGGATCAGGGCGAAGGCATCGCTGCCGAGAACATGACTCGCATCTTTAATCACGGCTTCACCACGCGCAAGGAAGGTCATGGTTTTGGCCTGCACAGTTGCGCGCTCGCGGCGGTAGAGATGAACGGGCATCTTCGCGTCCACAGCGATGGACCGGGTCATGGCGCAGTTTTCACGCTGGAGATACCGCTGGAGACTGCTGACGTATTGCCGACCGCTGGAATGTCAGTCAATTAAGCGCAGAACCTGTGGGAGCGGGCTTGTGTGGCGAGGGGGCTTGTCGGAACGCCGCATCGCCCCGTTCGGCTGCGTAGCAGTCGTAAAACCATTGTATGCGGTGTACCTGATACACCGCGATTGCAGGTTTTGGGGCCGCTTCGCGACCCAACGGGGGCAAGCCCCCTCGCCACACAAGCCCGCTCCCACAGGGATTGTGGTTTTACTCACTATCATTAATCGCCCCGCCAACATGACTAACCAATCAGAGCCATCAACTGTTGACGCTGCGCATCCGTGAGCATCGGGCCGAAACCCGCACCGGCATTTTCCGTCATGTAGCGCGGGTTGCTGGTGCCGGGGATGACGCAGGTCACCGCCGGATGAGCCAGCAGGAACTTGAGCGCCAGTTGCGCCCAACTGTTGACCCCCACTTGCGCAGCCCATCCCGGCAACGGTTTGCCTTTCAATCGCGCGAGCAAACTGCCGCCACCGAAAGGCCGATTGCAGATCACCGCCACACCGCGTTCGCGACACAGCGGCAGGATTCGTTTCTCGACGCCGCGGTCGTCCAGGGCATAGTTGATCTGCAAAAAATCCAGCGGCTCGGCTTTCAACACAGCCTCCACCTCGTCATAGGCCGACGCCGTGTAATGGGTGATGCCGATGTAGCGGATACGCCCTTCTGCCTTCCATTGGCGCAGCGTGGGCAGGTGGGTTTTCCAGTCCAGCAGGTTGTGAATCTGCATCAGATCGATACGGTCGGTCTGCAACAGCTTGAACGACTGCTCCATCTGCGCGATGCCTTCTTCACGCCCCTGAGTCCAGACCTTGGTGGCCAGAAACGCAGGCGAACGAGGCCGATGGATCGACAGCAACTCACCGGTCGTCTGCTCGGCGCGACCGTACATGGGCGAGCTGTCGATCACCGTACCGCCCTTCTCAAACAACGCGATGAGCACGGCGGGCAGTTGCTTGTAGGCGGCGTCGGAAGGCGCGACATCAAAGCCGCGATACGTGCCCAACCCGACCATGGGTAACGGCTCGTTGCTGGAAGGAATGGCTCGGGTCAGCATGTTCTTGCCTCCTGTTTCCGTCGACGACGCCGATGCGGCAAAGGCCGGATCGAAGGTGAAGACTGCCGAAACACCGGCAGCCCGCGTGAGCAGTTTTCTGCGCGTGAAAACAATCATAGGCAAATACCGATGCCAGTCAGCTTGACTGACGGGCATTGGCACCTCTCCTGTACAGCTGAAATTGCTGTACTACACTCTGGCGGCACTCAAGCAATAGCTGTCTCAAGGCCCAAAGCAGTCAATGTCGTCCACTAAACTTAGCCGAATGTCGCGAACCCTGGTGTTTCTCTTCGCTTTCATTGCAATTGCGTACCTGCTGCTCTGCGTCGCACTGTTCGTGTTTCAACGCGCCCTCATTTACTACCCGCAACCACGCGCCATCGATGCGCCCGAAACGCTGCTGACGCTGCAAGTCGCCGATGCGCAGGTGCTGGTGACCGTCAGGCCGCACGACGGCCCGAAGGCGTTGATCTACTTCGGCGGCAATGCCGAGGACGTTTCCCGCAGCCTGCCCGGGTTTTCGCAGGCCTTTGCGGATCATGCGATCTATTTGCTGCATTACCGAGGCTACGGTGGCAGTTCCGGGTCGCCGTCCGAAGAAGCGATTCAGCGCGATGCCATGACCTTGTTCGACATGGTCTACAACACCCATCCCTCTATCGCCGTGGTCGGGCGCAGTCTGGGTTCGGGCGTTGCCGTGCGCCTCGCCAGTCAACGCCCGGCCTCGCGGCTGATCCTGATCACGCCCTACAACAGCCTTGAAGACCTCGCTGCCCGCCAGTTCCGCGGCTTCCCGGTGAAGTGGCTGCTTCGCGACAAGTTCGAATCCTGGAAATACGCCTCTCACATCACGGTCCCAACGCTGTTGATTGCCGCCGAGCACGATGAAGTCATACCGCGCTCAAGCACGGAGCGGCTCTACACACATTTCGCCAAGGGCGTGGCCTCTATGCAGGTCATACCGGGCACAGGCCACAATTCGATATCCGGGAGTTCCCAGTACTTGAAACTCCTGGGCGCCGCGTTGTGAGGGCCCGCAGGACGACAGGCGCAGCTGGGGACGGTCACAAAATCGACATCAACGCTTAACATTTTTTTTACATATGAGCAGGCACGGTATACGGCTGCAGGCACTGCGCCCATGAGCACCGCGCAGGCTTGGGATCAACAACGGAGCAAGGCATGGAGCCTACAGTGGTATCAACCCAAAAAAATAAGCTGATCAACACACACTCTGGGGTGATTGTTATGCAAAGGCCTCCTTTGCAGAGGGCGGGGATTGGTCGCGCACAGGCGCAGGCCTCATGACGGTTCTGGTCACGGGCGCCGCCGGTTTCATCGGGTATCACACCGTCAAGCGTTTGTGTCGCGAAGGCCTTGAAGTGGTCGGTATCGACAATCTCAACGACTACTACAGCGTGGAACTCAAACATGCGCGGCTCAAGGAGCTGGAATCCTTGCCGGGCTTTCGTTTCCAGCACCTGGACATCGTCGACAAACCGGCCTTGATGGCGTTGTTCAAAGACCATGCTTTCACCGAGGTTGTGCACTTGGCGGCCCAGGCGGGCGTTCGCTATTCGCTGGATAACCCGGACGTCTATGCGCAGTCGAATCTGGTGGGTTTCCTGAACATTCTGGAAGCCTGCCGGCACCACCGCCCCGCGCATCTGATCTATGCCTCGAGCAGCTCGGTGTACGGCACCAACCGCAAAATGCCGTTCAGCGTCGAAGACGCCGTCGATCATCCCATTTCGCTGTATGCCGCCACTAAACGAGCCAATGAACTGTTGGCGCACAGCTACTGCCACCTTTATGGCCTGAAGGCCAGCGGCTTGCGCTTTTTTACCGTTTACGGGCCTTGGGGGCGCCCCGACATGGCGCTGTTCAAGTTTACCGAGGCGATCCTTAAAGGCTTGCCGATCGACATCTATAACCATGGCCAGATGTCGCGCGACTTCACTTACATCGACGACATCGTCGAAAGCATCGCTCGCCTGCGCTCAAAACCACCGGTACCGAGCGAGCCCGGTGATGGCGCAAACCGAATCTTCAACATAGGCCGTGGCCAACCGGTGCCGCTGCTGGAGTTCGTCGATTGCCTGGAAGCGGCACTGGGCATCAAAGCCCAGCGCAATTTTCTGCCGCTACAGGCAGGCGACGTGGTCAAGACCTGGGCCGATATTTCGGCATTGGCCGAGTGGGTCGATTTCAGCCCTCAGGTGACGGTTGAAACAGGCGTGACGGAATTTGTGAAATGGTATCGCCACTTCTATCAGATATGAAACGTAAGCCCTTGATAATAAAAGACCAAGGAGCAAGGGGGAGGACTCTATGAGCCAAGAAATTTTTGTATCTGTGTTGATTCCAGCAAAAAACGAAGCGAACAACCTCAAACCTTTACTTGAGGAAATCCGTACCGCATTGGCCGATGAGGCCTACGAAATCATTGTCGTGGACGACGGCAGTACCGATTCCACCTTGCATGAACTGCGGCAGATGAAAAACAACGGCCTGAGCACATTGCGCATCCTGCGTCATGAGCGTTCGCTGGGGCAAAGTACCTCGCTCTACCATGCGGCGCTCGCGGCTCAAGGACAATGGCTGGCGACACTCGATGGCGACGGTCAAAACGACCCCGCGGACATCCCCGGGATGTTGGCGCTGGTGCGTGGTGAACAGGGTCTGGTCGACGTCCAGTTGGTGGCCGGGCACCGGGTCAACCGCCGCGACACCGCGAGCAAGCGCTGGGCTTCGCGTTTCGCCAACGGCCTGCGCAGTCGCCTGCTTAACGACGCCACCCCGGACACCGGCTGCGGGCTAAAACTGATCGAGCGTGCGGCGTTTTTGCGCTTGCCGTACTTCGACCATATGCATCGGTTCATTCCCGCGCTGATCCAGCGTCACAACGGCCGCATGATCGTCCATCCGGTCAATCACCGCCCCCGCACGGCCGGGGTGTCCAAATACGGCAACATCGACCGCGCCCTGGTGGGCATTCTCGACCTGTTCGGCGTTTGGTGGCTGATCAAGCGCACCCGGTTGAACACCAACGCACAGGAGATCGAAGGATGAACCTCTCCCGCGAAACCCTGTGGCTGGTGATCGGCTTCGGTGGCCAGATCGCCTTTACCGGTCGCTTCGTCTTGCAGTGGCTGTACAGCGAATACAAGAAACGCAGCGTGATCCCGGTGAGCTTCTGGTACCTGAGTATCGTCGGCAGCACCCTGCTATTCGCTTATGCCATTTACCGCGAAGACCCGGTCTTCATTGTCGGTCAGGCCTTTGGCTCCATCGTCTATTTGCGCAACTTGCAATTGATTGCCCGCAGCAGACATTTAAAGGACTGAGCCATGCGCAAAACCCTGTCGCCCGGGATCGAATGCCTGGGCCTGATGCTGCTTGCCTTGCTATTGATCGGCGCCGGGCTGGGGCTGCGTCAACCGCAGAATGTCGACGAGGAACGCTTCCTCGGCGTGGCGCTGGAAATGCTGCACAACGGCGCGTGGTTCATCCCCCACCGCGCCGCAGAGATATACGGCGATAAGCCACCGATCTTTATGTGGACGGTGGCGTTCTTCGCGTGGCTCACCGGCCTGCCCGCCCTCGCCCTTTATATTCCGGGGCTTTTGTCGGCCGCGACGGTCACGGCGGTGGTCTACGATCTGGGTCGCAGGCTATGGAATCAGCGCATCGGTCGGACGGCGGCGCTCTTGTACCTGGCCACGTATCAGACTTACAGCATCCTGCGAACCGGGCAGATCGACAGCCTGTTGATTCTGTTCACGTCGCTGGGCCTGTACGGGCTGGCGCGGCACCTGCTGCTCGGCCCGGCCTGGCGCTGGTTCTATGTGGGCTGCGCCGCCATGGGCATTGGCGTGATTACCAAAGGGGTCGGCTTCGTCCCGGTCCTGATGCTGATTCCGTATGCCTACGCGGTGCGCAAAAACTGGTCCGGTGTAGTGGCCATGCCCGGCGAGAAGCGCAAGTGGTTCCTCGGCTTGCTGGTCGCGCTCGGCGCCATCGCAATCTGGCTGCTGCCCCTGGCGCTTTCCATTGTGCTCAATGGCACTGCGCAAGAAGTCGCCTATGCGCGAGAAATCCTGCTGCGCCAGACGGCGGGACGCTATGCCGCCGCGTGGGACCACCGCGAACCGTTCTGGTATTTCTTCGTCCACGTGATCCCGCAATATTGGCTGCCATTGGTTCTGGCCCTGCCGTGGCTGGTGCCGGCCTGGCGCAGACAACTGCGCAAACACGACGGTCGAGTGCTGGTGCTACTGGGCTGGGTCGTGCTGGTGGTGCTGTTCTTCTGCCTGAGCAGCGGCAAGCGCAAGTTGTACATCTATCCGGCGCTGCCAGGGCTGGTGCTGGTGGCGGCGCCGCTGATTCCCTGGCTGCTCAAGCGCTGGTTCGGCAAACGCCCACGCGGTCGGCGAATATTCCAGGGGCTGATGGTGACCTGGTTTGTTCTATGGTTTGCCCGCGGTTTCGTCGAGCCGATCAAGGACGGTCCCAACCCCCATGAAGCGATCATGGCGCAGGCAGCGACCATGACCCACGGCGCCGACCTGGTGTTGGTCAACTGGCGCGAGGGCCACTGGTTATTCGCCCGACAGCCGATCGTGCATTTCGGCGTTAGAAACTCCTCGGTCGAACAAGCGGCGCAGTGGCTGCGTGACCACCGTGAGGCGTACGCCTTGGTCCCGGGCGCAGTGTTGAGCCAGTGTTTCAATCCTGAAGCTGCCCATGCGCTGGGCGAAACGTCTCGTGCGCAGTGGTCGATTGTAGGCGTTGATGCCGATAACGGACGTTGCCATCCCGGACAGCCGTCCAAGGTCTATCGCTTCAGCTGGGACAAGGAAAAGTCATGAGCAAAAGATGGAGAACAGGGATATTTTTCATTGTTGTACTGCTTGGCGCCTACATGGTTTCCGCACATTTCATGGTCCACCAGCAGCTGTATGCGCACTGGCAAAACCGCTGGCACGGCAATCAGGCGCCGGACAAAAACATCTGGTTGCCGGACTATAAAGCCGTGATCCAGGCCAAGCCTATTGCAAGCGTCACCGATTTGTCCGGCATTACTTATGACCCGGACCGGGATCGTCTGTTGGGGATCACCAATAGTTCTTCCATAGCGATTGTCGCGCTGAGCCGTAACGGCGATCTGCTCGAACGTTATCCGCTGATCGGGTTCCAGGACACCGAAGGCATTGCTTACTTGAGTAAGGGGCGAGTGGTGATCGCTGATGAAATAATGCAGCGACTGTACGTCGTCACTTTGCCGAGTACCCCTGGCCCCATCCATGTGGAAAATGCACCGTTTCTCGCCATCGAGATCAACCTGAGCGAACACAACAAGGGCTTTGAAGGCGTGACGTATGATCCGGTCAATGATCGTGTCTTCGCGATCAAGGAACGCGATCCGCGGCAGCTGTATTCGGTCACGGGCATGCTCGCGTCCATCGACGGCTCGTTGCAGGTGCGCATCAAGGATTTGACGAACTGGATCGACCGCAGCGTCTTCGGCATGGATCTTTCCGAGGGTTACTACGATCCGCGGACCGGTCACTTGCTGATACTGAGCGAGCAGTCCGACAACGTGACCGAACTCGACGAGAAAGGTAATTTCGTCAGCATCCGCTCACTGCTTGGCCTGACGGATGACCTCGAAAAAAACATACCGCAAGCCGAAGGCATGACCATGGATGCCGACGGCGAGCTTTACATTGTGAGCGAGCCCAACCTGTTCTACCGGTTCAGCAAATCGAAGGCCGCTGTGGTGGAGAGTCAGCAGAAGCGTTAATGGGTTTTGTGTTGGATGGGCCGGCCTCATCGCGGGCAAGCCCGCTCCCACAGTGATCAGTGTCGTTCACAAATCTTTTGGTGAAAGCAGATACCTGTGGGAGCGGGCTTGCCCGCGATGAGGCCCGCAAGAACACCCTCATATATAACCACTGGTTTACTCTTCAGCTCAGCCTCGACATGACCTTGCGCCAAGTCGAGAAATTCGACCATGTAGGTGTCCTTGAACACGCTCAAGGCTTCGGGATGTGTTTGCCTCATCAACGATGAGACTTTTGCGGGATTGATGACGCTACGCTCAAACAGAGCGGCTTTGAACTGGCGCTCGAGCTCCCGGCTCGATGACTGCCTGCACCGCTCGCTGCCGGGCAGTGATGATCAGTTGCGTGATTTCGTTAAAGCTTGCACCAACGGACGGCGCAGTAGCGCTGAGGTCATTCACGTGAAGGCGTTCCTGTTCAGTAGGCGACGCTCTCTAGTACTCCTCACCTTGAAATAATAAAAATCACGAAGTGTTTCGGCGTAAAACAGTGTCCGCTCCTATCTGATTTCAATCGGTGTCCTGTCAGGCACCAACGTCCAGATTTTTCGCATTTCGCTATTGGTTACTGCAATGCAACCATCGGTCCAGTCCCACAGATGATGAAGCGGTTCAAGCCACCCCCATCCATTGGGCAGACCATGAATCATGATGTTGCCGCCTGGCGAATACCCCTTATGACGAGCCGATGCTTCGTCCTCTGGATTCGGATATGAAATGTGCAAGCTAAGATACGCCATCGATTTGGGATTGCGCCAATCGATGAAATAACGTCCTTCAGGTGTTTTCTCATCCCCCTCTCGTTGCTTTGCGCCGTCATTCGCGGCAGCTCCAAGCGCTATACGATATTCGGCCAGTACCACACCTTCCCGCCATAGGAACATCCGCCTTTCCTGCTTATTGACGGTTATCAAATCAGCTTGTTTGTTTGGCTGATCAAGTTCCAACGCTGGAGCAGGACCTCCGCCCAAGCGGCCCATGATGGTCGTATACCCAAATGCCATTACCAGTAGAAATAACCCAGAAAGCGTTAAGCGTTTTAGCATGTCCAATCCTGTCAAGAAACGGCGGTGATCAGCCAGTTAGGGGGTGCCCTTCTCTGCCTTTTGGATAAAAGAAGAAACTCAGAAAAAAGCCAAACTTGAATAACTCGCCACTCAGTTATCTTCTGACGGCTTCGGGTGCGGCTGCCTCGACGGCCGCTTCTTCGGAAGAAGCTGATCGATCCAGGTCTGTTAAAATCAATTTTTCAAAATTCACGCTATCAATGACCACTAACTCGCCTACCGCCATTTTAATTGCTGCGCAAGAATCTTTTATAAACTGGTCAGGACTGTCGAACATCTGACTACCTTTATAGTGCGACATAACAAGCCCGATCTGCCCAGTGACGCGGGGCTTTATAAGTGCCAGCTCGACCGATTGAAGGTCATTGTATTGAGTGTATATATCCGACATCTTGCCCGGCGCCACATGCCAGACAACTGATACATCAGCATTAAACTCATGAAGATCTGACGTATAGTTATGGACATCTGCAATATGAAAAATATTATTCTGACTTGAGATTCGGAACACTTTATCGACAATCGGAAGCTTCCACCCCAGCCCAGGCCCTACTTCAGAAAGAATCTTGCCATTACGCAAAACCAGGCCCAACTCCCTTTCATTGACAGTATAAAAAGACAAACCTGCAAATAGACACACTGCCATCACCCCGCCTAACCACGAGACGATCAAACACATCGTACGACGCATTGCAAATAGCCTTTGATTCTTTGTTTTTGCAGTTTGCATGCACCGCCACCCTATTCAATATGTATGCTTTTCATGTGCACGTTTCCAACATCTACACTTTCAATTATGACAGGCCCGTCAATAGCCCCCCTGATCGCAGCAGAAAAACTGCGAATAAACGCCTGCCGATTTTTCAGTGCCTGTTCTGTGCTGTAATGAGACACTACCAGCCTGGCTTGCTCCGTCACCTTAGGTATAAGCAAGGTATTTTCAACGGCTTCGAGAGTGGTGTATTTTTTATACATTTTCAAAACTTCGCCTGGCGCTACGCGCCAAACAATAGAAATCTCCAACTCCATCAAATCCAAATCTTCAGTTCTTGCTTGAAAAGCGCCCCAACCGGTGAGATTTCTTTGCATTGAAATACTGGTCACTTCATCCACAAGCGGAATCTTCCAACCCAACCCAGGTTGGGCTTCGGTCAAAAATTTTCCGTTACGCAGGACGATACCGCGATCTTGTTCATTGATGGTATAAAACGACTCGCTAGCGACAAAAACAACTAAAGCCGCCAACAATAAAAAAACGATTCGCTTGACGCAACCAGACTTAACAACCACTTCCCACCCCTGCACTTAGTCGTGGACAGCAAGATAATGCAAACTAATTTGATTTGTCGCAGGCGCGCTGCGACAAATGCCAAATAGTGTCAGCACTGCTGTCACAATTACCCCATCACGGATAACTAAACCCCTTAACCAACGTCAACTCCCCCACCGCCCGCATCGGCACCAGGAACGTCTCCATCTTTTCATCAGGCGTCCCCTCCTCCGTAATCACCGTAATCTGCGCAGTGGTCAGGGGCTGAACAGCCTCTTCCTGCCCTTCCTCATCACTGCGATACCCGCCACCGTAGTAGTTCACGTACACGAGGTATTGCCCCTTGATCGGCGCCGGCATGGCGAAGATTTCCGGGCCGTAGCCGGTGGTGACGTCGACGTCGAGTGCGCCGCCGTTGGCCGCGACGCGGTCGCCGTACCAGATATGGCCACCGTCAGGCGTGACGAGGTGCAGGTCGAGGTCGGTACCGTCGCTGTCCCAGGCCAGCAGCACGCGCAACTTGGCCGGGGTGGCGCCGCCGCTGGTGTTGAGGAACTGGGTGCGGTGGCGTTGTTGACCATCGGGGCTGCGGACCTCAACGCTGTTGCTGCCGTTGGGGAATGAGAACGGGCGATCGTAGCGGCCGGCAGGGTCGATTTTCAGCGGCATGCTGACGCCGTTGACGATCAGCTTGCCGGGCTCATTGCCCTTGGGCGTGGATTTGATCTGGCCGGTGATACGAGCGGTATTGGCCTGCCCCACCGGTGTGTTGACCGACGACGCCGGGTAATTGACCGTCTGACGAAATTTTTCGCCTTCGCCTTCGGGCGCGCCCGTGCGCCAGCCACCGACGGGCGTGTCGAGTTTGACCGCACTATCGGCGGCGAACGTGGTCGGCCATACGCAAAAAGAACAAAGGAACAGGAGGACCTGTGGGTAACGGAGTTTCATGGCCTATTCCAGCAAGAGGTGGCGGGCGAGCCCTTCGATGTAGGTTTCATCCTGGCCGTTGGGGTGTGCTTCGAAGGCCAGGTGCAGGTATTCGTGAGTCAGGTCGAGGCGGTCTTGCAGCGACAGCACGCCGCGCACGTAAATGCGCTGGCGTTCGCGGTCGACAAAAGGACGGCCGAAAGCCAGGCGGCAGACGGCGAAAGTGTTGACTTCGTTGTAACCAACTTCGCTTTCCAGCCGTGGTCGCCAGCCGCGGCGTTGCTTTTGCAGCCAGTCTTGCGCGGCGGGCAATGCGTCGCAGGAAGCGACGGGGTTGTCCCAGCGGCTGAGGCTGGCGCGCGGGTAGGCGTGCAGCAGAATCGCGTCATAGCGTTGACCGGCGTTGGCCTGTTCGACGGCTTGCTGCCAGGAGAGTTTGTCCGGCGCCGGTTGATCGGAGTGATAGGTGACGTTGCTGCCGGCGAGCACCAGGTCGCTGGTCCACGCGGCGATGTTGCGTGATTCGGTCGCGGCCGGGCGTGGGGCGACGCGCTGTCGGCTGCTGCTGTCGTCGATGCTCAGGCAGTCGCCGTTCCGGGTAGCGTTTTGCAGCAGGTAGGTACGAATCGCAACGCTCAGGGCTTTGGCGGCTTCGGCAGGTTCGGGTCTGGCTTCGCGCTGCAGGACGCGGGCAACGTATTCCTCGCGGTCCAGGCGTGCGACGAGTTTGTCCTTGAGCAAGAACAACTCGCCGTCGCTATGGATATCGAGTTGATTGCCGTTGGCGAACTCGACGCGATAGTCACCTTGCAAGGGCCCGGGCGCTAACACACGATCCCCCGACAGCACGCGTTTCAGCGGATAACGCGCAAACAGGCCGACCTCGACGCACTTCCCCGCCTCGGCTGGCCATGACGAGGGCAGCACCGTCGCCAGTGCCTGACCGTAATTGCGCAAGACCATTTGACTGGTGCCGCGCCCACCGGCCCAGATCGGCGTGCCATCCGCCGTCCAGCCAGCGAATCCGCCCTGACGCGACGAAGGATCCTGATCCCCCAGCCAGCTCCAGGTTTTCACCCGCAACCGACCACCGAGTTCACCCACGACATTGCCATCAGCAGCATTCAACACCACATCCAGCAACACCCGCCGCGCCTGATCCTGCGCCGGCATCACGGCTAATGCCTTCAACAACTCAGCCACCGAAACCCGGGTCTGCGGTTGCAACGACGGCAAATCCAGCAACCACGCGGGCGCTTGTCTCGCCTGCCAATACTCGCGCCAATCAGCGCCAGCAATGCCCAGACGCGCAGGTTCGAAATACAACCCGCAAGATTTCACCAACGCCTGATCGCGCTCAATCCTGCCGCCCGCCGTGCAGCAATACACTTCGTCCTTCGATTGCCCGCGACACTCATAAGCCGGTTCACGCGCGCCGGTGTCCACCAGCCAGCCGTAGACAAACAGCTTCCACAAACTACCCAGCGGCGTCTGCACATCAGCAGACAATGGCTCACGCGAGATCACCTGCGCCCGGTTCAACGAAAGCAATTCACCCTTGAAGCCCAGGCGCAACGGCTCGTCCTGCGCTGTCGCCAGCGCAGGGATCAAACACAGCAGCCACCAGACCAGACGCCGGGTCATGTCAGTGGACCGTGATCTGACCGAGTGCCGGTTTCTGTTCCTGAGCCTGATGCTGTGGCGCATAGACCTGAGTGAAACGCACCGGCGGCAGGTTGAACTGACCTTTTTGCGAGAAGCGCACCAGATGACGCAGGCGCAATTCACCGCTCAGGGCATCCACCGGGATAGCGTAAGCCAGTTGCCCCGGTTCGAAACGGGCCTTCTCCAGCGAAGTCGGCTCGGTGCCGGCCTTGCCCATCAGCTTGATGCCCCACGTAGTGCGCTCGACATCCGCACCCGGTGGCAGCGGCACTTCGAGCATGCCGTAGCGCAGCGGTTTCGCAGCCTTGCTGGTGATGATCACTTCGTCCAGGTACAGGCTGTCGCTGGACAATGGTTTGCTGCCGACCGCTTCGAGTTTGAATTCGAACGCTTCGTCACCCGGCACCAGACGCGATAGGCGACGAGTGATGGTCACGGCCATCGGGTCCACTGGCGGTTGCTTGCTCTGGAAGCTCAACGCGGCGCGAAGCGGACGCTCTTGCTCCCCGGTCAGCGACAACACTGCCGGCACGGGCGCAGCACCCTGCCACGTCCAATACATCTCACCGCTATCACCGTACCTTTTCTTCCAGCCTTCACCCGGCGCAAGTGCGATAGTGGGCGATGCCTGTTCGATGCTGCGTTGCAGCCAGGTCAGCGCCAAGGCGCGTTCCAGGGTCGATTGCTGCGGCAACAAGCGTTGCAACAACGCTTGCGCATGCGCCTGATCGAAAGCTTGCAGCGACAGGTTCAGCGCTTCGACAAACGGTTGCGAGCTGACCGCCACTTGTTGTTGCGCAGCGTCCAATTGACGATTGAAAGCCTCCGGCAGATTAACCTTGGCCTGACGCGCCAACGATGCGGTCAGCACTCGAGCGCTGGCCAGCCCCAATGCCGAATCCGGATCGCTCATGACCAGGCTTTCTTCGCCATCGTCCATCATGCTCGCCGCATTGCCTGCGCCGGCTTTCACCAAGTCGTCGATCAAACCGCTGAGCAGCGTGTTCACTGGCAATTGCATCTGTTTGGCAAACGACAGAATCAACGCCCGCTGCAACAGCGGCGTGTTCTGCGACTGCTTGGCATACACCTCCAGCACCCGCTGCCAATGCTCCGGCGGCAGGCTCAGTTCCAGCGCTTTGCTGGCGTGCCAGTCGGCGTAATAGGCGTACGCGGTGAGGAACGCGTCCGGTTCACCGTCGTAGCCCCACCAAGTGAAGCTCGCCGACGGGCCGGCCATTTGCACCAGGCGCAGGCGGCTGTTCTGCATGATCAAACGCAAGCGATCGCGGATCTGCGGGTTCGACGACAAGGTCGGATAAGCGATGCTCAGCGGCAGCAAACGGCTGGCAGTCTGTTCGACGCCGCCGTACGGATAGCTCAGCAGATCATCAAGCGCCGAACGGAACAGCGCTTGCGGGCTGTCATCCAGACGCAGGCGAATATCCGTGGCGTCTGCCGGCAAGGTCAACGGCGTATCACCGCTGGCCACGTCCAGGCTTTGGCTCTGAGTCACCTGCCAGCCTTCGCCGGTCGCGGTCAGGCGCACGGCCAGGGCATCAGCGGTTTTGCCGTCCTGCACCAGCTCGGCGGTCCACTCGCCATTGGCCACTGTGAACGCTGGCAAGGCGATGTAGTTGATGCCGTTGTTCAACGTGACCGGCACCCGTTGCTCGGCACCGGCGTAATGAATCACCAGCTCAGCCTTGACCGGTTTCTCGGCCTGGCTGAAAGCGAACACGCCGAGATCCGGTTTGTCGCTGTTGCGGAATTTGGTCGGGCCGCTCCACTTCAGGTACAGCGGTTTTTCCGAACGCACGAACTGCTTCTTCTGCCCGACCTGGCCGTCATCGGCAATGGCCCGGGCGGTAATGCGCCAGCGGGTCAGCGAGTCCGGCATCTTGAAAGTGAAGCGGGTTTTACCGTTGGCGTCAGTCACCAGTTCAGGCTCCCACGCGGCGGTGTCGACGTCTTCGCGACGTGGTCGCTCCAGCACTTTGACGCCGCGCTCGCTGCGGTTGGCTTTGCCCGGTGCACCCGGGCTGCCCGGCAATGCCACGTCGTAGCTGATGAACGACAAACTGGCGCTGGTGCGCACGTTGTTGCGGCGTGGGTGATAGAAGAACTGGTCGATGGTCGGCGCGACTTCCGGTTGCAGCGCGTAGACCATTTCGTCGACCACGCTGACCGTCAGGTGCGCCGGAATCGGCTTGCCGGCGAACTGGGTGGTCAGGTCAACCGACACGGTATCGCCCGGCTGATACGCCTCTTTATCGGTGGTGATTGCCACGTCGATCTGCGGCGCAACCACCTTGATGCCGGCGTTCTGGAAGCTGTACTGACCGCCCTTGGTGTAGAGCACGGAGAAGGTCAGGTTCGGTGCGAAGTTATCCTTCACCGCGATGCGCGCGCGGTATTGGGTGTCGCTGATTTTTTCCATCTTCAGCCAGTCGCTGCCTTTGGACAGCAGCGCCGTGGCCTCGACCTTGTCACGCTCAAGCGACAACAACGCATCGATAATCGGCTCGGGGAAAGTGATCAATGCGAGGGCTTCGTCGCCGGCCTTGTACTCGGGTTTATCGAGGACGATTTCCACGGTGCCGGGCACGGCTTTGACGCCATCGCCGGTGACCGAATGACCGGTCGCGCCAAGCACGCGGCCGTGATCATCCTTCAGCGTCAGGTTGTAAGTGCCCGGACGGTCGAAGGTCAGGGTGAAGCCTTTATCTTTGGCGGCGAGTTTGCCTTCGCCAGTGGTTTGATCTTCGAGTCGCACCCAGCTGTAGCTGCTCGGGTTGACCGCTTTGCTCTGCTCGCTGCCACCTTCGTTGGCATAGCTGAATGCAACCTTGCCGCCCACTGCGCTGAACCGCTGCGGTGCGCTCAAGCGGAAACTGGCGGCGCCACGGTCGATGAGGATTTCCTTGGTGGTCTTGACCCGATACGCCGCGCCATCGCTGGCGAACACGGTAAGCATGTAGCGGCTCGGTTTCTCGGCGGCGGGCAGGTCGAGGCTCGCGTTGCCCTTGGCGTCGGTGGTCAGCTCGGCACTGGTCAGCTCCACCGGAAATTGCCCGAGGTATTGCAGCTCGTTATCGACCATCGACAATTGTTGGGCGCGCAGGCTCAGGCTCAACTTGGCGTTGGCCACCGGTTTGCCGTCCGGGTACAACAACACCAGACTGCCCTTCACCGGTTCGCCGGTGCGGTAGTCTTGCTTGGCCAGGTTCAGGGAAATCTCGAAGTGCGGCTTGATGTATTCAGCGACACGGAAGGCGCTGCTGTAGGCCTGATCCTTGTAGCTGAAACGCAGCTCATAACCGCCCGCCACTGCGTTGTCCGGCAACTGGAAACGGCCCTGAGTGCCGGCCTTGGAATCAAGCTTCAACGCCAACGATTGCAGTGCAGTGCCAGTGGCATCAAGCACAGTCACATTGACGTCGGCAGCGGTCGGTGCCACGGAATCCCGCGCATTCTTGAACTCGCGACCAACGATTTTCAGCGACACCCAATCGCCCGGCCGATACAGCGGTCGGTCGGTGAACGCATAGAGTTTGGTGTCGTAGATTTCGCTGTCGTAATAGAAGTTCTCGGAGACGAACACCCCGCCCTCTTCGTCCTCGCCAATCACGAACGAACGCTCCGGGCTGACGTGTTTCAGACGCAGCAAACCGTCGGCGTCAGTAGCACCGCTGCTCATCACGCCCAGGCCGTCGGTCCACAGCACATTGACCTTGGGCACCGAACTGCCTTCGTGTTTGCGCGCGGCCCACACCAGCAATTCATCGCCGGCAATCTTGCTCACGGCCACGGTGTTGGAGACGAAAACCATGGTGGTCGCACGGTACTTGCCGATCAGCGCCTCCACCAGATACAGCCCCGGTTTCAGGTTGCCCAACGGGATGTACACGTTGCCCGGCGAGACACTGACGAACTCGCTGGAAGAACCGGCCAGGTTCACGCCCTCAGGCGGCTGGATCGGTTTGGCTTGCCACAGCGGATAACGGAATTGACTGACCACCGGCAGGCCCGGAATCAATGCGAACTGCGGCTGAGCGTCGTAAGGCGTTGGCGCGGCGATGGCGGTGCCCATCTTCAGTTCCGGCACTTCCTCGGTGACTTGTTTACGCGACTCGTAGGAAAACGCCCGCTGCATTACTCGACGGGATTTGCGGTACCAGTTATCCCACAGGTACGCGAGGGTGTTCGACAGGCCTTCGCCCTTGAACTGGCCGTCGCTGACCACGCGGTGCAGGTTCTTCTGGCGCTTGAGGAAGTCCAGTGGCTTGTCAATGCGATACACGCGAATGTCCGCGCCGCCGTAAGGCTCCATGCGGAACCGGCGGTAATCGCGGCCGGGGGCTTCGAGGCGAACCATCGCCTGTTCGTCGCTGGCGAAACTGCTGTCGGCCAACAGGAAAAAGCTTTCACCGGCCACCGGCGTGTAGCCGCTCGGCTCGACGGTGTCTTCGGCATTCACCGCCGACAAGGGCAGCACCAACGCCAACAACAATGGAATACGTGAGCAAATGCGCAGCATGCGGGCACCGATCATTGGGAGAGGAAGTTCAGTCGATAGACGCCGATGAAGTTGGGGTTGGCTGCGTCGGGTATCCATCGGGTGTCCTTCCATGTCATGAGTTGTTGCAGGCTTGCGGAGCGCATGCCGTTGTCAGTGGGGGTGGTAGTGCCGGTGTGATAGGCGATGAAGCGGCCCATCCAGATCATCAGATGCTGGTCGTCGCCCTGATCGAAAAACATCAAGTCGCCGGGCCGGGCCTGGGCCAGATCGCGGCCGACCAGATGACTGTTGAACTGAATCAGTTTGATCGCGTTGACGTAGGGCCCGACCTTGCCGCCGCCCTGCTGCCATTGCTGGGCGAGGCCGCGTTGGGCGTCGCTCAATTGCAGTTCCGGCGGCAGATAGCGATTGGACAGACCATTGCTGCGCAGCCATTTGTCGTCATGGACTTTCAGCGCTTCGTTGGCGGCGAACCGCACCAGCCCGGCGCAGTCCTGCTGATACCAGCGCGGGCTCGGGCCTTGGGTCAGTTGTTCCTGGGCGATGCGCACGAACCAGGCGCGGAATACCTGGGACTGCTGCGGGTCGAGCGCTGCGGCTTCGCTGGCAAAGGTGCGAGTCCCCAGCAGCAACGCCAACAGGCCGAGGCCTCGGATGAGTGCGGTCACAGGGCTTTCCACTCCAGCGGCAGCCACTGCCAGTGGCCGTCGGGCTCGCTGCCTTTGGGCAAGGTCAGGGCGTATTTGCCATAGCCGCCGAGGGTGCGCAATTTCGGGATCAGGTAGGTTTGCGCAGCGTTGTAGAACACCGGCTCCATGTCCTGAGGCAGGCTGTCGAGGGTTTCCTGTTGCATCAGTTGCGCCATGGAATCCGGGCCGAAATAGATCGGCATCAGCAGGTCTTTCGGCAGCACGTCAGCCAGCGGCGGGAAGCGTTTGTCGAGGGTGCCCAGCGCTTTGTCGACGAGCTTGTCGTCGAGGGAGAACAGCAGCGTCGAACCGTGACGCGCCAGGCTTACGCGCATAAAGGCTTTGCCGGTGATCGCGTCCGGTTGCTCGGCATCTTTGGCCTTGTAAGGGCCGAAGTTGGAGCTGACCTGGCGCTGCCACTGATGGGTCTGGCCTTCCTGTTTCTCGACCACCGGGAACGCGTGATCGGCGACGTTGCCTTCATAGGCGCCGACCATCGAGCCGAACAGGTTGCCCAAGTCGCCGTCGAGTTTGGCGCTGTCATCGTCATTCAGGCTGGCCACCAGCAGCGGCGTGTACAGCCGCGAATCGGCGTACCAGCACAAGCCGGCGGCACCGGCCATGTGTTCGGTCAATGCCTGGGCCACGGCTTCTTCGGCACCGAGTTTCACCAGCAGCGGTTTCTGCTGTTCGGCAGCCAGTGGCAAGGCGACGCAGGCGCTGGCGCCCATCGGCATGGCTTGCCAGATCGGTTTGAAATCGAAGTCGGGCTGGTTGTCCAGTTCGTCCATCGCGAGGAAGCTGTGCCAGCCCTTGTCGTCCATGTCGAAACGCAGGCCGGCGAAGTTTGGGATGAAGCGCTGGTAACCCATGGCCAGAACGCTGGAATTGACCGAGAGGCGCTGTTTCACCTCAGGCGTACGCGGTGGCAGGCCGAAGGCTTCGGGGAACAGTTTGTCGCCGTTGAGCAGTGCGGCGATGGCTTTGGTCGAAACGCTGCCGGTGTCCTCCGAGGCGCCGTTTTCCGGATCGTAGAGCTTGGCCGGATTGGACAACACCACCAGTTTGTCGCCATGGGAAGCGAACACCAATGACTTGCTGGCGTTGTAGTTGAGCTGATAAAGCGCAACGTCGTCGGCGCCGACTTTCACGTCACCCAACTTGGTCAGCTGCGTATCATCCAGCGCCACTTTCGCCAGCGGCTCCAGCACCTTGGCCAGCCCGCCGCGATCCATCACCAACAGAAAATCCTTGAGACGCCCATCCGCCCCGCGCCACAGCGCCACATCCGCCGGTTGATCGAACAGTTGCTCGATCAGGCTGTCCTGCAACTTCAGGTCATGCTCGTAAATGATCCGCCGCAGACTGCCGATCAAGCCGAGACGGTCAGCGTGAGCTTCGTAATAGAAGACGAAATCTTCGGTCAGGGTTTCCTTGAGAAACGGCACCGCCAGCAGATCCTTGGGCAACTGGCTCAGGGAGTGGGTTTCGAGCAAACCGTCCGGGCGGCTCATGCCCAGTTTGTCACTGGCCAGTTCCGCAGGCGGAGCCTTGGGTTTGTTCAGGAACCACCCCAACCCGCCTGCCACGCCGGCCACCAGGCACAGCCCGATTACCAGCGCCGGCCAGCGACGGGAAGTGTTGGCGGCTGGGGAAACGGCCGGGGAAACAGTGTTATCACTCATGTTCACAAAACCCAGTTCATCCGTGGTGCGGGATGTTTAATAGTTGAAAGTCTTGACCAGCAGCAGGTCGCCGATCGCCCGCAAAGGCACGATGAAGGTCTCGCGTTTTTCGTCGACGGTGTTTTCGTTGAGCACCAGATTGATTTGCGAGGTGATCACCTCGTTCTGGTTGCTGGTCTCATCGAAGTTATAGCCGCCGCTGCCGAAGTTGCCCCAATAGTTCACATAAACCAGATAAGTGCCATGCATCGGCGCCGTCATGGTGAACATTTCCGGGCCGGGACCATCGACCCCGTCCGGATCGAGGCCGCCGCCGTTGCTCATCGCCGGGCTAGCCCAGAACGCATGCTGGCCGTCGGGGGTAATGATGTGCAGATCGAGTTCGGCCTTGGGATCGTCCCAGCCCAGCACCACGCGAATTCGCGCCGGCGTGCGCAGGTTGTTGGCTTCATAGAATTGAACGCGCTTGAGCGACTTGCCCTCGGAACTGCGCACTTCGACGCTGTTGGACCCGGCGCCGAACGCATACGGCCGGGCAAAACGTCCTTGGTCGTCGGTGTACAAATTCAGGGGATTGCCGTTGACCGCCAGGCTGTGCGGCGGTCGGAGCGTGCCGAGGGCCTTGAGTTGGCCTTCGATCATTGTGCGATTGCGCTGCACGCCCCGATCGATGGGCGGCGTGGGATAGGCGACTCGAGGATTTTCACTGCGGTCCAGCAGGCCGTGATAGCGCCAGCCGCCCACCGGTTCCGACATTTCGGCCGTGGGCTCGGCCCATGCCACTTGGGCGCAGACCAGCGTGATCAGCAGTGAAAGAACACAACGCATGTAACGCCTCCTGCCATGCATAACGAAACCTGGCGCCCAATCCTCGGCGCGTTATTTGATCTGACTGCTGGGCCTTCAAAAAAATGATAGAGCCAGACGCCCAATGCCAGTCAATTAAAGACTTGAACACCGCAGCCCCTGTGGGAGCGAGCCTGCTCGCGATAGCGGCGGGTCAGCCAACATTGATGCTGAATGTACCGCCGCTATCGCGAGCAGGCTCGCTCCCACAAGTTGCGCATCTAAACTGACTGGCATTACGCCACAGGCCGGCAATATAACATTGCCAGCAGTGCAGTTTTCCGATCTTTTTGTGAACCAGCCGCGCTTTTTTCCCGATAACCCGATCGTCGCTCCCGCCACCCTCTCGCGCATTCCGGGTCTTTAATGGTTGCAGGATTCCAAGCCACCGCAACCCTCTGCGCACGCATCGGGAGACTCGTCATGAAAATCGTCGTCATTGGCGGTACCGGGCTGATCGGCAGACACCTGTGCAAAAACCTGCAAGACCTGGGGCATGAAACCCTGGCCGCGTCACCAAGCACCGGCGTCAACGCCCTCACCGGCGAAGGATTGCAAAACGCCTTGCAAGGCGCCGACGTGGTGGTCGACGTGGCCAACTCGCCCTCCTTCGACGACGCTGCCGTGCTCGAGTTCTTCGAAACCTGCGGGCGTAACCTGCTTGCCGCCGAGATAACCGCCGGCGTCAAACACCATGTCGCCCTGTCGGTGGTGGCCACCGAGCGCATGCTCGACAGCGGTTACTTCCGGGCGAAAATGGCGCAGGAAAAACTCATCAAAGACTCAGGCATCCCCTACACCATCCTGCGGGCCACGCAGTTCTTCGAGTTCATCGGGGCGATTTCGCACTCGGGCGTTCAGGAAGGCGACACCGTGCGCCTGACTTCCGCCGAGCTGCAACCGATCGCCGCGGTCGATGTCGCGATGGCGTTGGCGAAGGTCGCCGTGCAAGCGCCGAGCAACCAGACCCTGGAAGTGGCCGGGCCAGAGCGCTGGCCGCTGGTAGAGTTCGTGCGCCTGTTTTTGCAACACACCAACGACCCGCGCCAGGCCCAAGCGGACGACACGGTCCCCTACTTCGGTGCGCCAATCGATGACCATTCGCTGACGCCGGGAGAACACCCCATCATCGGGCCGACGCGCTTCGAAACCTGGCTCAAGAGCAGCGCTTGATACTCAAACGAGGCCTACACCAACCGTTCAATCTTCTGATGCTGCCAGACCATTTTGTAATACAGCGTCTGCAGCATCAGCATGCCCAGATAAGCCACCGGAAACGCCATCCAGACACCTTGCAGCCCAAAACGCGCATCCAGCAGATACGCCACCGGCAACTGCACTCCGACCACGCAAACGATCGAAACTGCCATCGGCACCAGCACCGTGCCGCTGGCGCGCATGATGCCGCCAACGATCGCCTGAAAGCCAAACACCAGCAGGCTCCAGAGCATGATGTGCAGCAGGTGTTCTGCCATCGCCCGCGTGGAATCATCCGTGAGGAACAATCCCAGCAACCAGTGCGACAGCAGGTAACCCAACACCACCAAACCACCGGTCAGGCACACGTTGATCAAAAGTCCCGTGCGCAAAATCGGCCCCATGCGCTCGATGCGCCCGGCCCCGATGGCCTGCGCGCCGAGGATCGACGCCGTGATCGCAATCGACAGCGCCGGGAACTGCACGTAATTGACGATCTGCGTCACCGCCCCATACGCCGCCGTCGCCTGGGAACCGTGCTGATTCACCAGCGCCAGAATCACCAGCTCCGACACCGACAACACAACCATCTGCAACCCGGTCGGCAGCCCGATGCGCAACACCTTGCCGAGGATCTCCAGGTCCAGCCGCATCGACGCAAACATTTCCCGATCCGGCGCCAACGGATGCCCCTTGCGAATCAACCGCCACGCCAGCCACCCCATCGCCGACAAGTTACCCGCCAACCCCGCCCACGCCGCACTCTGAATCCCCATCGGCGGCAACCCCAACCACCCGAGAATCAACGCCGGCGTCAGCGCCAGTCCGACGCACGTCGACACCACCAGCGCCAACAACGGCGACACCGTATCGCTCACCCCACGCAGCAACTGCGTGAACAACACAAACACCAACAGCGACGGCAAGATCCACATCATCACATGCGCATACGCCACCGCATCGTCCAGTACATCCACCGGCGTGCCCAAACCCTGCAACGCCGGCCGGGCAAACACACTGCCCAACACCGCCGCCACCAACCCGATCATCGCCCCCAACAGCAACGTCGAACCAGCAATCGCCTTCACCAAATGCAACTCGCGAGCGCCCCAGGCTTGACCGATCAACACCCCGGCGCCCGCACCGAGGCCGATGACCAGGGCGATGAAGAAGAACACCACGGGGAACATGCCCGAGACAGCCGCCAAGGCTTGGGTGCCGAGCAATTGGCCGATGTAGATGCTGTTGATCGTGCCCGACATGGATTGGAGGAAATTGGAGAGGACCATGGGGGCCAGGAATAGGAGGTAGGTTTGCCAGAGGGGGTGTTGGGTGGTGGGGGTTTGCATTGAGGTTCCGTCTCGGGTGGGGACTGGCGTTTGGGAAATTCTACGCTACGGAACTGGGAATAACGCGCTCCTATTTTGCGGATTTGGGGAGCAGCAGTAATGTCTGCTTTCGGGCCCAAAAGCAATGGGATGGACTCCTCCTCACTTCGGCATCTTGAGTGCCAGACTGAAGGTGCGAACCGCAGTCAACCGTGAGAAGGAGTCCACACATGAAGCTTATGCGCATTGGGGTCGACTTGGCCAAGAACGTGTTTCAGATCCACGGCGTGGATCGTCATGAGCAGCCAGTCTGGCGGCAGCGTCTGTCTCGCGAACGCTGGCTGCAAACGGTGCTGGAGAAGATCGAACCCGGCTGTGAGATCGGCATGGAAAGTTGTAGCGGTGCGCACCATTGGGCGCGGCAACTACAAGCACGTGGATTTCGGGTGAGGCTGATTGCGCCGCAGTTCGTCAAACCGTACGTCAAGAGCAACAAGAACGACGCCAACGATGCCGAGGCAATCTGCGAAGCGATGAGCCGCCCCAGCATGCGCTTCGTCGCCGTCAAGACCATCGAACAACAGGATATCCAGGCGACGCATCGCATCCGGGCCGGCTTAATCGAACAGCGGACGGCCAAAGCCAATCAGATTCGTGGGCTGATCGCCGAGTACGGCCTCGTTGCTCCGAAGGAGTTACTGATGCTGCGTCGCGCCATACCGTGCTGGTTGGAAGAGGCGGATAACGGTTTGACGGTACGTTTTCGTCGTCTGCTGGATGGCTTGTGGGGCGACCTTCGCACACTGGATGAACGCGTGGGCGAACTCGACAGCGAGATATCGGCAATCGCGGCAAGTGAACCAACGGCCGTTCGTTTGCAGCAGCTGCGCGGGGTCGGCCCGATGATAGCCACCGCACTCGTTGCTGCCATTGGTGATGCCCGACAGTTTGCCAATGGCCGGCAGTTGGCCGCCTCGTTAGGGCTGACGCCGAGGCAACACAGCTCCGGCGGCAAGGATCGACTGCTGGGCATCAGCAAACGTGGCGATGCTTATCTGCGAACGCTGATGATCCATGGTGCACGATCGGCATTACGCACGGCCAAATTTAAAGATGACCGGCTCAGCCAGTGGGCTGTCCGTTTAGCCGAGCGCTCACATCCCAATGTCGCCGCTATCGCTTTGGCGAACAAAACTGCACGCATGGCTTGGGCGATGCTGCGCAACGGTACTGATTACCAACCGGATCGGGCAGCGGCCTGACCCATTCATCCCGGAAGAAGCCCCATACACCACGATTGCGAAGCAACCCGAGCAATGGCAAACCGGTCGAACCGGCGTCGGCAAAACCCTTTAACGTCCAGGTGCATAAAGCACGTAAAAGCGATCGGGAGCCGACGCGCGAATAGCCCATCATGGCCCTGCATCGAAACGATGCCGCAGTCAGAGGCCGAATATACGTGTGCAGTCGGCACGGGCGCCAAAGCAACGGAGGCTTGCAATGAGGAGGAGTCCATATACGGACGTTCAACCTTCTCGCTAAAGACCGCGAACAGAGTAAACGATGAAAGTGATGCGCGGCGGTTTGAATGTGGGCTTTAATGTCCGTGCTTATATGCAGCCACATCAGCTTCGACTCCGTACGAAGGTGGATGCGCCTAACGGCGGGTTCAGGTTGCTATGCACTTGTCCAATCAAGGAAGAAATGACATTGAAAATAGCTTTCGCCGCCCTGTTGTTGACCTGCCTGACTACTCTCGCACTCGCTGACGAGAACCCTGTCGGCTTCCAATCTTCCACACTGCCGGACTCGCACAATGACCGTTCACTGGAGATGGTCGTTTGGTACCCCAGTGCAACTACCGCAGCCACGCAATTGATCGGCGATGATGCGGTGTTTGTCGGTGCTTCTGCCGTTCGTAACGCGCCGCCCGCTGCGGGCAAGCATCCATTGCTGGTGCTCTCCCATGGATACAGGGGGAACTGGAGCAACCAGATCTGGCTTGCCAGTGCTCTGGCCCATCGGGGTTACATCGTCGCCGCAATCAATCACCCTGGCACCACGACCCATGACCGTAGCCCTCAAGCCGCGGCGCAGTTATGGCAGCGGCCCGTTGATTTGCGCCGAGCCATTGATACGGTCACGACTCAACCTGAAAAATTCGGTTCGGTCGCCAATGGCCGAATTGCAGTAGTGGGCCATTCAGTCGGCGGCTGGACCGCCCTGGAGATCGCCGGTGCTCGTTTCGATCCAGACCGCTTCGCCCATGACTGCAAAGCCCACCCGCAGTTATCAAGTTGCACCGTCTATGGAAAGATAAACCCTGCAAGCACCTCAAAATCAAAGGCTGCGTTGACCGCCGATTTGCGCGATAAACGCGTCACTGCTGTGGTTACATTGGACCTGGGCCTTTCACGGGGCCTGACTGATGAAAGCCTGGCCGCGCTGCCGGTACCAGCGCTGGTGATCGCTGCCGGTGTGCCGTCGCGCGAGCTTCCCGCTGAGTTGGAGTCTGCCAACCTGGCCAAACGCCTGCCTGCGGCGTCAAGCCGTTACGTCGAAATCAGCGACGCCAGCCATTTCAGCTTCTTGTCGGTGTGCAAACCTGGCGCGGAGGTACTGCTCGAAGAAGACGTACCAGGCGATGGCATCATTTGCCGGGATGGCGACGGCGCTCGCCCACGAGAGGTGATCCAACAGCAGGTTACATCGCTGATCGACGAGTTTCTTCAGTCATCTATCTACAAAGAAGACAGTTTGTAAACTCGTGGTACGAGAACTGCCGCAGCTCAACAAAAAACCCGCGGGAGCAGTTTCAGCGCCCGCGCGATCTGTCAGATGGGTTGGCCGGGGATGAGCGCTCTGGGTCGGAAACGGTCGGTCGCAAACAGCTGCTTTCGGCCATAAACGGTCATTCACAGCGGGTGAAGCCCCCCGAATGTCGAAGCCAATCACTACGAAAAGGGTACATTTTCAGGGTCCTTGCGCGAGTGGTGTCTATAATTTTCCAGATATCGGCCCCATTGGTCAGTGAATACAAATGCCCACAGATGACGACTCGCTGCCCGGTTCTGAAATTCTCTTCGACGAAGCTGATTGTGGCTTACTGCTTACCGCAGAAAATGGCCAGATCGCACAGGTCAACCTCACCTTCTGCCGCTGGATTGGCTACCGCAGGACAGAGCTGCTCGGTCGTCACATCCAAGACCTGATGAGCCTTGAAGGGAGGACGTTTCATCGGATGTACTGGACGCCCCTTATGCAAATCCAGGGCGTGATCGCTGATGTCAAGTTCGATCTCGTTCACTACAACGGACATTCAATTCCGATGATGCTCAGCGCCATCTGCTGTGAGAATTCTGCTGGCATATTTCATGAAATGACGCTGTTCAAAGTCGAAGATCGGCAAAGGTACGAGCGCGAACTACTCAATGCCCGAATGCTTGCCGAAAGACATTTGGCAAAACACCTCAAGGATCAGCGGGTAATGGATATTACCCAAGACAAACTGCGCATTACTTACGCCGCGGCTGAAGACAGGGCCCTGTTCGCCGAGCAACTTATCGGGATTGTCAGTCATGACCTGCGCAACCCTTTGTCGGCGATAAAAATGGCAACGGAACTGCTGGGCCGCAGGGAGATGGATACTAAACAAGCACAAATACTTGGCCACATCGCCCACTCGGCAGAGCGCGCACAGCGTCTGGTGGCCGATCTGCTGGATTTCACCTTGACGCAGGTCGGGCGAGGTATCGCGGTCCTGCCCAAACCAGTCGATCTACACGAACTGGTCACCGACTGCCTAGACGAGCTGGGTCTGGCTTTCCCCGGGCATGAGTTGATCCACCTGCGTTATGGACAAGGTGACTTTACTGCCGACAGTGATCGGCTGTATCAGCTCATCGGCAACCTGGTCGCCAATGCAGTAGCCTACGGTGCTGCCGATAGCGAAGTCACCGTTTCTTCGAGCTTCGAAGAGCAAGCTGTCATTATTGCAGTGCACAACCTTGGCACACCCATACCACTGGAGTTGCTCAAGGACCTGTTCGAACCGATGATCCGTGGCAGTCATGACAATGCTGAACTTAGAAGTGTCGGGCTGGGCCTGTTCATTGTTCGTGAGATCGCAAGGGCGCACTACGGCGAAGTGGCTGTAACGTCTTCTCTAACGAGCGGAACGACATTCACTGCAACCTTTCCTCGCTGACTACATGACTTCGCTCGGTCCCTGGGATGAAGATACGGTTACCGAATACCTAGCAAATGAATACCCCGATCTTTCCCCACATCCAAAAGAGCAAGTCGCTGCGTTAATTGAGGATACTGAAGAGACAAGAGTGCTTACTTTTGCCGTGTAAAAAATCTCCCTGACAACCATTCGCAGATGTTCGCCAATGACGTCCGCTAAGGGTCGGTCTCTGCCGGTCACGACAGTCAGAAATCGGCCAGAAGCGGCCATTTTCGGTCAGTTGTGACAGACTAAACTCGTCAGCGTGCTTCGCTGCGACTCCAGATTTTTACCCTGAGTGGGAACCGAGCGTATCGGATTTACCTCCCTTCTTTCTCAATGCCACATCTGTGCATCTCATGTCGCAGATAATTGAGTACGTGCGACAGTCTCACGCGACATCGTAAAGCCACTACCGTCAGGCCCGAATTAGTCGTCGCATAACTCAAAAGTTATGCGACAGTTTTTTTCAAAGCCGCTACGCCAGTATCAAAGCGCAAGGCCAATCGTAAAAAGTAAACTTGCGCCCCCCCTAAATCCATAAGTTCGTTAGTCATCATCAGCCATATGACCATGCGAGGGGTGTATTGCCGTTTACCTCACGTAAATTCCCGAGACGGCTCCCCATTAATACGTATGGTTTGAGTGAGGCAGTAGCCACGATTTCTGACTGAGCGAAAGAGATACCTTCCTCCAGCGCTTTTCTTGAACTTTATTTGCAGTCTGCTCAAACTCATCTCCAGGCCACGATAGAGGCCAGGCTCTCTCCCAATACTACTAATTAGCTCTGCCCTACTGATTACGCGCTCCTCCTTGAGGAGCATATTCCTTACAATTATGCTCTCAATATTTGTTAAGTGTATTTTATTGACTCCATCGAATAGGATTCGATTATTTATATCGAACCTCCAGCATCGAGGATATTGAAGTGATATCTCTGCAAAGTTTGTCATGGTTTTTTGATTATAAATTTCATAAATGCAACAAAAAACAAATTGTAAAAAATATTGCTTATTTTTGTCTTCCACAATATAGCTTTAGGAGCGCATTTTTTAAACGCAAGCTTTATTAGAGCGACTGCACAGCAGATTGTTGATTTATAGCAATATATTTGTAATTTAGATATTAAGCGCTTACAGCATAATTAGTTTATTAAAACCCTTAATTATCCAGATTCAAAGTTGATGAATAATTTTTAAAAATACCAAGTATGCCAGTGGATAACCAGCTCATAATTTGTAATAGTCTACTGCTGTTTTGGTAACAATGTGCCGTCCAGCCGACAGCGCACCAGTCGGGGAGGACGCAGAAAACGGAGATTTTTGTCCGTTAATCCCCGCGAGTCGGCAGTAAGCCGCAAGGGGCGGTCGAAAGCAGACACGCGACAGTGCGTGTCGAGTGCCACGCGAGGTTGGTCAGCCTCAATGGCCGACAGTACGTGTCGGCAGTCAATTATCTGGGCAAATCCATCGTTCCTCAGTTTGGGTGATTTCAAAAATGGGACCAAAGACCGAACAGCTGATTTGCGTGCTCGATCAGCTCGCCGTCGTGCTTGAAAGCGATGGCGCCACTCACTGGAGCCAGTGGATGCGTAAAGCAAGAGCACACTTGCTGAACTCTGATTACTACGGGATTGAATATCTGCTGTCAGCCTACGGTGGGATGGGCTCGCTCAATGACCTCATTCTTGGCCAAAGAAGCGTCGATGGTGTTTTTGCCTGGAAACCTGGTCATGTTGAGCTAAACGAAAAGTTCGATTCACTAAGAGGCGAAGCCGCGACGCTCGCCAATGCGATTAAACGTGCTCAAGACTGAATGCAAAAAGAATCCGTCACTGGCGATCGACTCAGTGTTCGCCGATCTGCCGGAAGATAACCCACCAATACCTCTTCCGAAGGCCCACGATCTTTTTTAGCAAACGTAGCTACTTACATGGAAGTCATCAATCAGTTGCAGCCCGCAGAGTGTGCAGGCATGGAGGACATCCGACGCGAAATCGATGCCCTTGATCAGATTGTTATCAAGCTGTAGGGCAAGCGTTTTCATTACGTGCTGGCTGCAAAAAACCCCGCACTTCAACCGAAGGCGGGGCTTTTGAGCTGGCTGGCGTCACTTCACATCGGTTACATCGCGGTATGGAAAATCTGCTCGATCTCGTCCTGATTGGCAGGACGCGGATTGGTGAAGCCGCAGGCATCCTTCATGGCATTGGTTGCCAGGATCGGGATATCGTCGGCCTTGGCGCCCAGTTCGGCGAGGCCGCTCGGAATACCGACATCCGAAGACAGTTTACGGATGGCGGTGATGGCCGCGGCGGCGCCTTTTTCCGCATCCAGATGTTGGGTGTCGACACCCATTGCGTTGGCGATGTCTTTAAACCGGGCCGGGCATACGCTGGCGTTGAAGCTGGCGACATGGGGCAGCAGGATCGCATTACAGACGCCGTGAGGCAGGTCGTAGAACCCACCCAGTTGGTGCGCCATGGCGTGGACATAGCCCAGCGAAGCATTGTTGAAGGCCATGCCGGCAAGAAATTGCGCGTAGGCCATGTTTTCTCGGGCGGTCATGTCGTCACCCTGGGCAACGGCAGTGCGCAGGTTGGCCGAGATCAATTCCACGGCCTTGAGTGCACAGGCATCGGTGATCGGCGTTGCCGCAGTCGACACGTAGGCTTCGATAGCGTGGGTCAGCGCGTCCATGCCGGTGGCGGCGGTCAGGCCTTTGGGCATGCCTGCCATCAGCGAAGGATCGTTGACCGACAACAGTGGGGTGACGTTACGGTCGACGATGGCCATTTTAACGTGCCGGACTTCGTCGGTAATGATGCAGAAACGGGTCATTTCACTCGCCGTGCCGGCGGTGGTATTGATCGCAATCAACGGCATCTGTGGCTTGGCGGATTGATCCACGCCTTCGTAATCACTGATGTGTCCGCCGTTGGTGGCGCACAGGGCAATGCCCTTGGCGCAGTCATGGGGTGAGCCGCCGCCCAGGGAAATAATGAAATCACAATCGCTACGGCCAAGCAGCTCGAGGCCTTTCTCGACATTGCTGACCGTCGGATTCGGTTTGGCGCCATCAAACAGGGTGGAGTTGATGTCCTGCCGGGCCAGAAGGCTGGCTACCTTGGCGGCGACGCCGGCTTTGGCCAGGCCTGCATCAGTGACAATCAAGGCTTTACGGAAACCATATTTGCGGATGGCGAGCATCGCTTCGTCGAGACTGCCAATGCCCATCATGTTCACGGATGGAATGAAGAAGGTGCTGCTCATGATAAATCCTCTTTTATTCTGGAAACCCGGAAATCAGGTGAGGTTTTCTACTCATATCGCAGGCTGTGAGGCTCGTCTGATTGTCATCATTGACAAAGTTCAGCGGCAGACGGTGCTGCATCAAGTGTTCAGGCGAACAGTGTTTTAAGATGCAGTGATGGATGGGCCAATGCAGCCGGTATCTTTTGATCGTGGGATTGAGCCTAAACCCATGACGCCAGACTGGAATGGTCCTTTAGCTTTCATTGGCACCTCCTTTAGTACTGGGAGGTAATGCGCCCCGACAAGGCCGTCGCGAGACTGGGTAGATGAATTGGCCGTGATGAGACTTTTGCTGCCTGGCTTGATCAGAGTGTCCATCAGCACCGGACCCACCTCACGCTGATTGTCTGCGCCAAGTGCCGGGGGATGTGCCGAACTGGCGTTTGAATGCGCGACTGAACGCGGCTTCGGATTCGTAGCCAACCGCAAAGCCGATTTGCGCCACATTACCGCGACCTTCGCGCAGCTGTTGAGCCGCCACGTGCATACGCCAGAGCGTCAGGTATTGCATCGGTGGCTGTCCGACCAATGCCGTGAATCGTTCCGCGAATACCGAGCGCGACATGCCCACTTCAAGCGCCAGGGCTTCTGCAGTCCAGCCCTCGGTTGGACGAGCATGGAGCAGCGCCAGTGCGCGCCCGATATGTGGATCTCGCAAACCCGCCAGCCACCCGCGCCGCTCAGCGGGGAGGCTCGCGACATACTGGCTGACGGCTTCGACGAATAGCAATTCGGAGAGCTTGGCGATGACCGTTGTCGAGCCGAGGCGCCCCGCCGCAATCTCACTGACAGCGAAACGGAAGGAGCTTTCAATCCAGGCTCCCGAAGCTGTCGCGCGCAAGTCTAATTTCAATACGGATGGCAGCGACGAAAGCAACGGACTGAAGGGAGTTTCAGAGCCCAGGAATCCGCACAATAGCTGCGTGACCTCGCCGCCCCCGCCGTACTTGATTCGTGAAATAGCGCCGACTTCTGGCGGCTGAATAACTTCGCCCGCCGACATGGGTGCAATGCTCAGGTCGCTGCCAAAAGAATGAGCGTCATTGTGAGGAAGCAGAACCAGTTCGCCTGCCCGCACGTCAATGGCGGCACCACCGTCGACTTGCAATTGCATATGCCCCGCGGCGACAAAATGCGACGCAATGATATGTCGAGGTGCCGCCAGGAACGGTTTGCAATCGTCCGCAGAGATTCTTCCCTTGATGCACCAGGGCGCAGTGAATTCCGCCTCGAGGAAGACCCCTCCAGACAGCCGAATCACACGCAACACATCAGAAAACGCATCCAACAATTGCCAGCCCTCCGTTCCGGAGTCCGGAGCAAGTAATCAGGCGGACTGGTCATTCACCGCCTGAACTGCGAGGCCCAGATTAGCACCAACGTGGACTCCGTGATCGAGACTGTCCCCAGAGGCTTCACCGCTGGTCATTGGCTCCGACGTTAACCGTATTGCCCCATTCCAACTCGACCAGGCAAGCAGGAGATCGATATGAACACCGTTGCTACCCTACCCCGCTCTGATTCGGACAATGCCGACCGTTACGCTCAACTTGTCAGATCATCGAAGAAAGCAGAATGGCAGATCGATCGTGATTTGCTACAGGACCGGAGTTTCGACTTCTCGCGCAAATTCTTGCCCGACGGACTATCGCGGATCGACCGCCTGACCTTTCTCGCCGCGGACGAGGCGCGCCTGCTCAGTCAGATTCAGGGCCGGACCTATGCGTATATCTTTGGCTTGGTCGAGCGTTTTATCAGCGCCAAAATGCTCGATCAAGGTCGAGCCCATGTCTTTGACGATCAGCTCGCACTCGAAGCGCTGGTGCGCTTTTCTAACGACGAGATCAAGCACCAGGAGCTGTTCCGGCGCATGGAGACGATGATAGGTTCGCAATTGCCAGCGGGATATCGTCAAGTTGCCGATCCAAACGATGTGGCGCGCTCGGTGCTGGCGGCCAGCACCTGGTCGGTGCTCGCGCTGACCTGTCATATCGAGCTGTTTGTTCAGGCGCACTACGTACAAAGCATCGCCCCGCGTGAGGAGTTGTGCCCACTCTTCAAGGATGTTTTCAAGTTTCACTGGAAGGACGAAAGCCGGCACGTCGTACTCGATGAACTGGAGTGGAAAGCTGAGCACGCGAAACTCTCGCCAACCGAGCGCGACCAGGCAGTGAACGATCTGATTGCACTGGTGGCGGCCGTCGATGGAATCCTGCAGGCACAATCGGTATCCGATGCCGACTACTTTATTCGCAATGTTTCACGATCATTCAGTGTCGATGAGACAGCACAAATCAACGCCTGCGTGCTGAGCGCCTACCGCTGGCAATACATAGTCTCGGGCGTGGAGCATCCACACTTTGGCCGGCTGCTTGCGCACATGACAACACCCGCACAGATGTCCACGATTCAGACCGCACTGGCGCCAATCATGGGCAATTGATCGACTGGGGCGGCCGACCGTGCGTCGGCCGCGCGGCTGTGGAATGACGTGCTGAAAATGATTTATCGAGGCCGGCAGCCATGACAATACCGATGTGGATGTTGCTTGGATTTGCGACCTGGACTTTGCTGCTGTTGATGGCAACCGTCGGGGTGTATCGCTGGGTCAGAATCTTGTTCTCGAATGTTCCGATTGCCTCTTTCCGATGCGATCAGCTCGAAGGCGAGGATTGGTATCGGCGTGGGATAAGAGCACACGCGAACTGTGTGGAAAATCTGCCTGTCTTTAGCGCCATTGTGTTGGTGATTTCAACTCTTGGTGTCGACGGCCCTGCAGTGAGCTACTTGTCCGTAATCGTCCTGATTGCCCGCGTGTGTCAGTCTCTGATTCACGTATCCCATGTGCAAACCAATACGTTCGTGGCGGTTCGGTTTACCTTCTTTTTCGTTCAGTTGGTCTGTTTTCTCGCGCTCATTGTTATAGCCGCTAGTTATGGCGTATGAGAAGCAGACATTACAAAGCAACAACGATGCTTGACCGTATCTGTAATGGCGAACAGATCGCTGCCCTTCTCAAGCATTGCTGTTGTAACGTTGGTTTCTCTGCCTCGAAATTATGTAGAGGCCGACCACACCGCTAGCTCATAGCCATCAGGGTCGATGAAGTGGAAACGGCGCCCACCTGGGAACGAGAAAACTTCACGACTAATCGTAGCGCCTGCTGCCTTGAGCCTGAGCTCAGTACGCTCTAGATCTTCCGCGTAGAGGATGATCAATGGCCCGCCCGTCCGCACAGGTTCTCCTGTAGTGAATCCACCTGTCATACGACCGTCGCTGAACTCGCTATAAGTCGGGCCGTAGTCGACGAAACTCCAGTCGAATACGCTTCCGTAAAAGGCCTTGCTTCGAGCTATGTCGACGACATTGAACTCGATGTTATCGATCTGACGGTCTTTTCCTCGAATGCCCATTGACGCTTCCTTGGCTGATTGGGAGGAAGCGAGTTTAGGGCATTCGGCCATACATGTGTTCATGCGCGTGGCTATTACCGTCTATGTTCATTGCAGGAATTGACGAGCGACTGCTAAGGGTCGACAGCGGTCAATTCCAGCGTTAATCCACTATGAACAACTTGGCACCCGTAGTACTGAAAGATCGATGCCCCTCAGCGTTGCTGCCCACCTGATAGCTCATCCCCGCGGTGAGTGTGAACTGACGACCATCCTCCAACTCCGTGTGCAACTCGCCTTCCAGGCACAACAGGATATGACCTCTCCAGCACCAGTGATCGGCCAGATAGCCAGGACTGTATTCAACCATCCGCACACGCGTCGAACCAAACTGGCAGGTTCGCCAATAGGCGGTACCCGTCTGTCCAACATACTCCAGTGGTTCGACAGTCGACCAATCGGTCGTACCAAAGGGAACAGCGGTCAGGTACATAGTTGCCTCATCAATGAAAGGGTGTCTGTGGACCGTACCCATCCAGTGATCCTTTCGATAGACACAGATGCCCCGCATTTATGAGATACAGGCGCCCGCTCAAGCGTGAAAGCCAGAGAAAGCTCTCGGCCAAAAGCAGTCGATCGACAGGCCTCATCTGTGAGCAGTAAGCTTTACCGCGATACAGGCCGGAAAACAGCAACTGCCGCTAGTAAAAAACAGCAGATGGATTTCCCGCAAGGGATTAACAAAAGGGAATGAAATGGGTATTTTTGATCGGTTGTTTGGTGGACGCTTTACCATGCCTCCACCCGATGAAACCAACCTCAGCACTACAGCGATCATGAAAGAGCTTCGGCCTGGCTCACAAGATCCAAAGCAGGCGCAGGCCCTTAAGGCTCTTGCCCAAGCACTGTTGGCATTCGCTCCGGAAAACGAAAGCACCAGGCTTATCAGGCGCATCATGCGTAAACACGCTTTGGGGGAAGGCGCCTGTACTGCCCTTTCAGATGGATTACTTGATGATGCAAGGGGACAGAAACTTCAATACCTCGTTCTGCTAAGTGTCGATTGGAAAGGGTACGACGGGTTTGAGTATCTGGCTCCCTATCTGACAAAGGCCATAGGCCTGAAGGAACCTTACGCCTACATGCATAACGGCACCTCATCGATGTCTGAAGTGCTTAACGACTTTGATAGATGGCTGACTCGGTTCGGTAAGCGGTACCTTCACCTGGACTCAGGAGGTGAAAATTACGACGGTTTTATCGTTGACTCGGGACGGGTGGAAGAAATCATTGAACTGGCCCAACGCGCAGGCATTAACGTCAGTCTGGATAACTTCTAACTTTAAAAAACAAAGTCGGGATTTTCGATGGGGACCAAAGAAGGGGCGGCATCTTGCTCCCATCTGCAAATAGCGCAGTAGAAAACAAACAATTCATTTCTGTATGATCCCATCAAGGAAGACAAAACAATGAAAATATTATTCATCGCTTCGCTAGGAATTTTATCGCTAGTTCAAACATCACTATCCTTCGCGGATAATATTAATGGAAAAAATCTCTATTTACAGCGATGCATCATGTGTCACGGAATAGATCTCAAAGCAACAGGACCATTGGCTAATAAAAGCAATCCTCCCACACCTGATCTAACAACATCCGCGTTCAAAAAACGATTAAATGATTATCCGGGCGTAATTGTATCATCGATAATACTTCGTCCAAATGGAGACTTGATTCCAAAAACTTTGCGAGAGAATGGTGTAAAGCTATCGCCGTACTCATGGAGTATTAAAGATCTGCGCGATTTAAATCAATACATGGGTGGTGTGATTTCAAAAAGTCGATGATTTTTGAGATGAGAGGCAGGCACAGAAATCTAAAAGCCATTTCAGGTTTGAGGGCTTGTGGGGCAATGCCGATGAGCCAGTCGACCTCTCGCGGGCACATCGCTAATGAACAATCTCGGATTAATACACTTCGCATCCAGCAGCAGTCGGCTGCGGTCGTGACAGGCAAGTAACGGCCAGAAGCGGACGATCGTGTTCAGCCATTTATCTTAGTTATCTGCGAGGCGGTACAGTGCTTGGGCATGAGAGGTCGTCAACGCGTGCTCAAGGCTGCCTGGGATGATTTGTCCTTACCCTAGTTACGCCATTTCCAAGAACCCTGACTTCGATTGGGATCGCATCCTGATCGACGAAGATGAACTGTGCCAGGATCACAGCGTTTGCATGGAGCAGTACGAGCCAAGGGATGACTTTTGCATTGCCAGACACCCGAGGGAGCACGGCAGCGGCCAAGCATGGATTCGGTCAGTAGATTGATGTCCATGTCGGTACTACACAGATGGAAAGGTGCTCAGGTTACCCTCTCAAACACCAGCCTGGGAATGCCGTAGGCGTTTGGGCTATTTGTCCGCATCCACGGGATCTGACCGCAGCATTGGGGTCGGAAGCTGCCCTGGATGATCGGCAGCTTTCGGCGAAAAGACCCGATCGAATCGAATCACTTTTTAACCGGGGCATTCCAGCATTCGGGGTTAAGTGAGCACACGTTGTATTGACGATCCATCAACGCCATTCGGTGAGATGGGCATCAGTGGCGCGGGCTCTTTTCATTCAGGGCGTTTGGTGACGTGGCCACGGCTTGAAGTGTGCCATCTTCGACTCGGCTCAAGACGTACCATTCTCGCCCTATCAGCCTTCCCTGTTACCGGAGTTACAAGCCCGACTCCCCTACGCCGCCTGCCGCCGCATGGTCAGGATAGCAGCACCGAAACCGATGAATGTCGAGCCCACCACCCGGCTGACCCAACGGGACAGCGCAGGCCGGGTTAGCACACCCTTGGCCCGCGAGGCGAGCGCGGCATAGAGGCTCAGGGACGACACCGACAATGCCATGAAGATCGAGGTGAGGATCAGAAATTGCGGCAGCAATGCCGCACTCTGATCGATGAACTGCGGGAACAACGCGGTGAAGAACATCGTCGCCTTGGGGTTGGTCACCGCCGTCAGGAAGGCCGCTTTGTACAGTTTGGAACGAGTCGGCCGGCTTTCCTTCAAGTCGTCCTGAATCCCGTCCGGGAGCATCGGGCCCTTTTTGAACAATTGCCTGATGCCCAGGTAGAACAAATAACCGGCGCCGATGAACTTCACCGCGTTGAACAGCCATTCGGAACTGGCAAGCAGCGCCCCCAGCCCCAGCATGGCAGCGGACGACAGGCAGAACAGGCCACTGGCGTTGCCGAGCGATGACCATATGGCGCTGCGCTGCCCATGGGCCAGGCTATTGTTGATCGCCATCAAGGTCGCAGGCCCTGGGCTGGCAATGGCAATCGCGGCGACCAATGTAAACGTCAGAATCGAGTGAGAATCCATTTTCAAAGCTCGTGGTGGTGGGGGCTGGCATGTTACAGGAACGAGCGGGACAACAAGTTAAGTGGTGCTCGGCTTCCCAGACGGTAATTGGATTGAAAGCGTTCCTTGCCCACCGACAGCAATCGGCCAAAAGCTGTCCGTGGCACTCCCGAGGTAAAACAATCAGAGCCCTTCATCTAAAGTCGCGCGGCACATAAGCGCAGCCACAGAAGCTGGCAAGCTTGTTTAATGCGTCATTCAGCAATGCTGGAAGCCGCGCGGCAGGCATTGCACGACTCTCCACATGCAGGCTGATGACCTCAAAGCGATTTGCAGCTCGGTCAGCTTTGCAGTCGACTCGACCAACAAAATTTCCTTGCCAAAGGACCGGCAGACAAAAATAGCCGTATACCCGTTTAGCCGCAGGAGCGTAGCTTTCGAGCCGGTAGTCAAAACCGAATAATTGCGCCAAGCGTTCTCGATGGATCACAGCGTTGTCGAACGGCGAGAGCAGATGGACTTTCGCACTGGCTTTAGCATCACACCCCGCGCCCTCCTGTACGATGACATAGGCGTCGGGCATCGCTGGATCATTCACGCGGGCCAATTCGCCTGTCTCCACACGGGCCTGCAATAGCTCTCGCATTGCATTGCGCAATGGTTGTCCGGTGCGCAAGTGCATCAGCTGCTTCCAGGTGACGACACCATGGGCACGGACTGTGTTGTCAAGCAGATAGGCAGCCATCTCACCGGCTGACGGTTCTCGAAGATCCAGGCCATCTGGCAACAATTGCTCAGGCAACACATAGAGTTTTTCCATGCCCCTGCGCTCGCGGATCATCAAATCGCCCTGCATGAACAACTTGTCAAGCGCGCGTCGGCCAGGCCCATGGTCCCACCATGAACCCTTGCCTTTGCCGCACTCTCTGAGGTCGCGTGTGCGCAGCATGCCTTCACCTCGCACCCGGTCCAGGATTTCCGTCATCAACTTGGCGTCGACATTCCTGAAATAGGGGCTCTCACCACGCCGAAAAGACAGCATGCGCGGCAATGCAAAACGGTAGTCTTGTATCGGCAGATAAGCGGCAGCGTGAAACCAATACTCAAAAACCCGCCCAGCACACGTCAGCTGGTTGAGATAGTCCAAGGAATACCCGGGCACGCGACTCCATAGGATGTGATGATGTGCTCTCTCAACGACAGACAGCGTGTCGATTTGCACATAACCTAAATGCTCTATCGCGCGGAGCGTGCCCTCAAGACCATGGCCAAATGCCTTGCTCGAACCTAGTCCTTGATGATCCAGAGCCAGTCGCCGCCAATAAGTTGGATTAGATTGAGTTGCCACGTTCAAGCCTTGGTCGGGTGCGCGCACCGTCTTATTGGTGTGGATGTTCCGGAAACTGCTTGGCGCTGTCGCAGATGTCGTACCAGCTTGGCTTTTCCTTGACGAACTCATGGAAGAGATTGGTGATGGTCAATGCCTCATCGATGCAGTTCGCAGCCACGGGAAACGACTCGGCGGTTGACGTCACCTCGCCCAATGCTGTTCCGCAGTGCGAACAGAAGCAACGGTTGTACTTATAAGGTCCTTCAGGCTTGAAGGTGGTGATGGAATCCGAGCCGGAAATCAGCTCGAACGATGAGCGCTTTACGAAGACGAAGGTACTTGCTCCGACCTTTCTGCAACGAGAGCAGTGACATGTTCCCATCATTGTTGGAGGACTCGACACCAAGAACTTCACTGCTCCGCAGCAGCAACTACCTTTAAGCATGGCTTTCTCTCAAAACGAAACAAGCACTGTACATAAATACAGTACCTGTTGAAAGAGTGTTTTACCAAAACTTCAGGTACCTCAGATGGACAAGGGCAGCTTTGGGTCGATTGCAGCCCTTCGCGACCGGTTGAATCCACAGCCAAAAGCGGTCACTCGGTATCGAAAGGACTTTCTCGCAAAGCAAAACAATTTTTGACTCTAAACTGACAAGCAAAAGAAGGTGTCTTGGCCTATTGCGCGACCACCATGAATGGCGTCGACATCCACTTCATCCGGGTTCGCTCTGCGACTCCGAACGTTTTACCGTTGCTCATGACCCATGGTTAGCCAACCGGAGTCCCTTACATGGAAGTTATCAATCGGTTGCAGCCCGCAGAGTGTGAATGCATGGAGGACATCCGACGCGAAATCGACGCCCTTGATCAGGTCGTTATCAAGCTGTTGGGCAAGCGTTTTCATTACGTGCTGGCTGCCTCGAAGTTCAAGACATCAGCGACTCTGGTGCGTGCGCCAGAGCGTTTCAAGGCGATGCTGGCGACACGTCGCGAGTGGGCCGAGACCGAGGGCTTGAGCCCGGATGCAATCGAGAAGATGTACAGCGACTTGGTGAACCACTTCATTGCCGAAGAGATGAAACACTGGACGGCTCATCAATCCGAAACCTGATTCTGAACGCGGGAAATGTCGGCTCGGCAAAAGTACTCGAACGGCGTGGTTTCTTGATCGAACTTATATCCCGGCAAGAAGAGACAGAGCACGATTATCGGCTTGGCCTTTCGATTTCGATAAGTGAAAACGAGCGTCTTGTCAGGTGTCCGTTTTGTTAACAGTTGCCTGGGGCGGCTTTTAGGAGCTTGGTCGTTTCCTCAATAAAACAGTGCACCTCTCCGCTGCTTTCGACACTCCACAGAACTAACAATAGTTTCTGACGACGAACCCGGCTGATACACAGAGGTCAAAGCAGGTGATGACGTCGCCAATGAGCAAAGGCCTTTGGCCTGCTGCATTCAAGGGCGAAGTCAGTAGCTCACATACTTTAGGGTGCGCCGGATAAATCTCAGCAGGCTCGGATTCTGCCGAGGGGCAGGTGCTGACTGCTGCTTACATCCAATGTTCCCGTATCGGAGTACTAAAATGACTCAGTCAATGCGGTTCTTCCTATCGATCGTCCTTGCGACAGCTTCACTGGCATCGGCCAGCTTCTTGAACACGGCGGGTGCGGCAACCGCCGAGGATCTGGATGTCGACTCTCGGCAAGCGCTGCAAACGCTCTACAAGTCCACGCCATTTGCTGAAAGCATTTCGCACAACGCCAAAGCGATTCTAGTCTTCCCGAAAATCATCAAGGCGGGCCTTGTGTTTGGCGGCAGCTATGGCGAAGGCGTACTGTTGAAGGGCAAGAAAGTAGAGAATTATTACAACTCCGTAACCGGGTCCTGGGGGCTGCAGGCAGGCGCCCAGTCATATGGCTATGCGGTTTTCCTGATGACCGACAAAGCCGTGGACTATGTACGTAAAACCAAGGGTTGGGAAATCGGCGTAGGACCCACCGTTGTTATGGTTGATGAAGGGGTGGCGAAGAATCTGTCCAGCACGACAGTGAAGGACGATGCCTACGCGTTCATTTTCGACCAGCAGGGATTAATGGCCGGGATCAGCATCGAAGGAACCAAGATTTCCCTGATCAAACGCTAAAACCGGTGTTTGGCGCATGGATGCGCCAGTCCATAAATGCGCCCTCTTGAAGCCATGCGCAGTCCAGCTACTGATTAAAGCGCTCTGCCCAGTCAACGACCTATACCAGCACCGTCAACCAGGCCGACACCAGCAGCAAAAAAGCCAGTGCAGTGTTCATGCGTTTGAACGCCTGTGGCGAACCAAAAGCCCGGGCACTACCCACGCCGAGTAACGCCCACAGGGTCATGCACGGCACGGAGACCAACAGAAACATCAGCGACAACACCACCAGTCGCAGCGTCTTGTCGCCGCCACCGACAAATACGCTGACCACCGCCACCGCCATCATCCAGACTTTGGGGTTGACCAATTGCAGAGTGGCGGCACCGAACACGCTGAGACTCTCGTCGCGCGGGGTGGTCGGGTCCAGGGATGGCGGCGCGCTTTGAAAGATCTGCCAGGCCAGCCAACTCAACCAGAGCACACCGGCCCAGGCCATCGCCTGCTGCACACGCGGAAACCGCAGCAGCGTTTCGCCCACGCCGAGCCCGACTGCAAACACAATCAGCGCCGCCGCCACACATGCGCCAAAAATAATAGGCAGCGTGGCACCCAGCCCCCGCCGCGAACTGTGGCTCAATACCAGAATATTGGTCGGCCCCGGGGTGATCGAGGCAACGAACGCAAACAGGAGGAAAGGCAGCAACGACTCCATGACTCAGACTCCCTGAAGGCGCAGCGAAGGGGCAGAAAAGAACAGCGAAAAAGACATGGCATGGACTCCTTGATCGAATAGGAAACCATGGTCGCGAATCAGCGGAATTCAGTCTGGAAGGTTTGAGCAGCGCTTGCGGTAATCCGCTGGCGTGAGCTGGTAGGCACGGCGAAACCAGCGCCCCATATGGCTCTGATCGGCGAACCCGAGAGCACTGGCCACCTGCGCCGGCGACTCGCCCCGCGCCAGCAGCTGCCGTGCCTTGGCCAGGCGCAGCTGGATCAAATAAGCATGAGGCGCCAGCCCAAAGGCTGCCTTGAAGGCCCGCGTCAGACGAAAGCGATCAACTCCACAGGCTTGGGCCAGATCATCCAGCCCGATGTCGTCATAGACATGGGCATGCAAATAGTCACGCGCGACCTGGGCCACCCACGGCAGGCGCGGATCAAAGGCCTGACGCTTGCGCCAATCAAGGTGGCAAGTGAGCGCCCCCAACAAGGTGTCGATGGCGCTCTGGCGCACAATGCGCAAGTCGCCCTCATGGAGTGCGTGGAAGGCTTGAAAAATGGCAGTGGCCAGGCGCGGATCCTGGCTCAGGGTGTCGGCAAAACCCGGCTGACTGTTGGCCGGCGCGTGCTCGAACAACGCGTGCAACTCCCGCTCCAGCCAGTGCGGATCGAGGTAGAGCATGGAATAGGTAAACCCCTCCTCGGTCGGCGCATGCCCATCGTGGATCTCCCCTGGCTCCAGCATGAATACCTTGCCCGGCGTACTGAGGTGGCGAACGCGCCGGCAATTGAACTGCTGCACGCCCTGCTCGGTGACCCCCACCAGAAAACTGTCATGCCAATGCGGATCGTAGGCATGCCCCTGAAAATGGGCACGAATCGATTCAATCCCGGTATCGGCGTCCTGGGCCAGCTCAATCCAGTTGCGTCTATCCACGGAAGGCTCCATCGGTAATGGTTCAGCGTTGATCTGTGCGGACGAACAAATTACCGCGCAATGGAAAGAACGTTTAGAAGATTTGTGCAGATTGGTTGTTAACACGATTCCATAAAACCACTGCTTTCTACCTGTAATGACAGGAAGCTTCGCTACCCTTCAGTGAGTCCCTTCCCGCACCAACCGCCTGACCTCAGCCTGTATGGCATAAGCCGGTGCCTCCACAGCATTGAAGTCTTGTGTATACCGCTGGGCAAATCCTTCTACCCCCCACTCCTGATACTGCTGCACATGCTTTAATTCGTGAGCCCAGAGCGCGATGTTCTGCTCTGCGGTTTGAGCGTCCCGGAAGAGGATGATGTCGATCAGCGTCACGGCACCGACATCGGGGTTTTGCAGCATGGCAGTCGCGGCGTTGAATTGGCCGTCGTCGCTCACTTTGTAGTGCGCGGCATCGAGAACGCTGGGGGCGTACCAGCGCAGCAGTTGTTCGCGGATGTGCGGTGGAACGGGTTGGATGCCGGCGCTGGCTGCTTCAGCGCGGGCTTGGGTCAGCCACAGCACCAGGGCAGGTGCCGCGATCTGGTGGAGGCCATCAGGCAGGGGGCCGAGCAGCGGCCCCACATCTGGCAAGCAGATGCAGCCGTCCAGGCACACTTGTTTCTCACCCGCTGGACAGGTGCTGTTCTGGGCTGGCACTTCAAGCGTCAGGCAAAGAACAAACAGCGCCACCAGGCGCGTGGTGATGGGCGGCATTGGGCGCTCCAGGGACGGATGCAGCGCAAACGGTGGGTCACAGTTGATCGACGACCCGCGTAGCTTTAGCGTAGTCCCGAACCAAGGCCCCCAAGATAATCGCAGGAAGCGACAGACCACCTGCTCACTGCTGAGAATGCACGGCTTTGCTTGAACGAAAGACCACCCAACTCGCCGCCACTAACACCCACGCAGCAATACCGCCATACACCATCACCCAGCCAAACCCGTGTGCCAAAGCTGCGTTGGCGACATCGACCGGAATTGTAGCCCCCTGTCCGGTCTGCGCCAACAGGGCAGAGTTGCCGGATGAAATATTTTGTGCCAGCAACCTCAGTTGCACATCATCGGGCGCGCCAGATAACTGGTTGCGCAGGGAAGACAGGATGCCTTCCACCAGGATGAATCCCATCAGCGCGATATTGATTGCAAGGCTGATCATACGAGCGCTGATATCGATGCCCGATGCCATGCCAGCACGCTCACTGGGCACCGATCCAGTGGTGGTGTTGGTGACAGGCGTATTGGTCAGCCCCAGTCCGATCCCGGCGATCAGGCAGCCAGGAAGCATCGTCAGCCAGCTGGCATGCGTGACACTGCTGCCCCATTTCATCAGGAGGAACCCCAGACCTATGGTGAACAAGCCAGCGGGAATCACCACATCAGGTCGATAACGCAATGCCAAGCGTTCGCCCAACGGCGGGATAAACAGCGTCGGCAGCGTATACGCCAGTAGCGCCAGACCGGTGCCGATACTGGCGTAGCCCAGGCTATTTTGAAAGTACAGAGGCAGGTAGATCATGAAGGGCCAGAAGCTGAAGTTCATGCCTGCCGACCCTAGCAAGGCACCCGAGAAACGGCGGATGCGAAATACAGAGAAGTCGAACATGGGATCGACATAGCGCCGCTGGGCGATGACAAAGACAATGAAGCTGACCATCGCCACAATCAGGCTGATGATGGCCGAACCGCTGGAGAAACCCTCCCCTGCTCCCTGAGTGATGAACCAGGAAAGGCCTAACACTGCCAGCGATAACGAAATAATACCCAACACATCCAGCCTGCGGCGCTGCGGATCACGTGATTCATCGACACCGACGAGCACCAGCACCAGCGCAAGTACGGCAATGGGCGCATGCACCAGGAACACCCATTCCCAACTCGACAATGCCGCGATAGCTGCGCCGATAATCGGACCGAACCCCAAACCGATGCCGAACACGATCCCCCAGGCACTGAACGCTTTGCCGCGCGCAGCTCCCGACTGGAATCGGTGAGACAGCACTGCCACCTGACAAATCAGCATGGCACCACCGGACATACCTTGCAGAAATCGGCTTGCGATCAACACGCTGGTGCTTTGCGCCCATCCACAGCTCAGAGAGGTAATGCCGAAAAGTACCAGGCTAATGATAAACACTCGCTTGCGCCCATACCGATCCGCCAGTGTGCCGATGGCCATCAGCACCGTGGTGCAGGCGATGGTGTAGGCATTCATGATCCACTGCATATCTTTGAAATCGCTGTGCAGAACCGATTCAAGCGTGGGCAGGATTGCCGGCACACTTGAGATTTCCAGGCCGAACATCAGCGAGGCCAAGCAAACGGCGACTATTGTGAAAACATCCTTTTGCGAAGAAGAGAACGGCATCGAGACCTTCCAGATCAAGTTGATGGGCACTGGCAAGACGGCTCTGCCCCCTCAAAGGAGTTGGCGCGATAGCCTCACCAGCGTCACCAGACATAACTCCAAGTGACCGGCCGCATTCTGGAAGTAATTAAAAAATGACAGAAATGATTTAATTTCGTAAGTTTTATTAATATTCATCATGAGTTGACTAAATGGACTTCGACCCAGCTCTGTTGCGGGCTTTTGTCGCGATCAAGGAGACCGGTAGTTTCACTCGTGCCGCAGAGCGGCTGCACTTGAGCCAGTCAGCGATCAGTCATCAGATCCGGCGTCTGGAAGAACAGGCCGGCACCACCCTGCTGGTGCGCACCACCCGACGTTTGACGCTGACAGAAGATGGCGAAGATTTTCTGCGCCATGCCGAACACGTCCTCAAAGCGCAAGACGCCCTCTCCCGGCGTTTCGGAGCGTCATCGGTATCCGGGACCGTGCGCTTCGGTGTGCCAGAAAACTTTATCGGCGATGGCCTGCCGCCGTTACTGACTCGGTTCGCCAGACAATTTCCCGCAGTACGTCTGGATGTAACCGTCGGCACCTACCTCGATCTGCGCGCGCAGGTCGATGCCGATGGGCTCGATCTGGCCGTGGTTATGGCATTGCCGGGCAGTCAGGTCGGCGGTACCGTGCTGCGCGAAACCCGGTTTGTCTGGGCCGCAGCGCAGAATTTCGACTTTACCGGCGAGGCTCCTTTGCCGCTGGCGTTTGCACCAGCGCCCTGCGTTCACCGCCAGGTGGCCGTAGAGGCATTAGAAAGTTCCACCGTGGATTGGCGAGTTGCCTTTACCTCTCCAAGTCAACAAGGGCTGCGGGCGGCGGTATTGGCGGGGCTTGCCGTCACCGCGCTACCGCTGGGAGATCTAGAGCCCGGCATGGTGGTGATTGACGGGCAATATGGCCTGCCACGGCTACTGGACGCTGATTTCCGACTGATATGGAGTGTCACTGGAAAGACGCCTGCTGCCCATGCATTTGGGCAACTGCTGGTGGAGATGTCTGAGTCGCCATCGATCTAGAACAAACTGCCATTGGCATTCCAGGGTAAGTGCCCTGTTGATTGGCGAATGGTTGCTTTGGATCGCGAACTGCCCTTCACTACCGGCGGCTCTCGTTCCGAAGTGGTCATCGAACCTTGCGGCATCCATTTTGCCCTCCTGCTGACTCTTTCAATCCCACCTTCAAGGACCGAACCTGTGATCGCCTCCCCCGCCAAACTCCTCTTCCTGCCCGGAGCATCGGGTAACACCCGGTTTTGGCTTCCGGTTGCCGAGCGCCTGGCCCACCCGGCGCAGCAGGTCCATATCGGCTGGCCCGGCTTTGGAGACACTCCGCCCTTGCCTAGCGTGACCGGCATGGATGATCTGGTGGCACGCGTGCTTGCCGAGATCGACCGGCCCACAGCGCTGGTGGCGCAGTCCATGGGCGGGATAGTCGCTGTGCTTGCAGCGCTTGAACGCCCTGAGCTGATCACGCACCTGACGCTGACCGTCACCTCTGGCGGGGTGGATATGTCTGCTCTGGGCGCGCATGACTGGCGCCCGGATTTTGCTGCCGCCAACCAGACACTGCCGAGTTGGTTTCTCGACGACCACACCGACCTCACGCTCCGGTTGGTCGAGTTGCGTATGCCAGTCCTGCTCCTCTGGGGAGATTCTGATCTGATCAGCCCCGTTCGCGTCGGCCAGCGCCTTGCTCAACTGTTACCCCGCGCTGAACTACACGTTTTCCCTGGCGCCGATCACAGTCTGGGCTTTACTCACGCAGTTGAAGTGGCAAGGTTGATCGAGAGACATCTGGCCTGCTGGTGAGCGGAGCACTTGTTGCCACTGCGGGCCGGTTGCAGCCCCTTCGTGACAGGCAGCAATCGATCACAAAGCAGTCGGTGGACAGACTGGTGGCAAACCGGTGGTGTCCTACTACCCTCTCTTTACCATGGCCGGGGACTACGCTTCCCTGGTTTATCGGTTTTGGGGGTCTCTAAAGCGTCTAACACCGTGAGCTCAAGCCAGCAGCTCGCTGATCCACCGGGCTTGTTGGGCGATATCTTGCACCTTCTCTTCGGGCACCGTCTGCCGCGCCCGGGCGAAGTTGGCCAGGGTCTGCTGCTTATGGCGCAGCATGCGCTGCCACTTGGACAGGAACGCCGGGCTGCGTGCCTGCATCTGCAGCGGGCCGAAGTACAGTTCCTCGGCGGTATACATCACCGGCTCGGCGCGCTCGGCGACGATGATTTCGTAGTAGAAGCGATTTTCCCGCAGCAGCTCTTCGCAGAGTATGCGGTAGCCATTTTCCATCAGCCATTGGCGCAGTGGCTGCTCGCCACCGTTGGGCTGCAGGATCAGGCGCTCCTGGCCGTTCAGGCGCGCCTTGCCGCTGTCGAGGATGTCGCGAATCGTCTCACCGCCCATGCCACAGATGCTGATCGCCGTGACCCCGTCTCCTGGCTCGATCGCCGCCAGGCCATTGGCCTGGCGCACGGTGATTCGCCGCTCCAGACCGTTCTCGCGCACGGTGCGTTCGGCCGAGCGGAACGGGGTCAATGCCACCTCGCCGGCCACTGCCGCAGCGATGGCGCCACGGCGCATCAACGCCACCGGCAGGTAGCCGTGATCCGAGCCTATATCGGCCAGGCGTGCGTCTGCTGGTATATGCGCCGCCACGCGCTCCAGGCGCATGGACAATGTCTGTTCGTTCAACTGCAGTTCCTTTTTTCACCACGAATCCGGCACCTTTGGCCGGATCAGGGGGAGATTCTGTCGAGCAACGCCGTGCATTTCAAATTTACGCGACCAGGCGATGACTCGGCCCAACGATTACTGGATCGCTACGTTGGCGCCCTGCTGGTATTCACGGGGGGTACAGCCAAACTCGCGGCGGCACACAGTGTGCAGATACTGCGCAGATTTGAAGCCGCAGTTGTGCGCAATGTCTGCAATCGCTGAATCGGTGTTTTCCAGCCCGTTGGTCGCTGCCGCCAGTTTGAAGCGCAGGATCTCCTCATGCACGCTGCAGCCTCGCACTTTGCGAAAGCGCGACTCCAGCGATGAGCGCGACACGCCCCCGAACCGGGCGTTATTCGACCAGCCGATGATCGGACTCATGAACAACAAGACTGGCCGGCGAACGCTCACCTCTGTTCAACAGTGTCAGGCGGCACCAGGGACATTTGTTCCCATGCCCGACGGCAGGAACGGTCGAATTTCGTCGATTTCTGCGGCGCTAAGGCGCAACGCCGAGGCTGCAATCAGTCCGTCTACTTGTGCTGGGTGGCGGGCTCCGACAATGGCGCCCGTCACTACCGGTTGGCGAAGTACCCAGGCGATGGCGACCGCCGCAGCGCTGACCCCGTGCCTTTCTCCAATGCGTGCCATGACGTCAACCAATGTCAGGTTCGCACTCAAACGGGGCTCCTGGAAATCAGCACTTCGGGCCTTGCGCCAATCGTCTTCGGGCAGTTGCGAGATGCGTTCGCGTGTCATGCTGCCGGAAAGTAGCCCCGATTGAAGTGTGGAATAGGCAAGGACACCCAACCCGGCCTGCTCGCAGAATGGCAGGACGTCTTTCTCGATGTCCCGCATCAAGGCGGAGTACGGCGGCTGAAGCGAAACGATCTCTGTCACCGCCTGCGCCCGCTTGAGTTGAGCGACATCGAAATTCGATACGCCGATCGCGCGAATTTTTCCTTGATCGCGCGCGGCGGCCAAAGCCGAAAGCGCCATTTCAATACCTTCACTGCTTGCATCGGCAGGAAAGGCAGGCCAGTGGATCTGATACAGATCGACAGTCTCGACTTGGAGCCTGCGCAAGCTTGCGTCGATCTCGGCGAGCAAAGATTGGGGGGCCAGGGAGTGCGAAATCTGCTTCGTGACCGGGTCCCAGACCAAGCTGCCTTTGGTGAACACCAAAGGACGCCGAGAGACCGGCACCCGACGCAGCAATTGCCCCACTAATTGCTCCGCATGGCCCAAGCCATAAACCGCAGCGGTATCAATCCAGTTCACGCCGCGTTCGACGGCATATTCAAGTGCGCCCAGGCTGTCCTTGTCATCCTGCGCTCCCCAACTGTACTCCCAGCCGGTGCCGGCGATTGCCCACGTCCCCAAGCCAATAGGCGAAATCAGAAAATCCGACGATCCAAGACGATTCTTTTGCATAGCGATCTCTCCACAAATGATGTGAGAAGTATCCGGGAGAGATCTGATGGCGATAAGATGGGTAATCGTATTTGAACTACTGAACGACATTCATGAGTAATCACCCCGATCTCTCTGAACTCGATGCCTTTGCCGCCGTCGCTCGCCATCGCAGCTTCCGCAAGGCGGCCGACGAGCGTGGTGTTTCGGCTTCCGCGTTGAGTCACGCGTTGCGAGCGTTGGAAGCACGCCTGGGCATCAGGCTGCTGAACCGAACCACTCGTAGCGTGACCCCTACCGAGGCCGGCCAACAGCTATTGGCAACGCTGGTACCGACGCTGCACCAGGTTGCCGATGTATTGGCGCAATTGACCTCGATGCAGGAAGTGCCCGCAGGCAAACTCCGTCTCAACGTGGCGCGTCCGGCGGCTCGTATCGTTTTTGCGAAAGTGCTCGCGCCCTTCGTGGCCAGGTATCCACGTATTCAGTTGGACCTGATCACCGACGATGGATTGACCGATATCGTGAACGGCGGATTTGACGCTGGAGTCCGCTTTGGTGAAAGCCTGGCCGGCGACATGATTGCAGTCCCTGTCGGCGCCCCTCAATCGTTCGTGACCGTCGCTGCTGATGCCTACCTGGCCGAAAAAGGGATCGCGCACGCCCCCCGCGACTTGCTCGAGCACGCGTGCATTGCCAGGCGTTTTCCCAGTGGCAAACTTTACGCCTGGGAGTATCAAGCAGACGGTCAACCGATACGGTTATCCGTCACAGGCCCGCTCATTCTGGAAGACGATGCGCTGATGATCCAGGCGGCGAAAGATGGCGCTGGGATTGCCTATGTCTACGAGGAGCTGGCGCGTGACGAAATCCGCAAAGGGCATCTCAGAGAAATACTCCAGGAATGGAAAGCACCGCCAAGCCGATTCTTTCTTTATTACTCCAGCCGACGCCATGTGCCGCCGGCCTTGAACGCCCTCATCGAATTCATCAGAGCGGGCGATTTGCGAACCTGATTCAGAACCATCGCGACTGGCAGTCTCGATGACTGCTTCGGGTTGAATCCACAGTCGAAAGCGGCCCTTCGGATCGAACAACAATCGGCCAGAAGCAGCCACCCGCTTCCAGGCTCAACCCGTTTTACACGTCAACCAGGCACTCCAGAACAGGCTGCTGAAGAAACGAGTAGCGCCTCCGAATCCGGCGTCATGCAAAAGTTTTTGAACCGCCGCCTCGGAATGTGGTGGGTCAGCGCCTTGAAGGATTTTCCCAAGCTTGACCTTCACTTCATCCGGGTTGACTCCATGCTGCCGCCACCGTTGCCCCCAGGCAGCAAGCAGTAACGGCTGGCTGGCATAAGCGTATTGATTCCCCGCGACAATCAGCGGCGCACCCGGCTTTAGATGAGCTCGAATGGATCGTAAAATTTCCCGCTTGGTATCATCGCCATCGAGATGATGGAGTACCCCGATCAAAGTGGCTGCGTCATATGAGGCGTCTGCAGCCAGGTCTTCAACATGCCCAAGATGCATGGCCGTCCTTTCAAGTAAATTGTTTGCCTCTAACTGCTGCTTCGCTGCCTCCAGCATCGGCTCAGATGGATCAACAGCAGTGAAGCGCCAACCCGGCTCAAGTTTGGCCATAGCAATAATTTCCTGTGCAGTACCGCCAGCGCCAACTACCAGTATTTTTGTCGAGCTTGAATTGCCAAGGCTTGCCGCCAGCATGCATGCAGTCAGGTCGTGACAGGCGTCATATCCGGCTAGTGCGATACGGCTCTGTCGTCCGTACTCATTGGCTCGAGAGGTATCAAACTTTTCAGCAGTATTGAGAGGGGATGAATTCAAGGCAGTTCTCCATGTCCTCACATCACGCTACGCCACACGCAGTCATAATAACAATTCATTAATTTTATACACTACATTCCCATAAGGAATGTGCGGCTCAAACAATCTCTCACCTTCAGACTGATTCCGCTTTGTAGCGACAGTCAGTTTCGGATAGATGGCGGCACTCACAACAGGCAACAGTCGATCAAAAATACTCACTCAGTGAGTGCGCAGAGACTGGATATACAGTGTGCCATGCACGATCAGTCTCTCTATCCCCGTACGATCCGAGGCCAGATGAGAATATGGTCGTGCGACCGAAGTCACTTACAATGTTTTCTCTTGGATTTTTCTATGAAGTAATGATGTGAACTATTGAGTCAATATCCATTTGGCGTTCTCAACTCAGGTTAAATAGTTTTTTTCTAATGAGTGCTCTATAAATTCCGTAAGGCCTGCCAACAAAACCTGCAATAATACAAAATATCAAGGCAGCCTTGATGGCTTGCATTAAGGTAGCACCGCTTATGCTCATGTTTATTATGTAGAGTGGTAGCTCAAATGAGAGATAGGCCAAGGTATCGACAAGGTAAGGTTTTATACCTTTATCCCTGTCGGAAATCTTGAATTTTTTAAAGACATAGTCGCGCCATATACCGAAGGGGCGAGCAGTGCTGGTGATAATGAAAAGCCCTACGAGCCTAGCACTCAGGTGTGTGCCAAGTGTCATCTGCGCGAAACCTAGTTCGATAGGTATGGAGATTAAGTAGCAAAACGTATTTAGCGCGAAGGTATCGGCCCAAAAATTTTTTAGAGACTGGGCGTTTTGCTTTATAGATAAATCATTGTTGGTAGAAGGCATAGTTGATCATGGGTTAAATTGGAGTGACGGGGTCAGCAATGAGAGATTTTATGATCACTATGCTGCTCAATTTTTTGATTGGCAAAATATATAAGAGGTTATTTTTAGTAGTCAAATGGTGCCGGACGCCACGTTAAACATAAAACAATATTCCGCCAGCGCCCTCAGCAGAGCGAGCCTCGCTATAACGTCACAGGCTTTAAATTACGCGCAACAACAAGCAATGAACTGTTCCATCGGTCGTAGCACTTAAAATTCCATGTTCACGGTCGAGTATTTAGATAGTCAAACCAAGAAGTTTATTTTTAATTAGAGATCATGCGCAATAGTATCTGACACCTGGACGCACGAGCGGAACAGAGTAAAGTTTTTGGCGGGAGTTAAGACGTATACACACAAATGCCTCCATGGCAGCAATGCTCTCTGATACGACAGTACTCTAGTCTATGGGAGATAGCGTCGTCTACCCCTCACTCCCCCTGTTCCGCCTTGGCCCTTAGCGCCCGTATCGAATAGCACTCGCCGTTTGCTTGATTTTAACTGAGATCAAGTATCGCGAAGCGCTTATAGTCCAAACGATGATATTTACCGAAAATCATAAAACTCACCAAGAACTTCAAGATAGCTTCTATCTTGTGGCGCAAATCACCCTCTAATGCCTGCAATTTGCAATTTTCTCACACTGAACTCTGATTTAAATCAGTTTTAATGCGGCGCAGGCGTGCCCGACTATCGCCAGGGAATACTGAAAAAGACTTCCGGATCTGGTGCGCACCACACGTGAACTGAATGGAGAGTGCCGATGAAACACCTGGCCTTCGCATGCTGAGTGTACCGGCGCACGTGTGCACCAAAGTCGTGACGACACTGAAACAGGCACACCTTGAAATCTCCCGTCTATCCCTCACCCTACGGTTCACTGGCTGACTGCACAGACAATGAGGCAGTCATCTGAGCGTGGCAAACCTCGAGTATTTCATCGGCCAGAGACGAGTCATCCGGACAAGCACGCGATAACACGATTGCGCCGACAGCATGCGCCAGCATGTCGATCATCTTCACTCTCGCGTCCCCAGGTGCCGCATCTGGCCCCGACGGATACTTTTCTCCCAGCGTTTGCAGCGTGCGCTCGATGCCTTCGGCAAACGCCGCCTTCAGCTCATAAGGCTGGCGCGCAGCGTCGCCACTCAAAGCAGCCATCGTGCAACCGCTGCCGCGCCCGTCCCGGTGATCCCTCGACACATACAAATCGATAAACCCCTGAATATCGAGCGCTTCAGCACTGGCTAGCGATCGGGAAAGGCTGTTGGCGGAGGCTTCAGCCATCAAATCAGCCTTCGAGCCGAAATGTTTGTAGAAACCTCCGTGGGTGAATCCGGCAGCCGCCATGAGGTCCGCCACGCCTACACCGTCAAAACCTCGCTCACGAAACAATACAGAGGCCGTCTCGACAATGTGCTCGCGATTGGCCTGTGCCTGGGCCTTGGTCACTCTCACGTGCAATACCTCGTTTGCGCTTGGAAATCATGCGTCCATGATACATAGATGTTGGACGTAATCAAATTCATTGACAGTTTAGATTTCGATCATCATCCTAATCCCGGACAACAGCGCTATTCCTCAACGGGCACGGAAGAAACACCACATGACCGACCAGAATCTGTTCACCCCCTACACGCTGGGCTCCCTGACGCTATCGAACCGAATCGTCCTCGCCCCGCTGACGCGCAACCGTGCAGGCGAAGGCTTCGTGCCAAGCGAGTTCGCTGCCACCTATTACAGCCAACGTGCCTCCGCAGGTCTGCTGATTTGCGAAGCCTCGCAGATTTCCCGGCAGGGCCAGGGCTATCAGGACACTCCCGGGATTTACACGCAGGCGCAGATTGACGGCTGGCGCAGCGTGACCGATGCCGTGCATGCAAAAGGCGGAAAAATTTTCCTGCAGCTGTGGCATGTCGGCCGCGTTTCACACGTTGATCTACAAGAAAACGGTGCAGCTCCAGTGGCACCCTCTGCACTCCGGCCCGCGACCAAAGTGTTCGTCAACAATAGCTTTGTGGACGTTTCCGAGCCGCGAGCGCTGAACATCAGCGAACTGCCCGGGATCGTCAACGATTTCCGTCAAGCGTCGGCAAATGCTATTGCCGCAGGTTTTGATGGCGTAGAGATTCACGGCGCGAATGGCTATTTGCTGGACCAATTCATCAAGGACGGCGCCAACGTGCGCACCGATGCCTACGGCGGCTCAATCGAAAATCGTGCGCGCCTGTTGCTGGAAGTGACAGCGGCTGTCATAGGCGAGATCGGTGCGGATCGCACAGGCATTCGCCTCTCGCCCGTCTCGCCGGCCAACGGGGTATCGAGCAGTGATCCGCAGGCGCAGTGCGATTACATCGTTGACCAGCTCAACGCCCTCGACATTGTTTACCTGCACGTGGTCGAAGGCGCGACTGGCGGGCCGCGTGACGTGGCACCGTTCGATTTCGGAGCCTTGCGCCAGCGCTTCAAAAACACCTACATCGCCAACAACGGCTATGACGTGGATCTGGCGACTTCGCGGCTCGCCGAAGACCAGGCCGATCTGATCGCCTTCGGTCGTCCCTTCATTGGCAACCCCGACCTGGTGGAGCGCCTCCAGATCGGTGCGCCGTTGTCTGCCTTCAATCCCGCCACCCTCTATGGCGGTGGGGCAGCGGGTTACATCGACTACCCGACGATCGCTGAATCGAGCGCTGCTGCGAATTGAGCATGACGCGAACGTGCTACCCGTCGCACATCAATCCTATCGATGTCCTTGAAAAAGAGATAACCCCCCATGAACACTCGCCCTACCGTTCTCATCACTGGCGCCTCCACCGGAATAGGCGCGGTTTACGCCGAACGCTTTGCCCAACGCGGGCACGATCTGGTCCTGGTCGCCCGTGACAATGTACGTCTGGAAACACTGGCAGCGAAGTTGCGCAGCGAATACAACGTCGCCATTGATGTGCTTCAGGCTGACTTGACCCGACTCAGCGACTTGACGACCGTCGAAGCACGCCTGCGCGATGACGCTCGTATTGGCATTCTCGTCAATAACGCCGGTGCGGCGCAGTCCGGCAATTTCATCGACCAGAGCACCGACAGTGTCGCGCACCTGGTCGCCCTTAACACCACGGCGCTGGTGCGGCTCGCCAGTGCCATCGCCCCACGCCTGGCCAAAGCGGGTGACGGCGCGATTATCAATATCGGCTCGGTGGTCGGTCTGGCTCCGGAATTCGGCATGTCGGTATACGGAGCGACCAAGGCGTTTGTGCTGTTCCTTTCCCAAGGGCTGAGTCTGGAACTTTCACCCCAAGGCGTTTACGTGCAAGCCGTACTGCCTGCAGCCACCCGCACAGAGATCTGGGATCGCGCCGGCATCGACATCAATACCTTGAGCGAAATCATGGAAGTGGGTGATCTGGTCGATGCCGCATTGGTCGGCTTCGATCGTCGCGAGCCGGTGACCATTCCGCCGCTGCATGAAGGAGAGCGCTGGGATGCCCTTCAAACAGCGCGTCAGGGCCTGCTGTCGCAGATAAGGCAGTCCGCCGTTGCGCAACGATACAAAGCCCAGGCGTGACCTTTTTGTAGCAGGCCGGCTTCGCCTCGATGCAGGAGCGAATGCAAGTGCGTCGAGTGCGCGCAATCTGTACGGAGTGAAAATCACCCTCATGGATACAAAAAAACGCTTTGGATCGCAGGCGCCGTTCGTCAACGCCGCGAACCAATCGATCACGGTTGACGGGACTCCATTCGTCTATCGTGACATGGGACCCAAGACTGAGGTGCCGCTGGTTGTGTTCAATCATTGGGGCGCGGTGCTGGACAACTTTGATCCCAGGATCATCGACGGGCTGGCAAAAACGCGGCGTGTCATCGCCACCGACTTCCGCGGCATCGGTGGCTCGGGTGGAACCGCGCCACTGACCGTCGATGAAATGGCTAACGATGCAATTGGCCTGATTCGTGCGCTGGGTTTTGACAAGGTCGACCTGCTCGGTTTTTCACTCGGCGGATTCGTCGCTCAGGACATCGCCCTGAAGGCTCCCGGACTGGTGCGCAGAATGATTCTCGCCGGGACCGGACCTGCCGGTGGCGCAGGTATCGACAGGGTCGGGTCGGTGGCATGGCCATTGATGATCAAAGGCTTGCTGACGCTGCGAGATCCCAAGTTCTACCTGTTCTTTACCTCGACGGCCAACGGCCGCCAAGCCGCATCGGAGTTTTTGAAACGTCTGAAAGAACGCCAGAAAGATCGAGACAAGGGCCCAACGCCCACCGCTTTTCTACGGCAGTTGAGAGCCATCACCGCGTGGGGCAAACAGGCGCCACAAGACCTCGGCCGCCTGCAAATCCCGACACTGATAGCCAATGGGGACAAAGACATCATGGTGCCCACAGTCAACTCGATCGCGCTGGCGAACCGCATTCCCAATGCGCAATTGATCATTTACGAAGATGCGGGGCACGGCGGAATTTTCCAACATCATGCTGATTTTGTGGCAAAGGCTTTGGCGTTCCTCGACGCCTGACAGCAATGAGTTTTATCGCATCAACTTTGCAGGGAACCCTTCCCTCCCTCATTCGAACTGACGAGAGCAGCACCATCATGAAGGCATTTTTTATCGATCGCTACGGCAAGCAGAATGGGCATATAGGCGAAGTGCCCGACCCTTCGGTAGGTGTCCATGACGTCCTGGTTCAAGTGCATGCCGCAAGCGTGAACCAGTTGGACTCGAAGATCCGCACTGGCGAATTCAAACTGATCCTGCCCTATTCATTTCCGCTGGTGCTGGGCAATGATCTGGCCGGGATCGTGGTTCGGACAGGCTCGGCGGTGAAGCGATTCAAGCCAGGAGACGAAGTCTATGCACGCCCGCCTGAGGAACGGATCGGGACTTTTGCTGAACTGATTGCTGTGAACGAAAACGTGCTCGCGCTGAAACCCTCAAATATCAACATGGCTGAAGCCGCTTCCATCCCCTTGGTCGCTCTGACGGCCTGGCAGGCGCTGGTTGAAACCGGTCACTTGAAAAAGGGCCAGAAGATATTGATTCACGCCGGATCCGGCGGTGTCGGCACCATTGCCATCCAACTCGCCAAACACCTCGGAGCCTTTGTTGCGACCACCACGAGCACCCCGAATGTCGAGTGGGTGAAGGCACTGGGGGCGGACGTGGTCATCGATTACAAACAGCAGAACTTCGAAAGCGAGTTGCACGATTATGACGTGGTATTGAACAGCCTGGGCGCCGATGTACTGGAGAAATCGCTCAAGGTTCTGAAGCCTGGCGGCCAGCTCATTTCCATTTCGGGACCGCCGACGGCGCAGTTCGCCCAAGAGCAAGGATTGTCCTGGGGGTTGAGGCAAATCATGCGCCTGTTGAGCAGCGGTATTCGAAGAAAGGCACGCAAGCAGGGTGTCGGCTATTCATTTTTGTTTATGCGTGCAAATGGCACGCAACTACAAGAAATCACCACGCTCATCGAAGCAGGCGTTATCAAACCGGTCATTGACCGATCCTTTTCCTTTGAATTAACGGCAGATGCTTTGAGGTATGTTGAACAGGGCAGATCAAAAGGCAAGGTCACCGTCAAGATCAAATAAGTACTTACATAAAATGCCAGTAGACAAAGCGCATCCTGCCAAGCATCAGAATCCGCCACCGGAACCAATTGAGCCGGCCCCGCAAAACCCCAGTAAGAAGGAACAGCTGCAACCGAATGTCACGCCTGTAGAACCGCAGACAATCATTTGGCGTAGCTTGATGCTTGAGCAGTAATGAGGAGTGGTACGGGTTCGCCGTTGAACAGGTATTGCAGGGGGTAGTTGCGCATGGTGGGGTCCTCGTAATAGCTACCAAGACGTTCGACGGCGTATGTAAGTTATCAATGGCTGCACGAGGTTCTTGATCCGTCATGATCGCCACCGACACTACTGGGTGCGTTCGGATGCATTTTTCGAAGTCATCGCGAAGCTATCCATATTCGGCACCAAGGATGCTGATTGAGGGACAGCGTCCAGCCACCTAAAACGTCACCGCATGCTTTCGATCAAGGCTGTCGCCAAAGCCACGGATCACCTCCAACAACGACTTCACCCGCAGCGGTAGATTCCCGGCCGGGTACACCGCGTGCATCTGCGGGCTATCACCGCCGCTGGAGGTGAGCTTGTACTCGGGACAGACCCGCAGCAGGCGCCCCGCTTGCACTTCGGGCTCCGCCATCCAGTCCGCCAGACGGGCGATCCCGACGCCCGCCAGGGCCGCCTGGAATACCGCCAAACCGGAGCTGAAACGAAACTTTGGATGAACCCGAAAGCTGATGGCCTGCTCTTCACTGCGAAAATTCCACTCCTTGAGAATCCGCGGCGCCGTATGCAGGATCAGCGAGTGCGCCTCCAGCGCCTCAATGGAATCGGGTATCCCGCGCCGCTCCAGATACCCGGGGCTGGCATACAGGTAGCGTGAATAATTCCAGAGCGGATAGCCGATCAGGTCACTGGATTGCGCAAACGCGCCGCGAATCGAGAAGTCCAGCTTGCCCTTGACCGGGTCGATGGTCTCATCGGTGAAGATCACATCGACGTTCACGTCTGGATAACGCTCGCTGTACTGCGCGATCAATCGGGGCAATACCCCGTGTCCGAGAAACTCGGGGGCGGAAAAGCGGATCCAGCCGCAGGCCAGGCCGCTGAGACCGGCCAAGTCTTCATCCGCCTCACGTTGCAGATCCAGCATTTTGTAAGCGTGAGGCATCAAGCGCTCCCCCGCTTCAGTCAAGCTCACGACATTGGACGAGCGATTGAATAACTTGACCCCGACACTTTCCTCCAGGGCTTGAACGGCACGGGTCAGCGCACTGGGGGAGCGCCCCAGCGTACGTGCCGCCGCGACGAAGCTGCGCTTGCGCGCCACCGTCGCAAAGGCTTCAAGTTCTCCCAACATATTCAATGCCACTGACCACCTCATTGCACTTTTCACAACGTGGCATTGCAACACAAAAAAAGCGCTTCCGTTAACCTTCCCGCTCAACTCACAAGGATGTAAGTAACAGGAACAAAAGATGACCGAGCAAGCAGACGCATCTTTCGCAAGAGACACCGACCGACATGCCTTGGCAGCGCATGATTTAACGGCAATGGGTAAGGCGGTGATTGATGATGGGGTGAAGGCGGTTACGCCAAGACCTGTTCAAGCGAAGGATGAAGCCGGGATTTAACATCCATTAACCCTGATATGAGCCCCGCGCTTTCGGAGCATCCTGATCTCCATGGGGGTCACTTCCCATGGCGCCAGTGCGGCCAAACTCAAGATGGGGCTGAGCCGTTGAGCATTCTCACCGAAGAGTTTTCTGCAAAGCTGGCAGCCTTCAATGCCCTGACTCGCGACATGCGTGAGGCGGGAATTGCAATTAAGGCGTTGGTGCTTGCCGATAACAAAATTTTCGTCGATCAACGAAATATCGAGCTGTTATCGCTGCAGTTTGGGCACGAGCTTCGCGGAATGCGCTGCAGCGCCGATGGGCGCTTTGCCCGAAATATGGCAAAGATCCGTGGCGTTGGCGTGGTCTGGTTCACTTTGATTAAGGAGCAGAACGATTGACCCAATCTCTCGACGACTCAATTGAGGCTTTACGGGAGGCGGCAGGGTGCGACCAACTGCCCCTGATTTGAGCGCTATGAAACACGTAGAAACCACCGGACCCTCACCACCCTTTCATCGTCAGAGCCTGATTTCATGGTCGATATTGTCATCCTTTGTGTATTCGCCTTCGCCGCCGGCCTGATCGATGCAGCGGTGGGCGGCGGCGGACTGATCCAGATACCCGCGCTGTTCAACGTGCTACCCACGGCGCAACCGGCGGCGCTGTTAGGTACCAATAAGGTTGCGGCAGCGTGCGGCACCGCATTCGCGGCTCGGTCCTTCGTGCGCAAGGTGGTGATCGACTGGGGCCTGGTGATCCCGGCCGCCTGTGCGGCCTTTGTCATGGCATTCTTCGGGGCGGCCACGGTGTCGTTCGTGCCCCAGTCGATGATCCGGCCGGCGGTGCTGGTGTTGATCGTGCTGATGGCGATCTACACCTTCTGGAAAAAGGACTTCGGCGCCCTGCACAAACCCATGCGCATCGGCACCCAGGAAAAACTGCTGGCGATCGTCATCGGCGGTGCCATCGGTTTTTACGACGGACTGTTCGGTCCCGGCACTGGCAGCTTCCTGATCTTCCTGTTTATCCGCTGCTTTGCCTTCGACTTCCTTCATGCCTCGGCGTCGGCCAAGCTAGTGAACATCGCGACCAACGTAGCGGCGCTGATATTCTTCATTCCCACAGGTAACGTGCTCTACCTGATCGCAATCCCCATGGCGGTATTCAACATCCTGGGCGCACTGACCGGCACCTGGCTGGCGGTTCATAAAGGCGTGCCCTTTGTCCGGGCTCTGTTCCTGGTGTTGCTGGGGATTCTGATCAGCAAATTGTCCTACGACCTGTTCCTGTAAACCTGAGGAAGCATCGATAGTCACGCCTCATCAGCCGGGTTTTTTCATGCATTTCATAGGAAGGACTCCTGGAAAATTCATCAGCCCGCAGACGGAGTTCCGTCTAAGCGTTCAAGACGGATTGCGAGGAGCTGCGAACTCGAAACAGGGGAGAATAACCGTCCGTAACTCTGCCCCGGCAACCTCGATCCCTTCGCTATTCTTAACCACACACCACCGCTGGCACGGCTGAATGCACGGCTTGCGGCATCATCGTCAGGAGTAAGGATCCGGGTAAGGAGCACGCCACCTCAACAGAGTATCGAATAATGAAAATGCTACTGATGGTCGAGTTTCCCCATGAACCTTTCAACGCACTTGTCAGGTCCGGGAAAATCGGCGAAATCATGAACCGCGTGCTGGAAACCATTAAGCCGGAGGCAACTTATTTCACTGAGCAGGATGGAATGCGAAGTGGAATTTTTCTGATCGATATAGAAGACCCTTCCGAAATTCCCGGCTATGCCGAACCCTTCTTTCTCAACTTTCAGGCCAACTGCAAACTGCGTGTGGTCATGAGTGCGCAGAACCTGCAAGACGCGGGTCTGGAGGAGCTCGGTAAAGCATGGGCGTGAGGTGCGATCAATGAGTGAGAAACCTGTGGCGAGGGCGTTTGTTCCCGCTTGAGTGCGTAGCACTTACAAAAATCGACAAATGGCTGTCGTATTTTGGGGCCGCTACGCAGCCCAGCGCGAGCAAGCTCGCTCGCCACACGGCATTCCAAAAACACAGATTATTGCGGCTGAAATGTCTGAAGGTAGGCCAACAGGTTTTCGATCTTCTCCGGATCGCTGAGCCCCCAGAAAATCATCCGAGTTCCGGGGACTACTTCTTTTGGCGCTTCGATATAGGCGGTGAGTGTTTCGCGGGTCCAGATGATGCCTGATGATTTCATCGCGGTTGAGTACTGATAGTCCGTCGTGCTTCCCGCAGAGCGCCCGAAGATGGCATTGAGCTGCGGCCCAAAAGAACCCCGTGCCGAAGTCCCTACTTGATGACAGCCGCCGCAGATACGGTTAAATAGCTTCTGACCGGCTTCAGCATCCCCCGCCGCTTCTGCTTGCAGGCTGATGAACCCGGCATTGAGCATCAAGGTGAAAATGAGTACGACGGCGTTTTTCATGTAGCGCTCCAAATCAGGTGTTGCAGGCAGCAAAAACGGGCGGCTATTTCATCATGACTGGCTGCTACACCGAAGCCTTGAAGTTAATCTATAACTCTCTTCTCCCTTTAACGTCGTTGCAGGAGAGCCAGTATGAAACCCGTCGAACCCTTTTATCGGGACGCTGGCGTGGGCCCGGGCGTTGTCTGCTTTCACGCCAATGCGAGTCACTCGGTGCAGTGGCGTGGACTGCAAGATCACCTGGCCGCAAAGTTTCGGGTCCTGGCGCTCGATTCGTTTGGCGCCGGCAAGAGCCCGGCGTGGCCCACCGATCGAATCGTCACCCTCAGTGAAGAAGCGCGCTTCGCCGAGCCGGTGCTCGCCCGCGCCGGCGAACCGCTCATTCTGGTCGGTCACTCTTATGGCGGGGCAGTGGCGTTGATCGCGGCGTTGCAGAACCCCGGCCGGGTGCGCGCCATGGCGTTGTATGAGCCAACATTGTTTGCCCTGCTCGACGCCGCATCGCCTCCACCCAATGAAGCGGACGCTATCCGTGAAGTCGTCGCAAACGCCGGGCTGGCACTTGAGGCGGGTAACCTCGACGCAGCGGCCCAGCACTTCATTGACTACTGGATGGGTGCCGGGGCCTGGGCGCAAACCCCGGAACAACGCAAACCCTCCATCGCCGCCGCGGTGGCCAATGTGCAGGGCTGGGCTCACGCGCTGCTGAACGAGCCGACGCCGTTGCTAGCCTTCCGTTCGCTCAACCTGCCGGTGCTTTTCATGGTCGGCAAGGACTCACCGGCATCGTCACGGGCAGTGGCGCGGCTGCTGACCGGCACACTGCCGAACGTTGAAGTGGTGGAGCTCGAGGGGCTCGGTCATATGGGGCCGATTACGCATCCGGAGATCGTCAATCAGGTCATCGTGCAATTTATTGAGCGCAGTTGATGTGAGCCATGCATTTCTTATACATCCCGGGCTTCAACGCCGAGACACGCGTTGGGGGTAGCCCTGTATCGGACGTTTTTCGCTATGCTGAATCGACTCTGAAACCAAACCGGAAGCGACGTATCTGGCGCTCTATACTGATTCCCCGTGATGATAATTAGAGCGCAGACGATGCCCGTCATACCTGATCAAAATCCTCCCGTCATCCTGGTCGCGGCTCAACAAAGCGATTTGGACAATCTTGTGGCCATTCGAATTGAGGCCATGCGCGAAAGTCTGGAACGCATTGGGCGATTTGATCCGGTGCGTGCCCGTGAGCGCTTTCTCAACGGTTTTGATTCCCGCAACACGCGTCACATCGAGGTGGCCGGTGAGCGGATCGGTTTTGTTGTGGTGAGGCATCACCTGAAAGAACTGCTGCTTGAGCACTTGTATGTGAGACCGAATGCTCAGGGATCAGGAGTAGGTTCTGCAGTCCTCATGCAGATTTTCAAAGAAGCGGACGCCGCCGCGCGCCCTATCAGGGTAGGCGCTCTCAAAGAGAGCGCTTCGAATCGGTTTTACATCCGTCATGGCTTCCAATTCGTCGAAAGCGGCGAGTTCGACAATTACTATGTTCGTCCAGTCGCTCCTGCGACTTAAAACAACGCGTACGCCGACTACAGCGCAGGACGCTGCAGTTTGACCCACTCCTGCACCGCAGGCCGCTGCCATTGACGCTGCGCGTATTCCACCAGCGCGGGGGGCACGGCGTCGCCGTTGAGTATCAGCCGGTTGAGCATCAAGGCCAGGTCCACATCGGCGATCGACCATTGCCCGAACAAGTATTCGCGGCCGTCAGCCAGCAACGCTTGTGCGGCACCGATCAGCTTGCGCGCGGCCGACTCGGCAACGGGCGACAAGGGCGCTGATTTGAGGCCATAAAACACCACCAGCGTGGATCGTTCCTGCCGAATGGGCAGCAGGTCACTGCGCAGCCACGCCTGGACTTGTCGTGCCTTCGCACGCAGCATCAAGTCTTGTGGGTAGACCGGCGTCTGGGGGAAAACGTCTTCCAGGTATTCAGTGATCGCCGACGATTCAGACAAGGCAAAGTCGCCATGCACCAGCGTCGGTACGCGCTGGGTCAGTGAAAGGCTGGCATAGTCTTCTGACTGGTTTTCGAGCGCGTCGAGATCCAGCGGGCTCAGTTCGAATTCGATGCCCTTTTCGCGAAGGGCCACGAAAACCGACATGGCATAGGGGCTGGTGAATTGAGCATCAACGTACAGGCGCAGGCGGGAGTCATTCACGGGGTCATCTCCATATGGTGAGCAGACACGCTACGAGATCCAATACCATAAAGAAAATGCATGATTTTTATGGGGGCATTCCTGAACGGAATACCTGCGATTGACAGCAGCTCAGCTCGCACCCGGTTGAAACTTCTTCCGGTAAGCCGCTGGAAGCAGGCCCACTCGTTGCCGAAAAAGCCTGCGAAAGGAATTGCCATCCTCGTAACCGACTTTGTAAGTGATGCTGTCCAGCGTCATTCGTGTTGATTCAAGAAGCTGCTTTGCCCTCTCCACTCGTAGCGCTTGCAGGTAGGTCAGCGGCGTGTACCCAGTGGCTTCCTTGAAACGCCTTTTGAAGTTCCTGACGCCGAACCCGAATCGCTGGGCCACGTCATTGATCAACAGTGGCTGATGGAAGTTATCCTCCAACCAATCTTGAACGCGCAGGATATCGCCATCCCCATGGTTCTTCGGCAGTGACCACATGACATAGACCGATTGTTCGCTGCGCACGTTGTCGACCAGCAAGTATTTGCCACACTTCTGCGCCAGCTCCAGTGAAGCGAACCGACGGATGAGGTGCAGCAAAAGATCCATGGCTGCACTCGCGCCCCCGCAGGTGATGACGCGATTGTCCTCACAGAGGATCTGCGCCTCCTCCAGACAGACCGCGCAATACCGACGGCGAAAAAGATCGGCAAAGGCCCAGTGCGTGGTGGCACGAATACCGTCCAGCATTCTCGCCTCGGCCAGCATGAACGTCGCCGTACACATTGAAGCCACAACGGCACCTTGCGCATGCTGTTGGCGCAGCCACGGCCCATAACCTGCAAATGCAGGCAAGGCATCCTTCAGGGTGAAGAGGAACCCCGGGATTACCACCAGATCGGTTCGGCAGATTTCGGCGATGGATCGGTCTACGCGTAGCGTCTGCCCGCCCCACGCGGCGACATCACCGCCATCCAATGAGGCGACAACCACATCAAATGGCGCGCTGGTGGTGTCGGCGAACAGGTTGGCGGCACTGAGCACCTCCAGCGCCAAGGTGGCGCTGGCAGCGGAACATTGATCAGCCAGTAACAGAGTAACGTGCATGAATGAATGATCCGGATTGCGCTTTTCGCATGAAAAAAGTCATTTGTGCACCTACCTTATCCGATTTCTGCGCCCTAAAGTGCACCGCTCTACTCAGCCCTCGGCGTATTTATGAATCTCTGGTTTCGACTGTTCCTCATGCTGTTTCGTCGCCCATGGCGCAAGCCGGTTGATGGGCTGGCCACTACCGTCATCCGCATGCGCGTCTGGCCGCTCGACCTCGACCTCAACCGGCACGTCACCAATGGCCGTTATTTCACCATGGCCGACATAGGCCGCATGGACTTCGTCCTGCGCAGCGGTGCCTATCGAGTGGCCCTGCGCCATAGAGCTGTGCCGATTGTTGGGGATATCTGGGGCAAGTTTCGGCGGGAGCTGAAGCTGTTCGAATCGTTTGAGATTCATACCCGAATACTCGGCTGGGACGATAAATGGAGCTTTATGGAACACCGCTTCGTGAGCAAAGGACGCGTGATCGGCGTCGTCATCATGCGGGGGCTGTTCCGCGGGGCCAAAGGCACGGTCTCACCTGCCGAGTTTGTCCGGGAGCTGGGATTGGCTGAACGGTCACCCGAGATGTCGCCGTGGCTGACAGCCTGGTCGCAGAGCTGCGACGACATGAGCCGCCAGCTGCGAGAGGAAGAAGGCCTGGCGCCTCAGCTTCATCCTGTCTGCGAACCCTAACAGGCGGCCAAATAGAAGCTAATATTCCTCTGAATCCCCCTGCCAAGGACTGCAACCATGAGCCGGCTCGAGCTACTGACCAAATGGAATCGCATGATCGTTCGGTTGCAGATTGAACATGAAATCAGTGCCCGGGATTTCGAGAAGTTCAGCTGAAAACTGGGTATCCCCTGCGTTGTGCTGTCAGCGATCGTCAGCGCCAGCGTCTTTGGCTCAATCAGTGATTCCTCGCCCGTATGGCTCCAATACGTAGCCGGCGTCCTGTCACTCCTGACCCTGGTGTTGAGTTCGGTTCAGACCTTCCTGAACTTTGACACCCGGGCTGCGGGGCACAAAGACACCGCCGAGAAACTCGGGGCGATATCGCGTGAGATTCAGGACGAAATCGCCAGCGGCAAGGACGAGGCTATCCTGGGCCCAATCGTTTTTGACCTCCGCAAGCGCATTGATTCGATTCTTCTTGATGCGCCGACCTTGCCCAAGTCGACAATAAGAAAACTGGGGGATGTTCGCGTCCACACAGAGACACCGCCAGCAGAGCAAGACACCGTCCCGGCTTGATTAGAGGCCAGACTCTGGTTTGCAGCATCGTGAAAGGAGGCGTTTGAAATGCAACTCATCACGTTGAAAATCGACAAGCCGCAAGCGACGAACTTCATTTTGGGCCAGACGCACTTCATCAAGTCCGTCGAGGACATCCACGAAGCGTTGGTCAACGCCGTGCCAGGTATCCAGTTTGGCGTGGCCTTTTGTGAAGCCTCCGGCAAATGCCTGGTGCGATGGTCCGGCACCGATACCGCCATGATCGAACTTGCGCAGAAAAATGCGCAAGCCATTGCCGCGGGCCATAGCTTCATCATTTTCCTGGGCGACGGTTTCTATCCGCTGAACGTGTTGAACGCCGTCAAAATGGTTCCAGAGGTGTGCCGTATTTTTTGTGCAACGGCCAATCCAACTGAGGTGATTGTTGCTGAGACGGAACAGGGGCGCGGGATTTTGGGCGTGGTGGATGGCTTCTGCGCCAAAGACATTGAAGGTGATGAAGATATTTTGTGGCGCAAGAATTTGTTGCGGCAGATCGGCTACAAGTTGTGATTTGAGTCAGTGAGAAACCTGTGGCGAGGGAGCTTGCTCCCGCTTGAATGCATAGCACTCACAAAAATCGGCAATAGTTGTCAGATTTTTGGGGCCGCTGCGCAGCCCAACGTCGGAACGCCGCCCGGAGCAAGCTCGCTCGCCACAAGGCAGGTATGACTGATGAGCGCTTAAGTGAACAACATTACAAGGCCTTGAGACTCACCTGCCAGAATTCTGCACGAGTTGCTCAACAAAAAACTCCACATGCCCTCTCGGATGAGTCGGCAAAGGCCAGGTGTCGACGTTGTGAGCCAGGGCCTGGAAGGCTTGAGCGCATTTGGAACGGGGAAAGGCTTCAAGCACTGCACGCCCCTTCTGCACGGCTTTGTGCGCACATTCATCGTTGGGTATCGCGCCGACGTATTGCAGCGAGACATCCAGGAACATGTCGGTAATCTTTTCCAGCCTGGCAAACAGATTGCGGCCTTCCGACGGACTGCCCGTCATGTTGACCAACACCCGAAAACGGTGCAAACCGTAGCTCAGGTTGAGCAGTTTGATCAGCCCGTAGGCGCCGCTGATTGAGGTGGGTTCATCGCACACGACCACCATCACTTCCTGCGCCGCGCGGATGAAGTTGACCACTGAGCCACCGATACCGGCGGCCGTATCGATCACCAGCACATCCAGCTTATCGCCAATATCGCTAAAGGACTGGATCAGCGCACGGTATTGCGCCGGCTCCAGATGAATCATGCTCTGCAAGCCCGAAGAGGCCGGGACAACACGAATGCCTCCAGGCCCTGGCAACAATGCCTCGGACAGCTCGCAACGCCCTTCAATGACATCGGCCAGTGTGTAGCGCGGGGTCAGCCCCAACAGAATATCGATATTCGCCAGGCCCAGATCGGCGTCCAGCAATACGACGCGCCGCCCCATTTTTGCCAGCGCCAACGAAAGGTTAACCGCCACCGTTGTCTTGCCCACGCCACCTTTACCGCCAGTCACAGCGATAACTTGCACGCAATGCACATCATCCATTTTGTCTTCCCTTCCTTGCGCATCGTGTGCCAGTACGTCATGGCCACCGTCCAGATGCCGCAAGAATAGCTGAAAAGTGCGAAATAGCCGCGTTGTCTTCCGACGAGAGGCACTTCGCCACCTGCCATCGAACTTTTTCAACGAAAACGCCGCTAATTCATTGACTCAGAGAATGACACTGCGCTCCTGAACGATCGCTGGCAGATGTACCGATAGAGCCTCAAAGCCCTCATCGATGATGCACTTCGCTGGGCCAGATCATGGGCGAACACCTGTCCTTCTACAGCAACCTGTTCGGCAGCTATTTTGTCGTTAAAGGCGCCTGAGCCCTGCTCACCCATACAAAAATGGAGAAAATACTGAAGCGTCTAAATCCAGACATCATTGATTGCGGTTCTTTCTCCTTCCTGATCGCCGGTATTCAGCACGCCACGCGGCTCGATCAGTAACATCTTCACCTCTCGCTCAGCATAAGGCTTGTGTTCGACGCCCTTGGGGACGACGTACATTTCTCCCTGCCTGACCACCACGGCGCCCTCTCGAAGATCAATGCGAAGCTCGCCTTCGAGGACGATGAAGGTTTCATCGGTGTCGGCGTGGGAATGCCAGACAAAGTCGCCTTCGATTTTCACCACCTTGAACTGGTAGTCGTTCATTTCGGCAATGACCTTGGGCGCCCATTGCTCGCTGAACAAAGCAAACTTTTCGGCAAAGTTAATCGCGGTGCAGGTCGTCACGCCGGGTTGGGAATGCATTTGAGTCGTCCTCACTAGCCAAGTTATCGAGGTCTGACTTTAGGAGATGGGCAGCGCTGCGTATTGCATGATTGTGCAAGTCGAACGCCCTTAAACAAGGCCCAGTCTTTTCATCCATCGACCGGGTGAGACGCCGTAGGTCTGGGTGAACTGACGCGTCATGTGGCTTTGATCGAAAAAGCCTGCGGAGACGGCGGCCTCCGCCATCGAGTGGCCCCCGAACATCAGTGCCCTTGCCAGATCGAGACGTCGTTGCGTCATGTATCGATAGGGGCTCGTACCGTACAGCGCACGAAAATCACGGCTCAGGCTCCAGCGGTCTCGACCACTGGCCTGCGCTAACTCCTCCAGGGTAATGACTCGATCCAGCGACTCATGAATCAGCGCACGCGCGCGTTCGGCCGCTGCGAAATCAAACGACTTGCGCCGCCCGCGTTGCCCCGAGTTCACATCCAGCGCCTGCGCGAGATCGTAAATGGCATCGTCTTCTTCCAGGGGTTCGATGCAAGCGTCGAGGTTTTGCAGCAGCACCTGGGTCGCGGCATAAAGCCGTGGGTCGCTGGATATACCACCCTCGATGAAGGGCAAGGGCTTGCCGCCTAATACTTGCTGAATCAAAGCGGGTTCGATGTAGATCATCCGATAATGAAAACCCGCTTCGGTACCGGCTTCACCGTCATGCACCTCGTCCGGATGCAATACGACGGTTTTCCCGGGCAGGCTGTGACGCTTGGTGTTGCGGTACTGGAAACTTTGAACACCCGACAGCGTTCGTCCGATGGCGTACGTGTCGTGGCGATGCGGCGTAAACCCATGGCCGCCAAAAAAGGCTTCGATACGCTCCATCTTCAACGGCTGAGCCGAGCGCTTTACCCAATCCTTGTCGCCCCTGGTTTTCGTCATGTCCCTGTACCTCTTGAATGATGTCAGTACGGTACCAGCCAGCGTGTCCGATGTCCTCGGCGGGCTGACCCGTGCAAGCCTGAATCAGCCCCCACGGCGGCGCCGTTAAATTTGTCTCTTCCCCTCGTGAACCAGTCTTCAGACCCGCAGTCTTAGCCGTGCCGTAAAAGAAGCTCACCCAACGAAGCGCTCCTACGGTCATTGCTCGTTCCTGCCCCCTATCGTCATCATCTCATCAGAGCTGTCCGTTCATGCGCCCAATCGTCCGCCGCTGTCGCTTTATCTCTCTGTGCCTGATGCCTTTGCTCCCGCTACTCGCCTGCCCCGCCCATGCCAGTGGGGAGCGGCAACTGGTGGAAGTCATCAACGACTACCGCGCCGATCCCGATCGCTGTGCGGGGCGTGCGGTCAAGCCGTTGCGGCCGTTGTCGCTGAAATCGAACCTGGCGTTACCGGTCGGCTATGGCGGTGGTTTGCGGAGCGCCCTGAAAGCTAAGGGCTATCAAGCGGTGACGGTGCGCACCATTCGCGTGGTCGGCGCGCAAGATGCCGATGAGGCGTTTGACATGCTTGAGAGCGACTATTGCGGGGCGCTGCTCGATACCCAGTTCGCCGATATCGGCGTCACTCGTTCCCGTAGCGAATGGCAGGTGGTGCTGGCGCAACCGGTGCTCGACGGACGTGTCGGTGATTCGCGAGAAGCAGGCAAGGCGTTGCTGGCACAGGTCAATGCGGCACGGGCCAGGCCGCGCCTGTGCGGGCGCCAACGCTTTGCCGCCGCACGACCGTTGACCTGGAATGCAGCCCTGGGGGCCGCCGCGCAAGGACACAGCAAGGCAATGGCCTACGGCAATTACTTCGCCCACCGCGATCCTGACGGTGATATGCCATTGGATCGGGCCAAAGCCGCCGGCTATCGAGGCCGGCAGATTGGCGAAAACATCGCCGCCGGGCAAAGCTCACCGAACAAAGCGATGGCCGGCTGGCTGGCCAGCCCCGGGCATTGCGCCAACCTGATGAATCCGATGTTTACCCACGTGGGCGCGGCCTATGCCGCCGATTCGCGCAGCGACGAGGGTGTTTATTGGACGATGCTGTTTGGTGCGCCTTGAGTGAAGCGCGTTCCATAACCCCTGAAATGCCAGTCGGTTAATCGCAAGCCCTGTGGGAGCAGGCTTGCTCGCGAAGGCAGCGGCATAGTCGACATTGATGTCACCTGACACACCGCCATCGCGGGCAAGCCCGCTCCCACAAAAGGATTGGCGACGTACACAAATTTTGCAAACAACACCGACCACTGTGGGAGCGGGCTTGCCCGCGAAGACGGCGGCACAGTCGACATTGATGTCGCCTGACACATCGCTTTCGCGAGCAAGCCCGCTCCCACAGGTTCCGACGGTGTTCTTCAGACTCGGGGCATTATTCAAATACTGACGGCGCGGCCACGCGTTGCCGCCCTTTGAAGGCCAGCGAGAAACAGAAAAATATCACCAACGCGAACCCTGCCGGGAACAGCCAGATGCTTTTCCAGTCATGGCTCTCAGCCGACGCATAGTGATCGGTCACCGTCCCGGCCACCCAAAAGCCAATCAGCATGCCCAAGCCGTACGTCGCGAGCGTGATCAACCCTTGCGCGGAGCTTCTGAAACGCTCCGACGCTTTGGCATCGGTGTAGATCTGCCCCGAAACAAAGAAGAAGTCGTAGCAGATGCCATGCAAGGCAATGCCGGTGAACAACATGAAGGCGAGGTCCCCGTTGTTGCCGTAGGCGAACAGCAGATAGCGCAACGCCCACGCCAGCATCCCCACCAACAGCGCGATCTTGATGCCGAAACGCTGAATGAACAGCGGCAGGAGCAACATAAACAGCACTTCCGAGACTTGCCCGATCGCCATCTTGGCGGTTGGATTGGTCACGCCGATTTCCGCCAGAAACGGGTTGGCATTCTGGTAATAAAACGCCAATGGAATGCAGATCAAAATGGAGGCGATGAAGAACACCAGGTAACTGCGGTCCTTCAACAAACCCAAGGCGTCCAGCCCCAGCATTTGCTTTAAGCCGACACTGCCCGGCTCAGGTTTGAGCGGCGCGGTGCGCGGCAGGCTGAAGCTGTAGATCCCTAGCACGAGGGAGGCGATGGCCGACATCAGAAACGTGTTGCGCAAGCCACCGGATGAGATCGCTTGTTGCGAATCCCAGGCAAACACAAAGCTGATCACCACGCCCGCCACGATCCAGCCAATGGTGCCCCACACTCTGATCCGCGAGAACTCCAGGGCCGGGTCGCGCATCTGCCGGAACGCCACCGAATTCACCAACGCCAGCGTCGGCATGTAGATCATCATGTAGGCCAGCACGAACGGGTAAAACGCGCTGAAGTCAGGCGCTCGATAGAGTTGCAACAGCAGCACCGCGCCGATCAGATGCAACACCGCAAGGATGCGGTCGGCATTGAAGTAGCGGTCGGCAATCAAACCGATCACAAAGGGCGCGATGATCGCGCCCCAGGACTGCGTCGAAAACGCCATGCCGATCTGCCCGCCGCTGGCCCCAAGATTACTGGAGAGGAAGGTGCCGAGGGTCACGAACCATCCGCCCCAGATAAAGAACTGCAAGAACATCATTACGCTTAATCGCGCAGTCATCGTGGTCATATCAGTCACCGTCTTATTGTTTTTCTTTTTTGGGAGAAAGGGGCAAACAGGTTATTCAGGCGTCGGGCAAACCCAATAGCCGTCGATTGAAACGCTCGTCGGAGGTCACACTGGCGAAATCATCGAATGCCTTTCGGGTTTTGCTGATCATGTGCTGCTGGATGAAAGCCGCTCCTTCTGCGGCGCCCTGCTCCGAATCCTTCAGGCAACACTCCCATTCCAGAACCGCCCAGCCGGCAAAGTCGTACTGCGTCAATTTGCTGAAAATCGATTTGAAATCAATCTGCCCATCACCCAAGGAACGGAAGCGGCCAGGCCGCTCGACCCAGCCTTGATAGCCGCCGTAGACACCCGAACGGGCGTCGGGCCGGAACTCGGCGTCCTTGACGTGGAACATACGGATGCGCTCGTGGTAGCGATCGATGAAGCCCAGATAGTCCATTTGCTGAAGCAGCAGATGGCTCGGGTCGTAGAGAATCGCGGCGCGCGGATGGTGATCGACGGCCTCAAGGAAACGCTCGAACGAGGCGCCGTCGTGCAGGTCTTCGCCGGGATGGATCTCGTAGCAGAGGTCAACACCGGCTTGCTCGAAACAATCGAGGATCGGCAACCAGCGCTTGGCCAGTTCGGCAAACCCCTGCTCGACCAGACCGCTCGGGCGTTGCGGCCACGGGTAGACATAGGGCCACAACAGCGCACCGGAAAACGTCGCGTGCGCCTTCAGCCCCAACCGTTGGCTGGCGCGGGCGGCGAGCTTCAACTGATCGATGGCCCACTCGGTTCGTGCCTGAGGTTGGCCGCGCAAATGCGCGGGGGCGAAGTCATCGAACAACGTATCGAACGCCGGATGCACCGCCACCAGTTGGCCCTGCAGATGCGTCGACAGCTCACTGATTTCGACACCTGCCTGGGCGCAGACGGCTTTCAATTCATCACAATAATCCTGACTGTCGGCGGCGCGCGCCAGGTCGATGTATTGCGTGCCCAGGGTCGGCAATTGAATGGCTTTGTAACCCTGCGCTGCAGCCCAATGAGCAATGTTGGCGAGCGTGTCAAAGGGCGCTTCGACGGACATGAACTGCGCGAGAAAAATACCCGGGCCGCGCAGGCCTGCCGGTGTTGGGGAGGTGTGGTTCACGGGAGGGTTCTCCGGATTCATGGGTTGCAGACCAGTTCGGTCCACTTCGCGTCGCCGCGATGATTAGCGACCACCGCTTCGATGAACGCCATGCCACGCAACCCGACGTCGATGCCCGGCACGCCGGGGGCATCGTTGCCTTCGACGTTGCTGCGGATCGCGGTGGCGAAATCGCCATAGAGATTGGCCATGGCCTCGAGATAACCTTCGGGATGCCCGGCAGGCAAACGCATGCGCTGACTGGCGGCCTCGCACAACCAGGGCTGGCCGACACCGGAACGAAGGATGCTCAACGGTTGATCAAGGGAACGATGGATCAGGCTTGCAGGCTCTTCCTGACGCCACTCCAGCCCGCCCTTGTCGCCATAGACGCGGATCTTCAACGGGTTCTCTTCGCCGGCGCAGACCTGGCTGGCGATCAACACCCCGCTGGTCCCGGCGGCCATCTTGAACAGCATCGCCGCGTCATCGTCCAGTTGCCGTCCGGCAATGTGCGAACCCAAGGTTGCGCACACCTGTTCGATGGGTTGGTCCGCGACGAATTCAGCCAGTGAAAAGGCATGGGTGCCGATGTCGCCAATGCAGCCGCCCAGTCCGGACTGCTCGGGCTGATCGCGCCAACTCGCCTGCTTGTTGCCCTGCCCGGCCACATCCCGGCTCAGCCAGCCCTGCGGGTATTCGACGATGACCTTGCGCACAGCGCCGATCACGCCGGTACGCACCATCGCGCGCGCCTGCCAGACCATTGGATAACCCAGATACGTGTGGGCCAGTCCATAGAGGCGGTCGCTGCTTTTCACTACTGCCTTGAGCGCCAGCAGTTCGGACAGATTGAGTGCCGCGGGCTTTTCGCTGAACACATGAAAACCCGCGCTCAGTGCCTGGCTGGCGATCGGCGCGTGCAAGTGATTGGGCGTGACGATGACCAACAGCTCCATGCGCTGGTCGGCAGGCAGTGCGCGCTCGCTATCCAGCATCTGCTGCCAGTCGCCGTAGCAGCGTGAGGCGGACAATCCCAGCGCGGCGCCGGTGTCCTGATTGTTGCGGGCGTCTCGGCTGAATGCACCGCACACCAGTTCAAAACGACCATCGAGGCCGGCGGCCTGGCGGTGGGCTTTGCCGATGAAGGCACCCTCGCCCCCCCCGACAAACCCCATTCTTATTTTTGCCGTTGCAACATTCATCGCGAATTTTCTCTTGTTCGGGGCAGATTAACGCTCAGGTTTGACTATGATGTAACCGGTTACATCATGCCGGAAATTTAGGCTCAGTTACTTCAGGTGTCAAACCCGGGATTAAAAATGAAGGTCATTTCAGCGCACGGCCGGACTGCGGTAAGCTCGCCGGCCACGTTTACATCTGCCGGTTCGATAACGAGGTTGTCTTGTCCAATATCCGTGAAGTAGCCCGGCTGGCCGGCGTCTCGGTGGCCACCGTGTCCAGAACGCTGAAGTCACCCGAGCGCGTACTCCCCGAAACCCGGGACAAGGTCAACGCAGCCGTGGAACAGGCCGGCTACCGGCCGAACCTCATGGCTGTGCAGTTTCGTTCGCGCAGGACCGGCAATCTGGTGATTCTGGTCCCGGCCATCGCCAACACGTTTTTCGCACGGGTGATCAGCGGTGCCCAACAGGCCGCGCAGGCGGCCGGTTACCGCCTGCTGCTGTGCGACACCCAGGGCCGCGAGGAAATCGAACGGGAATTTGCCGCGCTGGTGTACGCCCACCAGGCCGACGGCGTGATTCAGTTGCGCGCCTACGACCCTTTTGAATCGCCCTCCCCCCACGGCGAGTCACTGCCCTTGGTCAACGCCTGCGAGGTGATTCAAGGCGGGCGGCATCCGACGATCAGCCTCGACAACCGGGCAGCGGCCAAGGCCATGACGAAGCATCTGATCGATCTGGGCCATCGTCGGATCGGCCTGATCAAAGGCCCGAAAAGCAGCCCGCTCACACGCGACCGTGTGGCCGGTTATCAAGATGCATTGCATCAGGCCGGTATCGAGTCGGATCCGCAATTGATCTGCCACGGGGACTTCACGTTGCAGGCCGGTTTTGATGGCGCGGGAATGCTGCTGGAACTGCCCGACCGTCCGACCGCGTTCTTTTGCGAAAACGATGAAATGGCGATCGGTGCATTGAAGCGCATCAAACAACAGGGTTTGCGGGTACCCGACGATATTTCGTTGGTCGGTTTCGATGACATTCCGTTCGCGGCCTACTGTGATCCAGCATTGACGACCATTGCACAACCCGCCGAAATCTTTGGCCAAAAAGCCGTTGAAATGCTGATCGCCCTCATTGAAAAAAAGCCCATCCCGGACCGCCATGTGGTGCTGCCGTTCACATTAACCGTGCGTAACAGTACGACCGCCCGAAAGGGATGAGGGAGAAATCATGGACATCAAAATCGACCTGCAACGTATCGCGCTCCAGGAAGAAACCCTGAAGTTTGAGCGCTTCGACAAAGCGACAGCCTGGGACTTGGGCACCCGTTTGAAAACCGCCTGCGAGGAGCAAGGCGTGTGCGCCACGATTGAGGTCAGGCTGGCGCGGGACACCGTGTTCTTCTACTCGATGCCAGGAACCTCCGCCAGCAATGCCGACTGGGCACGACGCAAGCGAAATGTCGTAGAACTGATGGAACTCAGTTCGTATCGCGTAGGCCTGTCCTTTAAGCTTCAGGGCAATTCACTCGAGGCTTTGATGGGGTTGCCGCTGCGTGATTACGCCGATCATGGCGGCAGCTTCCCGGTGTCAGTCAAGGGCGTGGGGTGCATTGGCGCCGTCACCGTTTCAGGGCTGCCCCAGCGTGAGGATCATGCCCTGGTGGTTCAGGTATTGGCCCAGATGTGTGGGGTCGACCCGAGCGAACTCGCGCTTGAGGGCGAGTAGCCTCTAGTGCCAGTCAGTTAAGAGATAGAACAAGCGATGAGTAACCTGTGGCGAGGGAGCTTGCTCCCGCTGGGTCGCGAAGCGGCCCCCCTTACCCCCAAAAAGAGGGGGACTGCTTCGCAGTCCAGCGGGAGCAAGCTCCCTCGCCACAAGTTCAGTATCACGCTTGACTGACTGGACGGATCGGTTACTTCGGTTGCGCCACCGTGCGCAAATAAGGTTTCACCGTTTTGAAGCCATCCGGATATTTCTTCCGGGCATCCTCGTCGGAGACCGAAGTGGGAATGATCACGTCCTCGCCCGGACGCCAGTTCACCGGGGTGGCGACGGTGTGCTTGGCGTTCAACTGCAAAGAATCGAGCAGACGCAGCACTTCATCGAAGTTGCGCCCGGCACTCATCGGGTAGATCAGCATCGCCTTGACCTTTTTGTCCGGGCCGATGATGAACACTGAACGCACCGTGGCGTTGTCCACGGCAGTCCGTGCGCCGCCACTGGCATTCGGATGAATCATGTCGTAGAGCTTCGCCACCACCAGGTTCTCGTCCCCGATCATCGGATAGTTGACCGCATGCCCCTGGGTCTCTTCGATGTCTTTGGCCCAGGTCTGATGGTTACTGACAGGGTCGACGCTGAGACCGACGATCTTGGTGTTGCGTTTATCGAACTCCGGCTTGAGCCCTGCCATGTAGCCAAGCTCAGTGGTGCACACCGGGGTGAAGTCCTTGGGGTGCGAAAACAGGATCGCCCACTTGTCGCCGATCCACTCGTGGAAATGCAGCGGGCCTTCGGTGCTTTCGACGGTAAAGTCCGGTGCTTCGTCGCCAATACGGATTGCCATGTTCGTTCTCCTTACTGTTGAGTCACAGGGACGCCGCTGGCTGCTGTGCCAACGGCCTTCAGGATCTGCGTTGAACCTGTCAACGCGGATCAGTATAGGAGACGCTTGAACACAAGGTAGTTATCGCCGCGCCCATTCTGCAGCCCTTGAACGACAGGGAATTCAAGCCTTCGAGTTACCTTCGACCGACACGGCAAGCCCGGTTGTCCTGGCCACCCAGTAGTAGAGAATGCCCGGCACCACCAGCCCGACGATCCAGGAAATATCGACACCGCCAAGCTGCGCGACCATCGGTCCGGAATAGAAGTGAGTGTCGACAAAAGGCAGCTGAACCAGCACACCGAGGACATACACGCTGATCCCCAACACATTCCAGCGGCCATAACGCCCGGCCGGGTCGGACAACGCGGGAATGTCATAACGCTCTTTGTTGATGAAGTAATAATCCACCAGGTTGATCGCGCTCCACGGCGTGAAGAAGGTCAACAAAAACAGAATGAAGTATTTGAACGTCGTGAGAAACGAGTGCTGCCCCAGCAATGCAAGCGCGGTGGACGCGCCGACAATCGCCAGCACAAACAGCATGCGTTTGCCGGCGGATATCTCGAAGCCACGACGGAAGCCACTGATGATGGTGGCCACGCACATGAAGCTGCCATAGGCGTTGAGGGTCGACACCGTGACCTTGCCGAACACCACGCTCAAATACAGCAGGGAGGCGATCACCCCGCTACTGCCCAGCCCAACGATGGTGGCGACTTCATGACCGCGAAAACTCGTGCCCGCCAACGCAGCGGCGAACACTCCCAGCACCATGGACGCCTGGGCGCCCAGCACCGTCCCCAGGCCTACGGCGGTGAACGTCTTCCAGGACGAAGTCTTGCTCGGCAGGTAGCGTGAGTAGTCGGCCACATAAGGGCCGAACGCGATCTGCCAGGACGCGGAAAGGGACACCGCCAGCAGGAAAGTGCTCCAGCCGAAATGGCGATTTTCCAGCAATAGACCGATGTCGTTGAGCGTCATCAATCGGGTAAACAGATAGACGAAGGCAATGATGCCCAGCACGCTGGCCACCCGACCGACCAAATGGATGACCCGATAGCCGAAGATCGTCAGAAACGCGATGCAGGAGGCGAAAATAAGAATGCCGGCACTGTCGCTGACATCGATCAGCTGGGCAATGGCCTGCCCCGACAGTACCGCGCCGGTAGCGCTGAAGCCAAGGTACATCAGGCACACCAGCACAATCGGGATCGCCGCCCCATAGACGCCGAACTGCACGCGACTGGAGATCATCTGCGGCAGCCCAAGCTTCGGCCCTTGTGCCGCATGCAGGGCAACTACCGCACCGCCAAGCAACTGGCCGATCAGCAAACCCATCAGTGACCAGAACACATCGCCACCCAGCACCACGGCCAAAGCGCCGGTGACGATCGCGGTGATCTGCATGTTGGCGCCGAGCCACAGGGTGAACTGGCTGTAGAGGCTGCCATGGCGCTCGGCCTCGGGAATGTAATCGATCGAACGTGTCTCGATCAGGGGACTTCGCTGCTGACTATCGCTGACCTTGGTCATTACGGTGTTCTCTTCTGAGGGGCAGACGGGTAAAGGGTTTCAAGTCGAACACTGTTTTGTGGCGAGCGAGCTTGCTCGCGCTCGACTGCGCAGCAGTCGCAAAATCGCATTGTTGTCAGAATTTTGGGGCCGCTTCGCAGCCCAGCGGGAGCAAGCTCCCTCGCCACAATGGATCGCTTGACCCTGGGTTTCTGTTAACTGACTGGCAGGGTTTTAGCGCTTAGAAGGCCTTGCTGGCACTGGCTACCACGGTGGCAGTGCATAGATCGTCATAGCCGTACCAGCTCGCGCATTCGCTTTTCGACAGGTCGGTATCAATGTAGCTGAGGCCCCAGGTCACGCCCACGAAATCACGGGTCAATTTGGCTTCCCATTCGGTGTAGGCATCACGGCTTTCACCGTTGGCGGACCAGAAAGCCGGGTCTTTGACATCGTTGCGACCCACGCGCAGGTCCAGGCCGATCTCGGCCGGCAATTCGATTTTGTAGCTGAGGTAGGTGTAGAGGGTGTCCTGGTCCTCGCCAAAGAAGTTCGGCGTATCGTTTGAGTAGTTGGCGCCGAGCTTCACGCCATAAACGTCAAGGATGGCGTAGACCTCACTCATGTTGAATTGGCCTTCCTTTGGATAGTCGTACTTGAGGTACCCCAGATCGAGACTGATTGCCTCGGTCGCCTGCCAATAGAATCCCGCGTAGTACTCGAGTTCCTGCCGAGTCTTGTATGGGCCGCCGAAATCGACATTCGAGGTCCAGGCGCCAACGTACAAGCCGCTGCTGTGCACCAGCGTGGCGCCGGCCTGAACCGCCGGATCCCCCAGGGTTTGCGAAATGCCACGCGTGCGGTAGTCACTGACAACGCCCAGGGTCATGTCCAGGCTGAAGTTGTCGTCAAGTGTCAGTGCCTGGCTGGTCAGGGGAGCCAATACAAGGCTGGCAAGGGTCAATGCTGAGCGTACGTTCATACAAGTCTCTTATTTTTATGGATCAGCGGGTGATTTCGGGCGTAGCGTTGCCCAGCCCCTCGCCATGCGAGGAGCAGGAGCATTTTTTGGTGCTGCCGGCGGGTAGTCGTCAGGACGCGGGGGCGTAAACCTGCTTGCCAGCGAAGAAGGTCTTCAGGACCTTGGTGTCGAACAGCTCGTCATCGCTGACCTTGAACACATCGCGGTCGAGGATGATCAGATCGGCCTGTTTGCCAGGCGCCAGCGAACCAATCTGTTGCTCCAGCCGCAGGACTTTGGCGGCATTGAGGGTGTAGGCGTAGAACATGGTCTGGCGATCAATGCTTTCATTGGCATTCAACACACCCAGCGGCCCTTTGCGGGTGCTGGCCTGAGCGATGGCATTCCACGGATTGGGGCTGGACACCGGCCAGTCACTGCCACCGGCGATGACCGCACCGGCGTTATGCAGGGACCTGGCGGGATACTGATAACCGTAAGCGAACGCGCTGATATACGGTTTGACCAACTCCACCGTGTAAGACTCGCCGGTAGCCCACAGCAGCTGCATGGAAGCGATCACGCCCAGTTGCTTGAAGCGCGGGAATTCCTTTGGATTGACCAGTTGCAAGTGAGTAATGCTGTGGGCCATCGGTGCCGGGTTGAGTTTGCGCGCGTATTCAATGCCATTGAGTGACTCACGTACGGCACGGTCGCCGACCGCATGCGTGTGCACAATCCAGTCACGCTTCTCCGCCGCCACCACCAATTCACCGAAGTGTGCCGGGTCAATCAGCAACTGACCGTTTTTGTGACTGTTGGTGAACGGAACGATCACCGCTGCCGTCTGCCCCGGAAACTCCAGAACGCCGTCAGCGAAGACCTTGATGCCAGGGAAGCTGAGATTGGGCACGCCTTCGAATTTCTTCATCACCTTGGCCAGCACTTCCAGATCGGCCGGCCGGCTTTTTGGGTTGGCCAGCAGCAGAGCCGCGACGTGGGCATTGAGCTCGCCCTTCTCTGCCAGTTCACGGTAAAGCGGTAGAACACCGTAACTCTGCTCGGTGGCCCGGAAATCGAACAGCGAATCACCACTTCCGGCATTCGCTGCCGCGTCCATCCAGGCGGTAACGCCATATTGATTATTGACCTTCACCGCCTCGCGGGCAGCCTTGAGCATGAGCTCGTTGCCGGGCGCGGGGATCTGACTGCGCACCTTGTCCCAGCGCGACTCGGCGAACAAACCGTTGGGAGTGAAGTCCGCTGCGTGCCCCACGAAGCTGCGGTCCTGTTCCGACAGACCTTTTACCAATGCCGCGTCGATCTTCAGACGCTTGAGCATCGCGTTGTTGGCCCAACCGGTATGCCCGTCAATCCCGCTGAGGACCACCGGTTGATCCGCCCAGCGTCCCTGATTGAAGCGCTGACCGAGCTCGCGGCTTTTCTCCCAATAGGCCGAACTCACCCCGGCAATGCTGATCACGTCACCGGCCCGTGCTCGCCCCGCCTTATCTTGCTCGATCACCCATTGTTCGAGTTCCGGCAACGGCTTTACTTCATCCAGCAGGTTGGCCCCCTGGCTGTTGAAGGCCGCAACGACCGGGTGGCTATGGGTATCAATCATTCCAGGCATCAGCACTTTGCCCGCCAGATCAATGCGTTGTGTCTGGGCATCAGCCAGGGCGTTGATCTCGGCATTGCTGCCCACTTTTAGAATCTTGCCATCTTGCACCGCCACGGCCTGAACCAGTGCTTGACCGGGTTCGGCGGTAAAGACCTTGCCGTTGAACAGCACAAGATCAGCGGCGGCCATGGCCTGCACCGAGGAAAGGGCCAGGGCTGCGGCCAACAGGTTGGGAATGAATCGTTGCATCGGAACACTCTCTTGTTTTTATTGGGCGGTTCGGGATGTGGACGCTTGTGACAACGCCTTCGGATCAAGTCCAACGAACGGCGCCTTGGCCCACACGACCTTGCCGCCGACCACCGTCAGCAGCACGTCGTTTCGGCCCAGCTCATCCTCTGGCACCTGCATGAAGTTCTTGTCCAACACGATCAAGTCGGCGAATTTTCCGACCTCGACCGAACCGACGACAGCGTCCAGTTTCAGTTGCTCGGCGGCATTCATGGTGATGGTGCGCAGCACGTCAGTGCGCGACAGCGCCGGATCGGTATTCAACCTGCCCGCATACTTGGGGCCGTAGCTGTGCGGGTTCAGCGGATCGCCTGAACGGGTGACCCCAATCTTCAGCGCCAGGAATTCATCAAGCGGGTCGACAGGCCAGTCGCTGCCATAAGCAACCCGGCCGCCAGCGCGGCTGATGCTGCCCGATGGTTCCATGCGGGCAAAACGCGCAGGCCCGAGATGATCGCTGGTGCCGTCAACCGTGGACGGCGCCTGCTGAGCCCACTGGAAGGACATGTTGGCGGTCACATCGAGCGCCTTGAAGCGTGCATAGTCGGCGGGGTCCACCGATTCGGCGTGAGTAATGGCCGGACGAAAACCATTGCCCGGCAGTTGCTGGCGCACGTATTCGATACCGTTCAACGAGTCACGCACCGCTCGGTCCCCGGTGGCGTGAAGGTGCGGATCGAGACCGGCCTGCACCGCTTGCAACAGCAGCGGATTGAGCACTTGCGGCGGGAAGTACAGCTCACCGGTATTCTTGCCAGGCGTCCACTTCGGCGCGACATCGGTGCCGGCATTGCGCAGGTACGGCGTCAACATTGCCCCGGTATCCGCTGGAGCGTTGATGATGCCGTCCATGAACAATTTAACGTGGCGCATGCTCACACCCGGCGCGACTTTGGCTTCGCCCTGGTCGTAGGTGTTGGCCAATGCCTTGGCCTCGGCAATGGTTTTCGCCGGGTCTGCAGCGGCGGCGGCAGGGTCGAGCTTGATCGCCAGCAAGGCCCGTGCGGTCAGCTCGCCCGACTGTTGCAGGGTGGTAAACGCTTTGCCATTTTCAGGTCCCGACAAGGCATCGAAGAAACTGGTGATGCCTTGCTGGCGCATGGCGTCGAGCGCCGCGCGGGTCTGCTTGAGTTTTTCTGCGTCGGTGGCGGGCGGCACCACGGCGGCCATGGCATCGGCGGCACCGTCTTCGCAAATACCGGTCGGGTTGCCGGCGCTGTCGCGCACGTACTTGCCATCGCCCGGATTGGCCGTGTGCTTGTTGATACCCGCGACCGCCAAGCCACGGGAGTTTGTCAGCACGGTATGGAAGTCGGTGGAACGGACCTGAATCGGGCGATCGGTCTTGAGTGCATCGAGCGTCGACTTGTCCGGATCGCCATCGAGCCCGGTCATGCCCATGCGGTCCCAACTGCCCACTTCAAGCCAGACATCCGGGCCCTTGCCCTTGTCGGCATCCAGACACGCCTGAATGGTTTCCTGGAAAACCTTGCGGGTCATCGTCTGATATTTCAGGTCGCACAACGTCATGGCGCGACCGCCGTCCCCCGGATGCATGTGCGCATCGACGAAGCCGGGCATCAACATGCGCCCCGCCAGATCGATCAGCTGTGTCTGCGTGCCGATGTACGAAGCAACGCCTTCATCGCTGCCGACATAGACGATCTTCCCGCCTGTGACGGCGATTGCCTGCTGCACGGAGTTCTTGCCATCGACGGTGTAGACATAGCCGTTGCGCATCACCATGTCAGCCGGTGTCGAACCCTGGGTCTGACACCCCACCAGCGCCATGCAGGAAAATGCCGTTGTCGACGCAACGGCGATAAACAGCCTGGAAAATTTCAACTGCCTCACCTCTGTTTTTATAGTTTTGGAAGTGGCCCGAACAGACGGCCGCAAGCCTCTGATATGCAGGCATACCCTATAGGGCGCAGGCGTCGGATGGACCTCTACAAATGAGGAGGGGTGAGGTCATTAAATGACAGGGATCCGATCTGGTGATTCTCGCCAAGTCGTCTGTTAAGGCGCGGAACCTGTGGGAGCGAGCCTGCTCGCAAAGGCGGCGGTACAGTCAACATTGATATGGCCTGACACGTCGCTGAACACGATGACGCCTTGCTCGCCATCGGTCAGCTCGATCAGGCGTAAGCCTTTTACTGAGGGTGGTTGGGCGCAGAGGAAGCCGACGTGGCGCAGGTCGTAGACGCCGGGCACGGGGTTGTTGGCGGCATCTGGGAAGTAGAACGAGGCAGATATTTTTTTTTAGCTACCCTTGGCGACTGCTCGGCAAAGGGCGCATCGATCTGTTGGGGCTCGGCGATGAGGCCTTGGGCGGTGGCCGTGAGGGATTTGATCCAGCCGGCAGCCGGGGCGTCGTATTGCGTGTGGTCGATGACCAGCCGCCCCTAGCAACTAGACGGGCATCCAGTTGCAAAAAAGCCCTGCGGGTTGGCTTTGCCTCTATCGATATTTGTACGGTGTTTTTTCTGAGCACCATTGCTTGTGTGCTAGGTTGAAACACACGATTAGCGCTACTAGGGACACAAGCGATGACAGAGCACAGCATGGAAGTGAATCTTAAAGACTTTGTGAAATCTATCGGACTTGATAAAGCTGCGCCCCATCGTTATAGCTCCCTGCTCGCTCTTCACCTGCTTGGCGGGTCCCTGTCTGGCTATCAAAACCCTGCGAAGGTCATTAGGGAAATCGAGGAGCTAGAGGCAGGACAGCCAGGCCAATTGAAAGCTCCGATCCAAAACCGCCATCCTCCACTGAAAGGTCTTTGGCATAAACACTACATGCAAGATGGGATAGGATCACTGGCCCACAATGTCCAAAGGGGCTTAAACATATATGGCATTCCATTTTTCGAGCAAAAAATTCGAGAAGCAGAGGAAGCTGGTGAAGAGCGCTTTCTCACTGCCGAAGACGTACCTGCACTCGTAAATGATATCGTTAGCGGAAACCGACAACGTCTCGCCGAAGCACAGGCCATAACAGGCGAATGGCTCATTTTTGCGAAGCACGAAGGTCAAAATTACTACCTCTGCGTCACTACGCACGATAGCTCAACACATGATCACGTCCGCAAGCAGATCGATGAGGTCTGTTGTAGAGAGTTTCCCTTCCTCGCGAAGCTGCTGGCCGAAGCTTAGTCTGACCCTTCTCGCCTGTACGAATCCCCAGAAACGAAAAAGCCCAGCGGATAGCTGGGCTTTTTCGTTAATGACACATTCGTCTTAGGCAGAAGCCTTCTCGGTTTTTCGCGCCATCTTGATAGCTTCCGCCTTATCCAGCACATCACGCTGAGAGGCGATCGCTTTAGACATCGCCACTATAAATACGTCCCGCTTGGTCTCGGGGGAAGCCTTGCAGAAAAATTCAGCCAAAGGACTGGATTTTCCGGTCTTAGCTGCACTCATTTTTCTCTGCCTCGGTTAAGAGCTCGATAAGCTCAAGATGATCATAGGTCTCAGGTATCAGGTCGTCAATCTGGTCGACGGTCACATCACCTGCGTACGCGGCATCAGTCCCATCAGTATTTTTGATAAGTAAATTCACGACCAGATGCTCCCCATAGGATTGTCTGATGTCGACAATGTTCCTTCTAGCTGCCAGATACTGTCTGACGAACTCATCCATGGGAATGTTGCGGCCTTCAGTTATCTCCCTAGCCCTTACGAACTGCCAGGCCAATTCTGGCCTCTGATAAACGTACATAATCTGGGCGAACCTTCGGTTACCCAAGACCCTGTCAATATTGCGTCTTGCGACATCTATATTTGCCATCGTCCCGTCAAGAATGAACGAAATTCGTTTCTCAAAAGCTCGATCCAACACCTTTTCGAGAATTTTTGTAACCGCCCTCTGAAACAGATAAGAATTACAACCCGTGTATCCTGGGATCAAGGTCCTGAAGTCATCAGGATCTATGCGAAGCACCCGTTGAGCCTCATATTCTTCATCACCCTCTTCAAAAAATTCAACGAAGGCCTTGGAAATCTCCGTTTTCCCAGCCCCGGGCGACCCGGCCATAAAAACCGTTATAGGGAAATCCTCTGGTGCAAAGATGCTGGTGTCAGCAATTGCCCTTGCAAGAGAAGCCCTATTGGCCCGAGCAAACTCAAAGGCAACCTCTTCTGTCGCTTTTTCTTCGGGGGTCATTTGAAGCTCGCAATTCGTTTGGCTCAACCTAACACTTAGATCGCCTCTAGACCATCAGCCTGTCTGTACGACTCGCGCACAAGAGGATTCAACATCGCCCGAGGCTCCTTGTTTAAGTGACCTCAAAGTTACATCCTGAAAGCTACAAAACCTTGCGCCGTTGCCTACGGCTGCACCAGAATCCGCCGGCTTGTGCGCTTTGCGGTCACTCGGTAACTTGACTCGTGTCACTGCTCATCAGTGATCGGGTTTAGCAGCCCGTGGTGACGAAGCGCATTTGCATCCAGACAGTCAGGTCATTTCATGCCTGCACTTTATGGTAGCTGTGCGCAGGGCGCCCTCGGGCGCGCCGGATTCGTCTCCACCGGTCTGCTAACCTGCGTATAGCTGCCACCTTCGTTTAGCAGCGATTCGGTGACGGCTCCACAGTGTTGGAGAATTGAATATGTTCAAGGTTACACCGAACCCACCGGACACCGATCCGGCCTCCCCGTACGAAGCCGATTCAAAAAAACTCAATGAGGCCGCCGAACGCGCCCTCAACTTCCACTTCCCATCGAATGCCGACATCAAAGCCACCGCGCGTACACCCTGCACGATGCTTTTAGTGAACCCAGAAGCCACAACCGAAACCCTGGCGGTTTTTTTGGTCGAGACGCTGGCCTCGGTCGATGTGATGGTCCATCAGTTGGTGGATCATCTGGAGGGTGAATCGCGCTACGCCCTGCTGGGCATTTCAAACAGCATCATGGTGGCGGAGATCACCGCGAACCGGGTGCTGGATAAAATCGATACCCCTTAGAAATGTGAACTCCATTCCCCGAGGCTTGCCCTAATGCCAGTCAGTTAAGGTGCGCAACGTGTGGGAGCGAGCCTGCTCGCGATGACGGCGGTACATTCAGCATCAATATTGGCTGACCCGACGCTATCGCGAGCAGGCTCGCTCCCACAAGGATTGCAGTGTTCAGATACTTCACTGACTGGCATTAAGGCTTGCCCGCGAAGGCGTCAGGTCTGGCACACCGCGTTATCGTTCTTCGCGGGCAAGCCTCGCTCCTACAGGGGGACGCGTTGTAGGCGGATTTAATCGCGGCGCGTCGTATCCGCGAGCGAAGTCGCGGAACGCAGCACAGAACCCAGTTCCACCTTGCTCTTCACGCCCAGTTGCAGATAGCAGTTGCGCAGATAGGTGCGCACTGTCGCAGGACTCAACTCCAGGATTTTGGCAATCTCCTTGTAGGAATGGCCGGCGGCAAACAGCATGGCTGCCGTTCGCTCGCGTGGCGCAAGCATCGCCCCGCGCGACTGGGCTTCGAGCGACAGGATGACGTGCTCGGCGTTAGGGCTCAGTGTCAGGGCGCAGCGGCCCAGGCGCATGACGCAGGGTGCCTTTTGCAGTTGCGCGATCACCTGCGCGGGAAGCATTGAACCGTTCCAGCCGGGTAATTCCCGTTCGATGGCTGCACACAGCGTTGCCCCCACGTACAGCAAGCTGCCGTCCATGCGCGCGACGCCAAAGTCAGACGCCCCGTTGCCCGTGTCGGAGCGGATCATGTCCTGCACCTGGAATCGCCACAGCTGCAACAGATGGTCGCAGAAGGCCGAAAACAGATCGGCCTCGTTGTCGTTGAAAGCCGAGGCATCAATGCCCCGGTAGAGACAGACAAAGAACATCAAGCCGCTTTCGGGTAACTCGAAGGTGATGCACATCAGGTAGTAGAGGTCGTGGCGCCGAGCGAACGTGTTCACTTCTTCATTGGGGTCGTTGAAACCGCTGTCGCGCAAGACCTCCCCGGGTCGACTCAAGGTGTCATGGGAGAACTGGTCGTTGCGCGCACACGTGTGCCACTCGGCGGCGAACGACTCGGGTAGATTGATTCGCCCGTGCATCCAGCTTCTGGGCGATACATCGACGCCTGACGCAGACATCTCGCCCCACCAGGCCGAAGCGAAGGGCACCAGTTGGCTAAATGCCTGCAGGCCGTCTGCAATGAACTGCGATGCACCGCGATCTCGGGCAAGACGCCCCAGGTGCAATACGCAAAGGTTGAACGCTTGCAGCGTTGCCATCGACGCCTTGGCGCCGACCTCATCACCCTCCTCCATCGTTCTGATCCTGCTCGCTGCATGGCGTATTATTTTTTTGACCATGCCATAGGCGCAGCGATTGCGTCCAGCCCCAGGCGCGCAAGCTCGCTCGCCACGGGGCTGGCGTGGTTTTCAGAGATTGATTTCACTGGCCGGCATAACATCGATCCGTGCCACGGAGCCGGTCAGGTGCGCCAGATCCTTGTTATGTTCGGCGATGATGTCTTCGGCGCTCATCGTGCCGTTGTCGATGGTGGAATGGGCGTCGGCCACCAGCACGACGTCGTAGCCCAATTGATGCGCCTGACGAACGGTGGCGTTGATGCAGTAGTCGGTTTGCAGACCGCAGATGATCAGGCGGTCGGCCTCCAGTTCTTGCAGATGTTCATGCAAGTGGGTCTGGTAGAACGAATCCGGGGTGGTTTTGCGCAGCCGCAGGTCTTGGGGTGAAGTCTTCAGACTGTCGGCCAGTTGCCAGCCTTCGCCGCCGTATTGCAGCAGGTCGCCCTCTTCTTCGTGCTGGATCAGGATGACCGGGATGTCGGCGGCCCGGGCTTTGGTGCTGAGATCGTTGATGGTGTCGATGACGCGCTTGATGTCGAAGCATTCATACTCGCCGGTGCACAGCGCGCGTTGGACATCAATGATCAGGAGTGCGGTGCTCATGGCTTCCTTCCTTAGAGAGGTCGGTAGAACGATGGATTACAACTCCCTTTCTGGTCTGTAGCAGCTATCGAGGCTGCGTTCGAGGATCGGGAATCAGGGCCACCCGGGGAGTTCAGGTGGCCGCTGATCGCCTGTTTTAGTAACCGAGTGACAACCCGGTATTACGCCGTGGATCGTTCGCTCCATAGAAGCGGTTTTTGCCCACAGGCTTGCCTTCCAGCGAAGGCGCACCTACCAGAATAGCTGCGATATGGTTGGGGTCCTGCGGCCCGGCAAATTTGTGCCCCCAGCTTTCGAGCATCTTCTTGGTGTCCGGGCTGGTGGCGAAGTTCTCCAGGTTGGTTTCTTCCGGCAGCCATTGCTGGTGGAAACGCGGCGCATCCACCGCTTCCTGGATGTTCATGCCGTAGTCGATCACGTTGAGGATGGTCAGCAGGGTTGCGGTGATGATGCGACTGCCCCCGGGAGTGCCGACAACCATGACGACTTTACCGTCCTTGGTGACGATGGTCGGGCTCATGGACGACAGCGGCGCTTTGCCGGGGGCGATGGCGTTGGCTTCGCCCTGCACCAGACCGTACATGTTCGGCACGCCGATTTTCGAGGTGAAGTCGTCCATTTCATCGTTGAGGATGACCCCGGTTTTGCTCGCCATCACGCCAGCGCCGAACCAGTCGTTGAGGGTGTAGGTCACCGACACCGCGTTGCCCCATTTGTCGACGATCGAGTAATGGGTGGTATTGCTGCCTTCGTGGGGCGCTACGCCGGGTTTAATCTCGCGGGATACGCCGGCTTTCTGCGGGTCGATGACTTCGCGGATTTTGGTCGCGTAGTTTTTATCCAGCAAATGGGCGATCGGATTTTTCACGAAGTCCGGGTCGCCGAGGTAGCTGTTGCGGTCCACATACGCGTGGCGCATCGCTTCGATCTGGTAGTGCATCGCCTGAGCCGAGCGGAAGCCCAGGTCTTTCATCGGGTAGCCGTCGAGAATATTCATGATCTCGCAGATCACCACGCCACCGGAGCTTGGCGGTGGCGCCGAGACCACATGATAGCCACGGTAATCGCACTCGATCGGCGCCAGTTCGCGGGTCTGGTATTTGTCGAGGTCGGCCTGGGTGATGATGCCCTTGTTGGCCTGACTGGAGGTGACAATGGCGTCGGCCACCCAGCCTTTATAGAAACCGTCGGCGCCCTTTTCGGAAATTTCCCGCAGGGTTTTGCTCAAGTCTTTTTGTACGAGTTTCTGGCCGACCTGCATCGGCTCACCGTTGTTCAGGAAGATCGAGCCCGAGTCGCGCATGTCTTTCTTGAAGACGTCGGTGGCGTACTCCAGCAAGTCGACATCGCCCTGCTCCAGCACAAAACCGTCTTCGGCAAGCTTGATCGCCGGGGCGATCACTTCCTTGCGAGGTTTGGTACCGTATTTTTTCAGGGCCAGTTCCATACCCGAAACGGTGCCCGGCACGCCAACGGCAAGATGGCCGCGGGTACTCAGGTCCGGGACGACGTTGCCTGCTTTGTCGAGGTACATATCGGGGGTCGCGGCCAGCGGGGCTTTTTCACGGAAGTCGAGGAAGGTCTTGCGCCCGTCCGCCAATTGAATCGTCATGAAACCGCCACCGCCCAGGTTACCCGCCGCGGGGTACACCACCGCCAGCGCATAACCTACCGCTACGGCGGCGTCGACGGCGTTGCCACCATTCTTGAGCACATCGACGCCGACGTGGCTGGCCAGATGCTGGGCGGTGACGACCATGCCGTTTTCGGCCGCGACCGGGGCGACGGAGGCCGCGTGGGCCGTCAGGCAACTCAGCGCCAATGTGGTTGCCACGAGCGATTTGGTAAAAGGTTCGAACTTCATGAGTCGGTCTCTTTTTGTTTTTAGGCTCTGTCAAAAACAGAGGGAACGGTTCAAGAGCAGTAGGCAAGTATGGCTGGGATTGCGTATTGCGCCTCCCCGACGAGGCAGTATGCTGGGCCCCCTGTTCAGCACTTTTACGGAGTCCGTCGGCATGTCCTACACCTTCACCACCCTGGCGTCTCCGGTCGGCGAATTGAAACTGGTGGCGAAAGGCGCCCGACTGGCGGCCATCCTCTGGGAAAACGACAAACCGGGCCGGGTAAGACTGGGGCCGATGACTGAAGCGGCGGACAACCCGATCCTGGTGCGCACCGCACAGCAACTGCAGGAATACTTCGCCGGCACGCGTAACCGTTTCGAGCTGGAACTGGATTTTGCCGGGACGGAATTTCAGCAAAAGGTGTGGCAGGCGCTACTTACGATTCCGTTTGGCGAGACTCGCAGCTACAGCGAGATTGCCCGGCAGATCGGCAATCCCAGCGCGGTTCGGGCGGTGGGGGCAGCTAATGGCAAGAATCCGATTTCGATTATCGCGCCGTGTCATCGGGTAATCGGTGCGTCGGGGAAACTGACGGGGTTTGCCGGTGGGCTTGAGGCGAAAGAGCGGTTGCTGACGCTCGAAGGGTACGAGTGCCACGGGGCCGGCAGCATGGGTGATTTATTTTGAGCTAATGAGCCCTTGTGGCGAGGGAGCTTGCTCCCGTTCCAGTGCGTAGCGCTGGCAAAATCTTCGACAAGGGGGCGTTTCACGCCCAACGCGAGCAAGCTCGCTCGCCACAGAACTCGCAGTTTCAAAAAGACAGGGAACATTCCACAGGACTTACCTAAATCGCCGCCCGCAATTCCCGTGGCGACAAGCCATAGTGTGAGCGAAAGCGCACTGCAAAACGTGAGGCCGAGGCGTAACCGCTGGCACCGGCAATTTCACCGATGGGGCGAGACGTGGTTTGCAACCATTGCAGCGCCGTAGCCAGTCGAACACTTTCCAAAATATTCCTGAAACTGCCCCCTTCATTGGCCAGTTGGCGACGCAAAGTCGACTCGCCAAGGTTCAGGTGTTGTGCAACGTGCGCAACAGTCCAGTCTCTTTCCGGGCTGCCCATCACCAGCTGCTGCACCCGTTCGCACAGTGGATCGTTGCGATCCATCAGCAGCGGCCCAGCCTGACCGCCGAGGCACAGGCTCAGCAGAACCGCTTCCCCATAATGGGTGCGTAATGCATCCGGCGCGTTCGCATTGATGGAGGCCAATAACTGATCCCATGCCTGTGTTGTATGCCTGTCCAGAGGGACACATAGATCTGACTTCGGGGCACGGCGATGACTCATGATCTGCTGGCCATATCGGCTGCTGAAATTACGCAGTGTCGAACCGGGAAAGGTCACCACATCAGCGATGTAGTGACCGTGAAGGCCGGGGAAATTTGAGATGCCAAGCTCGCGCCCGGCCGGCATCAGAATCAGATGTTGCGGCCCTGCACGCATTTCCCGGTCATCCCATTGCAGCAGTTTTTCCCCCTGCCGCACTCGACACAACGCGGTAGCGAATATCGACACCCGTTGCAATGTATGGGGCTGTCGCGCCCGTATGACACACGCATCGATAATATTTTCCCGGTGCTGTATGCCGAAACAAGGGCGCATCGTTCTTAACGTCCGTAAGTTGAAGTAATGGTCGCTTTGGCCAAGGCGTTGGCATTGAGCATATAGCCCACCAGGGCTCCGCTGGCCTGGTTGTCGAGGGGTAGCTTATCGACTTTCAACGCCCATACGGTGAATTGATAGCGATGCGGCTTATCCCCTACAGGAGGGCAAGCTCCGCCAAATCCCGGTTGGCCATAATCGGTTCGCCCTTGTACTGCACCGGCAGGCAGGTTCGAGCCGACCCCGCTTGGCAAGCTGCTGGTTGAAGCGGGTAAGTTGACCACCGTCCAATGCCACCAGCCGCTGCCGGTCGGCGCATCAGGATCGTAGACGGTGACCGCGTAACTTTTGGTGCCCGCCGGGGCGTTGCGCCAGGAAAGTTCGGGAGAAGTATTACCCCCTTCGCAACCGAAGCCCTGGAACACTTCGCGACTGGTCAGCGGGCGGTTCTCGGCAATATCCTGGCTCGTCAGCGAGAAGTCGGCAGCGTGCCCCGTGAGGACGACCCCCATGGACAATGCGGATAGGATTATTCTGATGTTCATCGTGACCTCATCTGAGTGTTGGCGTGAGGTACGAGTCTAGAGAGCGCGAAGGCTGGTTACTGTGCCGAAATGCTCGACCATTGTGCCTGAACGCTCTCTCGAATCAGATGAACTGCAATTGTAAAACCGCACCGGCTCAAACCGCTCCGAAGACATCCTTCATCGCTGCATACTGCAGCAGCATGATGGTCTTGGCATCGCAGATCTCCCCACGATAGAACGCCGCCAGCGCGTCGTCGAACGCCCACTCCAGCACTTCCAGTTCTTCGGTTTCTTCCTCCAGCCCGCCGCCATCACTGACCTTCGAAGAGGCGTCGTACTCAGCCATGAAGAAATGCAGCTTTTCAGTCACCGAACCGGGGCTCATGTAAGCCTCGAAAACCTTCTGCACATGGTGGACGCGATAGCCGGTTTCTTCTTCGGCCTCAGCACGAATGCGCTCTTCGGGCGCAACGCCTTCCAGCAGCCCCGCCGCCACTTCAATCAGCAATCCATCGTGGCCGTTGACGAACACCGGCAAGCGAAACTGGCGGGTCAGTACGACGGTTTTCTTCTCGCGATTGAACAGCAGAATCGCCGCGCCGTTGCCGCGATCATAGACTTCGCGAGTCTGACGCTGCCAGTCGCCGTTGTTGCGCAAGTAATCGAAAGTGATTTTTTTCAGCAGATACCAGTCGTGGGACAGCACCTGGGACTCGATGATGTTGACCCGCTCGGCTGTATTCGACATGACAATCCCATCCTTATGTTCGTCAGAAAGCGTCCATGTTAGGCGAAAACAGAAAAGCCCGGCGACTGCTGCAATGCTTGTTCATTTAAGAGAATCTGGAGTCAGAGAAACCTGTGGCGAGGGAGCTTGCTCCCGCTGGGCTGCGTAGCGGCCCCAAAAATCTGACAACCATTGCGATTTTTGTGAGCGCTACGCACTCAAGCGGGAGCAAGGTATCCGTCCGGCCAACACACCTTCCTGACCTTCAGCCAATCTGCTCGAACCGCCGCCTGGTCACGAACAGCCCCGCGCCCACCGGCACGGCAAGGACCGACATCAATCCCAAGTCAAAGCCCAGCAACTGGGTCTGGCTCACTGCAACGCAGCCGATTGCGCCTGCCACCACCAGCGTCACCCCTAGCCACTTGCGCAGCGGGTACGGCTTAAGAAACCGATCAAGTAGAAAGGCCAGCGCCACGACGATGACCGTCTGGGTAATTTCGGACATGTGCAGCCCCACTCAGGTCTTGATGATCAGGGATTCGGAAGAGCGCTGTGGGCCAATCCCACCATTGACCTGCGCCTGGATGCTGACGATTACGTCGCCAGCATGGTAGGTGGGCAGAGCGTCATTGACGTACGAGCGCACACCCGCCGTTACAACAGTACCTGCGGCGACACTGCCTGCAGGTCCGGCTAAACCGCCCACAGTACCGGCAGCGCCACCGAAGGCGGAGGCGGCAAGGTTGGCGACCTTGGTGCGTTGGGCATTGAGGGTATCGCCCTGTTGCCGGGTCAGTGGCTTGGAGATGCCGATCATCATCAGGCACGGCAGGCTCTTGGCCTGCATCTTGTCGTACACCTCGACGACCTTGCTGTTGACCTCATAGTGGGCGCTTTTCGCCTCGCCAAAATGCAGCTCGCGCAGGCGTCCGCGTTCGCTGTCGGTGAGGGTGATCTGCGAGACGTTGAAGACGATCCCGTGATTGCCCATGTATTGGTAAGTCCCTTCGAACTTCATCGCGCATCCTTTCGAGGCAAAGATGGCGATTCTCTACAAGGAGCGCATTGGATTCAAATCATTTCACCTTGCTGGCAAGGCGTGTTGGCCGGGCGCTTACGGAGCAAGCTCCCTCGCCACAAGCTCTTACTGACTCAAGACGCTCTTGAGTGAACAGCATTGCGGCGCTTTCATCCTCAGGAAAGTTGCGCCTTGTATTCTTTCTGATACTGCCCGGCGAGGGTTTCTTTCTGTTGGTCGTCGAGTAACTTGCCGGCCATCTGGAAGAACTTCTGCTCCTCCTCTTTGAGGTGGTGATGGACCTTCTCCGAGAGTTTTTTCGCCGTTGCCAACCAGGACGGACTGGACATTTCGGTGGCATCCAGCGCTTCCATCATCTCGTCCATTTCGTGGTGTTCGGAGATGGCGTGGCGGCTAAGATCCACGCCGTTGTCGAACTCCATCAGCGGCATGTAGAAATGGCGTTCTTCAGCGGTTGCGTGGGCCTGAAGCTCGGATTTGAGCCGTTTGTAAGCCTCGACCCGTTCCGGGGTGTCGCCACTGGTTTGAATCAGTGCATCGGCATAGCGGCGCTGACGGTCGTGGCTTTCGCGCAAGGCTTCAAAAATGTTCACGGGTTGCCCTCAATGACTGCTTTCAACAACGATGCTGTTCACGCTAGACATTCCCGGAGCCCCGGGGGTTCCTTGGGCTTTGGGGGGATAGAACAATCGCCGCAACCGGGATAGGCTCCGTGTTCACTGCCATAAGGATGTGTTGCCTATGACTCTGCGAATCGAATTGTCGAAAAATGCCACTCAGGAGGAGCGCGAAGCGATCCTTACACCGCTGCGCGCCTACAACGCCGCAAAGGCCGGGGCCACGGTGTCGGAGCAGATTGCTTTGCTGGTACGCAATGACAGCGACGAGATTCTCGGCGGGCTTTATGGCCGAGTGTTTTACCAGTGGTTTTTCATTGAGTTGTTGTCAGTCCCGGAGCTGGCCCGGGGACAAGGGATGGGCTCGAAACTGATGCAGATGGCCGAAGACCTGGCGCGGGAAAAGGAATGCGTGGGGATCTGGCTGGACACCTTCGACTTCCAGGCGCCGGAGTTTTACAAGAAGCACGGCTACAGCGAGTTGGGGCACATTGCCGATTACCCGCCGGGCCACAAGCGCTTCTTTTTCCAGAAGCGTTTGGGCTGATTAAAACGCAAAACCCTGTGGGAGCGAGCTTGCTCGCGATAGCGGTGGGTCAGTCGATATCAATGTCGAATGACAAACCGCCATCGCGAGCAAGCTCGCTCCCACAGAAACTGCATCTGCCCAACAACCCGGTGCACGAGGTGCCTGCTTACAAACAGGTAGCCAACGCCGCCAAACGGCGCTTGGCGACAAAATCATCGTGCTGCGCGTAGTAGCTCAATGCTGTGCCCGAGGCATCGGTGGTCACGTCCACGAAGGACTCGGCCGAACGGGTGTAGACCGTCGAGCCACCCTTCTTGCCGGGCTGCAAATACGCGCCCGCATCGACGCCGAATACCGCTTCGTCCTGCCAGGCAAATTGCACGCACTGGGCGACGACTTTTTCCGGTTTGTCCGAGGTCAGGGTTTTGTACGGGGTTTTGGTGCGGGCGTCATTCATCGCCGATCCGGCGCAGCCCGCCAGCAAGGTTGCGGCCAGCGCCACCATCAGAATTCGCATTGCGTTCGCTCATCAAGAAAAAGCGGACTGTATCACCGCGGCGCGGCGTATCGTTCTGCTTTACTTCATTTATACCGCGACACCGCGCGACGATTCGCGCACCCTGTCGCGCCATTAACGCCGCATCGCCCATTTTTTCCGGGCGCATTTTTCTGGAAAGGTCATGACACCCAACGCCGAATATTACAAACCGACCGCTGAATACGCCGACAAGCTGATCAGCCAGATCGGTCAGACGCCTTCCTGGATCGCCAAGCGAATTGGCGTCACCGACAAGCGGATTCGCTACATTCTTGATGGCGAAAGAACCGTCAAAGGCGAAACCACGCCCATCCAGATGACCTACCCCGAGCAATTTGCTCTGGAGTGTCTGGCCGCGGCCGCCAAGGCGAGCAAAAAGCAGTCTTCTAAGGAGTGACCATGGCGGCAACCGAACAGCAACACGAGCAGGCGCTGAAAAGATTTCTCGATGAGCGTCCTGAACTGCGCATCGAACTGGATAACCTGAATCCACTGTTGGCCCAAGCCAAGGGCGTGACAGTCGCGCAGTACCGCGACGAGCGCTTGCATGAAGCGTTCGAAGCCGAGGCTGAGCGCCTGGGTTTGTTTGCCTGGGAGCTGACGCTGCAACTGACTGCCGCCACACCTGAGGATTACCAGGCCCAACGCCTGGAGGTGCATAAGGAGGTCGCGGAGATGGCCGGCATGGACTGGCTGGAGTATTGCGAGTTATATGGGTTAACCAAATAATCATCGCTGCTCAAGGAAGCTTTCGTCGATGCTGCCTTCGCCCTTAAGTACCCGGGCCACACCGGGCCATTTGCATACCCATAAATGGCGCGGACGCATCGGCCTGTCGATGGTCGCCGGTTTGTCGGTGCTCGCCGGCATGACCGATGCCATCGGCTTCATGGCCAGCGGTGACTTCGTGTCCTTCATGAGCGGCAACACCACCCGTCTGGCCGTGGCGATCAGCGATGGCGACCTCGGGCTGACCCTGCGCCTGGTAATCCTCGTGGCCACATTTGTCGCCGGCAACGCCTTGGGCATTGTCGTCAGCCGTTTCGGTGGCCGACGAGCGTTGCCGTTGCTGCTGTGCATCGCCACCCTGCTCTGCGGCGCTGCAGCCTGGCCCTACGAGACGCAATTGCCGGCGCTGCTGGCGGCGATCATCGCCATGGGCATGCTCAATGCTGCCGTGGAAGAAGTGAACGGCCTGCCGGTCGGGCTGACCTACGTCACCGGCGCGTTGTCTCGGTTTGGTCGTGGGCTGGGGCGGTGGATGCTTGGCGAGCGGCGCAATGGCTGGCGGGTGCAATTGATTCCGTGGGCAGGGATGTTTGCTGGCGCGGTGCTTGGAGCGCTGTTGGAACAACATCTTGGGCTCAAGGCCCTGTTTGTCAGCGGGCTGCTGGCCGGGGTGCTGGGGTTGCTGTCGTTGAAGATTCCGCGGCGTTGGCAGTTGGGGTATATGCCGCGCTGAATCTTGTATTGACTGTTCGGACCTCATCGCGGGCAAGCCCGCTCCCACAAGGACTTGTGTGATGCCAAAGGTTGCAGCTTCGCTACATAACCTGTGGAAGCGGGCTTGCCCGCGATGGCGGCGACTCGGTCTACGAGTAAACGCCCTTCGCCGCCCCGCCGATAAAGCTTTATCATGGCCGCAGTTTTGCTGATCGAGTCCGTCATGAAGTTTGCCATTGCGCTGTTTTCCGCCGCCCATGCGCCCTCCTCGCGCCGTGCCTTGTTGTTCGCCCAGGCCGCGCTGGCCGGCGGGCATGAGATTGTCCGGCTGTTTTTCTATCAGGATGGCGTCTACAACGCATCCGGCAGCGTGGTCACGCCTCAGGACGAGCAGGATTTGCCCAAGCAATGGCGCAACTTTGTCAGCGAGCATCAACTCGATGGCGTGGTCTGCATCGCCGCCGCCCTGCGCCGCGGGGTGTTGAACGAGGAAGAAGCCCAGCGTTATCAGCGTGAAGCGGTAGCGGTGGGCGCGCCATGGGAATTGTCCGGCCTCGGCCAGTTGCATGACGCGGTGCAGGACGCTGACCGTTTGATCTGTTTCGGAGGCGCGTGAGATGGCTAAATCCTTGCTGATTATCAGCCGTCAGGCGCCGTGGTCCGGGCCGAATGCGCGGGAAGCGCTGGACATCGTGCTGGCCGGTGGCGCCTTCGATCTGCCGATCGGCCTGCTGTTCCTCGATGACGGCGTGTTCCAGCTCGCCGCGAAACAGGACGCCAAGGCGTTGCAACAGAAAGACCTGAGCGCCAACCTGCAAGCCTTGCCGATGTTTGGTGTCGAAGACCTGTTCGTGTGCGGTGAAAGCGCCGCGGCCCGTGGTCTGGACCCAAAAGGTCTGTCGCTTGAAGAAGCCCAGGTGTTGGCCGCCCAGGAAATCACCGCCCTTATTGACCGTTACGACCAAGTGATCACCCTCTGATGTCGACTTTGCATGTGTTGTCTCATTCCCCTTTCGGCGACGACCGCCTGAGCAGTTGCCTGCGCGTGATCGGCGCCAACGATGCGCTGCTGCTGAGTGGCGATGCGGCTTATGCCTTGCAGCCAGGCACCGCACCATTGCGCACGCTGCATGCTCGCAGCCTGAAACTGTTCGTGCTGGCCGAAGATGCTCAAGCACGGGCTCTGCAAGTCCCGGATTGGGCCAAGGCCATCGATTACCCGGCCTTCGTCGAGCTGTCGATTCACTACGACAAGGTCAACAGCTGGCTATGAAATCCCTGACGGTCGGCGCCCGCGCCATTGAACTGGACAAGGACGGTTTCCTGGTCGAACTGAGCGACTGGTCTGCCGAGGTGGCCGCCGCCCTCGCCGCTGCCGAAGACATCGAGTTGAGCCCGGAACACTGGGAGATCCTCGAACTGCTGCGCCGTTTCTACGACGAATTCCAGTTGTCCCCGGCCACCCGTCCGCTGATCAAATACACCGCATTGAAACTCGGCCCCGACAAGGGCAACAGCCTGCACCTGAACCGACTGTTCAAAGGCACCCCTGCCAAACTCGCCGCGAAACTGGCGGGCCTGCCCAAACCGACGAATTGCTTATGACCGACTATCCAGCACTGACCCTCGAAACGCCCGCCGAGCACCCGTTCGCCCAGTTCGTGCGGATCCTTGGCAAAGGCAAACGCGGCGCCCGCGACCTGACTCGCGAAGAAGCCCGCGAGGCCATGGGCATGGTGTTCGACGACAAGGTCGAGGACACCCAGCTCGGCGCCTTCCTGATGCTGTTGCGGCATAAGGAAGAAAGCGCCGAGGAAATGGCCGGGTTCACCGAAGCCTTGCGTGAACGCCTGAATCCACCGGCGCTGGCGGTTGATCTGGACTGGCCGACGTATGCCGGCAAGAAGCGTCACCTGCCATGGTATCTGCTGGCGGCCAAGTGCCTGGCGCAGAACGGCGTGCGCATCTTCATGCATGGCGGCGGCGCGCACACGGCCGGTCGGCTGTACAGCGAACAACTGCTCGAGACGCTGAACATTCCACTGTGCCGCAACTGGCAGCAGGCCGGCGCTGCGCTCGATCAGGGCGGTCTGGCGTTCATGCCATTGGTGGACTGGGCCCCGCCACTTCAGCGAATGATCGACCTGCGCAACACCTTGGGCCTGCGCTCGCCGATCCATTCCCTTGCACGGATTCTCAACCCGCTGGGCGCTCGCTGCGGCCTGCAAAGCATTTTCCACCCCGGCTATCAGGCCGTGCATCGCGAGGCCAGCGGCTTGCTGGGCGATACCGCAATCGTGATCAAGGGCGATGGCGGCGAGATTGAAATCAATCCGGACGCCGACAGTCACCTGTATGGCACCACCGGCGGCGAAAGCTGGGATGAAGAATGGCCACAGCTGTCGACCCAGCGCCACGTCAAACCGGCGAGCCTTGATCCCGAGCATTTGAAAGCCGTATGGCGTGGCGATGTAGTCGACAGCTATCCACAGATGGCGTTGATCTCGACCATGGCCCTGGCGTTGCGCGGCCTCGGCCAGACCCGCGAGCAAGCGTTCGAAACCGCCCAGCAGTATTGGGATGCAAGGGACCGATCGATTTAACCGATCATAAACGCCCAACCTTTGCGCTTTTTGTTCGAACCTATGCGCATAGACTCCTCTCCAACGCTTATCGGTTGAGGAGTTTTGAACATGGGTTTGTTAGTCGAAGGCCGCTGGCAAGATCAGTGGTACGAAAGCAAGGACGGTACGTTCCAGCGTGAACAGGCACAGCGTCGCAACTGGTTGACCGCCGACGGCAAGCCAGGCTCGACCGGTGTCGGTGGTTTTGCCGCTGAGGCCGGTCGCTATCACCTCTACGTATCCCTCGCCTGCCCGTGGGCTCATCGCACGTTGATCCTGCGTAAGCTCAAAGGCCTGGAAAATCTTATCGATGTGTCGGTGGTCAGTTGGCTGATGCTGGAAAACGGCTGGACCTTCGATAAAAACCTGGGCTCGACCGGCGACAAGCTCGATCACTTCAATTTCATGCACCAGCGCTACACCGCCGATACCGCCGACTACACCGGCCGCGTCACTGTGCCGGTGCTCTGGGACAAACAGACAAATCGCATCGTCAATAATGAATCGGCGGAGATCATCCGCATGTTCAACAGCGCTTTTGATGAGTTGACCGGCAATGACCTGGATTTCTACCCGGCGCCATTGCAGGCCGAGATCGATGCGCTGAACGAGCGGATTTATCCAGCGGTGAATAACGGCGTCTATCGCGCCGGGTTTGCTACATCGCAGCAGGCTTATGAAGAAGCGTTCGACGAACTGTTTAGCGAGCTGGATCGGCTGGAGCAATTGCTGGGCGCGAACCGGTACCTGACGGGTGAATACCTGACGGAAGCGGATATTCGGCTGTTCACTACGATGATTCGTTTCGATGCGGTGTACTTCGGGCACTTCAAGTGCAACCTGCGGCGAATTGCCGATTATCCGAATCTGTCGAACTGGCTACGGGAGATTTATCAGTGGCCGGGGATAGCCGAGACGGTGAGTTTTGAGCACATCAAGAATCACTACTACGGTAGCCACAAGACCATCAATCCGACCGGGATCGTACCTAAAGGGCCGGCGCAGGACTTCACTGTGGCGCATGATCGGGCGCGGTTAAATGGGAAAGGGGTTTGGCGCAGGATCTGAATTCGTACAGGCTTTGAGGGCCTCATCGCGGGCAAGCCCGCTCCCACAGGGATTTGTGTGATGCCAAAGATTGCAGCTTCACCAAAAACCTGTGGGAGCGGGCTTGCCCGCGATGAGGGCGACTCGGTCTCTAGACCTGCGCCTGAGCCCCTTCAAACCATGCCAGTTTCTCGCGCAATTGCACCACTTCCCCAACGATCACCAGCGTCGGCGCATGTACTTCATGCTCCGCCACCAGCCGTGGAAGGTCAGCCAAAGTACCGGTAAATACCCGCTGATTGACCGTGGTGCCCTGCTGGATCAACGCCGCCGGGGTATCGGCCGCGCGACCGTGTTTGATCAACTGCTCGCAGATGATCGGCAGGCCGACCAACCCCATGTAAAACACCAGGGTTTGCGCCGGCGCGACCAAGTCGGCCCACGGCAAATCGGTGGAACCGTCCTTGAGGTGCCCAGTGACGAACCGCACCGACTGCGCGTAATCGCGGTGAGTCAGCGGAATCCCCGCATACGCCGCGCAACCGCTGGCGGCGGTGATGCCCGGTACGACCTGGAACGGAATGCCATGGGCCGCCAGCTCTTCGATCTCTTCACCACCGCGCCCGAAAATAAACGGATCGCCGCCCTTCAACCGCACCACGCGCTTGCCGGCCTTGGCCAGATCCACCAGATGCTGGTTGATCTGTTCCTGAGGCACGGCGTGATCGGCGCGGCGCTTGCCGACGTAGACCCGCTCGGCATCGCGACGGCACAAATCCAGAATCGCCGGCGCCACCAGACGGTCATACAGCACCACGTCGGCTTGCTGCATCAGACGCAAGGCGCGGAAGGTCAACAGGTCGGGGTCACCCGGCCCGGCGCCCACCAGATAAACTTCGCCGGTAGCGACAGGGGCTTCGCCATTGATTTTCGCCAGCATCAAGCGCTCGGCTTCGGCGCCCTGCCCGGCCAGTTGCCGGTCGGCAATCGGCCCCTGGAATACATCCTCCCAGAACGCCCGGCGCTGCTGCACATCCGGAAACAGGCCTTTGACCTGAGTGCGGAAACGCGCCGCCAGACCGGCCAGTTGACCGTAGGTGGAAGGAATCCAGGTTTCCAGCTTGGCGCGAATCAACCGCGCCAGCACCGGCGCATCGCCGCCGCTGGACACCGCAATGATCAATGGGGAACGGTCGACGATTGCCGGGAAGATCACGCTGCACAGGGCCGGCGCGTCCACCACGTTGACCGGCACGCAACGCCGATGAGCATCGGCGGAGACTTGCGCGTTCAGCGGCTCGTCGTCGGTGGCGGCAATGATCAGCCCGCAACCGTCCAGATCCGTTTCGGCGTAGCCACGCAACAGGCACTCGCCACCGCTGCCGACCACTAGCTCGCGCAGTTGCGGTTCGATTTCAGGCGCGACCACCCGCAGCAGCGCACCGGCTTCGGCCAGCAGGCGGGATTTGCGCAAGGCAATCTCCCCTCCGCCGACGACCAATACACGACTGCCGCGAAGGTTATGAAACAGCGGCAGATAGTCCATTTAACCGATGACCTCAAGGCCACCCATGTACGGTTTGAGCACCTCAGGCACACGGATCGAACCGTCGGCCTGCTGGTAGTTCTCGAGTACCGCCACCAGGGTACGACCGACCGCCAGGCCGGAACCGTTCAGGGTGTGAACCAGCTCAGGCTTGCCGGTTTCCGGATTGCGGAAACGCGCTTGCATGCGGCGGGCCTGGAAATCGCCACAGTTGGAGCACGACGAAATCTCGCGATACTTGTCCTGGCTCGGAATCCACACTTCCAGGTCGTAAGTCTTGACCGCGCTGAAGCCCATGTCGCCCGTGCACAGCGCCAGGGTGCGATACGGCAGTTCCAGCAGTTGCAGGACTTTTTCGGCGTTGGCAGTCAGGCCTTCCAGCGCTTCCATCGAGGTCGATGGCTCAACGATCTGGACCATCTCGACCTTGTCGAACTGGTGCTGACGGATCATGCCGCGAGTGTCGCGACCCGATGCACCGGCCTCGCTGCGGAAGCACGGCGTGTGGGCCACGAACTTGATTGGCAGCAGTTTCGAATCGACGATCTCGCCAGCGACGATGTTGGTCAGCGACACTTCAGCGGTCGGGATCAGGTACAGATCGGCTTCGCCTTCGCGGCTGATCTTGAACAGGTCTTCTTCGAACTTCGGCAGCTGGCCGGTACCCTGCAATGCAGGCGCCTGCACCAGGTACGGGGTGTAAGCCTCTTCGTAACCGTGTTCGTTGATGTGCAGGTTGATCATGAACTGCGCCAGCGCACGGTGCAGACGGGCAATCGGGCCGCGCAACAGGGCGAAACGGGCACCGGACAGCTTGGCGGCGGTTTCGAAGTCCAGCCAGCCGAACTTCTCGCCCAGGGCCACGTGGTCCTGAACCGGGAAATCGAAAGCTTTAGGCGTGCCCCAGCGGCGCACTTCAACGTTGCCCTCTTCGTCATCGCCGACCGGCACTGATTCGTGCGGCAGGTTCGGGATGCCCAGCAGGATCGAATCCAGCTCGGTCTGAATCGCGTCCAGCTCGACTTTACCGGCGCTCAATTCACCCGCCATGCGCTCGACGTCCGCCATCAACGGCGCGATGTCTTCGCCGCGCTGCTTGGCCTGACCGATGGACTTGGAGCGCGCGTTACGTTCAGCCTGCAGTGCCTCGGTACGGGTCTGGACGGTCTTGCGCTGTTCTTCCAGCGCTTCGATGCGCGCAACATCCAGCGTGTAGCCACGGGATGCCAGGCGGTCCGCTACGTCCTGAAGGTTGCTACGTAACAGTTTGGAATCGAGCATGTCGGTTTCTCGTTATCAAAGTTTGGTCAAGGACAGGCCAGCCCAGGTAGCGAGCAGCCCGCCGAATACGCTGATGGCCGCATAGCCCAGGGCCAGCGGCACTTGCCCGGTTTCCAGCAGGCGCACCGTATCCAGTGAAAAGGATGAAAAAGTCGTCAGCCCCCCGAGGAAGCCGACCATCAACCCGGCGCGTACCGCAAACGATACCTCCGGGCGAATCAAAAACAGGCCGTATAGAACGCCGATCAATAAACAGCCCACGATATTAACGGCCAGCGTCGCGGTATAGAAGTGCCGCGGCCAATTCGCGTTGATCCAGTTACCGGTGGCGAAGCGCAATAGCGTACCGGCGACACCGCCGACAGAAACGGCAACGATCAATGGAATCACTATTTTCTCCTCTGTCGGGGGCTTAGACGATCAAGCTGCGCGAGGTGGTTAAGCTTTTCGCCGATTTTCAGCTCCAGGCCACGGGGCACTGGTTGATAAAAGCGTTGCGGTTCGAGCTCGTCCGGGAAGTAGTCTTCGCCAGCGGCGTAGGCATCCGGTTCATCGTGGGCATAGCGGTATTCGTCGCCATAACCCAATTGCTTCATCAACTTGGTCGGCGCGTTGCGCAAGTGCAGCGGCACTTCGAGCGAACCGTGTTCGGTGGCGCTGCGCATCGCGGCTTTGAAGCCCATGTACACCGCATTGCTTTTCGGCGCGCAGGCCAGATAGGTAATGGCCTGGGCCACCGCCAACTCACCTTCGGGGCTGCCGAGGCGCTCCTGCACTTCCCACGCCGCCAAGCACAGGCTCAGGGCGCGAGGGTCGGCGTTACCAATGTCTTCGCTGGCCATGCGCACCACGCGCCGAGCCAGGTACAGCGGGTCGCAACCGCCGTCGATCATCCGCGCAAACCAATACAGCGCGCCATCGGGATTGGAACCGCGCACCGATTTATGCAGCGCGGAGATCTGGTCGTAGAAGGCTTCGCCGCCCTTGTCGAAGCGTCGACGGGTATCACCGAGCAGGCTTTGCAGCAGATCGACGCCGATTTCGCTGTTGTCTTCGGCCAGGTCCGAGGCGTTTTCCAGCAGGTTGAGCAGGCGCCGGCCATCGCCATCGGCCGCGGACAACAGCATCTGGAAACCTTCATCGCTGAGGGTCAGTTGCCGCTTGCCCAACCCACGCTCTTCGCTCAATGCGCGATGCACCAGCTTGCGCAGGGCCGCTTCGTCGAGGCTTTTGAGCACATAGACGCGAGCCCGGGACAGGAGCGCGTTATTGAGTTCGAACGAGGGGTTTTCGGTGGTGGCGCCGATGAAAATCAGCGTGCCGTCTTCAACGTACGGAAGGAACGCATCCTGCTGGGACTTGTTGAAGCGATGCACTTCATCGACGAACAGGATGGTGCGTTTACCGTACTGCCCGGCCTGTTGCTTGGCGACTTCCACCGCCTGGCGGATTTCCTTCACGCCGGCCAGTACCGCCGAAACCGTTTCAAAATGCGCATCGGAGACTTCCGCGAGCAGCCGCGCCAACGTGGTTTTACCCACCCCCGGCGGCCCCCAGAAAATCATCGAATGCAGGGCACCCTGCTCCAGCGCTTCGCGCAAAGGCTTGCCGCGAGCGAGCAGGTGTTCCTGACCGACGTACTCGTCCAGATTGGTCGCGCGCAGGCGTGCGGCCAAAGGCTGAGCGATCGGGGCACTGCGAAACAGGTCCATCACGTGCGGTTGAAACCTCGCTTTATTACGCAGTTCTCAAGTCTGGCGAAATCCTGTGGCGAGGGAGCTTGCTCCCGCTGGACTGCGCAGCAGTCCCATTTTTGGGGGCGCTTCGCGCCCCAGCGGGAGCAAGCTCCCTCGCCACACAAGCCCACTCCCACAGGTCCTGCGTTTTATTCCTGGATCACGTCGGCACCCTTGGGGATGTCGAACTTGAACTTGGACGCAGGAATCGGCTCGTTGGCTTTCACGCCAGTAAACAGGATATTGGTGCGCTGACCGACGCTATCAATCAGCTGCATGTCATTGACCAGACCGTTGCGGAACGACAGACGCAGGCTGTCGAACAGGGTGTCTTTGGTTTTCGGCTTCAAGGTGAAGTCGATCACACCACCGGCTTCCTTGGCGCTGATGTCGAAGCTCTGGCTGATCTTGGACACGTCACCGGACAACAGCAGTGCCGGAGTCTGGGTCAGACGCTGGTCGAGGGTCTTGATGGTGACCTGCTCCAGGTCCGGATCCCACAAAGAAACCTTCTTGCCGTCGGACACCATCAGCTGCTCTTGCGGCGCATCGGTGTGCCAGTAGAACAGGCCCGGGCGCTGCAAGGACATTTGACCGGCGGTTTCCTGCAACTGGGTGCCGCTGCCATCGAGGGTCAGCTGGGAGAAACGCGCGGTCAGGGTCTGGGATTTTTCCAGCAGTTGAGTCAGACGCGCCACGTCCTTGTCATCGGCGTGGGCCGAGAGCGTGGTCAAAGCCAGTACCGGCAGCAACAGCATGCGGATAAGACGCATGGGAGTCCTCATAAACATTCGTGGGAGTGCGGGCGGCGTCTCAAGACACCGCCCCTTTCAAAACCGGATCAGTCGCGCACCGGGCCAGGGGCCAGGACTTCACGCGAACCGTTGGTGTTCATGGACGTCACGACCCCGGCCATTTCCATGGCTTCGATCATGCGCGCCGCGCGGTTGTAGCCGATTTTCAGCTTGCGCTGAACCGCGGAGATGGACGCGCGACGGCTTTCCAGTACGAATTGCACCGCTTCGTCGTAGAGCGCATCGGTTTCGGCATCATCGTCACCGCCACCGCCGCCGTTTTCAAAGCCACTACCGGCCTCTTCGACACCGGCGAGGATGTCATCGTTGTATTCCGGTGCGCCGCGCAGTTTCCAGGCTTCAACCACCCGGTGAACCTCGTCGTCGGACACGAATGCGCCGTGAACACGAATCGGCAGACTGGTGCCCGGCGGCATGTACAACATATCACCGTGGCCCAGCAGTTGTTCGGCGCCGCCCTGGTCGATGATGGTCCGCGAATCGATCTTGCTCGATACCTGGAACGCCATACGGGTCGGAATGTTCGCCTTGATCAGACCGGTGATCACGTCCACCGACGGACGCTGGGTCGCGAGGATCAAGTGGATACCGGCCGCACGAGCCTTCTGGGCGATACGGGCGATCAGTTCTTCAACCTTCTTGCCGACGATCATCATCATGTCGGCGAATTCGTCGACGACCACAACGATGGTCGGCAGTTTTTGCAGCAACGGCGCCTCGTCGTGGATGCTTTCGCGCTTGTACAGCGGATCGCTCAACGGCTCGCCGGCGTCCTGGGCTTCCTTGACCTTGGCGTTGAAGCCCGACAGGTTACGCACGCCCATCTTCGCCATCAGTTTGTAGCGCCGCTCCATCTCGGCGACGCTCCAGCGCAAGGCGTTGGCGGCGTCCTTCATGTCGGTGACCACCGGGCACAGCAGGTGCGGAATACCTTCGTAGATCGACAGCTCAAGCATTTTCGGGTCGATCATGATCAGTTTGGCGTCTTCAGGGCCGGACTTGAACAGAATCGACAGGATCATCGCGTTCACACCCACCGACTTACCGGAACCGGTCGTACCGGCTACCAGCAAGTGAGGCATTTTCGCCAGGTCGGTGATGACTGGTTTGCCGCCGATATCATGACCCAGGGCCAAGGTGACCGGGGACTTGAAGTTATCGTACTCGGGGGTCGACAAGACCTCGGAGAAGCGCACGATCTGCCGGTCTTCGTTAGGGATCTCGATACCGACCGTGGTCTTGCCCGGAATCACTTCCACGACACGCACACTGGTCACGGCCAGGGAACGGGCCAGGTCTTTCGCCAGGTTGGAGATGCGGCTGACTTTGACGCCGGCCGCAGGCTGGATTTCGTAACGGGTAATGACCGGGCCCGGATGAATCGAATCCACCGAGACTTCGACACCGAATTCCTTGAGCTTGATTTCCAGCAAGTGGCCGACGGCCGCCAGGGATTCAGGCGAATAATTGAGTTGTTTCTTTTCCGCAGGGTCGAGAATCGAGATCGGCGGCAAGGTGCCTTCCACGGCGCTGTCGACGAACAACGGCGCCTGTTTCTCTTTTTCGACGCGCTTGCTGGGCGCCGCGGGTTTGGGCGGAGCCGGGGCAATCACCGGCGGTACCTGTTTCTCGCGCTCGGACATGTGCTTGCTCAGGGCCTGCTCGCGCTCGATCAGGCGCTCCTTGACCTTGGCCTGCTCGCGTTTGTCGGTGACGGTCGGCGCGACCACGTCATGCACGCGATCGTCGACTTCACGCAGTTGAGCGACCAGTTGCTTGCGTTCCATACGGGCTGCCCACCAGCGATTGGCCGCACCCTGAAACAGTTCGAACAGATCAAGGGTGATCTTGCCGGTGACGTCCATCACCTTGAACCACGACAGGTCGGTGAACACTGTCAGGCCGAACAGGAACAGCGCGATGAACAACAACGTGCTGCCCTGGATGTTCAGCGCGTTCCTGGCCAGATCGCCGAGGCTTTCGCCCAAAGCGCCACCCGCGCCGGCCGGCAGACCGGTCGCCGCGTGGAAATGGATGTGGGCCAGCGCTGCACCCGACAGCACCAGAAACACCAGGCCGATCAGGCGCCAGGAGAACAGCCAGCCGCTCCACTGCCACGGCTCGTGGCGCTGGCGGAAGATCTGATACGCCTTGATCGCCAGCAGCAACGGGAAAATGTAGGCGAAGTAACCCAGGACCATGAACAGGATGTCGGCGCTGTAAGAGCCGGCAGGCCCGCCGAAGTTCTGCACATCGTCGATCTTGCTGTTATGGCTCCAGCCCGGATCGTCTTTGCCGTAGGTCAACAAGGCCATCATCAGGAACAGGCACAAGGCGCCGATGGCGATCAATGCACCTTCCTTGAGCCGGTAGTGCAATTGCTGGCGCCAGAGCGGGACGACTGTTTTAGGTGCTGCGGTGGATTTCTTCAAAACGCTTCTTTTCCTGCGCCCATGGCGCGTCCATCTGTTGAATGACTATAAAAACTGCCCAATCCAGGCAGGTAAAAAAGTTAACAGGCGCAACTGGGACTACTTTTAACACTGCGCCCCGGTTTTTCGAAATACGGCACGCACCGCTTTTTTGATACAAACACTGTTACAAGCGAGCATTGTACGGGTTTGTTCACCCGATGCCATGCTTGAGACCCTTGGGTGCAGCATAGTCATCAGCACAGTACGCGCGGTCCAATTTGAGCATGCATTCTCTTTTGTGACAAAGGCTTATGAGGTGTTTTTATGACTGAAGCGAAGCATTCCCGCCTGATCATTCTGGGTTCCGGCCCTGCCGGTTACAGCGCAGCCGTTTATGCCGCTCGCGCCAACCTCAAACCCGTTGTCATCACCGGCATACAGGCCGGTGGCCAGCTGACCACCACCGTCGAAGTCGACAACTGGCCCGGCGACGTCGAAGGCCTGACCGGCCCGGTACTGATGGAACGCATGCAAAAACACGCCGAACGCTTCGACACAGAGATCGTTTACGACCACATCCATACGGCCAAGTTGCAACAGCGCCCGTTCGAGCTCATCGGCGACAGCGGCACCTACACCTGCGATGCGCTGATTATCGCCACCGGCGCTTCGGCCCAATACCTGGGGCTGCCATCGGAAGAAGCCTTTGCCGGCAAAGGGGTTTCGGCCTGCGCCACTTGCGATGGTTTCTTCTACCGCAACCAGGTGGTCGCAGTGATCGGTGGAGGTAACACGGCCGTTGAAGAAGCGCTGTACCTGTCGAACATCGCCAAGGAAGTCCACCTGATTCACCGTCGCGACAAACTGCGCTCGGAGAAGATCCTCCAGGACAAACTCTTCGAAAAAGCCGCCAACGGCAATATCCGCCTGCACTGGAACCAGAATCTGGACGAAGTACTGGGCGACGCCAGCGGCGTGACCGGTGCCCGCCTGCGGCACAGCCATACGGGCGAAACCAATGAATTGCCGCTGGCCGGCGTATTCATCGCCATCGGCCACAAGCCCAACACCGACCTGTTCCAGGGCCAGCTGAAAATGCGTGACGGCTACCTGCTGGTCAAGGGTGGCAGCGAAGGCGACGCCACCGCCACCGACATCGAAGGCGTGTTCGCCGCCGGTGATGTGGCCGATCATGTTTACCGCCAGGCGGTGACGTCCGCCGGGGCCGGCTGCATGGCCGCGCTGGACGCCGAGAAGTATCTCGATGACATCCCCACCGTTTGACGGTTAACCTCCTACAAGGCGGGTTCAACGACCCGCTACCGCCCTCCCCTTCTGCAAGCCCGGATGCCATGCTGACTTGGTTACAACGCAACACCCTGACCTTCCCGCCGCTGGAAAAAGCCATGCGCGACCCCAACGGGCTGCTGGCCGCGGGTGGCGATTTGTCCGCCGATCGCCTGATTCAAGCCTATCGTCACGGCTGCTTTCCGTGGTTTTCGGAGGGCCAGCCAATTCTCTGGTGGTCGCCGGATCCGCGCACGGTTCTGTTTCCCGACGAACTGCATGTCTCCCGTAGCTTGAACAAACTGCTGCGCCAACAGCGCTATCAAGTGACCTTCGATCGGGATTTTGCCGCGGTCATCCGCGCCTGCGCCGCACCGCGCGAGTACGCTGACGGCACCTGGATCACCCAAGCGATGCAGGACGCCTACGTCGAACTGCACAGGCGTGGTTACGCCCACTCGGTGGAGGTCTGGGACGATGGCGTGCTGGTCGGCGGGCTCTACGGCTTGGCGATGGGGCAGTTGTTTTTCGGCGAGTCGATGTTCAGCCGCGCCGACAACGCCTCCAAATATGGCTTCGCCACACTGGTGCGACACCTGAAAGACTCAGGTTTTGTGCTGATCGACTGCCAGATGCCTACCGATCATCTGCACAGTTTGGGTGCCCGAGCGATTCCCCGCCGCGAATTTGCCGGCTACCTTGCGCGGCACCTGGATCACCCCAGCCGTGCCACTTGGGTTTGCTGAGCGACTTTTGCGCGCGTGGCTTACACTTAATGCGGGGAAACGAATTGAGAACGCCCCCTAATCAAAAAGCTTATCCCGAGGGTTGATCATGACCGAGTTGGCGCGTTTGAAGTTCTATGCCACTCAGCCCCACTCTTGCAGTTATCTGCCCGAGGAGCAGGCCACCACGCTGTTCCTCGACCCTAGTCAGCCCATGGATGTGCATGTCTATGCAGACCTGTCGGAAATGGGTTTTCGTCGCAGTGGCGATCATCTCTACCGGCCCCATTGCCAGCATTGCAATGCCTGCGTACCGGCGCGCATCCCTGTGGCGCAATTTACCCCCAACCGTCAGCAGAAACGCATTCTCAAACGCAACGCCGACTTGCAGGTGCGTCCGGCCAGGCCAAAGTTCAGCGAAGAGTATTTCGACCTGTATCAGCGCTACATCGAACAACGTCACGCCGATGGCGATATGTATCCGCCGAGCCGCGACCAGTTTTCGACCTTCCTGGTGCGTGACCTGCCGTTCTCCCGCTTCTACGAATTTCGTCTCGAAGGCCGACTGCTGGCAGTGGCCGTCACCGACTTGCTGCCCAACGGCTTGTCGGCGGTCTACACCTTCTACGAGCCCGGCGAGGAGCGTCGCAGCCTGGGGCGTTACGCGATTCTCTGGCAGATCGCCGAAGCCCGGCGCCTGGGGCTGGAAGCGGTCTATCTCGGCTACTGGATCAAAAACTGCAAAAAAATGAGCTACAAGACCCAATATCGCCCTATCGAACTGCTGATTAATCAGCGCTGGGTCATCCTGAGCTAGAACCCCTTGGCTTAAACCCCATTTTTCGGGCACAATGCACGCCGCTTTTGCCTGGCGCAGTTGCACCGGGCCATTCATTGGACACCGAGGGCTTTACTGCATGTCGAAAGAAGACAGCTTCGAAATGGAAGGCACTGTCGTCGACACCCTGCCCAACACCATGTTTCGTGTGGAGTTGGAAAATGGGCACGTCGTAACCGCGCATATTTCCGGCAAGATGCGCAAGAACTACATCCGTATTCTTACCGGCGACAAAGTGCGCGTCGAGCTGACGCCCTATGACTTGAGCAAAGGGCGCATTACCTACCGCGCTCGCTAATCAAGTCAATACAAAACGCCCGGCTATGCCGGGCGTTTTTGTTTGTGCGCGAGTTAGCTACCACATTTCGAGCCGTTGCACAGATCCTGTGGGAGCGGGCTTGCCCGCGATAGCGGTGGGTCTGCTTGCCTGGATGCTGAATGTGCCGCCGCCTTTGTGTTTATTGCGTGAAATCGACCAGACAGCAAAAAGGCGCCAATCGGCGCCTTTTTGCTTTGTTGCGGTTTAACGTCAGGCCATTTCAGCCGTGGTCTCGAACTCGAAGGTCAGCTCGCCGTCCTTGATGTCGATGTGTACCACACCGCCATGTTCGGCCAGTTCGCCAAAGAGGATCTCTTCGGCCAGTGGACGCTTGATCTTGTCCTGGATCAAACGCGCCATTGGACGAGCGCCCATTGCCGAGTCGTAACCACCGGCCGCCAGCCAGCTGCGAGCAGCGTCGGTGACCTCCAGCAGCACACGCTTGTCTTCCAGCTGCGCCTGAAGTTCGGTAAGGAACTTGTCCACCACGCTTTTGATGACCTCATGGCTGAGGCGACCAAACTGGATAATGGTGTCCAGACGGTTACGGAATTCCGGCGTGAAGCTCTTCTTGATCACTTCCATCGCATCGGACGAGTGGTCCTGATAGGTGAAACCGATCGAAGCACGCGCCGCGGTCTCGGCACCGGCGTTGGTCGTCATGATGACGATCACGTTACGGAAGTCCGCCTTGCGCCCGTTGTTATCGGTCAGCGTACCGTGGTCCATGACCTGCAACAGCAGGTTGAAGACTTCCGGGTGCGCCTTCTCGATTTCATCGAGCAGCAGCACGCAGTGAGGCTGCTTGGTGATGGCTTCGGTCAGCAGACCGCCCTGATCGAACCCGACGTAGCCTGGAGGCGCACCGATCAGACGCGATACGGTGTGGCGCTCCATGTACTCGGACATGTCGAAGCGAACCAGTTCGACTCCCAACGCCTTGGCCAATTGCCGCGCGGCCTCGGTTTTACCAACACCGGTCGGCCCTGCGAACAGGAACGAACCGACGGGCTTGTCAGGCGACTTGAGGCCGGCACGGGACAGTTTGATCGCGGTTGACAGCGAGTCGATCGCCGCATCCTGGCCAAATACCGTGAGTTTCAGGTCACGCTCAAGGTTACGCAGCAGCTCTTTGTCGGAACTGGTGACGTGCTTTGGCGGAATTCGCGCGATTTTCGCGACAATGTCCTCGACCTGAGGCACTTCGATGCGTTTCACGCGCTTCTCGATTGGTTGCAGACGCTGATAGGCGCCCGCCTCGTCGATGACGTCAATCGCCTTGTCCGGCATGTGCCGGTCATTGATGTAACGTGAGGCCAGTTCAGCGGCGGCGCGCAGGGCTTCATCGCTGTATTCGATGTTGTGGTGCGCTTCGAAACGCCCTTTCAGGCCACGCAGGATGCCAATGGTGTCTTCCACCGAAGGTTCCGACACATCGACCTTCTGGAAGCGCCGAGCCAGAGCACGGTCCTTCTCGAAGATCCCACGGAATTCCTGGAACGTAGTCGAACCGATGCAGCGAATATCGCCCGAAGACAGCAATGGCTTGAGCAGGTTTGAAGCATCCATGACGCCACCGGACGCAGCGCCCGCACCAATGATGGTGTGGATCTCGTCGATGAACAGGATCGCCTGCGGACGTTTTTTCAGCTCATTGAGCAACGCCTTGAAACGCTTCTCGAAATCGCCGCGGTATTTGGTCCCGGCCAGCAAGGCCCCCAGATCGAGGGAATACACCACGCTGTTGGCCAGTAGATCCGGCACCTGGTTGTCGACAATGCGTTTGGCCAGGCCTTCGGCAATCGCGGTTTTACCCACGCCCGCCTCGCCCACCAGCAGCGGATTGTTTTTGCGACGACGCGCGAGGATCTGCGCGACGCGCTCGACTTCCAGCTCACGGCCTACCAACGGATCGATACGACCCTGGCGCGCGAGTTCATTGAGGTTGCTGGCATAAGCATCCAGAGGATTGCCTGAAGAAGAAGACTCACCGCCCTCGTCGTCCTGCATATCTTGCTCACCTTCAGAGTGATCGCCATGCCCCGGAACCTTGGAAATGCCATGGGCGATGTAGTTGACGACATCGATGCGCGCAACGCTCTGCTGTTTCAGCAGAAACACTGCCTGACTCTCTTGCTCACTGAAGATTGCGACCAGCACGTTAGCGCCAGTCACTTCGCGTTTGCCCGAGCTCTGTACGTGAAAGACAGCACGTTGCAGTACACGCTGGAAGCCCAGGGTTGGCTGGGTTTCACGATCCTCGTCATGAAGAGGGATCAATGGCGTGGTGGAGTCGATGAACTCCTGCAGGTCATGCTTGAGTTTGTCGAGGTTTGCGCCGCAGGCACGCAAAACGGTGGCGGCAGCCTCATTATCCAATAGGGCCAGCAGCAGGTGCTCGACGGTCATGAATTCATGACGCTTCGAGCGAGCCTCCTTGAAGGCAAGATTGAGGGTGACTTCGAGCTCGCGGTTTAACATAGCTTCACCTCATACCCAAGTGGTCGGCGATTAACCGTCCTTCTCGATTTCACAGAGTAGCGGATGCTGGCTTTCCCTGGCGTACTGGTTGACCTGCATGGCCTTGGTCTCGGCGATGTCGCGGGTAAACACTCCACATACTGCCCGTCCTTCTGTGTGGACGGCCAGCATGACCTTGGTCGCCAGCTCGCGATTCAGGTTAAAAAACACCTCGAGCACTTCGACGACGAAATCCATCGGTGTGTAGTCATCATTGAACAAAACCACCTTGTACATCGGTGGCGCCTGTAAAGCAGGCTTAGCCTCCTGAACAGCAATGCCTGCGGAATCGTCGTCGTGTTCCTCCGGGTGATCTTTTTGGAGAGCCGGGCGATCCTGATTGAATGTTAGTCGAATCTGGCTGATTGCATGCATGGAAAGAAAGGTTCGTCAGTTGTGCAAATACAGTGGTGGGGGCGCTCATGAACGTTTTCAACTCCGACTGCCCGGTCACCTTGACTATCGGAAAATCGGTGTTACAAACAATAGAGCCCACAGTGGGTAAAAAAGGTCCGCGGAGTCAATCTATTTGCAAGATTAGACTGCGGATTAACTGGATGATACTCCAGTGATGGAGTCTGTTGCAGAGGGATATGGGTATGGCTGTCGGTAAGGTGAAATGGTTCAACAATGCCAAGGGGTTCGGTTTCATTAATACCGACGCCAGAGAAGGTCGTGACGAGGATGGCAAGGACATCGATTTCTTTGCCCACTACTCGGCCATTGACATGGACGGATACAAAACCCTCAAGGCTGGGCAAATCGTTAGGTTCGATATTGTTCAGGGCCCCAAAGGGCTGCATGCAGTAAATATCGCGTCGGCCACCTCCCCGAACGAACAGAGCGCCACTGCCACCCAGCAAGAGACAGTGTCGAGCTGACGCAGCTCGTCATCCAGTCATAAAAAAACCGCCCGAAGGCGGTTTTTTTGTCAGCTGGTTTACATGTGCGAGATCAACGCATCACCAAACGCGGAAGAGGACAGCAGTTTCGCGCCCTCCATCAGACGTTCGAAGTCATAGGTCACGGTTTTCGCGGAAATCGCGCCGTTGGTGCCTTTGATGATCAGGTCGGCCGCTTCGGTCCAGCCCATGTGACGCAGCATCATCTCGGCGGACAGGATCAACGAACCCGGGTTGACCTGGTCCTTGCCGGCATACTTCGGCGCAGTCCCGTGGGTCGCTTCGAACATGGCCACGGTGTCGGACAGGTTGGCACCCGGCGCGATACCGATACCGCCCACTTCGGCCGCCAGGGCGTCGGAGAGGTAGTCGCCGTTGAGGTTCAGGGTCGCGATCACATCGTACTCGGCCGGACGCAGCAGGATCTGCTGGAGCATGGCGTCGGCGATGGCGTCCTTGACGATGACGTTCTTGCCGGTTTTCGGGTTCTTGAACTGCATCCACGGACCGCCGTCGAGCAGGGTCGCGCCGAATTCTTCAGCGGCCACTTCGTAGGCCCATTCCTTGAAGGCACCTTCGGTGAACTTCATGATGTTGCCTTTGTGCACGATGGTCAGCGAGTCGCGGTCGTTGTCGACCACATACTGCAGAGCCTTGCGCGCCAGACGCTTGGTGCCTTCCAGGGAAACCGGCTTGATGCCGATACCGCAGTTTTCGTCGAAACGGATCTTGGTGACGCCCATTTCTTCTTTAAGGAACTTGATGACCTTGGTCGCTTCCGGCGAACCGGCTTTCCATTCGATACCGGCATAAATGTCTTCCGAGTTTTCACGGAAGATAGTCATGTCGACGTCGCCAGGCTTCTTGACCGGGCTCGGTACGCCTTCGAACCAGCGCACCGGACGCAGGCAGACATACAGGTCGAGCTGCTGACGCAGGGCCACGTTCAGCGAACGAATGCCGCCACCGACCGGCGTGGTCAGAGGGCCCTTGATGGAAACCACGTAATCTTTGACCGCGTCCAGGGTTTCCTGAGGCAGCCAGGTGTCCTGATCGTAAACCTGAGTCGCTTTCTCCCCGGCGTAGACTTCCATCCAGGAAATTTTGCGCTCGCCGCCGTAAGCCTTCTTAACAGCAGCATCGACAACCTTGATCATGACCGGGCTGATATCAACGCCAATACCATCGCCTTCAATGAAGGGGATGATCGGGTTGTTAGGAACATTGAGAGAATGGTCCGCGTTGACGGTGATTTTGTCGCCGACGGCTGGAACCTGAATCTTCTTGTATCCCATGCTGTACTCCATTGTTTGGATTGAACATCTGGCTGCGTTCGAGCGTACCCCAGTTAAATCGGCGCGCAAACCCTATGTTCCGCCCATCTGCCGCAAAGCTGCACAGTTCGCGACGTACAAGCCTGAAAGCAAAGGGAAAAGCGCCAAACTCAAGCACGGCGAATGACTCTACGCCCCACACCGGCCTGCGACCTTTAGACCAATGGACGAAAAACGTTGCCTATGAACCATCGGCAGATTGCCAGCTACCTATGTATAATGCCGCCGCTGACCACAGAGTCACGACGGCCGACCGCTCTATCACAAGACGTTGGGCCCGAATAAGCCGGATTGCTACCGCAGTCCACCCGCTTGACGCTCGACTGATGCACCCAACATCACCGCGAAGAAACCTCGACATTCGGCTCATGGATGACTTTGAACGAACGCGCTTACCCGGCGCCCCTCGAGTTTCTGCGCACGCTTTAGCAAAGAAGAGAGAGTTAATCCGAATATGCCCACCCGCTCGAAGATCATCTATACCTTCACCGACGAAGCCCCAGCCCTCGCCACCTATTCACTGTTGCCTATCGTAGAGGCTTTCACCGCCTCGGCTGATATCGCCGTTGAAACCCGCGATATCTCTCTTGCAGGGCGCATTCTGGCCAGCTTCCCCGAGCAATTGGGTGACAAAGCCGTAGCCGACCACCTCGCCGAACTGGGCGACCTGGCCGTTACGCCTGAAGCCAACATCATCAAGCTGCCGAACATCAGTGCTTCGGTTCCGCAACTGCAGGCCGCGATCAAAGAGCTGCAAGCCCAGGGCTTCGCACTGCCGGACTACCCGGAAACCGTGACCAGCGATGCCGACAAGCTCGCCAAGTCGCGTTACGACAAGATCAAGGGCAGCGCCGTGAACCCGGTTCTGCGCGAAGGCAACTCCGATCGTCGTGCACCGCTGTCGGTCAAGAACTACGCGCGCAAGCACCCGCACAAAATGGGCGCATGGGCCAAAGACTCCAAGTCCCACGTCGCTCACATGAGCACCGGCGATTTCTACGGCAGCGAAAAAGCCGCCCTGATCGACGCCGCTGACGCCGTAAAAATCGAACTGATCGCTCAAGACGGCACCACCACCGTCCTGAAAGAAAAAACCACCGTGCAAGCCGGTGAGATCCTCGATTGCGCCGTTCTGAGCAAAAAAGCGCTGCGCAGCTTCATCGCAGCCGAGATCGAAGACGCCAAAGCCAAAGGCGTGTTGCTGTCGGTTCACCTGAAAGCCACCATGATGAAGGTCTCCGACCCGATCATGTTCGGCCAGATCGTTGCCGAGTTCTATAAAGACGCACTGGCCAAGCACGCTGACGTGCTGGCACAGATCGGCTTCAACCTGAACAACGGCATCGGCGACCTGTACGCTCGTATCAAAGCCCTGCCGGCTGAGCAACAAGCGCAGATCGAAGCGGACATCCAGGCGGTCTACGCCGTTCGTCCGTCGTTGGCCATGGTCAACTCCGACAAAGGCATCACCAACCTGCACGTGCCGAGCGACGTCATCGTCGACGCCTCGATGCCGGCGATGATCCGTGACTCCGGCAAAATGTGGGGTACTGACGGCCAGCTGCACGACACCAAGGCTGTGATCCCGGATCGCTGCTACGCCACCATCTACCAGGCAGTGATCGAAGACTGCAAGGCTAACGGCGCTTTTGATCCAACCACCATGGGCAGCGTGCCGAACGTTGGCCTGATGGCGAAAAAAGCCGAAGAGTACGGCTCCCACGACAAGACTTTCCAGATCAAGGCAAACGGCGTAGTTCGGGTTTCCGACGGCGCTGGCCGCACTCTGCTGGAACAGTCGGTTGAAGCCGGCGACATCTTCCGCATGTGCCAGACCAAAGACGCACCGATCCAGGATTGGGTCAAACTGGCCGTCAACCGTGCCCGTGCAAGCGCAACGCCGGCCATTTTCTGGCTGGACCCAATGCGCGCCCACGACGGCGTAGTGATCGAGAAAGTTCAGGCGTACCTGAAGGATCACGATACTTCCGGCCTGGACATCCGCATCATGTCGCCTGTCGACGCGATGAAGTTCACCCTGGACCGCACTCGCGAAGGCAAGGACACCATTTCGGTGACCGGCAACGTATTGCGCGACTACCTGACCGACCTGTTCCCGATCATGGAACTGGGCACCAGCGCCAAGATGCTGTCGATCGTTCCGCTGATGAACGGCGGTGGTCTGTTTGAAACCGGCGCTGGCGGTTCGGCACCGAAGCACGTTCAGCAACTGCTGGAAGAGAACTTCCTGCGCTGGGATTCCCTGGGCGAGTTCCTGGCCCTGGCCGCTTCCCTTGAGCACTTGGGTGTCACCTACAACAACCCTAAAGCGCTGGTGCTGGCCAAGACCCTGGATCAGGCCACTGGCCAGTTCCTGGATAACAACAAGTCGCCATCGCGCAAAGTCGGCAACATCGACAACCGCGGCAGCCACTTCTACCTGGCGCTGTACTGGGCTCAAGCCCTGGCCGCCCAGACCGAAGACACTGCACTGCAAGCGCAGTTCGGCGAACTGGCCAAAACCCTGACCGAGAACGAAGCGACCATCGTTGCCGAGCTCAACGCCGTTCAGGGCAAGCCAGTGGACATCGGCGGTTACTACCACGCCAATGCCGAGCTGATCAGCAAGGCCATGCGCCCGAGCAACACCTTCAACGCCGCGATCGCTGCGCTGGTTTAAGGTTGTAAGGGAACATCACAACCCCCGGCCATGTGCCGGGGTTTGTGTTTCTGGCATTCATACATATTTATCTGTCAGAACCCGACCCTGTAGGAGCTGGCTTGCCTGCGATGGCGGTTTATCATTCAACATTGCTTTCGACTGACCCACCGCCATCGCAGCGGTGCGGCGATCCGACAAGCCAGCTCCCACAGGAACCGTGTTTCAATATTCAAAATTCGAGGAAGCTTCATGGATTGGCTACCCCACATCACCGTCGCCACCATCGTCGAAGACAATGGTCGCTTCCTGATGGTCGAAGAACTCAAGCACGGACAAACGGTGCTCAACCAACCCGCCGGCCACCTCGACCCGGACGAAACCCTGATCGAGGCCGCCGTACGCGAAACCCTCGAAGAAACCGGCTGGGATGTCGAGCCGACTGGCGTGGTGGGCATTTACCTCTACACCGCCCCGAGCAACGGCGTGACCTACCAACGGGTCTGCTTCACCGCAAAACCGCTCAAACACCATCCGGACTATCAGCTGGACGACGGTATCGTCGGCGCAAAATGGCTGACGCGTGACGAACTGCTGCAACAGCGCGCAAACTGGCGCAGTGAGCTGATCATCCGCTGTATCGATGATTATCTGGACGGCAAACACTTCGGTCTCGAACTGATCCGCCCTTCTCTTTAGCCTTGCGGGCTTCGGCCTGCTAGAATCGCGTCCTTTTTCAAGACACTCATTGAATCCCTATGCGTGATCCAGCCCCTTCTGACACACAAAAGAAGCGCGTCATTGTCGGCATGTCCGGCGGCGTGGACTCTTCCGTTTCCGCTCTCCTGCTGATCGAGCAGGGCTATGAGGTGGAAGGCCTGTTCATGAAGAACTGGGAAGAAGACGATGGAACGGAATACTGCACCGCCATGGATGACCTGGCGGACGCTCAGGCCGTGTGCGACAAGATTGGCATCAAGCTGCACACCGCCAACTTCGCCGCTGAGTACTGGGACAACGTGTTCGAGCATTTCCTGGCCGAATACAAGGCCGGTCGCACGCCGAACCCGGACATCCTCTGCAACCGCGAGATCAAGTTCAAGGCGTTCCTCGACTACGCCATGATGCTCGGCGCCGACCTGATCGCCACCGGCCACTACGTGCGCCGCCGCGACATCGATGGTCGCACCGAATTGCTCAAGGGCCTGGATCCGAACAAGGACCAGAGCTACTTCCTGCACGCCGTCGGCGGCGAACAGATCGCCAAGACGCTGTTCCCGGTCGGCGAACTGGAAAAACCCGAAGTGCGCGCGATTGCCGAGAAACACGACCTGGCCACCGCGAAGAAGAAGGATTCCACAGGGATCTGCTTTATCGGCGAACGCCGCTTCAGCGACTTCCTCAAGCAATACCTGCCGGCCCAGCCAGGCGAGATCAAGACCACCGAAGGCGAAGTCATCGGCCGTCACCACGGCTTGATGTATCACACCATTGGCCAGCGTCAGGGCCTGGGCATCGGCGGCTTGAAAGACGCCGGTGACGAGCCGTGGTACGTGCTGATCAAGGACCTGGAACACAACGAGCTGATCGTTGGCCAGGGTAATGATCACCCTTATTTGTTCTCCCGCGCCTTGCTCGCCTCGGACATCTATTGGGTCAACCCGATCGATTTGACCGAGCCGCGCAAGCTGACCGCCAAAGTTCGTTATCGCCAGAGCGACCAGCCTTGTACGCTGGAAAAGACTGCCACCGGCTACCGCGCGACCTTCGATGACCCGCAACGCGCGGTCACCCCAGGCCAATCCGTGGTGTTCTACGACGGCGAAATCTGCCTCGGCGGCGGCGTGATCGAAGTGGCCGAACCCTGGACCAGCAAGGGTCAGCGTTCATGAGCCCGACTCAGGAGCAACTGACGGCCCTGGGCGGCGTGTTTCTCGCCGCCGTACTGGTCGACAGAATCGCCAAAAGTGGCCAGACCAACGAAGCCGGCCTGACCTGCATGCTCGGCAGCCTGTTGATTCGCGACCCCAAGGACACGCTGGAAGTCTATGGCGGTGACGACATCAATCTGCGTGAAGGCTACCGCGCATTGATCGGCGCCCTGGAGCGCGACCCCAGCACCCTTCAGCGCGAACCGCTGCGCTACGCCCTGTCAATGCTGGGGCTGGAGCGTCAATTGGCCAAGCGCGAAGACATGCTGGAAGTGATCGGCAAGCGTTTGCCACAGATCCAGTCCCAGGTCGAACACTTCGGCCCGGCTCATGAAAACGTAATCGCCGCCTGCGGTGCGCTGTATCAGGACACCCTGAGCACCCTGCGCCAACGGATTCAGGTGCATGGCGACATGCGCAACCTGCAGCAACCGAGCAATGCCTCGAAGATTCGCGCGCTGTTGCTGGCCGGGATCCGTTCGGCACGCCTGTGGCGGCAGCTGGGCGGTCATCGCTGGCAGTTGGTGATTAGCCGGCGCAAATTGCTTAAAGAGCTTTACCCGCTGATGCGCAGCAGCTGAACCGCGCCCGCAATACCGCTTTGTAGTCAGTAACGCGTAATACGCCGGTCAGTTGGCAACGGACCGGCGGATTTTTTCATGTATGATACGCGCCCCATTTCGTTGCCCGACTGTCCGAGAACACCCCATGCAGCTCTCTTCGCTCACTGCGGTTTCCCCTGTTGACGGCCGCTACGCCGGCAAAACCCAGGCCCTGCGCCCAATTTTCAGCGAATACGGTCTGATCCGTGCTCGCGTTCTGGTTGAAGTGCGCTGGCTCCAGCGCCTGGCCGCTCACCCTGCCATCAGCGAAGTGCCGGCGTTCTCCGCCGAAGCCAACGCTGTGTTGAACACCCTGGCGGAAAACTTCTCTCTGGAGCACGCCGAGCGTGTCAAAGAGATCGAGCGCACCACCAACCACGACGTCAAAGCCATTGAGTACCTGCTCAAAGAGCAAGCGGCCAAGCTGCCAGAACTGGCTGCCGTCAGCGAGTTCATCCACTTTGCCTGCACCAGCGAAGACATCAACAACCTATCCCACGCCCTGATGCTGCGCGAAGGCCGTGATGACGTGATGCTGCCGCTGATGCGCCAAACCGCCGAAGCCATCCGCGAATTGGCCATCCGTTTCGCTGACGTGCCGATGCTGTCGCGTACCCACGGTCAACCGGCCTCGCCGACCACCCTGGGCAAAGAGCTGGCGAACGTGGTTTACCGTCTGGAGCGTCAAATCGCTCAAGTCGCCGCCGTTCCGCTGCTGGGTAAAATCAACGGCGCTGTCGGCAACTACAACGCTCACCTGTCGGCCTACCCTGAGATCGACTGGGAAGCCAACGCCCGCGCCTTCATCGAAGACGAGCTGGGCCTGGGCTTCAACCCGTACACCACGCAGATCGAACCGCACGACTATATCGCCGAGCTGTTCGACGCGATCGCGCGCTTCAACACCATCCTGATCGACTTCGACCGTGACATCTGGGGCTACATCTCCCTGGGTTATTTCAAACAGCGCACCATCGCTGGCGAAATCGGTTCGTCGACCATGCCGCACAAGGTCAACCCGATCGACTTCGAAAACTCCGAAGGCAACCTGGGTATCGCCAACGCACTGTTCCAGCACTTGGCGAGCAAGCTGCCGATCTCCCGCTGGCAGCGTGACCTGACCGACTCCACCGTGCTGCGCAACCTCGGTGTCGGTTTCGCCCACAGCGTGATCGCGTACGAGGCCAGCCTCAAAGGCATCAGCAAGCTGGAACTCAACCAGCAGAAGATTGCCGCTGACCTGGACGCGTGCTGGGAAGTGTTGGCCGAGCCGATCCAGACTGTGATGCGCCGCTACAACATCGAAAACCCGTACGAGAAATTGAAAGAGCTGACTCGCGGCAAGGGCATCAGCCCTGAAGCGCTGCAGACCTTCATCGACGGTCTGGACATGCCAGCCGCCGCCAAGGCCGAGCTGAAACTGCTCACCCCGGCCAACTACATCGGCAACGCTGTAGCGCAAGCCAAACGCATCTGATCGACCGCTTTACCCGTTTGAGACGCCCGGCAGCGCCGGGCGTTTTTATTCCCGTCTGAAAAGTGCTTTTTTTCAATAGGTTACACATGAATCCTGACATTCCTCTTCAACTTCTGGGCGGCATCACGGCACGCGAATTCCTGCGTGACTACTGGCAGAAAAAACCCCTGCTGATCCGTCAGGCGATCCCTGATTTCGAAAGCCCGATCGACGCCGATGAACTGGCCGGCCTGGCGCTGGAAGAAGAAGTTGAGTCGCGCCTGGTGATCGAGAACGGCGAGCGTCCTTGGGAATTGCGCCGCGGCCCGTTCGCCGAAGACGAATTCAGCAAACTGCCGGAACGCGACTGGACGCTGCTGGTTCAAGCGGTCGACCAATTCGTGCCGGAAGTCAGCGAACTGCTGGAAAACTTCCGCTTCCTGCCGAGCTGGCGCGTCGACGACGTGATGATCAGCTTCGCTGCCCCGGGTGGCAGCGTGGGTCCGCACTTCGATAACTACGACGTGTTCCTGCTGCAAGGTCACGGCAAGCGCAACTGGAAAATCGGCCAGATGTGCGATTCCGAGAGCAAGCTGCTGCCGCACGCGGACCTGCGCATCCTCGCCGACTTCGAGGCCACCGATGAGTGGGTCCTGGAACCCGGTGACATGCTCTACCTGCCGCCGCGCCTGGCCCATTGCGGCGTTGCAGTGGATGACTGCATGACCTACTCGGTCGGCTTCCGCGCCCCGAGCGCCTCTGAAGTGCTGACTCACTTCACCGACTTCCTCAGCCAGTTCCTGACCGATGAAGAGCGCTACACCGATGCCGACGCATTGCCGGCGGTCGATCCGCACCAGATTCAGCACGACGCCCTTGATCGCCTGAAAGCGTTGCTGGCCGAGCACATGAGCGATGAGCGCCTGCTGCTGACCTGGTTCGGCCAGTACATGACCGAGCCGCGCTACCCGGAGCTGGTCGTCGGCCCGGAAGAAGTCGAAGAAGAAGACTTCCTCGCCAGCCTTGAGCAAGGCGCGGTGCTGATCCGCAACCCGAGCGCGCGCATGGCCTGGTCTGAAGTCGATGACGATCTTCTGCTGTTCGCCAGCGGCCAGAGCCGTTATCTGCCGGGCAAACTGCGCGAGCTGCTGAAAATGATCTGCGCCGCCGACGCCCTGCACACCGACAACCTTGGCGAGTGGCTGAACGACGAAGACGGTCGCGGCCTGCTGTGCGAGCTGGTCAAGCAAGGCAGCCTGGGGTTTGCTGATGAATAAAATTCACGTACGTGTCGCAGACTGGCAAAAGGACAACGCCGAGATCCGGCGCATTCGTGAGACGGTGTTCATCGCCGAGCAATCCGTTCCGCCTGAGCTGGAATGGGATGCTGATGACGCAACGGCAGTCCACTTTCTGGCCTTTGAAGGCGACTTCCCGATCGGCACTGCCCGCCTGCTGCCAGATGGTCACATTGGCCGGGTGTCGGTACTGAAGGACTGGCGCGGCTTGAAAGTCGGCGATGCGCTGATGCAAGCGGTGATCGGTGAAGCCGAGGAACGCGGACTGAAGCAGCAGATGCTGAGCGCGCAAGTGCAGGCCACGGCGTTCTATGAGCGTTTGGGTTTCAGCATGGTCAGTGAGGAATTCCTGGAAGCCGGGATTCCGCATGTGGACATGGTGCGTCACTCCGCCTGAGGCCTGTGGCGAGGGGGCTTGCCCCCGTTGGGCTGCGCAGCAGCCCTAAAAATCTTGGGGCCGCTGCGCGACCCAACGGGGGCAAGCCCCCTCGCCACAAATGCACATCAGGAACACCACAAAACGCCCCGCCATCAACCGATGCCGGGGCGTTTTGCTGTCTACGATTCAACTTGCCCCACCACGGGCCGACAAACTGGCAATATCAAGACTTTGAAGGCCGGAGATAACGGATATGTCCCTACGCACCCTGCTCACCACGCTGCTGCTGACCTGCAGTATTTCGGTCATGGCCGCCACCGAGATCGTGCCCCTGAACTATCGCACCAGCGACGATCTGCTGCCGGTGGCGCAGAATTTCATCGGCAAGGACGGCCAGGTCAGCGCCTATGGCAATCAGCTGATCGTCAACGCAGAACAGCGCAAGATCGACGAACTTAAGGCCTTGATCAGCCAACTCGACGTGGCCGCCAAGCGCTTGCTGATCACCGTCGACACCAACGAAAACAACTTCCAGGGCGATCAGGGTTACTCGGTGAATGGCGCCAAGCCGAGCCAGACTCGCATCATCAACCGCAGCACCGACAGCCGTGACGGCGGTATCCAGCAGGTTCAGGCCAGCGAAGGCACACCGGCGCTGATCCAGGTCGGCCAAAGCGTGCCGCTCACCACTACCCAAACCGACAGTTACGGCGATCCGCGCAGCCAGACCGAATACCGCAATGTCACCCAAGGCTTCTACGTCACTGCCAGCGTCACTGGCGACATCGTTCATCTGGCAATCAGTACTAACCGTGACCGAATGAGCCAGGAACGTCCCGATGTAGTGAACGTGCAAAGTACCGACACAACTGTCAGCGGTCGACTGGGCGAGTGGATCACCCTGGCCGGCGTAAATCGCCAGACTCAGGCCGACAAACAGGGCCTGACCCGCAGCTACTCGACTCAGGGCCGGGATGACATGATTCTGCGAGTGAAAGTCGATACGTTGGACTAAAGCACCAAAAACTGACTGATTAGTCGTATTAGACCAAAGATGTAGTGCTTGAAAAAAAGCACTACAAAACGTTTGACGAGCCAAAAAAGCAAAGGCATGATGGCCTCGCTCCCGCTAATCAGAGGCCCTGGCAAGGGCTTTCGAGTTGCTGTTCGCACCTACCCCGCGAGCCGATTCGTGTCTGTACCGCCCACAAGGTGTGTTTGACGAGGTTGCCGACTGGAACGAAGTTGTCCCGAGGGACGGAAGCGTAATAGGTAGCCCGGCTCCACACTGAAGTTCGCACCAAGGCCCACGACGCCCGAATGCGCTCGCCAGTTCGCCCTTACCTGCTCACTTCCCCTCGAGCCCATCGTTCATCCCGTCGCCATCCCCGCCGAACCCGACTTGACCACCTAAGCTTCTGGTCAGCGAGCAGCCTTTTACGCCCCTTTGAATTGCGTATTTGGCACGCAGGAATTGTCCACCCAGAACCACTTTCGATTAAAGACGCGACGAGGTTTATCCCCATGGCACTGACACGCGAACAGCAAATTGCAGCCCTCGAAAAAGATTGGGCTGAAAACCCGCGCTGGAAAGGCGTGACACGCAATTACTCCGCTGCTGACGTCGTCCGCCTGCGTGGCTCGGTTCAACCTGAGCACACCTTTGCAAAAATGGGCGCCGACAAGCTTTGGAACCTGGTAACCCAGGGTGCCAAGCCGTCCTTCCGTCCTGAGAAAGATTTCGTCAACTGCATGGGCGCCCTGACCGGCGGCCAGGCTGTGCAACAAGTCAAGGCTGGTATCCAGGCGATCTACCTGTCGGGCTGGCAAGTGGCTGCGGACAACAACTCCGCCGAATCGATGTACCCGGATCAGTCGCTGTACCCGGTGGATTCGGTTCCGACCGTGGTCAAGCGCATCAACAACTCGTTCCGTCGCGCTGACCAGATCCAGTGGAAAGCCGGCAAGAACCCGGGCGACGAAGGTTACATCGACTACTTCGCTCCGATCGTGGCTGACGCCGAAGCCGGTTTCGGTGGCGTTCTGAACGCCTACGAGCTGATGAAGAGCATGATCGAAGCAGGCGCCGCCGGCGTTCACTTCGAAGACCAACTGGCTTCCGTGAAAAAATGCGGCCACATGGGCGGCAAGGTACTGGTTCCTACCCAGGAAGCTGTGCAGAAGCTGACCGCTGCTCGTCTGGCAGCTGACGTTGCCGGTACACCGACCATCATCCTGGCCCGTACCGACGCTAACGCAGCCGACTTGCTGACTTCCGACTGCGACCCGTACGACCAGCCATTCGTGACTGGCGAACGTACCCAGGAAGGCTTCTACAAAGTGCGCGCCGGTCTCGACCAGGCCATCGCTCGCGGCCTGGCCTACGCGCCGTTCGCCGACCTGATCTGGTGCGAAACCGCCAAGCCGGATCTGGACGAGGCTCGTCGCTTCGCTGAAGCGATCAAAAAGGAATACCCGGACCAACTGCTGTCGTACAACTGCTCGCCTTCCTTCAACTGGAAGAAAAACCTGGACGACGCGACCATCGCCAAGTTCCAGCGCGAACTGTCCGCCATGGGTTACAAGCACCAGTTCATCACCCTGGCCGGCATTCACAACATGTGGCACAGCATGTTCAACCTGGCGCACGACTACGCCCGCAACGACATGACTGCCTACGTGAAGCTGCAAGAGCAAGAGTTCGCTGACGCCGCCAAGGGTTACACCTTCGTGGCTCACCAGCAGGAAGTGGGCACCGGCTACTTCGACGACATGACCACCGTGATTCAAGGTGGCACGTCCTCGGTGACCGCGCTGACTGGTTCGACCGAAGAAGAACAGTTCCACTGATCTGCTTCGCTTAAGCAAACGGCCCTTGCGAACCGAATAAAAAGCTAACCGCAAAGCCGCTCATCTGACGCCCCGACTGGTTCGGGGTGTTTTTTTGCCCGGAATTCACCCCACCCTTGTAGGAGCCGGCTTGCCGGCGAAGGCGTCTTTATGGCGCTGCAAGTTAGAGGCCGTCTTCGCTGCGGTGCGGCGATCCGACAAGCCAGCTCCTACAAGGGGCGGCAGCGGAGTAAGCGATCGAGAATCAGATAACGAAGTTAACCAGTCGGTTGGGCACCACAATCATCCTGCTCGCGCCTTCGAGATAGCTGCGCAACACCGGATCAGCCAATGCCTGGATCCGTATTACGTCGTGATCGGCATCAGCCTGGATCAGGATTTCCCCACGCAACTTGCCGTTGACTTGCACCATCATTCTTACTTCATTCTGTTTCAAGGCTTCATAGTCCGGCACAGGCCATGAACTGTCATAAATGTCGCCCGGGAACCCCAGTTCCGACCAGAGTGTCTGGGTGATATGCGGCGTCACGGGATTCAGGACTTGCAACAGGATCGCCATCCCCTCGCGGGCCACCTGGAGGCCGGCCGACCTGCCCCCCTCCAGCACCTTGAGCATCTTCATCGCACCCGACACTACTGTGTTGTATTGCATCCGCTCGTAATCGTTGTTGATCTGCCGTAGCAAGCGATGCATCTCAAAGCGCACGCGCCTGGATTCGGCAACGTCCTCAACCCGATCGTCCCTGCTGTCCCGGGCCTGATTGTCACAGGCAAACGTCCATAGCCTGCGCAGGAAGCGATAAGCCCCCTCGACCCCACTGTCGCTCCAGATCGTGTCCTGGTCGGGAGGTCCCGCGAAAATGGTAAACAAACGGGCAGTGTCGGCGCCGAACCTGTCGATGATGTCCTTCGGCTCGACAACGTTGCTCTTCGACTTCGACATTTTTTCCACGCCGCCAATGATGACAGGCAAACCGTCCTCAAGCGCCGTAGCCTTCACCGGTCGATTTTTTTCATCGCACTCGACCGTCACCTGCGCCGGATAAAACCATCGCCGACTGCCATCATCCGCGTTGCGGTAATAACTTTCCCGCAACAGCATGCCTTGGGTGAACAGGTTCTTGAACGGTTCGCTGAACGCCACCAACCCTTCATCCCGCATAGCCCGGGTCCAGAACCTGGCGTACAGCAAATGCAGCACTGCGTGCTCGATACCGCCGATGTATTGATCGATGGACATCCAGTATCGGCTGCCAGGTCCGACCATCGCGGTATCACTGTCGGGATCGCAATAGCGCATGAAATACCAGCTCGAGTCGACGAAGGTGTCCAGGGTGTCCGTTTCCCGTAGCGCCGGAGCCGCACAGCAAGGGCAAGCCACATGGCGAAACCCGTCATGCGCCAGCAACGGGTTTGCGCTGCCGTCAGGAATGCATTCGGTTGGTAACACTACGGGTAGATCCGAGTAAGGCACCGGGACGTCGCCACAATGTTCACAAAGAATAATGGGGATAGGCGTCCCCCAGTAACGTTGTCGTGAAATCCCCCAATCGCGCAGGCGCCAAGTGGTGGTTTCCTCGCCCATCCCACGTTCAACCAACGCCGCGACGATGGCCTGGGTGGCCTGTGCGACTGTCAGCCCATCGTAGACGCCGGAGTTGATGAGATGACCGTCCCGACTGGCATGGCTGTCTGACCAGACTTGAAAGTCATACACCTGATCGGCGCAAGCAATGACCTGCCGAACAGGCAATCCGTATTGATTGGCAAAGTCGAAGTCACGCTCATCGTGGGCAGGCACGGCCATCAAGGCGCCTTCACCATATTCGCTGAGCACGTAACTGGTAATCCAAAGGGCGACACGCTTACCGGTCAACGGGTGCTCGACGTGCAAACCGCAGGGAACGCCGATCTTGACTTGGGCGCTGACGGCCTGACCGGCGCCTGTCGCTTGACGACACGCCTGCACCTGCGACTCAAGGCTCGGATCGAGCTCCAGAGCACGCCTGGAAAGTACATGCTCGGGAGAAATGGCACAGAAGGACACCCCCATGAGCGTATCCACGCGGGTTGTGAACACCCACAGTTTGCCTGCATCGATCAGTTGATCCGACGCATCCCGGATCTGGTGGGTAAATGCAAGACGAACACCGCTTGCCTTGCCTATCCAGTTGCGCTGCATGGTGCGAACCATGTCCGGCCAACCATCCAGTGAGTCGATGGCAGACAGCAACTCATCGGCATATTGAGTGATACGCAGGTAGTACCCGGGAATTTCCCGCTTCTCGACCAGCGCCCCCGAGCGCCAGCCTCGACCGTCGATCACTTGCTCATTGGCCAGCACCGTTTGGTCGACAGGATCCCAGTTGACTATCTGGTTTTTTTTGTAGGCCACGCCCTTTTCCAGCAGCTTGAGGAAGAACCACTGACTCCATTTGTAATACTGCGGGTCGCAGGTGGCAATCTCGCGCGACCAATCGAAGGCCAGTCCCAGCGGCTGCATTTGCGCCTTCATGTCCGCAATGTTCAGCCGTGTCCACTCGGCGGGAGAAACACCCGACTGCATGGCCGCATTCTCTGCCGGCAAACCGAAAGCGTCCCAGCCCATCGGCATTAGCACATTGAATCCCTTCATGCGCAAATGACGGGCCAACATGTCGTTGATCGTATAGTTGCGTACGTGCCCCATGTGCAACTTACCCGAGGGATAAGGGAGCATGGAGCAGGCATAAAACTTGGGTCGACTGTCATCTTCGACCGCCCTGAATACATTACCTTGAAGCCATTTGGCCTGCGCCGTACTTTCAACCCAGGCTGGATCATACTGCGGTCGCATAGAGGTTCCTTGACATTGCTGGAGCTGAACGACAAATGATTCGCTCGGCTCACACTCCTTTAAAAGTTGCCGGTCTAATGCTTCAATTCCTGTCTGGCGATGGAACACGGGGCGCTGCAGCCATCCTGGCCACAACCAAAAGACAGCCGCCTCCAAACAGGATGCCCACCAGCCCGTAGAGACTCCAGCTCAGCTGGAAACCGACCCCGGCGATCAACGAGGCGCCCAGCCCTACGGATACCATCCTCGCCCCCGCCAGCACGGTCGGAATAAGAGAAAAAAGACTGGCCTGGGTTTGCAATGTGGTTTTCTGAGAAATCAACGCAGTGATGTAGGTAATGCCGAGAATCTCACCCAACGTCCAGAAGAAAACAAACGACAAGATCAGTATCATCTGCTCGAAAAAGGCGTAGGCGCCAAATCCGATACCGTAAAAAACCGCAGCCATGGACAGATTGGTAAGCGCCCCGAAACGCGACGTCAACGCTATCAATGGTTGCGTCAACAAGATCACCAGCAAGGCATTGACGATACCGACAGCACCGAACAAGCTGGCGGCCTTGCCCGCCGTCACCATGTCAAGCCATAGAGGCAGCTGATATTCACGCTGTGCATCCAGCACCGACAACGCAAAGAACATGGCGCCCGCAACGATCACGATCCTTGGCACGTCGACCATCGTGCCGAGGGAAGCCCTTCTGGCCTCAGGCACAGCACTCGGGCGCTCCGGCAGTGCCAGAACGACACTCGCCAAAAAGCACAACACACTCACGACCATCGCAAAAAGCATCAGGTAGTGACTGTCGAGGCCGAGCAAATACCCACCTATCACGAACAGCAGCGCGCCCCCAAGATTGCTGGCCAGATGTAAATAGCCAAAGGAGGCGATGCGGTTGCCTTCATCCGCCGCCAAGGACGTGAGGACACTGAATACCGGCGTGATCAGACCCGCGCACAGCATGAACAACAGCACCATCGCAATGGAGGCGATCGATGAGCTGGACACGGCAGCGAACAACAAAAACACCGATGAACAGGACGAGGTACTGATCAAAAGCGCCCGGAAGGAGTAACGACCGACGAGCGCCCCGCCTAACAGATTGCCCACCAGATAGAACGCCGACATCAGCGTGATCACCAAGGCCACCGCCGAACTGTCGAGCTGGTAATGACGTTGAAAAAACAAGGCCGCAAAAGGCCCCAAGGCATTTGCCATGACGAACAGCAACCGGAGCAAAACGATATTGCGCATCCCTGCCGCCAGACCGATCCTTTTCAGCAATCTCCTCACTTGAGGCTCACCTCGACGCTGCGCAAGTACGCAACGCTGGCAGCAGCACTGCCGCTCCCAAGTAATATTGCCTTCAGGAATTTTTTGAGATCCGACGAAGCAGGAACGGCCACACGCAGCATATTGTGAAGCAGGCCGAAGCTGTGAGGGTACCGCGAACAGTCGCTGATGCGAATTTTGGCCTGAGCGAAAGCGCTGGCCAGACGACCATCGGGCTGATCCTGCAACAGCAAAAAGTTTGTATCGCTTTCGTATACGACGATCGCGTTAGCCCGGCAGACTTCAATTATTTCACTCTTGATCTGCGCGAGTTTATCGTGAGCGTGCTGCAATACTTCCTGGTTCTGCAAGCAGAACAACGCAGCCTTCACCGCCACATGATTTACATCCCAGGGTCCGCGGACCTTCATCAGCTCACGGATTGATTCCGGTCGCGTGACCACATACCCCAGGCGCAACCCGGCAAGACCAAAAAACTTGGAGAACGAACGAATGACGAACAACTGCCTGACTGCGCTGAAAGTATCCAGACACGAGTGTTGCAGGTACTCAAAGTAGCATTCGTCAACGATCATCGGCTTGTCTTGCCTTACACAAGCGTCGACAAGTACTTTCAATTGCTCAGGATCGATTCGTACGCCCAGAGGATTGTTGGGGTTGCACAGGATCAGTCCCTGACAGGTATGCAATGATTCGAGTACGGCCTCGGTCGACAGCACGAATCTTTGGGCTTGTTTCTCGAACCCCACGATCACCGGCACAACGCCATTGACGTCGAGCATCTGGTAATAGAAGGAAAAAACCGGAGAAGGAACCACCACCCGATCCCCTGACGAAAACACTGAACGTATTACCAGATCGATTGCCTGATCCGCCCCATTGGTCAGCAGCAAACTGTCGATCGAAACCTTGCAGTACTTTGCCAACGCGCTCAGTAGCGGCTGATAATTGGGGTAGGTAAACAGATCCCCTGGCTTCAGTTCGGCGGTAATGAACCGCGCCAGAAACTCATGTAAAAACTGATTTTCATTCAGATCCAGCAACACTGACGAGAGATCGCGTTCCGGCGCCTTCCATAATCCGGAATGCAAAATGTGCTCGTGAAACTTCATTTGTGCATCCCTCCGTAGATCACCTGTTCGCCGAGCTCATACATCTGCCTGACCTCTTCGTCGCTGGCATACACCACCGACTTCCCTGTGGCCGCCGACAAATATTGGCTGGTAATCAATCGACTGATTTCCGCAGTGAACGCCACGGCACGATGAAATGCCTCGGACAGGTCGCGGCCAAAACAGGTAATGCCATGACCGGGCATGACAATGCAGTTGGTGTCATTGGCACAGAGGCCAATGGCTCTGACATCCAGTTCGACATTCACACCCTCGCCTAGGATGCACGGTGGCTTACCCATCACCAGTGCCGTGTCGTTCGACACGTATTCCATCTCACGCCACTGCATGACAGCGAAGAAGGAAATGACTTCATTGGGATGAAGATGCACCGTGGCATTGACATCAGCGCGACAGCGCATGATTTCCCGGTGCATCTGGTGCCCCAGGCTGGGTCTGAAATGACCGTGCAAAAGCTCATCGGATTGCATATCCAGCACAGCCAGATGTTCAAGACCGCACTCTTCCAGGGAGACGCCGCGGTGCTTGGTGTAGATCACTTCGCGCTGCCAGTACGCGCAGCGGCTGCGTACAGCGATATTGCCTAGTGTATTGACCAGCAGCTGTCGCGCCGCCAAGCGCTGACCGTATTGAAGAATGCTGCTGCCAATCGCCACGTCGAACCAGGCCGGCAACCCGGATCGTGAGGTTTCAAGTCCCGCCAGTTTTAATTCAGGCATATCCCTTTGCCTCCCCCGATACGCAATCGGGATTGACCACGGTTTTAATATTTGTCCCCTGTAGCAGACCCAGAATCGTTTCCAGGGCATTGGCCTTCAATTCGGCCAGAGAGCGTTCGCTGTAAAACGCGGCATGCGGCGTCAATAACACACGCTCATGTTCGATCAGGGCCTGGGGAGGTGCCGGTTCCTCCTGCACGACATCCAGCAGCGCCATGGACACTACCCCGGACTGCAGGGCCCGAAGCAGAGCATTGGTATCGACGATGCCACCTCGCGCGGTATTGATCAGGGTCGCACCGTGCTTCATCCGCGAAAATCGCGCATCGTTCATCAAATGCCCAGTGTCCGGATTAAGAGGCAGATGTAGCGATATGACATCGGCCGTATCGAGCAAGTACTCCAGCGTGCCGCCCTGCGCAATACCTTCGACACAGCTCTCGACCCAAGGATCGTAAAAACAGATCCGGTAACCCATGGCCGTCGCTCTGCGCGCCAATGCTCGCCCTGTTGCGCCATAACCGATTAACCCCAGGACCGTATCTGCGCAGGCTTTGACCTCGCCAGTATGGGCTCGCCAGCTCCAGCCGCCCTGCCGGGTGTTCCTGGCATAGTCGAGAAGCTTGCGCTGGGCAAAGAGGATCAACGCCATGGTGTGCTCCGCAACTTCCTCCGCCCCCACAGAGCCGATGTTGGAGCAGAGAATGCCTTTCGCGCTCAAAGCCTCGACATCCACATCATCAAGGCCAATGGTTGCCTTTACCAACGCGCGACATCGATGCATCCTGGCAACCAATGGCGCGTCGATGACGACCGAATGAAAGGCGATGATCCCGTCGGCCCGGGCCAATTGTTCATCCGAGGGCCGGGATGTAACCTCCAAGCTATATCGCTGATGTTCCAAACCCGGGACATACTCCCCAGGGTCGACATAATTCACTCTCTGCGAATCGATCATCAGAATATTCATGAGCATCTCCTCTTTCCCTGGCAGTAGCATTGCCAATTCAAATTTCGCGCCTGGCAGTCCTCAGCCACTGAGGTAGTCGCAGTGTTTGCCGATGTTCCGTGTCCTGGCCGCGTCATATAGGCAGGCAGCGACCACCATGTCCTGACTGGCGTGTCCGACGCTGCGGAAATAACTCAGACCTTGTTTATGCGTTACTGGCGAAGGCTGTTCGACGGCTAAAGCACCGATTTCGCGGATGTCCTTTACACCAATTACCGACAACGCCAACGCCTGAGAAATTTCGCCCGACTCGCGGCATGCGGCGTCCAAATGATCGACATGAACCTGAGCGTTGCCCAGTAACCGGGGATCGATCTCGCACGCCTGAAGCGTACTGCCACCAATGGCATTGATATGGGCATCGGGTTTGAGCTGATGCGCCCCTATCAAAGGCAACGGACTGTCATGGGACGTCGTAGTGCACACAATGTCCGCATCAGCCAGTGCTTCCTCCATGCGGTTCACGGCCTCGACCGGCAGCGAAAGCTCTATGGACAGGCGCTCGGCCAAAGCGACACTTCGGGCTAGACCGCGGGAAAATATCCTGACCTGCCCCAGATCCCTGATAGCGGCCATCGCCTTGACGTGCGCTGCGGCCTGAGCCCCGGCACCGATCACCGCAAGATTGAGTCGCACCCGCAGGCAGAGCTTGTCCGTTGCCAGCGCACTCATGGCACTGGTACGAATCGCCGTTAGGGCTGCACTGTCAAGCATCGCCAGCAACCGCCCGCTTTCGATATCAATCAGTAAGACCACACCGTTGATCGCCGATAATCCGTGTATAGCGTTGCCGGGATGAAACGACGACACTTTGACGCCCAGCGTCTGGCTTGCGGGCAAAAAGGCCGGCATGAACAAAGAGAATGCTTTTTGTCGCTCGTGAGTGATGATCGAGCGTTGCGGAACCACGGGAGCCGAGAATGCAAAACCCCGGTGAGCTGCTTCGAGTGCGCGAACAAGCTTTGGCAAATCGACACAACGCCCGATGTCTTCACGATTAAGAAGCAGCATGGCTTTTCCTTTTTCTATCAAAGCTTTTCGAAGGTACCGGCCATCATCGAGCCGGCAGCACTAATGCTTGAGTGCCTCCATCCACTGGCATCGCAATCCCGGTGACGAACGACCAGGCAAGCAACTGGCGGATGATCCATGGCGATCTGCTGAAAAAACTCAGCGAGTGCGCGAGAATCACGCAGATCGACGGCATACCCGTGAGCTCGTCCCCCGGCGTCCCGAATGCGCTCGCACAGCTCCCGGTTCTGCCTTTCCCGGCGTCCACAGACGGCTAACTCAACCCTTCCCTGATAAAGCGCCAGGCGCACGCCTCGCCAATACCCGAATTTCCACCGGTAACCACCGCCAGCTTGCTAATGGCATCGTTCCATTGTGTTTTCTGTGACTGTAAGACCGCTGAAGACAGACGCCTAGCCGACGGAGTAGTCCTGGGAATACCCTTGCTTGGGAACCAGAAAGGTGCGCAGGTAAGTGATCACGGGGGTGCCATCCTGCTTACGACCAATCACCTTGATGGTGACAATGCCCTGGCCCGGACGCGATCGGGATTCACGCTTGGAGACAACCTCACTCTCTGCGTACAAAGTGTCTCCGACGTAAACCGGATTTGGCAGACGAATTTCGTCCCAGCCCAAGTTTGCGATCGCCCGGGCACTCATTGTCGCTACCGTCATGCCGCTGATAATCGACAACGTCACCGAGCTGTTGACCAGCAACTTCTCGAATTCGGTGCGCTGTGCATAGGCAACGTCGATATGTGCAGGGTGGTTGTTCATGTTCACCAGTGACTGCCAGATGTTATCAAGCTCAGTCACAGTACGGCCGGGGCGGTGCTCGAACACATCACCCACCACAAACTCTTCGTAATGCAGGCCATAAGACTCACGGTAGCGATTAGCACCGATCCGTTCATGGGCAGGGATCATCGGTTCCATATCTTTCCCCTTAAAGACCCAGTTCCTGGGCGCGCTGGATAACTTTCCTGGCTTGCTTCACGAACGGTGGTCCCACCATGAGGTTCTTCAACCTGGTGATTTTTTCCCCACTGCTCTGCGCAGCCTGCACAACTGCCAAGGCATGTTCGTATTCAGCGATGGAAGGAGTGAATGCATCATTGATGATGGGAATCTGCCTTGGGTGAATGGAGGTCTTGCCACTGAATCCCAATTCCCGGGTGTCCTGGCATTCCTTCAGCAGCCCCGCCTCGTCGTCGAGATTGAAGTAAGCGGTGTCGAACGCGGGAATACCCGCGGCGCTTGCGGCCGCTACGATGCTCCCACGTGCATGCAGCATGTTGCTCCAGCCACCGATCTGCACCCCCAAGCTGGCCGCATAGTCGGCGGAACCAAAGATCAATCCGTCGGCACTGGATGCAATGGCGTAAATATCCCGCAAACAGGCCGGAGTTTCGACGGTGACCAGGATTTTCGGACTTTCTCCATTGCGATTTAAATTGGCGCGCACCACCTCTATCTCGGCCGCTGCTTCGGTCATTGCCAAGACGATAAATTCGGGCCGCTGTTCAAGTGACTGCACCAGCAGCAGATCGAGCAACCCTTGATTATCCCGCAGAGGATTGATACGCAGTGCTGTACGCTGCGTAACACGGGAACGATAGAACTGTTCGACACACAACCGGGCTTCAGCTTTCCCAGAGAGCGGAACACCGTCCTCCAGATCAATCACCATTACATCCGTCAGGGCATTCTTGGCGTATTGCTCAGGGTGTAACGCGGAGCAATACAGCAAGCTTCTTGGTGTGGGATTGGTCATCGTAACCTCTCAACGCTGGACAGGTTTCAGGTTCAGGCGGGCCTCTTCGACCTCTGCCTGGACAGCGGAGCAGAAGCTCCGGACATCTTCTTGGGACATGTCTGCACGCATCATCACGCGCAAACCGGATTTGTTCCTGGCCACGATGGGGAAGAATACGGCAGAGGTGTAGTACCCACGCTTGAAGACACCCTCGGAAACGCCGATCGCCATCTCGGGACTGTCCAATGGAATAACCCGAATCGGTAGGCCCGACCCCGCGTGCTCAGTCGCAAACAAGCTATCGAACAGATGAATATTGACACTAAGCTTCTGCTGCAAAGCGCCAAGCTCACTGGTCTTGTGAATATCCAGGGAAGCCATGGCTGCGCCTATAGCGGCGGGATTTACATATTGCGAATAGGACATTGGCCCACCAAAACGGCGAAAAACGTTCTGATAGTTGGCCTTCTCCGACATGAATATACCGCCACCATTGGCGCCAAATGCCTTGGCCAGTGAATAAACCAGCAGGGTCCGTGGATTGAGCTCAGGCATAAAAGTACGAATATAACCCTCACCCCGCTCGCCATAAGCACTCAATGAATGAGAGTCATCGAAGTAGAGAAACAGCCCATACTTGTCCTGCAAAGCCAACAGCCGCTCAATAGGCGCACTTCCCCCCATACTGTAAGCACCGTCAGCAACATACGCGACCAAAGGATGACGCTTGCACATGTCCTCGATAAAATCGACATCATTGTGATTGCAAGTGACAACCTGCGTTTCATCACCACAGATAGCCTTGACCTGATTCAATGCAAAATGGGCATGTTTATCAAAGATCAAAACCGGGCGTTGGCCATCGGTAAACATACCGGCTGCCAGCAGGGGTAGAGACGCGACAATGCCTGCGCTGCAGGAAGTCGCTGTGAATGCTCGACAATTGAAATGCGCCGATAAGGCGTCTTCAACCTCATCGAGTTCTTTCAACCTTATTCTGATACGCGAGGTGGGCAAATTCACGGTACCGCAACTCAACACATAATCTGCGGCACGTCGCGCCAGACGTTCATCGACCTCAAGACCCAAATATGAACAAGAACACATATTCATGAACAAATGACCGTTCTGATCCTGCATACGTCCCTGCTGAGCGTGCGTGATACTCAAATCGGTCAGCCCCGAATTTTGCGCAAGCGCCCAAGAGGGATTACCAATCTCTACGGACCGGGTGGTATTTATATACTTATTTTTTTGCTCAGACACACATGACCTCTCTATAGAACGAAGAGTCAGATCAGCACCGACTTCAATGCCACCTATCTAGCTACCGAATGTACCTAACAGCAGCCCACTTTCAACCTCATAAAATCAATTTTCGCCAACACTTAAGAAAGATCGTTCATTTTAAAATGAATGATCCGTAGGAACTTTCTGAAAAATTACCGCACACCTTAAAAACGCAACAGATAATCGCGCCCGAGCTCCGCAAACATGGAATAAAACCCCAACTCTGCCCCACAACATGAAGCAACAAATAGAGATACTATTATTATACTTCACGCTAGCAAAAAGCGACGCCCCCTCTATATTCAAGCGTTACGCCACATTCACATTTACGCACACGACCAGCCAACTCTCACCACGGAGTATCAACTCATCATGAATGGAAGACTAAGAGGGAAACGAGCTCTGATAACAGGCGCATCGGCAGGTATTGGAAGAGCTATAGCCGAAACTTTCATTGTCCAAGGCGCCGATGTTTTCATTACCGCCCGCACCGATGAAGCTGGGGCTCGTGCGGTAATTGCATTAGCTGAACACCTTGGTCAGCGAGCCGGCTTCACCCTTATGGATGCCGCAAGCACTAGCACTGACGCACTCTTTGAAGAAGCGCAAGCAGCTATTGGCCCCGTGGATATACTCGTCAATAATCCTGCATTCATAACCCGCACTCCATTTTTGGAGCTGAGCGAAGACGAATACGAACAAACCCTTGCAGTCAACCTCCGTTTTCCCTTCTTTATGGCTCAACGCTTTGCAAGAGACTGCATCGCTCGCAAACAGGGAGGCAGCATCATTAACATTTCATCGGTCAGTGCCTTCAAGGCAGTCAGCCGAATGTCAGCTTATCAGGCAAGCAAAGCAGCGCTGTCGATGCTTACACGAAGCTGCGCGGTAGAACTGGCACCCTATGGGATCAGAGTCAACACGATTTCACCCGGGCTGACCGCGACCAGTGGTAACGCCAACCAGTGGCGGGACTCCCCAGAAGTATGGCAGAACAGAAAAAAGGAGATTCCCATGCAGCGCGCTGGACTGCCTGCCGATATGGCAGGCGCTGCCATCCTGCTGGCATCTGATGAGTCATCCTGGATGACCGGTGCCGATCTGGTAATCGATGGGGGTCACAGCTGCATTTAGAGAGCCCGGAAAGTCGCGGCAGTCTCTTTACGCATTTTATTCCTATTGGCACGAGGCATAGCGCGGCGGTACCTGCCACCACTGGTCTTTCTCAGACTTGGCGAATGATTCCCTCGCAGCTTCATCCAACGAGCCGACCGCAAAGCCGCTCATCTGACACCCCGACTGGTTCGGGGTGTTTTTTTGCCTGCGATTTATCGGCCACCAAGAAACCCTGTGAGAGCCGGGCTTGCCCGCGATGGCGACCTGTCAGTCAACATCTGCTGCGTATGACACACCGCCATCGCGGGCAAGCCCGGCTCCCACAGGGAACGCGTCAACCCACAAAATTTTGCGAAACACATTGATCCAGAGCAGTTTCACGGCCCGGAAAATCAGGTAAAACGACCACGCTCGCTACTTGCAGTAACACGCATATAAGACAACTTCCCAGCCACTCACCCGTTAAACAGTTTGAAAACCGCGACAAATAATATTGATTATCATTTAGCGAGAGCTATGTTCGTTACATTCCCTACAAAACATATTTGACAAAACCCCCGCTAATGCCCGAGCGGCATGGGCTACAGGGCTTTGGAGGCGCGCTATGTCCTTATTCTTGTAAATAATTTCGCTATCTGAATTTTACTTGCTCGGTGTTTAGCCATAAAATCACCGCGATTGATTGCTGCGACATATCGTCACTGCTTTGTTTCTTTTCAAGCTCAGAGACCTTTGCTCTCTGTTAAGGATTACCAGCATGCCCGAAGCGACCGGACTCATGGCCCACAACTGGGGCTTTGCCATTTTCCTTCTGGGTGTCGGCGGCCTTTGCGCCTTCATGCTCGGCGTATCCAGCCTCCTCGGGTCAAAAGCCTGGGGCCGCAGCAAAAACGAACCGTTCGAGTCCGGCATGCTACCTACAGGTGGCGCCCGCTTGCGGCTCTCAGCCAAATTCTATCTGGTCGCGATGCTCTTCGTGATCTTCGATATCGAAGCCCTTTTTCTCTTTGCCTGGTCTGTGTCCGTCCGCGAAAGCGGCTGGACCGGATTCGTCGAAGCTCTCGTTTTCATAGCAATTCTGTTGGCAGGTCTTGTCTACCTATTCCGAGTGGGCGCCCTTGACTGGGCTCCGGAAGCTCGTCGTAAGCGGCAAGCGAAGCTGAAACAATGAGGCTTTGGCAATGCAATACAATCTCACCAGGATCGACCCCGATGCTCCTAACGAGCAGTATCCGATTGGCAAACGGGAAACCGTTTCCGATCCGTTAGAAGATCAAGTCCACAAAAACATTTTCATGGGCAAGCTCGAAGACGTGCTTAACGGCACGATCAACTGGGGGCGCAAGAACTCCCTGTGGCCGTATAACTTCGGTCTTTCGTGCTGCTACGTGGAAATGACCACCGCCTTCACGGCGCCCCACGACATCGCGCGCTTTGGCGCCGAGGTTATCCGGGCATCGCCGCGCCAGGCGGATTTCATGGTTATCGCCGGTACCTGCTTCATCAAGATGGCGCCGATCATTCAGCGTCTCTACGAGCAAATGCTCGAGCCTAAATGGGTCATCTCCATGGGTTCGTGCGCCAACTCCGGTGGCATGTACGACATCTACTCCGTCGTTCAAGGGGTGGACAAGTTCCTGCCCGTGGACGTCTACGTGCCTGGCTGCCCGCCCCGCCCTGAAGCTTTTCTGCAAGGCTTGATGCTGTTGCAGGAGTCGATTGGCCAGGAGCGTCGCCCACTTTCCTGGGTCGTTGGCGATCAAGGCGTTTACCGCGCCGAGATGCCTTCGCAAAAGGAACAGCGCCGCGAACAGCGTATTCAGGTAACCAACCTGCGCAGCCCCGACGAAGTCTGATCCAGATCTGTTCTTACAAAGAAACGAGAAACTGGCTTCATTCTTTACGTTGACCGAAAGCGATAAATAACCATGACTACAGGCAGTGCTCTGTACATCCCGCCTTATAAGGCAGACGACCAGGATGTGGTCGTCGAACTGAACAATCGTTTTGGCCCGGAGGCGTTCACCGCCCAGCCAACCCGCACCGGCATGCCGGTGCTTTGGGTTGCCCGCGCCAAACTCGTCGAAGTCCTGACCTTCCTGCGCAACCTGCCCAAGCCGTACGTCATGCTCTATGACCTGCACGGCGTGGACGAGCGTCTGCGCACCAAGCGTCAAGGGCTGCCAAGCGGCGCCGACTTCACTGTGTTCTATCACTTGATGTCGATCGAACGTAATAGTGACGTAATGATCAAGGTCGCCTTGTCCGAGAGCGACCTCAGCGTGCCGACCGTTACCGGTCTCTGGCCCAACGCCAACTGGTACGAGCGTGAAGTGTGGGACATGTACGGCATCAACTTTGCCGGTCACCCGCACCTGACCCGCATCATGATGCCGCCGACCTGGGAAGGTCACCCGCTGCGCAAGGACTTCCCGGCCCGTGCCACCGAGTTTGACCCGTTCAGCCTGACCCTGGCCAAGCAACAGCTTGAGGAAGAAGCCGCGCGCTTCAAACCTGAAGACTGGGGCATGAAGCGTTCCGGCCCGAACGAGGACTACATGTTCCTCAACCTGGGTCCCAACCACCCTTCGGCGCACGGTGCGTTCCGTATCATCCTGCAGCTGGACGGCGAAGAGATCGTCGACTGCGTGCCGGACGTCGGTTACCACCACCGTGGTGCCGAGAAGATGGCCGAGCGTCAGTCCTGGCACAGCTTCATTCCGTACACCGACCGTATCGACTACCTCGGCGGCGTGATGAACAACCTGCCGTACGTGCTCTCGGTCGAGAAGCTGGCCGGCATCAAGGTGCCCGAGAAGGTCGACGTCATCCGCATCATGATGGCCGAGTTCTTCCGGATCACCAGCCACTTGCTGTTCCTGGGGACTTACATCCAGGACGTCGGCGCCATGACCCCGGTGTTCTTCACCTTCACCGACCGCCAGAAGGCGTACACGGTGATCGAAGCCATCACCGGTTTTCGTCTGCACCCGGCCTGGTACCGCATCGGTGGCGTCGCTCACGACCTGCCGCGTGGCTGGGAAAAACTGGTCAAGGATTTCGTCGAGTGGATGCCAAAGCGTCTGGACGAATACCAGAAAGCCGCACTGGACAACAGCATCCTGCGTGGCCGGACCATCGGCGTCGCCGCCTACAACACCAAAGAAGCCCTGGAATGGGGCGTCACCGGTGCCGGCCTGCGTTCGACCGGTTGCGATTTCGACCTGCGCAAGGCTCGCCCTTACTCCGGTTACGAAAACTTCGAATTCGAAATCCCGCTGGCGGCCAATGGCGATGCCTACGACCGTTGCATCGTTCGCGTCGAAGAAATGCGCCAGAGCCTCAAGATCATCGAGCAGTGCATGCGCAACATGCCGGAAGGCCCGTACAAGGCGGATCACCCGCTGACCACGCCGCCACCAAAAGAGCGCACGCTGCAACACATCGAGACCCTAATCACGCACTTCCTGCAAGTTTCGTGGGGCCCGGTCATGCCGGCCAACGAATCCTTCCAGATGATCGAAGCGACCAAGGGCATCAACAGTTATTACCTGACGAGCGATGGCGGCACCATGAGCTACCGCACCCGGATTCGTACTCCAAGCTTCCCGCACCTGCAGCAGATCCCTTCGGTGATCAAAGGCAGCATGGTCGCGGACTTGATCGCGTACCTGGGTAGTATCGATTTCGTTATGGCCGACGTGGACCGCTAAGCATGAACAGCCCGCTTATCCAGACAGACCGTTTCGCCCTGAGCGAAACCGAGCGCTCGGCCATCGAGCATGAGCTGCATCACTACGAAGACCCGCGCGCGGCGTCGATCGAAGCCCTGAAGATCGTCCAGAAGGAACGTGGCTGGGTGCCTGACGGCGCGCTCTACGCCATCGGCGAAATCCTTGGCATCCCGGCCAGCGACGTTGAAGGGGTGGCAACGTTCTACAGCCAGATCTTCCGTCAGCCCGTGGGCCGTCACATCATTCGCGTCTGCGACAGCATGGTCTGCTACATCGGCGGCCACGAGTCGGTGGTCAGCGAAATCCAGGGCAAGCTGGGTATCGGCCTGGGTCAGACCACCGCCGACGGTCGTTTCACCCTGCTGCCCGTCTGCTGCCTCGGCAACTGCGACAAGGCGCCGGCGCTGATGATCGACGACGACACGTTCGGTGATGTGCAGCCTGCCGGCGTTGCCAAATTGCTCGAGGGCTACGTATGACCCTGACTTCCTTCGGTCCTGCCAACCGCATCAAGCGTGTCGCAGAGACTCACCCGCTCACCTGGCGTCTGCGTGACGACGGCGAAGCCGTATGGCTCGACGAGTACCAGGCCAAGAATGGTTACGCCGCTGCGCGCAAGGCCTTCGCCGACATGGCCCAGGACGACATCGTCCAGACCGTGAAAGACTCCGGCCTCAAGGGCCGCGGCGGTGCAGGCTTCCCCACGGGCGTAAAGTGGGGCCTGATGCCCAAGGATGAATCCATCAACATCCGCTACCTGCTGTGCAACGCGGATGAGATGGAGCCGAACACCTGGAAAGACCGCATGCTGATGGAGCAACTGCCCCATCTGCTGATCGAAGGCATGCTGATCAGTGCTCGCGCGCTGAAAACCTACCGTGGCTACATCTTCCTGCGTGGCGAATACACCACCGCCGCCAAGCACCTGAACCGTGCCGTGGAAGAAGCCAAGGCAGCAGGCCTGCTGGGTAAAAACATCCTGGGCAGCGGCTTCGATTTCGAGCTGTTCGTCCACACCGGTGCCGGGCGTTACATCTGCGGTGAAGAAACCGCACTGATCAACTCCCTCGAAGGCCGCCGCGCCAACCCGCGCTCCAAACCGCCCTTCCCTGCCGCTGTGGGCGTGTGGGGCAAGCCAACGTGCGTGAACAACGTTGAAACCCTGTGCAACGTACCGGCGATCATTGCCGACGGCGTGGACTGGTACAAATCGTTGGCCCGCGAAGGCAGCGAAGACATGGGCACCAAGCTCATGGGCTTCTCCGGCAAGGTCAAGAACCCGGGCCTGTGGGAATTGCCGTTCGGCGTCACCGGTCGCGAGTTGTTCGAAGACTACGCGGGCGGCATGCGCGACGGTTACAAGCTCAAGTGCTGGCAGCCTGGCGGCGCCGGTACCGGCTTCCTGTTGCCGGAACACCTGGACGCACAAATGTATGCCGGCGGCATCGCCAAAGTGGGCACCCGTATGGGTACCGGCCTGGCCATGGCGGTGGACGACAGCGTCAACATGGTGTCCCTGCTGCGCAACATGGAACAGTTCTTCGCTCGCGAATCCTGCGGCTTCTGCACCCCTTGCCGCGATGGCTTGCCATGGAGCGTCAAGCTCTTGATGGCCATCGAGAACGGCGAAGGCCAGCCCGGCGATATCGAGACCCTGCTGGGTCTGGTCGGTTTCCTCGGCCCGGGCAAGACCTTCTGTGCACACGCACCGGGTGCCGTGGAGCCGTTGGGCAGCGCCATCAAATACTTCCGTCCAGAGTTCGAAGCCGGCATCGCGCCCACCAGCGCCGTCGTCCCGCCTCTGGCAAAGCCGATCGTAGTCGGCGCTTAACGCTTTAAAAAAGGCGAACGGTCCGTGCCGTTCGCCTTTCGTCCGATGACGCCTTTCGAGGCTGTTTGGATTCGGACGAATAACAAGATTCCATTAGCCACGCCCGCTGACACCGGGCCAACGAAGAACTTTGAACCATGGCCACTATCCACGTAGACGGCAAAGAGCTCGAAGTCGATGGGGCAGACAACCTGTTACAGGCGTGTCTGTCGCTAGGCCTCGATATCCCTTATTTCTGCTGGCACCCAGCCCTTGGCAGCGTTGGCGCTTGCCGCCAGTGCGCGGTCAAGCAGTACACCGACGAGAACGACAAGCGTGGTCGGATCGTCATGTCCTGCATGACCCCCGCCACCGACGGCAGCTGGATCTCCATCGACGACGAAGAAGCGAAAGTGTTTCGCGCCAGCGTCGTTGAATGGTTGATGACCAACCACCCTCACGACTGCCCGGTCTGTGAGGAAGGCGGTCACTGCCACCTGCAAGACATGACGGTGATGACCGGCCACAACGAGCGCCGTTATCGCTTCACCAAGCGTACTCACCAGAACCAGCAACTGGGGCCGTTCATTTCCCACGAAATGAACCGCTGCATCGCTTGCTACCGCTGCGTGCGCTTCTATAAAGACTACGCCGGCGGCACCGACCTCGGCGTATTCGGTGCTCACGACAACGTGTACTTCGGTCGCGTTGAAGACGGCACCCTCGAAAGCGAGTTCTCCGGCAACCTCACCGAGGTTTGCCCGACCGGTGTGTTCACCGACAAGACTCACTCCGAGCGCTACAACCGCAAGTGGGACATGCAGTTCTCGCCGAGCATCTGCCATGGCTGCTCCAGCGGTTGCAACATTTCCCCGGGCGAGCGTTACGGCGAACTGCGTCGCATCGAAAACCGTTTCAACGGTTCGGTGAACCAGTACTTCCTGTGCGACCGTGGCCGTTTCGGTTACGGCTACGTCAACCGCGAAGACCGCCCGCGTCAGCCACTGCTGGCCAACGGCGCCAAGCTGGGCCTCGACGAAGCACTGGATAAAGCCGCTGACCTGCTGCGCGGTCGCAACATCGTCGGTATCGGTTCGCCGCGCGCCAGCCTAGAAAGCAACTACGCGTTGCTGGAACTGGTCGGCGCCGAGCACTTCTACTCCGGTATCGAAGCCGCTGAGCTTGAGCGCATTCGCCTGGTTGTGCAGGTGCTCAAAGACAGCCCGCTGCCGATCCCGAACATGCGCGACATCGAAGACCACGATGCGGTTTTCGTCCTCGGCGAAGACCTGACCCAGACTGCTGCGCGCATGGCCCTGGCCCTGCGTCAATCGGTCAAGGGCAAGGCCGAAGACATGGCCGACGCCATGCGCGTTCAGCCGTGGCTCGATGCCGCGGTGAAGAACATCGGTCAGAACGCGCTGAACCCGCTGTTCATCGCCAGCCTGGCTGAAACCAAGCTCGACGACGTGGCTGAAGAATGCGTCCACGCAGCTCCCGACGACCTGGCCCGCATCGGTTTCGCCGTGGCTCACGCCCTCGATGCCAGCGCGCCGGCCGTTGAAGGTCTGGACGCTGAAGCCCTCGAACTGGCTCAGCGCATCGCCAACGCCCTGCTCGCGGCCAAGCGTCCATTGATCATTGCCGGCACCTCGCTGGGTTCCAAGGCGTTGATCGAAGCTGCGGCGAACATCGCCAAGGCCCTGAAGCTGCGCGAGAAGAACGGTTCCATCAGCCTGATCGTGCCAGAGGCCAACAGCCTCGGCCTGGCCATGCTCGGTGGTGACTCGGTCGACGCAGCCCTGCAAGCGGTGATCGACGGTAAAGCCGACGCCATCGTCGTGCTGGAAAACGACCTGTACACCCGTACCGACAAAGCCCTTGTCGATGCTGCCCTGAACGCCGCGAAAGTGGTGATCGTGGCGGACCATCAGAAGACCGCCACCAGCGATCGCGCGCACCTGGTTCTGCCAGCGGCCAGCTTCGCTGAAGGCGACGGTACGCTGGTCAGCCAGGAAGGCCGCGCCCAGCGTTTCTTCCAGGTCTTCGACCCGACTTACCTCGACGCAAGCATTCTGGTTCACGAAGGCTGGCGCTGGCTGCATGCCCTGCGTTCGACCCTGCTGAACCAGCCGATCGACTGGACCCAACTGGACCACGTCACCGCTGCCGTTGCTGCGAGCAAACCGCAACTGGCGCGCATCGTCGATGCCGCACCGTCCGCCGCGTTCCGCATCAAAGGCCTGAAACTGGCTCGCGAACCGCTGCGTTACAGCGGTCGGACCGCCATGCGCGCCGACATCAGCGTGCACGAACCGCGTACTTCCCAGGACAACGACACCGCGTTCTCGTTCTCCATGGAAGGTTACTCGGGCTCGGTCGAACCGCGTCAGCAAGTGCCATTCGCCTGGTCTCCGGGCTGGAACTCGCCGCAAGCCTGGAACAAGTTCCAGGACGAAGTCGGTGGTCACATCCGCGCTGGCGACCCGGGCACTCGCCTGATCGAAAGCACCGGTGATTCGCTGAACTGGTTCGCCAGTGTTCCGCGCGCGTTCAACCCGGCTCCGGGCACCTGGCAGGTCGTGCCGTTCTTCCACCTGTTCGGCAGCGAAGAGAACTCTTCCAAAGCCGCGCCGGTTCAAGAACGCATTCCAGCTGCTTACCTGTCGCTGGCCAAGTCCGAAGCCGATCGCCTGGGCGTCAATGACGGTGCCCTGCTGAGCCTGAACGTGGCCGGCCAGACCTTGCGTCTGCCGCTGCGCATCAACGAAGAGCTGGGTGCCGGTCTGGTCGCATTGCCGGCCGGTATCGCCGGCATTCCGCCAGCAATCTTTGGCAAATCCGTTGACGGTCTGCAGGAGGCAGCGCTATGACCTGGTTCACTCCTGAAGTGATCGACATCATCATCGCGGTCCTCAAGGCCATCGTGATTCTGCTCGCCGTCGTGGTGTGCGGCGCGCTGCTGAGCTGGGTCGAGCGTCGTCTGCTCGCCCTCTGGCAGGACCGTTACGGTCCGAACCGCGTCGGCCCGTTCGGCGCGTTCCAGATCGCGGCCGACATGATCAAGATGTTCTTCAAGGAAGACTGGACCCCGCCGTTCGCCGACAAAGTGATCTTCACGTTGGCACCGGTCGTGGCCATGAGCGCCTTGCTGATTGCCTTCGCGATCATCCCGATCACCCCGACCTGGGGCGTGGCGGACATCAACATCGGCATCCTGTTCTTTTTCGCCATGGCTGGTCTGTCGGTCTACGCGGTGCTGTTCGCCGGCTGGTCGAGTAACAACAAGTTCGCCCTGCTGGGCAGCTTGCGGGCCTCGGCACAAACTGTGTCGTACGAAGTGTTCATGGGCCTGTCGCTGATGGGCATCGTGATCCAGGTTGGCTCGTTCAACATGCGCGACATCGTTGAATACCAGGCGCAGAACCTGTGGTTCGTCATTCCGCAGATCTTCGGCTTCCTGACCTTCTTCATCGCTGGCGTCGCCGTGACTCACCGTCACCCGTTCGACCAGCCGGAAGCGGAACAGGAACTGGCCGACGGTTACCACATTGAATACGCCGGCATGAAATGGGGCATGTTCTTCGTTGGCGAATACATCGGTATCGTGTTGATTTCAGCGCTGCTGGTGACCTTGTTCTTCGGTGGCTGGCACGGTCCGTTCGGCATTCTGCCGCAGATCCCGTTCATCTGGTTTGCACTGAAAACCGCGTTCTTCATCATGTTCTTCATCCTGCTGCGCGCCTCGATTCCGCGCCCACGGTATGACCAAGTGATGGATTTCAGCTGGAAGTTCTGCCTGCCGCTGACCCTCGTCAACATGCTGGTGACCGCTGCGGTCGTGTTGCTCAACACGCCCGCCGTCGCGGCTCAGTGAGGATAGAGAATCATGAAGTACATTTTTGACATCGTGCATGGCTTCTTCACCCAGCTTCGCAGCCTGGTGATGATCTTCGGCCATGCCTTCCGCAAGCGCGACACGCTGCAGTACCCGGAAGAAGCCGTGTACCTGCCGCCGCGCTTCCGTGGGCGTATCGTGCTGACCCGCGACCCCGACGGCGAAGAACGTTGTGTAGCCTGCAACCTGTGCGCCGTGGCGTGCCCGGTGGGTTGCATCTCGCTGCAGAAAGCTGAAACCGAAGACGGTCGCTGGTACCCGGAGTTTTTCCGTATCAACTTCTCGCGCTGCATTTTCTGCGGCCTCTGCGAGGAAGCCTGCCCGACCACCGCGATCCAGCTGACACCGGATTTCGAAATGGCCGAGTTCAAACGTCAGGACCTGGTGTACGAGAAAGAAGATCTGCTGATCTCCGGCCCCGGCAAAAACCCTGATTACAACTTCTATCGTGTTGCAGGTATGGCGATTGCCGGTAAGCCGAAAGGCGCCGCGCAGAATGAAGCCCAGCCGATCAACGTGAAGAGCTTGCTGCCTTAAGGAAGAAAGATGGAATTCGCTTTCTATTTCGCATCGGGTATCGCTGTTGTGTCCACGCTTCGCGTGATCACCAACACCAACCCCGTGCACGCCCTGCTCTACCTGATCATTTCGCTGATCGCCGTGGCCATGACGTTCTTCGCCCTCGGCGCACCGTTTGCCGGTGTACTGGAAGTGATCGCCTACGCCGGCGCCATCATGGTGCTGTTCGTGTTCGTGGTGATGATGCTGAACCTGGGCCCCGCCTCGGTTCAGCAAGAGCGCGTCTGGCTCAAACCCGGCATCTGGCTGGGCCCGGTCGCACTCGGTGCCCTGCTGCTGGCTGAACTGCTGTATGTGCTGTTCGCCCATCAGAGCGGCCAGGCCATCGGCCACACCACCGTAGACGCGAAGGCCGTGGGCATCAGCCTGTTCGGTCCGTATCTGCTGGTGGTCGAACTCGCCTCGATGCTGCTGCTCGCCGCAGCCGTCACGGCGTTCCACTTGGGCCGCAACGAAGCCAAGGAGCAATGACGATGCCTGCTATCCCTATGGAGCATGGTCTGGCGGTTGCCGGCATCCTGTTCTGCCTCGGTCTGGTCGGCCTGATGGTCCGGCGCAACATTCTCTTCGTGCTGATGAGCCTGGAGGTCATGATGAATGCCTCCGCGTTGGCGTTCATCGTTGCCGGTAGCCGCTGGGCGCAGCCGGATGGACAGATCATGTTCATCTTGGTGATCAGCCTGGCAGCCGCCGAGGCCAGTATTGGCCTGGCGATTCTGTTGCAGCTGTATCGCCGCTTCCACACTCTCGATATCGACGCTGCCAGCGAGATGCGCGGATGAACCTTCTCTATCTGACTTTCGTATTCCCTCTCATAGGTTTCCTGCTGCTGGCGTTCTCACGCGGTCGCTTGTCGGAAAACCTTTCGGCGCTGATCGGCGTCGGCTCCATTGGCCTGTCGGCAATCGTCACTGCTTACATAATCTGGCAGTTCAACGTTGCACCACCTGAAGGCGGTCACTACACCCACGTGTTGTGGCAGTGGATGGCGGTAGAAGGCTTCACGCCTAACTTCGCGCTGTACCTGGATGGTCTGTCCCTGACCATGCTCGGTGTGGTGGTCGGCGTCGGCTTCCTGATCCACCTGTTCGCGTCCTGGTACATGCGCGGTGAAGCCGGTTACTCGCGCTTCTTCGCCTACACCAACCTGTTTATCGCCAGCATGCTGTTCCTGGTCCTGGCCGATAACCTGCTGTTCGTGTACTTCGGCTGGGAAGGCGTGGGCCTGTGCTCGTACCTGTTGATCGGTTTCTACTACAGCAACCGCAACAACGGTAATGCGGCACTCAAAGCCTTCATCGTGACCCGCGTCGGCGACGTGTTCATGGCCATCGGCCTGTTCATCCTGTTCCAACAGTTGGGCACGCTGAACATTCAGGAACTGCTGGTCAAGGCGCCTGAGCACTTCAAGGCCGGTGACTTCTGGATCGTTCTGGCGACCCTGATGCTGCTGGGCGGCGCTGTCGGTAAATCCGCGCAACTGCCGCTGCAAACCTGGCTGGCGGATGCGATGGCCGGCCCGACTCCGGTTTCGGCACTGATCCACGCCGCGACCATGGTAACCGCCGGTGTCTACCTGATCGCCCGTACCCACGGTCTGTTCGCCCTGGCGCCGGACATCCTGCACCTGGTGGGTGTTGTCGGTGGCGTGACGCTGGTGCTGGCAGGTTTTGCCGCACTGGTTCAGACCGACATCAAACGTATCCTCGCCTACTCGACCATGAGCCAGATCGGCTACATGTTCCTGGCCCTGGGCGTAGGTGCGTGGGACGGCGCGATCTTCCACCTGATGACCCACGCCTTCTTCAAGGCGCTGTTGTTCCTTGCATCCGGTGCGGTGATCGTTGCCTGCCACCACGAGCAGAACATCTTCAAGATGGGCGGCCTGTGGAAGAAACTGCCACTGGCCTACGCCAGCTTCATCGTCGGCGGCGCGGCCCTGGCGGCCTTGCCTCTGGTGACCGCGGGCTTCTACTCCAAGGACGAAATCCTCTGGGAAGCGTTCGCCAGCGGTAACCAGGGTCTGCTTTATGCAGGTCTGGTTGGCGCCTTCATGACCTCGCTGTACACCTTCCGCCTGATCTTCATCGCGTTCCACGGTGAAGCGAAAACCGAAGCGCACGCCGGTCACGGTATCGCTCACTGGCTGCCACTGTCGGTGCTGATCGTACTGTCGACGTTCGTCGGCGCGATGATCGTTCCGCCGCTGCACGGTGTGCTGCCAGAAAGCGTCGGCCATGCCGGCGGCGAAGCCAAGCACAGTCTGGAAATCGCCTCGGGCGCCATCGCCCTGTCCGGTATCCTGCTGGCCGCGCTGCTGTTCCTCGGCAAGCGCCGCTTCGTCACCGCCATCGCCAACAGCGGTGTCGGCCGCTTCCTTTCGGCCTGGTGGTTCGCCGCCTGGGGCTTCGACTGGATCTACGACAAACTGTTCGTCAAGCCTTACCTTGCGATCAGCCATGTACTGCGCAAAGACCCGCTCGACCAGACTATCGGTCTGATCCCGCGTATGGCCAAAGGCGGTCACACCGCCCTGAGCCGCACCGAGACCGGTCAATTGCGTTGGTATGCCGCCTCGATGGCTGCTGGTGCCGTGCTGGTAATCGGCGCCGTCGTGCTGGTAGCGGTCTGATATGAACCTTGCGAACTTGCGAAAGGAAACGAGCCCGTCATGATTCTGCCTTGGCTAATCCTGATCCCCTTCATCGGCGGCCTGCTGTGCTGGATGGGTGAGCGCTTCGGCGCTACCCTCCCCCGCTGGATTGCGCTGTTGACCATGTCCCTGGAACTCGCTCTCGGCCTCTGGCTGTGGGCCCATGGCGACTATTCATTTGCTCCGGCGCCTGGCGCCGATCCGACCTGGGTGATTGAGTTCAAACACGTCTGGATCCAGCGCTTCGGCATCAACGTGCACTTGGCCCTCGACGGCCTGTCGCTGTTGATGATCCTGCTGACCGGCCTGCTGGGTGTCCTCTCGGTACTCTGCTCGTGGAAAGAGATCCAGCGTCACGTGGGCTTCTTCCACTTGAACCTGATGTGGATCCTGGGCGGCGTCGTCGGCGTTTTCCTCGCCCTCGACCTGTTCATGTTCTTCTTCTTCTGGGAAATGATGCTGGTGCCGATGTACTTCCTCATCGCGCTCTGGGGTCACAGTTCTTCGGACGGCAAGAAAACCCGGATCTACGCAGCGACCAAGTTCTTCATCTTCACTCAGGCTTCCGGCCTGATCATGTTGGTGGCGATCCTGGGTCTGGTCCTGGTCAACTTCAACGACACCGGCGTGATTACCTTCAACTACGCCGACCTGTTGAAGACCAAGATGTCGATGACCACCGAGTACATTCTGATGCTCGGCTTCTTCATCGCCTTCGCGGTCAAGCTGCCAGTAGTACCGTTCCACTCCTGGTTGCCTGACGCTCACGCCCAGGCACCGACCGCGGGTTCCGTGGACCTGGCCGGTATCTTGTTGAAGACTGCGGCGTATGGCCTGCTGCGTTTCGCCCTGCCGCTGTTCCCGAATGCCTCGGCCGAGTTCGCGCCGTTCGCCATGACCCTGGGTCTGATCGGGATCTTCTACGGTGCGTTCCTGGCCTTCGCGCAAACCGACATCAAGCGTCTGATCGCCTTCTCGTCCGTTTCCCACATGGGCTTCGTGCTGATCGGCATCTACTCCGGCAGCCAACTGGCGCTGCAGGGCGCAGTGATGCAGATGCTGGCGCACGGCCTGTCGGCGGCGGCACTCTTTATCCTCTCCGGTCAGCTGTACGAGCGTACCCACACCCGCGATATGCGTGAGATGGGTGGCCTGTGGTCGAAGATTGCCTACCTGCCAGCCCTTAGCCTGTTCTTCGCCGCCGCGTCGCTAGGCTTGCCGGCGACCGGTAACTTTGTCGGTGAGTTCCTGATTCTGATCGGCACCTTCGCCAGCGCCCCATGGATCACTGTGATTGCGACGTCCGGCCTGGTGTTCGGTTCGGTCTACTCGCTGATCATGATCCACCGTGCCTACTTCGGCCCGTCGAAATCGGACGCGGTGTTGCATGGCATGGACGGTCGCGAACTGATCATGGTGGTTGGACTTGCGGCGCTGCTGATCTACATCGGCGTGTACCCGCAGCCGTTCCTCGATACCTCTGCCGCGACGATGCATGGCGTGCAGCAGTGGCTCGGCACCGCCTTCACTCAACTCGCTTCGGCCCGGTAAGAGCGCTATGGAATTCACGACTCAACACTTTATCGCGCTTGCGCCGTTGTTGATCACCAGCGCCACGATCATCGTGGTGATGCTGGCTATCGCATGGCGCCGCAACCACTCACAGACCTTCCTGCTGTCGGTGGCAGGTCTGAACCTGGCTCTGCTGTCGATCCTGCCAGCCCTGAAAGTCGCGCCGCTGGCCGTGACGCCACTGCTGCAGATCGACACCTTCGCTTGCTTGTACATGGCGCTGATCCTGGTCGCCACCCTCGCTTGTGTCACCCTCGCCCACGCCTACCTGGGCGATGGCGGTTCGGGTTACCCGGGCAACCGTGAAGAACTTTACCTGCTGATCCTGATGGCCGCCGCCGGTGGCCTGGTACTGGTCAGCGCGCAGCACCTGGCCGGCTTGTTCGTCGGTCTGGAACTGCTCTCGGTACCGGTTTACGGTCTGGTGGCTTATGCCTTCTTCAACAAGCGCTCGCTGGAAGCCGGTATCAAGTACATGGTGCTGTCGGCCGCCGGTTCCGCGTTCCTGTTGTTCGGCATGGCCCTGCTCTACGCCGACGCAGGCAGCCTGAGCTTCAACGGCATCGGTCAGGCCCTGGCGGCCACCGGTCTGCCAAGCTCTCTGGCTCAACTGGGCCTGGGCATGATGCTGATCGGCCTGGCGTTCAAGTTGTCGCTGGTACCGTTCCACCTCTGGACCCCGGACGTTTACGAAGGTGCTCCGGCACCGGTGGCAGCGTTCCTGGCCACCGCGTCGAAAGTCGCTGTGTTCGCGGTGATGGTGCGTCTGTTCCAGATCTCGCCAGCGGCGAGCAGTGGTGTGCTGAGCGACGTGCTGACCATCATCGCCATCGCGTCGATCCTGTTCGGTAACCTGCTGGCACTGACCCAAAGCAACCTCAAGCGTCTGCTGGGTTACTCGTCCATCGCCCACTTCGGCTACCTGCTGATCGCCCTGGTGGCGAGCAAGGGCCTGGCCCTGGAAGCCATCGGCGTGTACCTGGTCACCTACGTGATCACCAGCCTCGGCGCGTTCGGCGTAATCACCCTGATGTCCTCGCCGTACAACGGCCGTGACGCGGATGCCCTGTACGAATACCGCGGCCTGTTCTGGCGCCGTCCGTACCTGACCGCCGTCCTGACCGTGATGATGCTGTCCCTGGCCGGTATCCCGCTGACCGCGGGCTTCATCGGCAAGTTCTACATCATCGCTACCGGTGTCGAATCGCACCAATGGTGGCTGGTCGGCTCCCTGGTACTGGGCAGCGCCATCGGCGTCTTCTACTACCTGCGTGTGATGGTCACCTTGTACCTGATGGAACCGAACCTGCGTCGCCACGATGCCCAGCTGCACTGGGAGCAACGTGCAGGCGGCGTGATGCTGCTGGCGATTGCCGTACTGGCGTTCTTCCTCGGCCTGTATCCACAGCCGCTGCTGAACCTGGTTCAGCAGTCGGGGTTGGCGGGTTGATCGCTTAAGCGACACTCGGTAGTAAACAGAAACGGCACCTTCGGGTGCCGTTTTTGCGTTTGTGGGATTTGTTACTGCTGCCCTGCTCTTTTGAAGCCAGCCACACCCACATGACGAAATTGTAATTCCCCCATCACCTTGGCGTTATCCGCAGCTTGCAACGATGTCACCCGGCGACCATGCCGGCGGGCCCTTGCCCGCCGAACAATAAAACCACGCCGAAGCACGTTCACGTTCTGCCGAACCCAAGGAGTGATTGATGGTTAACAACACAAAAATGTCGATGGCCGCTTTAGCGGTGGTTGTCGGCGCCGGGCCGTCCATGGTGTTTGCGGAAGATAAGGCTGAGGGGTTTATCGAGGGCAGCAGCCTGACGGTGCTCAACCGCAACTTCTACTTCAATCGTGATCACCGCAACGGCCAGTCCAGCCCCACCGGCAATGGTTATTCCGAGGCCTGGTCCCACGCAGTCATCAGCAAGTTCGAATCCGGCTTTACCCAAGGCACCGTCGGGTTCGGCGTGGATGCATTTGCGATGATCGGCTTGAAACTCGACACTGGTGGCGGGCGCAACGGTGGTCGCAGTTCGTTTGATGTGCTGCCGGTCAACAGTGACGGCGAAGCCCGGGACGAATACTCCAAGGTCGGCGGGGCCGCCAAAGTGCGTGCCTTTGATACGGTGATCAAGGTTGGCGATGTGTTCCCCGCCAACCCGGTCGTCGCGGCGGGCGACTCCCGACTGTTGCCGGAAAGCTTCCGGGGTGTCACGGCCACCAACACCAGTATCGAAGGCTTGTCGGTACAGGGCGGTCGGTTGCACGCGATGAGCCAACCGGTATCCAGCGACATGCGCGAGAACTTCGCGACCTTCTACGCCGGCCCGGTCAATTCGCCATGGGTCGGCTACTTCGGTGGCGACTACACGCTGAACAAAAACCTCAGTTTCAGCCTGTACTCCAGCCGCCTCAAGGATGCCTGGAATCAGTATTACGCCGGCACCGCGTGGACGTATCCGCTGTCGGATGACCTGTCGCTGTTTGGCGGCCTCAACTATTACAAGGCTGTCGACGAAGGCAAACAGTTGATCGGCAAGTTCGACAACAACATCTGGAGTGGCCGGGTCGGGGTGAAACTCGGCGCCCATTCCGTAGCGCTGTCGCACCAGCGCAACAACGGCAATGACGATTTCGATTATCTGCGCCAGTCCGATTCGATCTTCCTCGACAACTCCATCCAGTACAGCGACTTCAACTCACCCAAGGAACGTTCGTGGATGGTGCGCTACGACCTCGACATGACGACCTACGGCGTTCCGGGGCTGTCGTTCATGACCCGTTACGGCCGCGGCACCGACGCCGACTATTCCAGTGCCAACTCCGTGTACATGCGCCGCGATGCCGATGGCAACCCGCTGACCGACCAGAAACGCTGGGAGCGCGACATCGAAGTCAAATATGTGGTGCAGAGCGGCTCGCTGAAAGACATGTCGCTGCGCCTGCGTCAGGCCACAACCCGCGCCACGGCATTTGAGTCGGATCTGGATGAGGTACGGGTGATTGTCGAGTATCCGCTGGCGATTCTCTGACTTCATTTGGTTGATGCAAATTCACCTTTAGAAGCTCCTTGCTCCTTTGGTAAGAGGTGAATCTTTTGGCGCCCTTCGGGGCGCCTTTTTTGTGGCCCTAGGATTGCCAGCTGCAGGCTACCGTAGATCGCGACCTGACTCAGTACCCATGCTGCACTCTCGGCATAATCAACCCGCTATTGCGACAACATCGAGTGCTAGCGCAGCGGCAGCATCAGGGTAATAGGGGAAATGCCTGGGCACGGAATAAATCCCGCGTACTTGATGTAGAAATTTGACAGACGGTCGTTAAGTGGGTGGGCAATGATTGCGCTCGAGCCGATAGATTGGGAGGCGTTGATGGCTCGCTCAATCGCATCCTGCAGCAAGTCGATGGCGAAGCCCTCACCCTGAGCTTCGCGTGTTACTCCCATGCGCCCTAGCAGCGTCACTGGATGGACGCTTGGTGAATTGCGTTGATGACTTTTCGGCATGACATTGGCACGAGCTACTGAACCGCTCGACAGAGTGTAATAAGCCATCACGATCGACGTGGCTTTGCGGCAGCTGACATAAACAACCGCCTGTTTGGCGGCTTGCGCCTTTCGTGCCTTCTTTTGCAGGTATTGATCGATGGACACTTCACCCGAATCGAAGTCATCAAGCTCGTGACGATCGTTAAGTCTTTCGGGTGCGGTCAGCTCCACCGCTTTGGACGTGCGAGCAGTTGGTGCAGGCATTCGTTACCTCGGGCCGGGTTGGCTTCAATCGCCTGTTCGAATGCGTCAAATGCAACGTCGTCGAGAAGGAACAATCGTTTATCCAGAATCACTTCTTCAGCTTTTTGACACGCTGCTTCCAGGATAAAGCTTGTGCGATCACGACCGGACATGGCAGCTGCCAGATCGATCAGGTTACGTTTCTTTTCGTCCGCTCTCATGTTGATTGGAACGGGTTTGGATTTTTCAACGCTTTCGGCTGTGGTGGACATTGTTCTGTTTCCCATCTGGGTAGGTGATGTTGGAGCCGGAGCCTCCTTATGGCATTAGCACATCAGCATGTATTTGCTTTTCATTTTTTTGACTCCTTGAGTGGCCCGGAGAGACTTGGGCCATGCTGCTTAACGTGAAATCTAACGTTTTAGGTGTGAAGCCATAAAGGCGGCGTCGGAATCGATTCTATACCGACCGTATAGCTAATGCATATACGCGTGTAGCTTTCGGATATACGGTCGACGCAAATCTAAATGTGACGAGAAACAAAACTCTCGCCACATTGCTTAACACCTAGGCAGTCACCTCAACGTTATCCAACGCCTGATTCACCGCCAACTCTCCCAACATGACCACTTGCGCAATACCCAACAGAGTCTTGCGATGAGTGCCTTCCAGCAACGCGGCGAAGTCACCGAGCATGACCGTGGCCGAGGACAATGACTCGCTGGCATTAGCCAGCAGGGATTCGGTGTCGGCTTTGGGATTGGCGAAATACATCTGGTTTGGGGTGTAGGGCGTGGCCATGACGTGGGCGGTAGGGTTCAGGTAGTAATCGAGCGCACGTTCGGCGGCTTCGTGGAGTTTTTTGGTGTCGATGGAGGCGTAGGGGGACGTTGCGTCGGCTTCTGTTTCGGGAGGGTTGGGTGTTGGCTTTTTCATGATGTTTTTCTCTCTTTGATAGTTGCAGCTGGCCCATTCGGTTTCCAAGCGAATGGGTGGCAGCTGTACGCAGGTTGGAAACCCGGGAGAGAGCAACCCGGCAGACACGAAGGTCTCCCGCGTACAGCCGCCATAACAGAGTGCACACCATGAAGGTGCGCAAGCATACGTTATGAAAGGCGCTTTTGTGCTCTCTTACCTCCGGGGTTTCCAAGCCCGGTCGCTGAATTTTCAGCGACGTACACAGGCTAGAGAGCGGACGTCCGACGGACAACCTGAAAACATTGTGGGAAGGTTCTGTGTTTGCGCCACATCCGTTAAACATCCCGAATTGAAATACGCAATGTAGATGGTGTGCCCTCTGTGCCCTCACCCACCCTGTCGGCGGCAATCGCCTGCCACGGTGTATTTGATGGTGTTGAGTTGCCCCTGAGAATCCTCATAGGTCATTGCGGTGGGCACCACAGCGCAAGCCACCTGCGGCCGCACAACGCTTACCACTTTCACCACATCCAGCTTCATCCCGTATTCATAGTCTTTCACCACCGGTGCCGGTTTGCCCTGGTTGGCGGCGTATTGCTCCATGGCTTTGGTGTTGGCACTGAGCATTTTCTCGAACGTCCGGTCACCGCCACCTTCAGCGAGTACATTCAGGGACATCGCCATAACCCCGGCAAACGTAATCCACTTAAAGAACTTCATATCCACTTCCTTCAAAATCCGGCTCATAAAAAAGCCCGGCATCGGGAATCGATGACGGGCTTGTTCAAGTGCGGCACGCTTACAGGTCTTTGGTCTTGTCGTCCTTCTTTTCATTCACAACGATGGGGTCGCGCGCCTGCTCTTTGGCGACAAATTTCTCTACCGACCGGTCATTGGCCGCCATCATTTTTTCGAATGCCCGGTCGCCGCCGCCTTCAGCCAAGACCACAGAAGACATCACCAACGCCACCGCAAACGCACTCAGTTGTGCAAGTTTCATGTTTGATTCCTCGTTTAATTAACTGACGGGATCAAGGTAACAATCCGAACCTTTCGTGACGGTGGCGTGGAGATTACATATCCGTTATGTGGGAGGGGCAGTCATTGCAGAGTATTGATCACTCAGAAAATCTGCAGACTGAAAAATACCTGTGGCGAGGGAGCTTGCTCCCGTTGGGGCGCGAAGCGGCCCTTGCTCTTCATCTGAAAAGCGGGGCCTGCTATGCAGTCCAGCGGGAGCAAGCTCCCTCGCCACAGGGGTTGTATTCACAGAGTTGGATTAGGGGGTGGGAGTTACTTCCTCATCCCGTCGATGGGCGAGTTGGTACAGCGCGGGCAATATCAGCAACGTGAGGATGGTCGAGGACAGAATCCCGCCAATCACCACCGTCGCCAACGGACGTTGTACCTCCGCCCCAGTGCCGGTCGCCAGTGCCATCGGAATAAAGCCCAGGGACGCCACCAGCGCCGTCATCAACACCGGCCGCAGACGAGTCAGCGCGCCTTCGTTGATCGCATCACTGAGTGAACGCCCCTCCTCCCGCAAATTGCGGATGAACGCGATCATCACCAACCCGTTGAGCACCGCCACCCCCGACAGCGCAATGAACCCCACGCCCGCCGAGATCGACAGCGGAATATCCCGCAGCCACAGCGCCATGACGCCACCGGTCAACGCAAACGGAATCCCGGTGAATACCAACAAGCCGTCCTTGAGGTTGTTGAACATCATGAATAGCAGTCCGAATACCAGCAACAAAGCCACCGGCACCACAATCTGCAAGCGTTTGGCCGCCGCCTGCAACTGCTCGAACTGCCCGCCCCAACTGGTCCAGTAACCCGCCGGAACCTGAACATCGCGCTCGATCACCTCACCGGCCTCTTTAACGAAGGAGCCAATATCCCGCCCGCGCACGTTGGCGCTGACGATCACCAGCCGCTTGCCGTTTTCGCGGCTGACCTGATTCGGCCCGAGAACCAGATCGAGGCTGGCGACGTCGTTGAGGGCGATGAAGCCAATCTGATCGGCAGCGCCATTCAGTGGCGCCGGCACCGGAATCAACAGCGCCGACAAACCTTCAATATCCTTGCGCATGGCATCGGACAATCGCACCACCATGTCGAAACGCCGATCCCCCTCGTACAACGTCCCCGCCTGACGCCCGCCGACCGCCACCGCAATGGTGTCCTGTACGTCGCCGACGTTGAGCCCGTAACGCGCCGCCTTGTCGCGGTCGATGTTGATGGTCAGCACCGGCAGGCCGGTGGTTTGCTCGACCTTGACCTCGGACGCGCCGTTGACCTTCTGCAGGGCGGCGGCGATCTTCGCCGCCGTGGCGTTGAGCACGTCCATGTCATCGCCGAACACCTTGACCGCTACATCACTGCGCACGCCGGAGATCAGTTCGTTGAAGCGCAACTGGATCGGCTGCGACAGTTCATAGTTGCTGCCCGGCAGCATCGCGGCGGCTTGTTGCAGTTCAGCCATCAGTGTTTCGCGCGACTTGCCAGGGTCCGGCCACTGCTCTTTCGGCTTGAGCATCACGTAGCTGTCGGAGATGTTCGGCGGCATCGGGTCGGAGGCGATTTCGGCGGTGCCGGTGCGGGCGAACACTCGCTCGACTTCCGGCACCTTGTTGAGGATCAAGGTCTCCAGACGCTGCTGCATGTCCACTGATTGGGTCAGGCTGGTGCCCGGCACGCGTAACGCTTGCAGGGCAAAATCGCCCTCACTGAGGCTCGGCACAAACTCGCTGCCCATGCGGCTGGTGAGCACGCCGCTGAGCACAATCACAGCCAACGCCGCACCCACCGCCATTGCGCGATGGGACATCACCCAAGCCAGAGCCGGCGCATAAACGCGACGCGCGCCGCGCATGACCACGCCTTCTTCTTCTTTGACTTTGCCGGTGACGAACAGCGCGATGGCCGCCGGGACGAAGGTCACCGACAACAGCATGGCGCCCAATAGCGCGATGACCACCGTGAAGGCCATCGGGTGGAACATTTTCCCTTCGACACCACTCAGGGCGAAGATCGGCAGGTACACGACCATGATGATCAACTGGCCGAAAATCAGCGGCCGCCGCGCTTCTTTGGCCGCCGCAAATACCTCGCGGAAACGCTCGGAACGGCTCAGCAATCGCCCGTGATGCTGCTGCGCATGAGCCAGGCGCCGCAGGGTGTTTTCGACGATTACCACCGCGCCGTCGACGATGATCCCGAAGTCGAGCGCGCCGAGGCTCATCAGGTTAGCGCTGACTTTGTTGGTGAACATGCCGGTGAAGGTGAACAACATCGACAGCGGAATGACCATGGCGGTGATCAACGCCGCGCGAATGTTGCCTAGAAACAGGAACAGAATCGCGATGACCAGAATCGCGCCTTCCAGCAGATTTTTCTTCACCGTGGCGATGGCTTTGTCGACCAGGTGCGTGCGGTCATACACCGGAACCGCGATCACGCCTTTAGGCAGGGAGCGGTTGATCTGCTCAAGTTTGCTGGCCAATGCCTGGGAGACCGTGCGGCTGTTTTCACCAATCAGCATGAACACCGTGCCGAGCACCACTTCACGACCGTTTTCAGTGGCGGCACCGGTACGCAGTTCGTGGCCGATGTCTACGGTCGCAACGTTCTTGATCCGGATCGGCGTACCGTCGACATTGGCCATGACGATGTTGGCGATGTCCTCGACGCTCGCCACCTGGCCGGGCGCACGAATCAGCAACTGCTCGCCGCTGCGCTCGATGTAACCGGCGCCGACGTTGGCGTTGTTACGCTCCAGCGCCGTGACCAGATCGGTGAGGGTCAGTTTGTAAGCCGCCAGCCGTTTCGGGTCGGGGGCAATCTGGTATTCCTTGGCGAATCCGCCGATGGTGTTGATCTCGGCCACACCGGGCACATTGCGCAATTGCGGCTTGATGATCCAGTCTTGAATCACCCGCAGATCGGTCGGCGTGTAGGCCGTGCCGTCGTCCTTGAGCACACCATCCTGCGCCTCCACCGTCCACAGGAAAATCTCGCCAAGCCCTGTGGAAATCGGCCCCATTACCGCTTCCGCACCCTCGGGCAATTGCTCCTTGGCGATCTGCAAACGCTCGTTGACCAATTGCCGGGCGAAGAACAGATCGGTGCCGTCCTTGAAGATCACCGTGACCTGCGACAGCCCCGAACGTGACAGCGAACGGGTCTGCTCCAGCGCCGGCAAACCGGCCATGGCGGTTTCAATCGGGAAGGTGATGCGTTGCTCGGTTTCCAGCGGCGAGAACCCGGCGGCGCCGGTATTGATTTGCACCTGGACGTTGGTGATGTCGGGCACGGCGTCGATCGGCAGTTTTTGATAACTGGCGATGCCGAGGCCGGCCATAAGCAAAACGGCGAGCAGCACGATGATGCGCTGCTCGATGGCAAACTGGATCAGGCGTTCGAACATGAGAACCTTCTCGTCGAGGGGACGGATCAGTGGGAGTCTTCAGTGAGAGTGCTCAGCTGAGGCTTTGCCCAGTTCCGATTTGAGGACGAAGCTGCCGGCACTGGCGACTTGCACGCCCGGTTCCAGCCCTTGGGTGACTTCCACCAAACCGGCCGCACGACTGCCCAGTTCCACCGGTTGCGCCTTGAAGCCGTCGTCGGTGCGCACGAACACCGTGGGTTTGTCCTCGACGGTCTGGATCGCGGTTTCGGGGATGGCGACCTTGGCTTGGCGACTGTCGGTAGCAACCAGCGCGGTGACGAACAAGCCGGGGCGCCACGAGCCTTGTGGATTTTCCAGGGTCACGCGAACCGTTGCAGTGCGGGTCTGTTCACCCAGCAAACTGCCGACGTAGGCCACGGTGCCGACGACTTCGGCATTGAGTTCCGGGGCGCTGACGGTGACCGGTTTGCCCACTTGCACCTTGTTCAGATCCTTGGGCGAAACGCCGAACGTCACCCACACCCGCGACAGGTCGGAGAGCGTAAAAGCCGCCGAGGATTCATCGACCACCTCCCCCGGTGTCAGGTGTTTCTCCACCACCACGCCGTCGAACGGCGCGCGCAGTTCATAGCGATTGCCGCCGGTGGCGACCACGCTGCCACTGAGCACGCTGATTTTTTGCCGGGCATTGGTCAGGGAAATTTCGGCTTCTTCCAATGCTTGACGTGCCTGAAGGAAATCCTGCTCGGCGGAGATCTTGTCCTGCCACAGTTTTTTCTCGCGTTCGTAGGTGGTGCGCGCCAAGGTCAGGCGACGCTGTGCGGCAGCCTGTTCGCTGCGCTGATCGGAGATCTGCTGACTGGCGATCACCGCCAGCAACTGGCCCTTCTTCACCGACTGCCCGAGATTGACCGACACCGACTCGACCACACCGGGTACCCGAGGCACCACGTGCGCGGTGCGGTCTTCGTCAAAGCGTACTTCGCCGGGGAACGGCAAGCCGAGGCTGATGTTCTGCGTCCGCGCTTCGGTCAATTGAATGCCTGCCGCCGTAATCTGTTCGGTGCTCAACTCCAAGTGCCCTTCTTCTGTATGTTCACCGTCGGCTGCTGCGCCTTCTTCAGCGTGATCGGCGTGTTCCGCCGCTTCATCGGCGTGAGCGTCGATGGACGCATTGCCCGGCCACATCGAGCCAATCCCAATGCCCAGCGCCAACGTCGCCGCAGCAACCACGAACAGTTTTTTTTCCATGGAAACTCCTCTGCGCCATGCCATCGCGCAGTGATCTAAAAGATGAAATTCAAGGGCTGACGGAGAGGTCGCCGAAGATGCGTTCGATGCGTACTCGCGCATCCGTCGTCTCGCTGACGGCCTGGATGTATTGGCTGCGCGCGCTGATCAGGGTGCGTTGGGCGTCGAGCACGTCGAGGAATCCGAACTTGCCCATTTCGAAGCCGCGCGTGGCGCTGTCGACCGCACTTTGCGCGGCGGGCAGGATGGTCTGGTTGAACGCTTCTACTTCGCCGTTGGCGGTCTGCCATTGCTCAAGGGTGGTCTGGATTTCCGTGCGCAAACGCAGCTCGGTGGCGTTGCGCAGATCCCGCGCCTGATCGCTGCGCCGCGCCGCTGCCAGCACATTGCCCTGATTGCGATTGAACAGTGGAATCGGCATCGACAGCCCGACCACGTTGACCCGCTCGCGCTCGGTTTCACTGTATTGGCTGCCAACGCTCACGGTCAGGTCGGGAATGCGTTGCGACTTTTCCACACCCAATGAGGCTTCGCGCTGATCGATCTGCAATTTGGCCAGACGCAGCTCGGCGGTCTCGTTCAGGCGCTCAAGCAATCGGGTCGGCGGTGGCACGGTAGGCATGCTTTGCGTGGCCGCTTGCACGGTGGTAGAGGTTGGCAACGGTGAGCCCATGACCTGCGCCAATTGCTGATAGGCGTTGGCCTGATCGCGTTCGGCGCGGCTCAATTCCAGACGCACTTCGGAGAGTTGCACTTGCGCACGGGTGCCTTCGACTGGCGATGATTGACCGGCCTTGATGCGTCCTTGGGCAACGCGCAAACCGTGTTCGGCGAGTTGCAGCGACTGGCGCGACAACTGCAAGCGTTGTTGCGCGGTCTGGGCGCTGTTGAACGCCTGAATCACATCGGCGCGCAAGACATTGCGCTTGCGCTCCCATTCGATCCCCGCGGCGTCCTGCGCGCGGCTGGCGACATCGATTCGTGCGCCACGTTTGCCGCCCAGTTCGATCGGCTGGCTGAGCATTACCGTGGTGGTTCGCGAATTGCGACGGGTGTCTTCGGCCTCCCACGACACTTCGGGGTTGGGGATCAGACCGGCCTGTTTGCGCTCACCCTCGGCGATGCCGATTTCCCACTGCGCAGCCGCCAGATCCGGGTTACCGGCGAATGCCGTTTGCAGGGCTTGATCGAGGGTCAGGGTCGATGCATGCACAAGACCCGTGCCGGCCAGTAACACAACGCTGGCCGTCACTGTCCTCGCTGTTTTTTTCAGGCGTGATCGCGCCGTCAGTTCTTTTAAACCGGGCAATGGAAGACTTCCTATATTCAAGAATCTTTGATGCCGCCACGGTAGGGTTTTGAACTTATCGGCAAGGTGACTGGAACATTACAAATCCGTTATCCACGATTTGTGGAAGTTGTTTTAGTCTAGGATGCGAAGTGCGAAAGGTGACATAGCAATATATAGAAACAAATACACGGTAGTTATCTGCCAAACAGCACTTGTCTGAATGCGGCGCTTCGGCAGTCGGGCTTGCCTGCTGCGACGGGCTGTCGCAGATCGCCATTCCCAGGGCTCAAGACCCAGCATTTCAGTTGACTCTGTAGCCACTACAGCCTTTACCTTGCACGCCATCACACAGGGAAATATCCGTAGGACACCAGGAACTCACAACCTCTAGTCGCTATTAAACACCGTCCGGAAGACCCTACAAAAACAACAACTTTCCCGGCCACCTTAATTAAATATCCATTGAATAAAAGTGGTGATAGATCATGCGAATCCTTGTCGTCGAGGACGAGCTTAAAGCTGCCGAATACTTGCATCAGGGACTGACGGAAAGTGGTTATATCGTTGACCACGCGGCCACCGGTGCCGATGGACTGCATCTGGCGCAACAGCAGGCGTATGACTTGGTGATTCTGGATGTGAATCTGCCGGAGCTCGATGGCTGGGGAGTCCTGGAACAATTGCGTCGCACCCACTCCACCCGGGTGATGATGCTCACCGCGCGCGGGCGTCTGGCCGACAAGATTCGTGGTCTGGATCTGGGCGCCGATGATTATCTGGTCAAACCGTTCGAGTTCCCCGAATTGCTGGCACGGGTGCGTAGCCTGATGCGGCGCAGCGAAAACATCCCGGTGCCGCAGGTGCTCAAAGTCGCCGACCTGGAACTCGACCCTGGGCGCCATCGCGCCTTTCGCGGCGAGCAGCGCATCGACCTGACCACCAAGGAGTTCGCCCTGCTGCATCTGCTGATGCGCCAGTCCGGGGAAGTGCTCACACGCACCCAGATCATTTCACTGGTGTGGGACATGAACTTCGATTGCGACACCAACGTGGTCGAAGTGTCGATCCGGCGTTTGCGGGCGAAAATTGACGACCCGTTCGACAACAAGTTGATCCATACCCTGCGCGGTGTCGGCTATGTGCTGGAGGCGCGGGAATGAAGCCGGCCAGCCTGTCGATGCGCCTCGGCCTGACGGTGAGTATTCTCGGCGCGCTACTGGTGGTGTTTCTGGCGATCCTTGCCTATTTCGCCCTGACCCATGAACTGAACGCGTTATCCAGGGACAGCCTGGCCCAGAAGATGGAACAGGTGGAACACAGCCTGTCGCTGTACGCCGATTCCGCTGAAATTCGTTCGGCGCCGCACATTCTGCTCGATCAGGTCATGGGCCATGACAACCTCACCCTGACGATTTATGACCGCGCCAACTTGCGCACACCGCTGTTGAAATCCGGCTCCGGCATGGCCGACCCGCGTCTTGAACGCAAGGCAGCGCTGGTCGCCAACGAACAACTGACGTTCTCCGGCAGCACCGACGATCACGACAAGCGCTACCTGACCGTCTCTCGGTTGATCCGCATCAAGGACGGCACCCGCGTCCCGGTGCTGCTGTCGATGGACGATGCCCACAATCAGGCCTTGCTCAGCGCCTATCTGCGCTCGACGCTGATTGCTTTGCCGTTGCTGCTGATCTTCATCGGTCTCAGTGCCTGGGCCGCCGTACAGCGGGGGCTGACGCCGCTGCGCGAGTTTCGAAAAGTGGCGGCGATGGTTTCGACACAGGACCTCGATCATCGACTCTCGGTGGTGAACATGCCACAGGAACTCAGCGAACTGGCGCAAGGCATCAATTTCATGCTGCACCGCCTCGACAGCGGCGTGCAACAGTTGTCGCAGTTCTCCGATGATCTGGCCCATGAACTGCGCTCGCCGATCAACAATTTGATGGGCAAGGCACAGGTGACACTGTCCCGGGAACGCACGACTGAGGAGTACAAGAACGTACTGGTTTCCTGCACCGAGGAGCTGGAGCGGGTCGCGCGAATTGTCTCGGACATGCTGTTTCTGGCGCAGGTCAGCCACCCGGCGGCGCTTGCGCCATTCGAGTCAGTCGCACTGCATGAGGAAGCCTTGAAAGTCGCCGACCTGTTTTCCCTGTCTGCGCAGGACAAGCAGATTCATTTGAGTGTGGTCGGCAGCGCTCGGGTGCTGGGCGACCGGTTGATGATTCAACGCGCGATCTCGAACCTGCTGTCTAACGCCCTGCGCCACTGCCCGGCCGGGCAAACGGTTTCGTTGCAGATTGAACAAGGCGCGACGCAGGTTTCACTGCTGGTCAGCAACCCCGGCGCAGGCATCGAAGCGCAGCATCTGCCGCATCTATTCGATCGTTTTTACCGAGTCGACAGCAGCCGCTCCCGCTCACAAGGCAGCACCGGACTGGGCCTGGCCATCGTGCGTTCGATCATGAGCTTGCATCAGGGGGTGGCCGAAGTTGAAAGCCTGCCCGGTGCGATGACCGTCTTCAGACTCGCGTTCCCCAAAAACGAAAATGCAATGTAGATACGGTCTTGAACCTCTCCGAGCAAGCGCAAGTTTCAGGTCATAAGGCTGGCCCGCTTCTCCCCCTCTCCTCCCCGATATCCAGAATCGCCTCGCGGGTGAATCAGCCGCGTCCTACATCCCGATCCTGCATTCGACTTTAACGTAATGACTTGACCGAATTGGCAGGAACAGAAGCCTTGACCTATTCGATTCTTGTGATAGAAATATACGCAGGTAACGTACAGAACATGGACGCTCTTTTTATCGAATTACCCGCATTTCAAAAGCACAGAAATGACTACCTGGACGACGAACTGTTTCGCAGCTTTCAACTGGAGCTGCTGAAAAACCCGGAAGCGGGTGATCTCGTGGAAGGTACGGGCGGTTTGCGCAAAGTCCGCTTCTCCGACCAGCGACGAGGCAAAGGCAAGCGCAGCGGATTACGGGTGATTTATTACTGGTGGTCAGGTTTCGATCAATTCTGGCTGTTCACGGTGTACAGCAAAAACGAGCAAGACGACCTGACGCCTGCCCAGAAAAAACTTTTCAGACAAACGCTGGATAGAGAAATCAATACGAGAACCCACTATGAAACGTGACATTTTTTCCGAACTGATGGAGGGCCTCGAAGCCTTGGCCGACGAGCGCCAAGGTAAGGTCACGCTGCGGAGCCACAAGGTCAAACTGCCAAAACTGGTACCAATCACTGCCGAGGAAGTGGTAGCCATACGCCAACAGCTCAACCTTTCCCGTTCGGTATTCGCGATGTATTTGCGTACGAATACCCGGACGCTGGAGAACTGGGAACAAGGACGGGCGAAACCTAATGCTCAGGCGACAACGTTGATCCGGCTGGTTGAGCGCTTTCCGGAGACGGTGGAGCAATTGGCGGCGCTGACCTGAATCCACTGTTGTGTCCGATGACGCCATCGCGGGCAAGTCGGGTCGCCGCACCGCCGCTCCCACAGGATTCGCGCTAGTAGCAGATTTTATGACCATCCCCTATCCACTGTGGGAGCGGGCTTGCCCGCGATGGCGGTGGAACTGGCACAAAGTAAAACGGCACCTTTCGGTGCCGTTTTGCCTCACGCGGTCTCGCTGTTTACTTACGCGCCGCCTCCCACGATTTCAGCAGTTCGGCATAGCTCACGGTTTCGCCTTTAGGCTTCTCGTTCGCCAGTTTCGCTTTCGGCGCACCCGGCTGATCGAACCAGTACTGCGCATCCCGCTCCGGATTCATTTTCGGCCCGCAGGTCGGTTGTACCTTGGAGCGTTCCAGACGGGTCATGATCGCATCCTGATCCTTGGCCAGACCGTCCAGTGCCTGTTGTGGCGTTTTCTCGCCACTGGCCGCTTCGGCGATGTGGCTCCACCACAGTTGCGCCAAACGCGGATAGTCCGGCACGTTGGTCCCGGTCGGGGTCCATTGCACGCGGGCCGGGCTGCGATAGAACTCCACCAGACCACCGAGTTTCGGCGCAAGGTCGGTCATGGCTTGCGAGTTGATGTCCGACTCGCGGATCGGTGTCAGGCCGACGATGGTTTTCTTCAGCGATACGGTTTTCGAGGTTACGAACTGCGCGTACAGCCAGGCCGCGAGTTTTTGCTTTTCAGGCGTGGACTTGAGGAAGGTCCAGGAACCGGCGTCCTGATAACCGAGCTTCATGCCCTCCTCCCAGTACGGACCTTTTGGCGAGGGTGCCATGCGCCATTTCGGCGTGCCGTCGGCGTTCATCACCGGCAGGCCCGGTTTGGTCATGTCGGCGGTAAACGCGGTGTACCAGAAGATCTGCTGGGCGATGTTGCCTTGGGACGGCACCGGCCCAGACTCGGAGAAGGTCATGCCCGCCGCTTCCGGTGGCGCATATTTCTTCAGCCAGTCGACGTACTTGGTGGTGGCATAGACCGCCGCCGGGCCGTTGGTGTCGCCGCCGCGGGTTACGCTGGAACCGACTGGATGGCAGTCTTCGACACGGATGCCCCACTCGTCCACCGGCAAGCCGTTGGGAATGCCCTTGTCGCCAGCGCCGGCCATGGAGAACCAGGCATCGGTAAAGCGCCAGCCGAGGGACGGGTCTTTCTTGCCGTAGTCCATGTGCCCGTAGATACGCTTGCCGTCGATTTCCTTGACGTCTTCGCTGAAGAATTTGGCGATGTCTTCATAGGCAGACCAGTTCACCGGTACGCCCAATTCATAACCGTATTTTTCTTTGAATTTCGCTTTCAGATCCGCCCGTTCGAACCAGTCGGCGCGGAACCAGTAGAGGTTGGCGAATTGCTGGTCGGGCAGTTGATAGACCTTGCCGTCCGGCGCGGTGGTGAACGAGATGCCGATGAAGTCTTTGATGTCCAGCGTCGGCGAAGTGTAGGCCTTGCCTTCGTTGGCCATCAGGTCGGTGATCGATTCGGTCTTGCCGTAGCGAAAGTGCGTACCGATCAGGTCCGAGTCGTTGACCCAGCCGTCATAGATGTTCTTGTCCGATTGCATCTGGGTCTGCAGCTTTTCCACCACGTCGCCTTCCTGCAGCAAGTCGTGGGTCAGCTTGATCCCGGTGATCTCGGTAAAGGCTTTGGCCAGCGTTTTGGATTCATATTCGTGGGTCGCGATGGTTTCCGAAACCACCTTGATGCTCATCCCGCGAAACGGCTCGGATGCCTTGATGAACCACTTCAGCTCTTCGAGCTGCTGATCGGCCGTCAGGGTGGACGGCTTGAATTCGCTGCCAATCCATTTCTTCGCGGCGTCTTCATAGGCATCAGCCCAGGCCGCAGCGCTCAACCCGCTGAGTGCCAGCATGGCTGCCAATGAAATGCTATGTCGCAGCTTATTGTTTTTGTCGAACATAGAGACCTCCTGTTTGATTTTCGGAGCAACATTGCCGAGCGATTCGACTAGCCCCAACGCATCACAGCCAACAGCCACACCAGGGACAACGCGAACGCTACCCAGATGCTCCAGTCGGTGACGCCGATTACCAGCAAATGCAGGTAGGCGCTGCCGAGAAGACCGATAAACAGCCGATCGCCACGGGTAGTGGCAATCGGCAAAAAACCACGCCGAGGGATACTCGGCGAACGCAATTCCCAGGTCGTCATGCCCGTCAGGATCAAGGCAATGACGCTGAAGAACGCCGCCGTGGGGCCAGTCCAACTCATCCATTCCATCATCAGTTCCTCATACCCGACCCAGGGCAAAGCCCTTGGCCACATGGTTGCGAACAAACCAGATCACCAGCATGCCCGGCAGGATAGTCAAAACCCCCGCTGCCGCCAGCACGCCCCAATCGATGCCGGACGCCGAGACCGTGCGGGTCATCACCGCCGCGATGGGTTTGGCGTTCACCGAAGTCAGGGTTCGCGCCAGCAGCAGCTCGACCCAGGAAAACATGAAGCAGAAAAACGCCGTGACGCCGATCCCGGAGCCGATCAGCGGGACGAAGATCTTCACGAAGAACTTGGGGGAACTGTAGCCGTCGATGTAGGCGGTTTCGTCAATTTCCTTGGGAACGCCGGACATGAAGCCCTCAAGAATCCACACCGCCAACGGCACGTTAAACAGACAGTGCGCCAACGCCACCGCGATGTGGGTATCGAACAACCCGATCGAGGAATACAGCTGAAAAAATGGCAACAGGAAAACCGCCGGCGGCGCCATGCGGTTAGTCAGCAGCCAGAAGAACAGGTGCTTGTCGCCGAGAAAACGATAGCGCGAGAACGCATACGCCGCTGGCAACGCCACACTCAGAGAAATCACCGTATTCAGACTGACGTAATACAGCGAGTTGAGGTAACCGGTGTACCAGCTCGGGTCGGTGAAGATCACCTTGTAGTTGGCGAAGGTGAAATCCTGGGGAAACAGCGTCAGACCGCCGAGGATTTCGGTGTTGCTCTTGAAGGACATGTTCAGCAGCCAGTAGATCGGCACCAGCAGGAACAGGATGTAGATCAGCAGTGGAATCAGCTTTCTCTTGCTCATGGCGGGCCTCACCGATTGGCGTCAGAGTGAGTCATGGCGGTATAGAACAGCCACGACACCAACAGGATGATCAGGAAGTACACCAACGAGAAAGCCGCCGCCGGGCCGAGGTCGAATTGCCCTACGGCCATTTGGGTCAGCGTCTGACTCAAGAAGGTCGTGGCATTGCCCGGACCGCCACCCGTCAGTACGAACGGCTCGGTGTAGATCATGAAGCTGTCCATGAACCGCAGCATCACCGCGATCAGCAGCACGCTCTTGAGCTTGGGCAACTGGATGTGTCGGAAAACCGCCCAGGCCGACGCCCGATCAATCCGCGCCGCCTGGTAATACACGTCCGGAATCGCCCGTAAACCGGAGAAACACAACAGCGCCACCAGCGACGTCCAGTGCCAGACGTCCATCACCAACACCGTGACCCAGGCGTCCATGGTGTTGGATGCATAGTTGTAGTTCAGGCCCATGGCCTTGAGGCTGGCGCCGAGCAGACCAATGTCCGCGCGGCCGAAAATCTGCCAGATGGTGCCGACTACGTTCCACGGAATCAGCAAGGGAATCGCCAGAATGATCAGCACCACCGACGACCACCGCCCCTTGGTCGGCATGGTCAAGGCAATGGCGATACCCAACGGGATTTCGATCAACAACACGCAGCCGGAGTAGATGAACTGGCGCAGCAGCGAGTCATGCAACCGTGGGTCGAGCAGCACCTGCCTGTACCAGTCGGCACCGACGAAGTAGCGGCTGGACTGGTCGAAGATGTCCTGCACCGAGTAGTTGACCACGGTCATCATCGGGATCACCGCACTGAATGCCACCAGCAGGAACACCGGCAACACCAGCCACCAAGCCTTGTTGTTCTGCACCTTGTTCATGGCAGCACCTCCAGCAGGTAATCATCGGCATAGACCATCAGCCACTGCGCCGGAAAACTGATGTACGCCGTGCCTTCGGGCACCGGTTTATCTTCGGCCAGGCGTACTTTGAGCGCAGCGCCGTCGAGGTTCAGGGTCATGATCTTGTAGGTGCCCAGGTCTTCGACGTGTACGACCTGTGCCTGCATCGCGTCATCAAAGGGCTCGTCCCACACATGAACGAACTCAGGACGGATGCCGACTTTCAGGGTTTTCCATTCGGACTCGGCGATTCGTTTCTGCATTGCGTCGGACAACGGCAAGTGGGTTCCGGCAAAACCGACACCGCCGGGTTGCGGCTGAACCTCGATCAGGTTCATCCCCGGGCTGCCGATGAAATAACCGACAAAGGTGTGGCTCGGCCGCTCGAACAATTCCCGTGGCGTACCGAACTGCACGATCTGCCCGCCATACATCACCGCGATCTTGTCAGCGAAGGTCGAGGCTTCGAGCTGATCGTGGGTGACGTAGACCATGGTGATGTTGAACTGCTCATGGATCTGCTTGAGCTTGCGTCGCAGCTTCCACTTCAGGTGCGGGTCGATCACTGTCAGCGGTTCATCGAAGAGGATCGCCGACACGTCATCGCGCACCAGCCCACGGCCCATGGAGACTTTCTGTTTTTCATCGGCGGTGAGGTTGCGCGCCTTCTTGTACAGCAATGCCTGGAGGTCGAGGACTTCAGCGATTTCCTGCACCTTGGTGTGAATTTTCGCTTCCGCCATGCCCTGATTGCGCAACGGGAAGGCCAGGTTATCGAACACCGTCATGGTGTCGTAGACCACCGGAAACTGGAAAACCTGAGCGATGTTGCGCTTTTCCGGGGTCAGTTCGTTGACCACTTTACTGTCGAACAGCACTTGGCCCTGAGACGGGCTGAGCAACCCGGAAATGATGTTGAGCAAGGTCGACTTGCCGCACCCCGAAGGCCCGAGCAGCGCATAAGCACCGCCCTGTTCCCAGACATGGTCCATCTCGCGGATCGCGTAATCCTCGGGGCCGGTCGGCGTAGGAGTGTAGCTGTGGGCAAGGTTCTGCAAACGGATTTCGGCCATCAGGCAACCCTCGCAATGCGGCGACCGGGCGCCTGAACCAGCCGCCCCTGCATATCGAACACAAACAGTTTATGGGTCGGGATATAGATGCGAATCGGCGCGTCGACGTCGTATTCATGAACACCCGGCAAGTGCAGCACCAGCAGGAAATACTCGTTGCGCACGTGCAGGAAGGTTTCCGAACCGCTGATCTCGGCCACCTCGACGGTCACCGCCAGCTCAAGGTCATCGTCATTGCTCGGCACCAGCGAAATGTGGCTGGGGCGCACGCCGAAACGGAACTCGCCCTCGCCCACTGGCCGCAGATCGACGTTCAACGGGAAATGCACAAAATTGGCGAAACTGACCTCGTTGCCGGCGATACGCCCCGGCATCAGGTTGATCGGCGGCTCGGAGAACAACTCTGCCGCCAGCACGGTTTGCGGCTGGTGATAAACCTCGGATGACTTGCCGCTCTGAATCACCCGACCTTCGTGAAGAATGGTCGTGGTGCCGCCCAGCGCTAACGCTTCGTTGGGCTCAGTGGTGGCATAAATCGCAATGGTGTGCCGGGCCTTGAACAGCTCGCGCATTTCCTGGCGCAGCTCTTCGCGCAGCTTGTAGTCGAGGTTGACCAGCGGCTCGTCGAACAGAATCAGCTCGGCGTCCTTGACCAGCGCCCGGGCCATCGCCGTGCGCTGTTGCTGGCCGCCGGAGAGCTCCAAAGGATGGCGCTGGAGGAATTTCTCGATGCGCAGCATCTTCGCGGTTTCCAGCACTTTGCTCTGGATCAGCTCATTGGAAACACCGGACTGACGCAGCGGCGAGGCGATGTTCTCGAACACCGTCATGGTCGGGTAATTGATGAACTGCTGATAGACCATCGACACGTTGCGCAAACGCACCGGGCGCTGGGTGACGTCGACGCCGTTCATCAGGATGCGACCGCTGTCGGGCTTGTCTAAACCTGCCATCAGGCGCATGAGGCTGGTTTTGCCGGACAGCGTGCGACCGAGCAAAACATTGAACGATCCGGGTTCGAAGTTAAGGCACGCATCGTCGATCCAGGTCTGACCCTCGACGGTACGGCTGACGTGCTCCAGGATTAGTGACATGGCTCGGCCTTTTTATTATTGGAGTCAAGCGACCGGAGCACTACAGCGACATTCGTGCCAGAAATCCCAAGCGGTTGATCTGGCTTGAAATTCCTTCAAATGAGATGAAAACAGCGTTCGTTGCTGAACAGAAATGAACAACCACGACTGAACAATTGAACAGCTCAAAGATTGACAATGAACAAATGTGAACAACACTCTATGGATGCTTTTTACCGTTCCTGGAGCAATGCCAGCGTGCGGAACCTGTGGGAGCGAGCCTGCTCGCTCCCACAGGGAACTACCTATAACAACAATAAAAAGCATTATTCAGAGGCTGAATGCCATGGCCGCACCTGCCCCGCCGCTCTCCCACGACGCCATCATCCAGGACTCCTGGTCTCGCTGCCGCGCGTTCGGGCTCGATCATCAGAGCGCGCCGGCGTTCGATCAGTTGCCGGCCGATGGCATCGCCCAGTTGCTGGAGAGCCAGCATTCACTGGTGCAGACCACCCATCAGGAAGTCCTGCCGTATTACGAGAACATCCTCAGTAACTCCAATTGCCTGATCATGCTCGCCGACAATCAGGGCCAGGTGCTGACGTCCTGGGGCACCCAGCGTTTCATCGAGCCGAGCCTGACTCGTGGTTTCAGCGCCGGCGCCAGCTGGATTGAGCGTTGCAGCGGGACCAATGCGATCGGCACCGCGTTGGCCTGCGAGCAGGCGGTGCACATCGAGCACGATGAACATTTTCTCAAGGCCAACCGCTTCATGACCGGTTCCGCCGCACCGATTTTCGATGCCGAGCGCAAGGTGATCGCGGTACTGGATGTGTCCAGCGACAGCTATCTGCCGCCGTCGCACACCCTGGGCATGGTCAAAATGATGAGCCAGACCGTGGAGAACCGGCTGATCCTCAACCTGTTCCATGGCCAGCATTTCCAGCTGACCTTCAACACCGGGCTGAATAACCTCGACAGCCAATGGGCCGGGTTACTGATCTTCGACGAAACCGGTCAGGTGCTGTCCGCCAATCGCCGGGCCGACAACCTGCTGGGCATCAGCCTGTCACGGGTTAGCGTCGAAAGCCTGTTCAAAGTCTCGTTGCTGGAACTGCTGAACCACCCGGACGGCCTGCCGTTTGCCCTGCAAGCCTCGGGGCGTAACCGTTTTCAATGCCTGTTGAAACGGCCGAAACAGGCGCCGATTCAGGCGAGGCTGTTTTCTGAAATAAAGAGTTCTGAAACGAAGAGTGCTGAACCCCGCGTGGCGGCTCCCATAGCGATCAGCCTCAATACCCTGCATTTTGGCGACAGCCGCGTGGAAAAAGCCGTGCGCCAGGCCGAACGCTTGCTGGAAAAGGACATTCCGCTGTTAATCCACGGGGAAACCGGGGTCGGCAAGGAAGTTTTCGTTAAAGCCCTGCATCAGGCCAGTTCACGCAGCAAACAGCCGTTCATTGCCGTCAACTGTGCAGCGATCCCCGCCGAACTGGTGGAATCCGAGCTGTTTGGCTATGAGAAAGGTGCGTTCACCGGTGCCAATCAGAAAGGCAGCATCGGGCTGATCCGCAAGGCCGATAAAGGCACCCTGTTCCTCGATGAAATCGGCGACATGCCGCTACCGACCCAGGCCCGGCTGTTGCGGGTGTTGCAGGAGCGTTGCGTGCAACCGGTGGGCAGCAGCGAGTTGTTCCCGGTGGACATTCGGATTATTTCAGCGACTAACCGCTCATTGCGCGAGCAGGTTCAGCTGGGGCGGTTTCGTGAGGATTTGTACTACCGCATCGGCGGTTTGACCCTGGAACTGCCGCCGCTGCGCGAACGCAGCGATAAGGAAGCGCTGTTCAAGCGTTTGTGGGAACAGCACCGCGAACCGAGCCAATGGGCTGGCTTGAGCCATGAAGTGATGGAGCTGTTCAGTCGTCATCCGTGGCCGGGGAATTTGCGCCAGGTCAGCAGTGTGATGCAGGTGGCGCTGGCCATGGCCGAGGAACAACCCGTGCGGCCGGAGCATTTGCCGGATGATTTTTTTGTCGATCTGGAGATGGAGCCGGTGGATTCGCCGGAGCCGATAGTGGTTGATTTGAATGATGCCGAGGAATTGAATCGGCAGTTGCAGGCGGCTGGGGGGAATATTTCCCATTTAGCCCGCAGGCTTGGGGTTAGTCGCAACACCCTTTACAAGCGATTGCGCCAGGTTGAGTGACGAAGACCACACGGATTGTGTTCGGCTTGAGACCATCGCGGGCAAGCCCGCTCCCACAGGGATTTGTGTCGTATACAGAATCGGAATTCACCTCGGCCATTGTGGGAGCGGGCTCGCCCGCGATGGCGCCAGCATGGGCACCGCAGCACTTACACCCTGCGCATAAACAAAAACCCGCACAAGGCGGGTTTCTGTTTTTGTGAAAGGCGTAGCCAATCAAGCAATCAGTCAGCCAGACGCCAGGTCGTCCCGCCCTTGCCGTCTTCCAGCACCACGCCCATGGCGGTGAGCTGGTCGCGGATGCGGTCAGATTCGGCCCAGTCCTTGCCGGCCCGTGCTGCCAGACGCGCGGCAATCAGCGCTTCGACTTCGGCCGCATCAACCCGCCCTTCGGCACCGGCTTGCAGGAAGTCATCGGCTTCGAGTTGCAATACACCCAACACGCTGGCCAATTCTTTCAAACGAGCCGCCAAACCCGCCGCTGCATCGAGATCGCTCTCGCGCAGACGGTTGATCTCGCGGACCATCTCGAACAGCACCGCACAGGCTTCCGGCGTGCCGAAGTCGTCGTTCATCACCTGAGTGAAGCGCTCGACAAAGGCTTCGCCACCGGCAGGTAGAACGTTCGGCAGGCCTTTCAACGCGTGGTAGAAACGCTCAAGCGCGCCTTTGGCGTCCTTGAGGTTGTCTTCCGAATAGTTGATCGCACTACGGTAGTGGCTGGACACCAGCAGGTAACGCACGACTTCCGGGTGGTACTTTTCCAGCACGTCACGAATGGTGAAGAAGTTGTTCAAGGACTTGGACATCTTCTCGCCATTGATGCGAATCATGCCGCAATGCATCCACGCGTTGGCGTAGGTCTTGCCGGTGGCCGCTTCGCTCTGGGCGATTTCGTTTTCATGGTGCGGGAACTCGAGGTCGCTGCCGCCGCCATGAATGTCAAACGTCTCGCCGAGGCAGCAGGTGGACATCACCGAGCACTCGATGTGCCAGCCCGGACGACCATCGCCCCACGGCGAAGGCCAGCTCGGCTCGCCCGGCTTGGCGCCTTTCCACAGCACGAAGTCCAACGGGTCCTGTTTCGACTCGTCGACTTCGATCCGTGCGCCGATACGCAGGTCTTCGATCTTCTTGCGCGACAGCTTGCCGTAGCCCATGAACTTGGCGACGCGGTAGTACACGTCGCCATTGCCCGGTGCATAGGCGTAGCCCTTGTCGATCAGGGTCTGGATCATCGCGTGCATGCCGGCGATGTGGCCGGTGGCGCGCGGTTCCATGTCCGGTTTCTGGATGTTCAGGCGCGCTTCGTCTTCGTGCATCGCCGCGATCATGCGCTCGGTCAGCGCTTCGAACGACTCGCCGTTTTCACGAGCGCGATTGATGATCTTGTCGTCGATGTCGGTGATGTTGCGCACGTAGGTCAGGTCGTAACCGCTGAACCGCAACCAGCGGGTCACCAGATCGAACGCGACCATGCTGCGGCCATGGCCCAGGTGGCAGTAGTCGTACACGGTCATCCCGCAGACGTACATGCGCACCTTATTGCCATCCAGGGGCTTGAAGACTTCTTTGCTCTTGGTGAGCGTGTTGTAGATCGTAAGCACGAATGCTCCTTCCTTAACGCTGAATCACTGGCCCCACGAATCGCGCAGGGTCACGGTACGGTTGAACACCGGATGACCGGGTTTCGAGTCCTTGATATCCGCGACGAAGTAACCTTCGCGCTCGAACTGGAAACGGTCTTCCGGCTGTGCATTGCCAAGCGAAGGCTCGGCACGACAACCGGTGAGGACTTGCAGCGAGTCAGGGTTGATGTTGTCCAGGAAACTGGCGCTGTCTTCGGCCTTCTCAGGGTTGGCCGAACGGAACAGGCGATCGTACAGGCGCACTTCACACTCGACGCTGGCCGCGGCCGGCACCCAGTGCACCACGCCTTTGACCTTGCGGCCTTCAGGGTTCTTGCCCAGGGTTTCCGGGTCATACGAGCAACGCAGTTCGACGATGTTGCCATCGGCGTCCTTGATCGCTTCGTCGGCGCGAATCACGTAGCTGCCGCGCAGACGCACTTCGCCAGCAGGTTCCAGGCGTTTGTAGCCTTTTGGCGGCTCTTCCATGAAGTCTTCACGGTCGATGTAGAGCTCACGGGCGAACGGCAGAACGCGCACGCCCATGTCTTCTTTCGGGTGGCACGCCAATTCGAGGTTTTCGACCTGGCCTTCCGGGTAGTTGGTGATCACGACTTTCAACGGACGCAACACGCACATGGCACGCGGGGCGCTGTGGTCGAGGTCGTCACGGATGCTGAATTCGAGCATGCCGAAATCGACCACGCCGTCGGAACGGTTGGTGCCGATCATTTCGCAGAAGTTGCGGATCGATTTCGGCGTGTAGCCACGGCGGCGGAAACCCGACAGCGTGGACATGCGCGGATCGTCCCAGCCATGAACGTGCTTTTCATCGACCAGTTGCTTGAGCTTGCGCTTGCTGGTGATGGTGTAGTTCAGGTTCAGACGGCTGAATTCGTACTGACGCGGCTGCGCCGGCACGGGTAGGTTCTCGAGGAACCATTCGTACAGCGGACGGTGGCTTTCGAACTCCAGGGTGCAGATCGAGTGCGTGATGCCTTCGATGGCGTCCGACTGACCGTGGGTGAAGTCGTAGTTCGGGTAGATGCACCACTTGTCGCCGGTCTGGTGGTGATGCGCGTGACGGATGCGATACATGATCGGGTCGCGCAGGTTCATGTTCGGCGAGGCCATGTCGATCTTGGCCCGCAGCACGCGTGCGCCGTCCGGGAACTCGCCAGCGCGCATGCGGGCGAACCAGTCGAGGTTTTCTTCCACGGAGCGGTCACGGAACGGGCTGTTCTTGCCCGGCTCGGTCAGGCTGCCACGGTATTCCTTGGCTTGCTCAGGGCTCAGGTCATCGACGTAAGCCTTGCCGGCCTTGATCAGCTCTACCGCCCAGTCGTGCAACTGGTCGAAATACTGCGAGGCATAGCGCACTTCACCGGACCATTCGAAGCCCAGCCATTTGACGTCGCTTTCGATCGCGTCGATGTATTCCTGGTCTTCCTTGGCCGGGTTGGTGTCGTCGAAACGCAGGTGCGTGACGCCGCCAAATTCCTGGGCCAGACCGAAGTTCACACAGATCGACTTGGCGTGACCGATGTGCAGGTAGCCGTTGGGCTCAGGCGGGAAACGGGTGACGATCTGCGTGTGCTTACCCGAGTCCAGGTCCGCCTGGATGATCGGGCGCAGGAAATTGACCGGCACGGCAGGGCCAGTCTTGGAATTCGAGGTAGGGTCGACAGTGGGCTTGCTCATAGGATCCTTGAACGTACAAGTGCGCGGCCAGTTGGCCAAATCAAAGCGGCTGTTATAAATCAAAGGGGCTTATCATAGCCGATGCTGTCAAGTGGCTGACAGAGCGGGCCGGCAATCGGTTGCATTTAATCGGCTGGCAATGAAAAACAGCCTCGAAATTCGCGCCCGGCACGCTAAACTGCCTGCCTTGGCCGACACTGGCCGGACTGGTTGAGGGCCTGAACGCCCCGAAACCCACGAATTCATAGAAAACGCTTTACCTCATAAAGAGTGATGATCATGACCCAAGTCAAACTGACCACCAACCATGGCGACATCGTCCTGGAGCTGAACGCTGAGAAAGCCCCGATCACCGTGGCCAACTTCATCGAGTACGTTAAAGCCGGTCACTACGAAAACACTGTTTTCCACCGCGTCATCGGCAACTTCATGATCCAGGGCGGCGGTTTCGAGCCAGGCATGAAAGAAAAGAAAGACAAGCGCCCAAGCATCCAGAACGAAGCCGACAACGGCCTGCCGAACGTGAAGTACAGCGTAGCCATGGCCCGCACCATGGAGCCGCATTCGGCTTCCGCCCAGTTCTTCATCAACGTGGCTGACAACAGCTTCCTCAACCACAGTGGTAAAACCACTCAGGGTTGGGGCTACGCCGTATTCGCCAAAGTAGTCGAAGGCACTGACGTAGTCGACAAGATCAAAGGTGTTTCCACCACCATGAAGTCCGGCCACCAGGACGTGCCAGCAGAAGACGTGATCATCGAGAAAGCCGAGATCATTGAGTGATACTGCTGATTTCAGACTTGCATCTGGAAGAGGAGCGCCCGGACATTACCCGGGCGTTTCTGGATTTGCTCGCTAGACGTGCCCGCTCAGCGAGTGCGTTGTACATTCTGGGCGACTTTTTCGAGGCGTGGATTGGCGACGATGCCATGACGCCGTTCCAGCGTTCCATCTGCCAGGCCCTGCGCGAACTCAGCGACAGCGGCACGGCCATATTTCTGATGCACGGCAATCGCGACTTCATGCTTGGCCAGACCTTCTGCAAACAGGCCGGTTGCACGTTGTTGAAAGACCCGAGTGTCGTGCAGTTTTACGGCGAGCCAGTGCTGTTGATGCACGGCGACAGCCTCTGCACCCGTGACGTCGGCTATATGAAGCTGCGACGTTACCTGCGCAACCCGATCACCCTGTTCATTCTGCGGCATCTGCCCTTGCGCACTCGTCATAAACTGGCGCGCAAGCTGCGCAGCGAAAGCCGTGCACAGACGCGGATGAAGGCCAATGACATTGTCGATGTCACGCCAGAAGAAGTGCCGCGGGTCATGCAGCAATATGGCGTGAAAACCTTGATTCACGGCCATACCCATCGCCCCGCCATCCACAAGTTGCAGATTGGCGAGCAGGCGGCCAAACGCATTGTGTTGGGGGATTGGGATCGTCAGGGTTGGGCGTTGCAGGTCGATGAGCAAGGGTTTGCGTTGGCGCCGTTTGACTTCACCCCGCCGCCGCAGCTGGCCGCACCCGCAAACTAACGGCCGAACACAAGAACCTGTGGGAGCGGGCTTGCCCGCGATGACGATGGATCAGTCAACAACGTTGTTGAATGTGATTCCGCTATCGCGGGCAAGCCCGCTCCCACAGGGGTTTGTGTTTATCTCAATGACCGGCAGCAGCAGGCCCCGCCTTCGCCGCAAACGGTGGTTTCGCCAGCCACACCAGCAGAATCAACCCCATGAACGCCCACCCCAGCAACGTGAAGTAATCCACGGTGGAGAGCATGTACGCCTGGCTGGTCAGCACATGATCCAGTTGCGCGTAGGCTGGGTTGCCCGCCCCGCCCAACGCATTCAAGGCGTCCCGGGTCGTCGGCTCATAGGTGGTAATGCTTTCACTCAGATACGCATGGTGCTGATCGGCCCGGCGAATCCAGATCCAGGTGGTCAACGATGCCGCAAAACTACCGCCCAAGGTCCGCAGGAAGGTCGCAAGCCCCGCGCCGTCGGCAATCTGGCTCGGTGGCAAATCCGACATCAAAATGCTCAGGGTCGGCATGAAGAACAGCGCCACGCCAATGCCCATGAACAGCTGCACCAAAGCGATGTGCTGGAAGTCCACTTCGTTGGTAAACCCGGCGCGCATGAAGCAACTAAAACCGATGCACAGGAACGCGCCACCGGCCAGCAGGCGCAGGTCGAATTTGTGCGCGTACTTGCCGACAAACGGCGACAAAACCACCGGCAAAATGCCGATCGGTGCCACCGCCAGTCCGGCCCAAGTGGCTGTGTAGCCCATCTGGGTTTGCAGCCATTGCGGCAGGATCAGGTTGATGCCGAAGAACCCGGCGTAACCCAGCACCAACACAATGGTGCCGATGCGGAAATTACGGTAAGCGAACAGCCGCAGATTGACCACCGGATGCTTGTCGGTCATTTCCCAGATCACGAACACCGCCAGCGCAATCACTGAAATAGCCGCGCCGATCAGGATGAAGTTCGACTCGAACCAGTCCAGGTCATTGCCCTTGTCGAGGATCACCTGCAACGCGCCGACGCCAATGATCAACGTGATCAAACCCACGTAATCCATCGGCTGGTAACTGGTCACCACCGGCCGCGCCTTGAGCTGCGAGCGCACGACCATGACCGCAAAAACACCGATCGGCACGTTGATAAAGAAAATCCACGGCCAGCTGTAGCTGTCAGTAATCCAGCCGCCGAGGATCGGCCCAGCAATCGGCGCCACCACCGTGACCATCGCCAGCAACGCCAAGGCCATGCCTCGCCTGGCGGGCGGATAGACGGCAATCAACAGCGTCTGCGTCATCGGGTACAACGGCCCGGCCACCAGACCTTGAAGCACCCGAAAGCCGATCAGCTCAGGCATCGAGGTCGAGATACCGCAGAGAAACGAGGCCAGCACGAACAGCATCGTCGCCCAGAGAAACAGCTTCACCTCACCGAAACGCCGACTGAGCCAACCGGTCAGCGGCAGCGCAATGGCGTTGCTTACGGCAAACGAGGTGATGACCCAGGTGCCCTGCTCCGAACTCACGCCCAGGTTGCCGGAAATCGTCGGCAAGGCCACGTTGGCGATGGTGGTGTCGAGCACCTGCATGAAGGTCGCCAGCGACAGGCCGATCGTGCTGAGCAGCAGGCTGGGCGGCGTGAAAGACGCGTTATTGCTCATCGCAAATCCTTTGAAACCTGATTGGCGCAGCGCCTGTTACTGACGCAGCTGACCTTGTGGGAGCGAGCCTTTGTGGCGAGGGAGCTTGCTCCCGCTCGGCTGCGCAGCAGTCGCAAAGCTTTTGGGGTCGCTTCGCGACCCAGCGGGAGCAAGCTCCCTCGCCACAAAGGCTCGCTCCCAGGGTCGGTGTCAGCGTTGAACGGTTTTACTGACCGCGGCGCTGTTGTCGTGGATCAGCTGGGTGATCATCGCGTCGGCCTCGGCCAACTGACGGTCGTAGATGCCGGTGCTGAACGACGCCTTTTGCGGCGGCTGTTGCGCCAGCACCGGGCCGCTCTGGTCGCGCAGGTCCACATCGACCTGAGTCGACAGGCCGACCCGCAATGGGTGCTTGGCCAGCTCTTCGGCATTGATGTGAATCCGCACCGGCACCCGCTGGACGATCTTGATCCAGTTACCGGTGGCGTTCTGCGCCGGCAGCAATGCAAATGCGCTGCCAGTCCCGGCGCCGAGGCTGTCGATGGTGCCGCTGTATTTGACGTCGCTGCCGTAGAGGTCGGCCTCGATGTCTACCGGCTGACCGATGCGCATGTCACGCAGTTGGGTTTCCTTGAAGTTGGCGTCGATCCACAGCTGATCCAGCGGGATCACCGCCATCAGCGCCGTGCCCGGCTGAACTCGCTGACCGAGTTGCACAGTGCGTTTGGCGATATAACCGGTGACCGGCGCGATCAACGTGCTGCGGGCATTGTTCAGGTAGGCCTGGCGCAATTGCGCGGCGGCGGACATCACGTCCGGGTGCGACGACACCACGGTGTCATCCACCAGCGCGCTGGTGGTCATGAGCTGTTGTTTGGCATTGGTCAGGGCGTTTTGCGCCGAGGTCAGGTCATCGCGGGCGTGGGACAGCTCTTCCTGAGAGATCGCCCCGCCAGCGGCGAGGTTTTTCCGCCGATTGAAGTTGTCTTGCGCCTTTTGCACCTCGGCCTGCTGTGCATTGACCTGGGCTTTCATGCCGTCGACGTTGCTGTACAAACCGCGCACCTGACGCACGGTGCGGGCCAGATTGGCCTGGGCACTTTGCAAACCGACTTCGGCGTCGTTCGGATCGAAGTTGACCAGCACCTGGCCTTCGTGGACCAGATCGCCATCGTCGGCACCGATGCTGACCACGGTCCCGGTGACCAGCGGGGTGATTTCCACCACGTTGCCGTTCACATAGGCGTCGTCGGTGCTTTCGTTCCAGCGACCGTAAAATTGGTGATAACCCCAGACGCCGAGTCCGGCGAGGATCACCACGATGGTTAGTACAAACAGCATCACTTGGCGTTTGCGTGGATTGCTCGTGTCTTGAGTGTTGTCAGGGGCTTGGGATGTATCGACAGTGGCCATGACGGGTACCTTGAATTAGTTGTGCTGCGTGGCTGGGGTTGCGTTGGCTGCGGTCAGGGTTTCGCCCTGGAAGCCGCCGCCCAGCGCCTGCATCAGTTGAATCGACAAGTCGATCTGCTCGGCATTCAGGTTGGCCAGCTGACGCTGGGCCTGGAGCAATTGCTGCTCGATGCTGAGCACGTCCAGGTAATTACCGATGCCGGAGCCGTAGCGCTGGACCACGGTGTTGTAAGAATCCTGGGCAATGTCGGTGGCGTGCTGCTGGGCGCCGATTTGCCGGCCGATATCGCGCAATTGGTTGAGGGTGTCGCTGACATCGCCCAGGGCTTTCACCAGGCTTTTGTTGTACTGCGCCACCGCGAGGTCGTAGTCGGCGTCGCGGGAATCGAGGTCGGCCCGCAAACGGCCGCCGTCGAAAATCGGCACCGAGATCGTCGGCGCGACGTTAAAGAAGCGACTGGCGGAACCGAACATCGCATCGCCCAGCAACGACTCGACACCCGCCGCCGCGCTCAGGTTGAGGTTGGGGTAGAACTGAGTCTTGCCTGCCGCGATGTTTTTGCTCGCGGCTTCAACCCGCCAGCGTGCCGCCACCAAGTCCGGACGACGACCAAGCAATTCCGCCGGCAGCACCGACGGCAAAGCCACGGCGCTTGCCTGAAGAACTTTCGGTCGGGCAATTTCGTTACCACGATCCGGACCTTTGCCCAGCAGCACGGCCAAGGCGATTTTCGCGCTTTGCAGGCGTTTCTCGGCGTCGATCAGGCTGGCTTCGGCGCTGGCTTCCAGGCTTTCGGTCTGCTGGAACTGGTACTGGCTGTCGATCCCCGAGCTCAGGCGACGCTGACTCAGGTCGAGCATTTGTTGGGTGCGCTTGAGGTCTTCGCTGGCCAGGTCATGGATGATGTGCGCCTGCCCCAAATCGCTGTAAGCGCGGGCGACGTCGGCGGACAAGGTCAGTTGCGCAGCCTGCTGATCGACTTCGGCGGCACGGGCCTGGCCCAATGCGGCTTCCCAGGCATCACGCTGACCGCCCCAAAGGTCGAAGTTGTAATTGAAACTCGCACCGAGATTACGCACGGTGGAATAGGTACCGCCCTGCCCGCTCGGGTCCTGATCGCGAGCCAGACGCGAACGGCTGACGCCGGCGCTGGCATCCAGGGTCGGCATCCGCGCGGCGTCGGCGGCATAGGCAGCGGCGCTGGCCTGATGGGCGCGGGCGTCGGCGATTTGCATGTCGGGGCTGTCGTGCAGGGCTTCGCGGATCAGGCCATCGAGTTGCGGATCGCCAAGGCTTTTCCACCAGTCGCTTTTTGGCCACGCGGCGGACGACAGTGTCACGCCGTTGAGGGATTGCCCGGCCTTGAGATTCTTCGCATCGAGGCTGACGCCTTCGGTGGTCAGGCCGCTGTAACTGGCACAACCGGCGAGGCTCATGGCCAACAGCACCAGGCTCAGGCCGCTACGCAGGCTTTTACTGTTCATGGCCACCTACCCGCAGCAGGGTGATCGAGTCACCCGCGGCTACCAGAATTTTCTTCAGGATTTGTTCCAGGGTTTTCAGTTCTTCCGGGGTGATGGCGCCGGCCAGTTCATTCATGGCGTCGGCGCCGATCTGCGGCAACTGGTCGGTCAGCTGCTGGCCCTGTTCGGTCAGCACCAACTGAACCTGACGCCGGTCAGCCTCGGAGCGTTGGCGGGCGAGGAAACCTTTCTGTTCCAGACGATCGAGCATGCGGGTCATCGAACCGCTGTCCAGCGACAGGTGACGGCACAGCTCGGCCGGGGTATCGACGCCGAACTGGGCCATGATGATCAGCACTTTGAACTGCGCGGCGGTGATGCCGTGGGGTTCCATGTGCGTGTCGATGATCCGGTCCTTGAGCAGCGCGGCGCGCCCGAGCAAAAGGCCGAGATGGCAATTATGGAAATCGTATGAGGAGAAATGTTTCATCTGACCACCAATTAGCTGCCTAGGCAGAGAATGTATGTCGAGATGTTACTGCCTAGGCAGAGAATGTCAATGCAATAGTTAGGTTGCTTTGTATTTGATTGATAAATGGCGATGGATTCTGCGGTGAACACTCTGACGCCATCGCGGGCAAGCCCGCTCCCACAAGGATCTCGCTGAACCTGTGGGAGCGGGCTTGCCCGCGATTGGGGGCGACGCGGTATCTGGAAGAAAACGCGGGGTTAGAAATCCCGCTTGTAGAAGATGTCCAGCGAACTGGCCACGCCGCTGGCGGCTTCGAGGTAGACCTTTTTGCTCAGTTTGTAGCGCAAGGCGATGGTGTTGGCCGGCTCGAACACCCCGACGCCATAACGCAGGCTGAGTTTTTCCGAGATGTTGCCGCTGGCCACCACGGCGGTGCTGGTGCCGCTGCCTTGGGTATCGAGCTGGAAGTCCTGAATGCCCAAATCCTTGGCCAACCCGCTGGTCACCCCCGAACTGCCCATCAAACCCAACCCGAGCGCGGCCTGGGCGAGCATGTTGTTGTCTTCACCGGTAGTGCTCAGCGGACGCCCCAGCACCAGATAGGACAATGCCTGCTCCTGACTCATCGCCGGTTCGGAAAAGATCTGCGTGGTCGGCTGCTCGGCACTGCCGCTCAAGCGAATGCCGGCGATCACGTCGTCGGTCTGGCGAATCGCTTCGATGTCCAGGTACGGCTGATCGATGGGACCTGCAAACAGCAGCCGCGCCCGGCGCACAGTCAGCCGCTGACCGTAGGCGCGATAACGCCCGTCGTTGAGCCAGAGCTCGCCTCGGGTGTCCATGTTGTCACCGATGTGCACATGACCTTGCAGGTTGGCGGTCAGGCCAAACCCGGTAAAACTCAGTTTCTCTTCCCCCACCACCACATCGATGTCCATCGCCATGGCCATCGGCGGTTTGCCCTCTTCAGTCTGCTGACCGACGATCACCGTGTCATCCGAGACCTTGACCGTGGACGGCGGCAGCTCCCGCACGGTGATTTCACCCTTGGGCACCAGCACTTTGCCGACGATTGCCAGTCTGTCGTCCTTCATGGAGATCTTCAGGTCCGGCGCGACTTCCAGCGCGGCGTAGGGTTCGACAGTGACCGGTAAGTGCGAGCCCTTGAGCGCCAGATCCACGACCAGCGCCTGACCCCAGGCGATGTTGCCATTGAGACTGCCCTGCCCGCTCTTGCCGCTTTTCCAACCGCCGTTCAGTTGCACGGTTTCGCCGGCAATCACGGCTTGAAGTTGCAAGGCTTCGAGCGCCATCGGCAGTTCAGGCCCGGAGATTTCACCGTCGCGCAGCTCAAGGTTGCCATTGACCAGCGGCGCCAGCAGTCCGCCGGACAATGTGCCGCTGCCGCTCAAATGCCCGGTGAGTTTCTCGACCATCGGCACAAACGGCCGCGCCACCGACAAGTCCAGACCACTGAGGCGGAATGAACCGGTCAGCGGTTTGTTCTTCGGCAGCGGGTTGATCTGCGCCTGAACCATCAGTTCACCGAGTTTGCCGCCGACGAAGTTGAGGTCGGTGTCGATGCGTTTTGGCGTGAGTTTGCTGGTGAGTTTCAGGGTCTGGTACGGGAAATCCAGCCATTGCTCCTTCTCACGCATACGCAAGGTGCCGCCACTGGCGTCGATGCTGATCTGGCCGTTCGGGCCGCTGGCCGGCAAGTCCAGTTGCAGGTCGGCATTGAGCTTGCCCTGCCAGGCAAAATCCTTCGGCAACCATTGCGCGAGGCTGTCAATGGGGAACTGCTTGAGGTGATAACGCAGCTTCGGCTCGGGCATCAAGCGCTGGTCTTCGCCGCACAGGCTGGCCGGGCCGGACATCCAGCAATGGGCGCCGAAGTTGATTTTGCCGTCCTCCAGTCGCTCGAGCTTCGCCGGATTTTGCAGCTTCCAGTCCTGACCGCCCGCCTGGATATCGCCACTGGCCAGACGCCCGCGCCAATTGCCCTTGTCCAGCGTGCCGTCGAGACCGAGCGCCAGTTTCAGCTTCGGTCCTTGCAGGTCGAGGGCGAGTTTCTGATTTTTGATGTCGCCCTGACCGCTGGCGGTCAACGTGCCCAGTGACGTGTCGCCGGTCTGAATGCCGCTGCCCTTGAGGTCGATCTTCGCCCGCTGGGCGCTGTCGAGGGTGGCGTCCAGATTGAGGCTTTGCAGGCGATTGTCTTCGAAGGCCAGTTGCGTGCCTTGTAGGCCGACCTTGCCTTGTGGCGCCTTGAGCGTGCCGGCGACATCGACCCGGCCATTGAGCTGCCCGCGCAGTTGCGGCCAGAGCTGGGCCAGACGCGGCATCTTGATGTCGATCCGGCCGGCGAGTTTCTGTTGCAGGCTGCCCTGGCCATTGATGCTGTTGTCACCGAGTCGAATCTGCAACGCGCTGAGGTTCCATTGCTCGCCGCCGCCATCGGCCTTGGCTTGCAACACCGCCGGTTGCCCACGCAGCTTGCCTTTCAAGTCCAGGTCGGCGGTCAGGCTGAGCGTTTCGTTCTTCATCTCGCCTTTGCTGCGCAATGGCCCAGCCAAGGTGCCCGGCAACTCCGCGAGCCAGTACGCCGGGTTGATTGCCGAGAGGTCCAGCGCCGTATCCCAGGCGATACCGTCGGCAAACTGCAGGTTCAGGTGCCCTTCGGCCTTGCCCTGCCCGGCTTCGAGTTTGAATTGCGGCAGGTGGATTTTGGTCAGATCGCCACTGAACGGGCTGTTCAGGCTGAACGCCCCGGCCGGGCCATCCAGTGCGGCTTTGAAGTTACCGATGTAATTGCCGTCGGTGTAGGAGACTTCACCGTTGAAGCTGCGCAGCGCCACTTGCGGCTCGTCGATCAGCGGATAGAGACGGTGCCACGGGAAATCCAGCCAGTCGATTTTTGCATCAAAACTCAGGCCTTTGCTCCAGTCCACAAGCCCTGTGAGCTTGAGGCTTTGTTTGTCGTTGGCCGTCAGGTCGAGGCCGGCGATCTGCGCGCCCTTGGCGTCGACCTTGCCTTGCAGCAACAGCGCAACCGGGCCAAGTTCTGCAGGCAGCGTGGCTTTGCCGAGCAACTGGTAACCGTTTTTCAGGTCGCCGTTGCCGGTGAGTTCCAGTTGATTGAGTTGCAAGGTATCCGGTAGATCGGCGCTGGCCTTGAAGCCGTCGGCGGTGATCCGCACTTTGGCCGGCAGGTTTTCCACCAGCGGTTGCAGCTCGCCAGTGAGTTGGCCGTTCAGGTAGCCGCTGCTGTCGGCTTTCAAGTTCAGGGTTTTCAGCAAATCACCGTCGACCTTCAGGGCCAGTGCCCATGGCTCGGTACCCGGCGACGGCAAGGTCAGTTTGCCTTCAGCGGTCAGCGGCCAGTTACCGCTCGGTTGCAACAGGCCGGACAGGTTCAGGCTCAGTTCATCACGCTGCAAGTGCACCGAGTCGATCTGCAAACCCTTCTCGGTCCAGTGCGCCGCCAGTTGCAGCCCCTTGAGTTCTTCACTGCCGTTGAACAGCAGGCGGCCGATTTTGACGTCGCCCAATTCAATGGCCAGCGGCAATTTCAAGTCCGGCAGACTGATCGGGCCGCTGCTTTGCTCTTCCACGCCCGGCGGGAATTGCAGGCTGACCTGCTCGGCCTGCAATTGCTCGATGCACAGCGTCATGCGCGTCAGGCACAGCGGCGACCAGGCGAAAATCGCTTTGTTCAGCTCAACCCGGCTGCTGTCTTGCTGCCACACCAGATGATCGGCGCTCCACTGCCCGCCCAAACGGCCCTGGAAATTCTCCACGGTCAACCCCGGCACAAAGCCGAGCGCCCAGCGACTGCCCGTCGGAGTGCCCAGCACGGTGACCAGTGTCAGCACGATCAGCATCAGCAGCGCCGGAATCGCCAGCAGCGTTATTTTCAAACCACGCTTCACAGCTCAGGCCCCATGGAAAAGTGCAGTCGAATGCCGCCGTCGTCGTCCATCGCGTGAGCCAGGTCGAGGCGAATCGGCCCCACCGGCGAAACCCAGCGTACGCCGATACCGACACCCGTCTTCAGGTTCGGCAGTTCGAGTGTGTTGAAGGAGTTGCCCTGGTCGATGAAGGTAGCGACCCGCCATTTTTCGGCGATGGAGTATTGATACTCGACGCTGCCGGCCACCATGTAGCGGCCACCGATACGGTCGCCATCGGAGTTTTCCGGGGACAGGCTCTGGTAATCGTAACCGCGCACGCTCTGATCGCCACCGGCAAAGAAGCGCAAGGACGGCGGCACCGATTTGTAGCCGTTGGTGGCGCTGCCGCCGACCTGCACCCGACCGAGCAAGCGGTGTTTGTCGAAGACCGTGGTCAGGCCTTTGACCAGCGCCGTACCGTAGACCAGGTTGGTGTCCGAACCCAATCCTTCCTTGGCGACTTTGGTTTCGAATTGCAGGCGATAGCCGTTGTGCGGATCGATGCGGTTGTCGCTTTTCAGGTACGAATAGCTCACGCCGGGCATCAGCAAGTTACTGAGCCCCGAATCGTCACCGAGTTGGTATTCCTCCCGTTGCCACTTGAGCGACACCACCCGCTGCCAGCCGCTGGGCAGCTTGCTGTGCCACTCGGGGCCGAGGGTCAGCAGTTTGCTGAGGGTGTCGGTGCCAGCGATTTCTTCATATTGATAACCACCGGCGAAGCGCAGTTTGTCGGTCAATGGTGGGTCCAGCGGAACGTCGTAAAACAGCCCGACGTTCTGCCGTGGCGCCGAAATCTCGGCCTCCCAGCCATAGCTGTGCCCCTGAGGATTCACCCAATGGCGGGTCCAGTTGGCTTTGACCCGTGGACCGACGTCGGTGGAAAAGCCCAGACCGAGCCCCATGGTCCGTGGCTTGCGGGTTTCCAGTTTGACCGCCACCGGGATCACGTCGTCCTTGGACGCGGTCGGCGCCGCGTCCACGCGCACGCCCTCGAAATAGCCGCTCGATTGCAGCGCCTGATTGAGTTCGGCGATCAGTTCGGAGTCATAGGGCGCACCAGCCTTGAACGGCACCATGCGTTGCAGCAGGTCTTCGTCGAACGGCGTGTCGCCTTCAAAACTGACTTTGCCCAGCGCATAACGTGGGCCGCTGTCGTAGATCAATTCGATGTCGGCGACGCCGGCACGCGGGTCCACCAAGAGTTTCTGGCGGGTGAAGCGCCCACTGAAAAAGCCATAGCGCGAGGCCTGGTTCTGGATCAGCCGCTTGGCGTCTTCGTAACGGCCATGGTTAAGCACTGCGCCGGGTTTCAGCAGGTCGCTTTTCGGTACACGAAAGGATTTGAACGAGGCCGCCGGGCCGTCGATGCGCACCGTGACGTTGCGCAAATGGATCGGCTCGCCGGGGTCGATATTCAGCACCAGGCGCGGCGTCTTGCCGCCCTTCACGTCACTTTCAATCTGTGGCTGGTAATAGCCCAAGGCCTGGGCAGCCTTGCGCGCCTGCTCTTCGGCGCCGCGACTGAAGCGTTGCAAGGCTTCTTCATCGCGATCGCCGAGGCTACCGATATAGCCTTCTATATTGGCCTTCAGTTCATCGTTGGACGGTTTGATCCGCACATCCAATTCACTTTGCGCCAGCGCCGCGCAGCTGGAAATCAGTATCAACACGCCGCTGGTAAATCTTCCGGAAAACTTCATAGCGCGGATGCTATCACGAGCCTGGGGGCCTGATAGAGCCTGACCTGCCGCGAAAGTTCTACTGTTATGCCGTTGCCGTTTGTAACACCTGCGGGTTGGCGTGGAAAAATACGTGCTCTCGAATCGGTCCTACGGCCACTTCACCGATTTCCTCGTAGCCCTGACGCTTATAGAACTCCAGATAACGAGGATTCCCGGTGTCGAGGATCACGCCCTGTGAGTGCTCATCGACCGCGCACCAGTTATGGACCGCTTGCAGCAGTTGCTCGCCGAAGTGCTTGCCCTGGAATTGCGGATGAACCCCCAGCAATGGCAAAACATGCACGGAGTCGGACGGCACGCAGGCCATTACGGCGGCGTGGTAATCGAGGTAGCGTCGGGTGCAACGAAAACCGGTGCTGAGCACCATCCGCAGGCGCCAGGCCCAACTTTCGGTAATGCCCAGGCGACGTTGCGGCGGTGCAATCAGAGCGATGCCGATCAAGCGATCATTCACCAGCAGGCCGATGGCCGGCAAATCCTGCAAAAAGTGCTGTTTGACCAGTTCGCGCACCGTCGCCCGTACCCGTTGTTCATAACCAGGGCGTTCGGCTTCGAACAGGTAGCCGAACGTCGGCTCGTGCCGGTACGCCTGGTACAACAGGGAGCGTGCTTCGCGGGAGTAGCCGCTGTCGAGCATGTGAATATCGGCGATGACGGTCGAGGTTTCGGGCATAACGGCAGATCTCCCCTGGGCGCGGCTCAGAAGGCCACGTTCTTATTGGTACGAGCCTTTGGGTGGCTTCACAGTTCCCCAGACAAGGTATAGACCACGCCAGGATCTTCATCGACTGGGCTGACGCCTTCGCGGGCAAGCCTCGCTCCCACAGTATCCATGGCGTTCACAGATTTTGTGTACACCACGGACACTGTGGGAGCGGGCTTGCCCGCGAAGAGGCCCGATCTGCTAGCACATCTCTCCCACAGTTTCAGTGGCGTTCGCAGACTTTGTGTACGCCACGGACACTGTGGGAGCGTGGCTTGCCCGCGAAGAGGCCCGATCTGCCAACACATCTCTGACAGAACACGACGAATCCCCTCACCCCAAGGCTGGCCCCATTCCTACATGTCAGCTAGCATCGCACTTTTGCCAGGACTGCCGACCATGAAGATCGTCTCCTTCAACATCAACGGGCTGCGCGCTCGCCCGCATCAGCTGGCGGCGCTGATTGAGAAACATCAACCGGACGTGATCGGGTTGCAGGAAACCAAGGTCCACGATGATCAGTTCCCCCTGGCTGAGGTCCAAGCGCTGGGTTATCACGTGTATTTCCATGGGCAAAAAGGTCACTACGGCGTCGCCCTGCTGTCGCGTCAGGAGCCGATTGCGCTGTACAAAGGCTTCGTCACCGATGAAGAAGACGCTCAGCGGCGCTTCATCTGGGGCACTTTCGCCGACGCCAATGGCGTGCCGGTGACCATCATGAACGGCTATTTCCCACAGGGTGAAAGCCGCGATCACCCCACCAAATTCCCGGCCAAAGAACGTTTCTACAGCGATTTGCAGCAATTGCTGGAAAGCCAGTTCAGCAACGACCAGCCGATTGTGGTGATGGGCGATGTGAATATTTCCCCGGAAGACTGCGACATCGGCATCGGCCCGGACAACATGAAACGCTGGCTGAAAACCGGCAAATGCAGCTTCCTGCCCGAAGAACGCGAATGGATGGCCCGCCTGAAGAATTGGGGTCTGGTCGACAGTTTCCGTCACTTGAACCCGGATGTTGCCGACCGTTTCAGCTGGTTCGACTACCGCAGCCGCGGCTTTGAAGATGAGCCCAAGCGCGGGCTGCGGATTGACTTGATCATGGCGTCCCATGGGTTGTTGCCGCGAGTGAAGGATGCCGGCGTGGATTACGATCTGCGCGGGATGGAAAAACCTTCCGATCATGCGCCGATCTGGCTTGAGTTGAGCTGATCCTAAAAATCTGCACAAAGCTAATGCGGGAGCGGCGGTGCGACGATTCGACTTGCTCGCGAAGGCGGTGGGTCAGTCGACATCAATGTTGAATATCGACCGCCTTCGCGAGCAAGCCCGCTCCCACACTTGGTAACTGTCATCGTTCAGAAACCTTACTGACTTATTCTCCCGGCACTTTCCCAGGCTTATCAGGTGCCGGCATGACGCTGCGCGTGTTGTTTCTGTCGATGCTCGCCGCCCTGCTGCCGTTAACGGTATCGGCCGGCGACTTGCCGACACCCGAACGTGGCCCGGTGCTGCGCATCCAGGGCTCCAACACCATTGGTGCGGCATTAAGCCCGGCGCTGGTCGAGGGATTGATGCGTGAACAGGGCCTGCTCAAGGTTCATCGCGAAGCCCCGGACAAAGCCAACGAACAACGCATCGTCGGCGAAACCGTTCAGGGGCGTCGAGTCGAAGTGGAGGTCGCGGCCCACGGTTCCAGCACAGGGTTCAAAGCCCTGAAAATCGCCTCCGCCGATCTCGCGGCCTCCTCGCGCCCGATCAAGGACAGCGAACGGCTGGATCTTGAGCCGCTGGGCGACCTGAAAAGCCCGGTTGCCGAGCAAGTCATCGCCATCGACGGATTGGCAATCATCCTTCATCCGCACAACCCGCTGAAGCAACTCAATACGGTACAACTGGCGCGAATTTTCAGCGGCGAAGCGAAAACCTGGGAAGAACTCGGCGGCACCGGTGGGACGATTCATCTCTATGCGCGGGATGATCAATCGGGCACCTATGACACGTTCAAGGAATTGGTCCTCAGCCCACGTGGGAAAACCCTGAGCGGCAACGCGAAACGCTTCGAATCCAGCGAACAATTGTCCGACGCGGTCAGTCTGGACCCGCAAGGCATTGGCTTCATCGGTTTGCCTTATGTGCGCCAGGCCAAAGCCGTGGCCATTATCGATGGCGACTCCCAGGCCATGCTGCCGCTCAATAGCCTGATCGCGACGGAAGATTACCCGCTGTCCCGCCGACTGTTCTTTTACCTACCGCCGACCGGGAAAAACCCCTGGGCCCAGGCCTTGGTGAAGTTTGCCCAAAGCAGCAAAGGTCAGGCGATCGTTGCGGCCAATGGCTTTATCGCGCAGACCGTTCAGGCCATGGCAGTCACACCGAATGCGCTGATGCCCGAGGGTTATCAGGCACTCAGCCGTCATGCCCAGCGGCTGACGGTGAATTTCCGTTTCGAAGAAGGTAGCGCGACGCTGGACAACAAGGCCCGACAGGACCTGTCGCGGGTGCTCGACTATATAAAGCAGCACGACAAAACCAATCGACAGGTGACGCTGGTAGGGTTTGGCGACGCCAAGAGCGACCCGGCGCGGGCGGACTTGCTGTCGAAACTGCGGGCCATGGCGGTGCGGCGAGAACTGGTGAAAAGTGGCGTGGTGTTTCGCGAGATTCGCGGTTTCGGCGCCGAGATGCCGGTGGCGACCAACAGCGGGGATGAGGGGCGGATCAAGAATCGGCGGGTTGAGGTTTGGGTGTATTGAATCTGATGTTTATGGGCTGAATGGGCCGACGCCATCGCGGGCAAGCCCACTCCCACAGTGTCCGTGTCGTACACAAAATCTGTGAACACCACTGCAACTGAGGGAGCGAGCTTGCCCGCGATGAACGATGACGCGGTGCCTGTCAGTGCCCGCTGCGCGAAACCAGACAACCCGGTACATCTGAAACAACCGGGTTGCCGTATTTCAGGACCGCTTCGCGCCCCAGCGGGACGGTGCGGCGTTCCGACAAGCTCCCTCGCCACAAAAGCCCACCCGTTTTACTGACCGCTACGCATCATCTCTTTAGGCACATATTTGCCGATCTCGAACTTGCCGATCGCCGCGCGGTGCACTTCGTCCGGGCCGTCGGCCAGGCGCAGGGTGCGTTGCATGGCATACATGTAGGCCAGCGGAAAATCGTTGGAAACCCCTGCCCCGCCATGGATCTGGATCGCCCGGTCGATCACCCGCAATGCGACGTTCGGCGCGACGACTTTGATCTGCGCGATTTCGCTCTTCGCCACCTTGTTGCCGACGGTGTCCATCATGTACGCGGCTTTCAACGTCAGCAGTCGCGCCATGTCGATCTCCATCCGCGAGTCGGCGATTTTGTCGATGTTACCGCCCAGGCGCGCCAGGGGTTTGCCGAACGCAGTGCGGTTGACCGCACGTTTGCACATCAGCTCCAACGCACGCTCGGCCATGCCGATTGAACGCATGCAGTGGTGAATCCGGCCTGGGCCGAGGCGACCCTGAGCAATTTCGAAGCCGCGTCCTTCACCCAACAGGACGTTTTCATACGGCACCCGAACGTTCTCGAACAGCACTTCGGCGTGACCGTGAGGCGCGTCGTCATAACCGAACACCGGCAGCGGACGCACAATCTTCACGCCCGGGGCATCCACCGGCACCAGAATCATCGAGTGCTGCGCATGGCGCGGTGCATCCGGATTGCTCAGGCCCATGAAGATCAAAATCTTGCAGCGTGGATCGCAGGCCCCTGAGGTCCACCATTTCTTGCCGTTGATTACCCATTCGTCGCCATCACGCACAGCGCGGGCGGCCATGTTGGTAGCGTCGGACGAGGCCACGTCCGGCTCGGTCATGGCGAACGCCGAGCGGATCTCGCCGCGCAACAGCGGTTCGAGCCAGCGTTGCTTCTGTTCTTCATTGGCGTAACGCACCAGCACTTCCATGTTACCGGTGTCTGGCGCGGAGCAGTTGAACGGTTCAGGGCCCAGCAGCGAGCGGCCCATGATTTCCGCCAATGGCGCATATTCGAGGTTGGTCAGGCCGGCGCCGAGTTCGGATTCAGGCAGAAACAAATTCCACAGGCCTTCAGCTTTGGCCTTGAGTTTGAGTTCCTCCATGATCGCCGTCGGCTGCCAGCGATCGCCCTCGGCGACCTGGCGTTCGAACACCGCTTCAGCGGGATAAACGTAGGTGTCCATGAACGCGGTCACGCGCTCACGCAGTTCTTGCACTTTGGGCGAATAAGCGAAATCCATGGGCAGCTACCTTCTTACTTAAGGGAGGTTGTTCAGGGCATGCAATCGATGCTAGAACAGCGTTGATAATTTACCTAGCCTATTCTCGGCGTGTATTAACATTCATCACCGATATATGATCGACTGATAGAGCCACCTTCCTAAAACAAGAAGCAGAGAGTGCAGCGCAATGAATCTGAGCAAGGTCGACCTCAACCTTTTCATCGTCTTCGACGCGATCTACACCGAAGCCAACCTGACTCGCGCCGGGCAAATTGTCGGCATTACTCAACCGGCAGTCTCGAACGCTCTGGCCCGCCTGCGCGAGACCTTCAACGATCCGCTTTTTGTGCGCACTGCCCAAGGCATGGTGCCGACGCCAATGGCGCAAAACATCATTGGCCCCGTGCGCAATGCCCTCTCCTTGCTGCGCGTGTCGGTGCAGGAAAGCCGCATCTTCAACCCGCTGCAGGCGGTCAAGACCTACCGCATCAGCATGACCGACCTCACCGAAGCGGTGATCCTGCCGCCGCTGTTCCAGCGCCTGCGACGCCTGGCGCCGACGGTGATCATCGAAAGTTTCTTGTCCAAACGGCGTGAGACCACCAAGGAATTGGCCGCCGGGCGTCTCGATTTCGCGGTGGATGCGCCACTCAACACCGACCCGCAGGTGCGTCACGTCAAGTTGATGGAGGACCGTTACGTGTGCGCCATGCGCAAGGGCCATCCACTGGCAGGCAAAGACAAATTCACCCTCGATGATTATCTGTCCCTGACCCACATCCATATCTCCAGCCGTCGCAGCGGTCTGGGCTATGTCGACCTGGCCCTGGGCAAAATGGGCATCCAGCGCAAGATCGCCCTGCGCTCCCAGCATTATCTGATGGCGTCCCAGGTGTTGCAGCAGACGGATATGGTCATGACCGTGCCGGAACGCTTCGCCCGTCGCCATGACTTGTACTCGGTGAACTTGCCGGTCAAAGAAGTTCCGCCGGTGGAAACCCACCTCTACTGGCACGAAAGCACCGACCAGGACCCGGCCAACCGCTGGATGCGCGAGCAGATGATCGAGTTGTGCCAACAGGTCACGGCGCATGAGAAGAAGCTCGATAAGGTGTAGGGCTTTGCACCGCAGCGCCCTCATCGCGAGCAGGCTCGCTCCCACAGGGAATCTCTGTTTTACACAAATGTTGTGTTCACCATAGATCTATTGTGGGAGCGAGCCTGCTCGCGATGAGGCCCGCAAGCACACCGAAGATCCATGCCCCTTGACGTAAACGTCAACCTGCCATTAGCTTAGCGCCATGACCTTTTTCGAGCGCTTCCATGAGCAGCCAGACCTATAGCATTTCCGACCTCGCCCGTGAGCTCGACATCACCACCCGGGCCATTCGCTTCTATGAAGAGCAAGGCCTGCTCAGCCCCGAGCGTCGTGGCCAGGAGCGCATTTATTCGCCCCGTGACAAGGTCAGCCTGAAGCTGATCCTGCGGGGCAAGCGCATTGGTTTTTCCCTGGCTGAATGCCGCGAGCTGATCGAGCTCTATGACCCCTCCAGCGGTAACACCAAGCAACTGCACAGCATGCTGGCGAAAATCGCCGAACGTCGAGAACAACTCGAACAGCAACTGCTGGACATCGAACAGATGAAACTGGAACTCGACACGGCTGAAGAGCGCTGCACCCAGGCGCTGGAGCAAACGATCAAGAGCCAGCAAGCGGTCCAGTAGATCTACACAGTTCCCACAGGGTTTTCCCAGCATTCAGACAATCAGCACAGGTCGATTCCCATGTCCCTACCCACCCACGTACGCCTGGTCGAAGTCGGCCCTCGCGACGGTCTGCAAAACGAAGCCCAGCCCATCAGCATTGCGGACAAGGTGCAACTGGTCGACGCGCTGACCGCCGCAGGCCTTGGCTATATAGAAGTCGGCAGTTTCGTCTCGCCCAAATGGGTGCCGCAAATGGCCGGTTCTGCCGAGGTCTTCGCGCAAATCCAGCGCAAGCCGGGCGTGACCTATGGTGCCCTCGCCCCCAACCTGCGGGGCTTTGAGGACGCCATCGCCGCCGGGGTCAGGGAAGTCGCCGTATTCGCCGCAGCGTCCGAAGCGTTTTCCCAGCGCAACATCAATTGCTCGATCAGCGAGAGCCTGGAGCGCTTCGTGCCGATCATGGACGCCGCCAAACAACACGGCGTCAGTGTGCGCGGTTACGTGTCCTGCGTGCTGGGCTGCCCTTATGAAGGTGACATTGCACCGGAACAAGTCGCCCGAGTCGCTCGCGAGCTCTATGCGATGGGCTGTTACGAGGTTTCGCTGGGAGACACCATCGGCACCGGCACCGCTGGCGCGACCCGCAAGATGTTCGAAGTGGTTTCGGCCGATGTGCCACGTGAAAAACTGGCCGGGCACTTTCACGATACCTACGGCCAGGCCATGGCCAATATCTACGCCAGCCTGCTGGAAGGCATCGCGGTGTTCGACAGCTCCATTGCCGGCCTCGGCGGCTGCCCGTACGCCAAGGGCGCCAGCGGTAATATCGCGACCGAAGACGTGGTTTACCTGCTCAACGGCCTGGGTATCGAGACCGGAATCGACCTGGATGCCTTGATTCGGGCCGGCCAACAGATTTGCGCAGTGCTCGGGCGCCCTACCGGTTCGCGCGTGGCCAAGGCCCGCAGCGCACAGTGACAGTGTGAATGTGTCCAGGTGTTACCGCGTGTTCTGAAACGTGGGCGGAAACGAGTAACACGGAAACAAATTGTCGGGTTCAGGTTGGATGAAAAATCCTACTAAAAACTCAAAGCATTGAATTTAAAGGGTTTTTAAAAGTTGGCACGGCTTCTGCTATCTCTATGGCATAACAAGAATAAAAACTGCAAACCAATAAAAATAAGACGTAACGACTCTGACATAACAAGAACAACACGGCAGAGACGCAGCTAACAGATTTTTTTGGAGAGGATGTGCTTTTCAGGGTGCTTTTCGAAGTAACCCGCAACCGGGCAGAGAACAATAAAACTACCTTCAGGTAGCTCCTGAACTGGTTGGATCGCTTAGCGAAAAAGTAGATCAGCGCTCAAAAAAATACGTTTGCTCTTGATCCCGGATGGGGATCGACAAAAACAGCGGTAAAGGGCCACGGTTGCCAAAAACAACAACAGACCGCCCCTCAATAATAAAAAAAGAGCACGTAACGACAAAATTAAAGGGGAGCTTCGGCTCCCCTTTGTGCTTTCTGTCGTTCAGGTTTCCACGTCTCCTGTGGGAGCGGGCTTGCCCGCGATGAGGCCGGAACATTCAACATTGATGTCGACTGGTCTGACGCCATCGCGGGCAAGCCCGCTCCCACAGGGATTGGGTTACCGTTCGTTTACCTTGAGCTCCTCAATGCTGATCTCGCGCATCCGAAACTTCTGAATCTTCCCCGTCACCGTCATCGGAAACTCCTCGACGAACCTGAAGTAACGCGGCGTCTTGAAGTGCGCGATGCGCTCCTTGCACCAGGCTTGCAGCTCCTGCTCGGTGGCGCTGTGGTCGGGGTGAAATTTGATCCAGGCGACGATCTCTTCGCCGTAGCGGAAGCAAGGAATGCCGATCACCTGCACGTCGGCGATCGCCGGGTGGGTGAAGAAGAACTCTTCCAACTCCCTTGGATAAACATTCTCACCGCCGCGGATGATCATGTCCTTGTTACGCCCGGCGATGCACACGTAGCCTTCGTCGTTCATGCTCGCCAGATCGCCAGTGTGCATCCAGCCCGCCTCATCGATAGCCTCGGCGGTGCCTTGCGGGTTATTCCAGTAGCCGAGCATCACGCTGTAGCCCCGAGTACACAGCTCGCCGATGGTGCCGCGTGGCACCAGGTTGCCCGCCTCGTCGATGATTTTGCTTTCCAGTTGCGGCTGGGTGCGGCCGACGGTGGTGACGCGCAGTTCCAGTTCGTCTGACGGACCGGTCTGCAAAGACACGGGGCTGGTTTCCGTCATGCCGTAGGCAATTTGCACTTCGCTCATGTGCATTTCGCTGATAACCCGGCGCATTACCTCGATCGGGCAGGTCGCCCCGGCCATGATCCCGGTGCGCAGGCTCGACAAATCAAACTCGGCGCGCGTGGGCTGATCGAGCATGGCGATGAACATGGTCGGCACGCCGTAAAGCGCGGTGGCTTTTTCTTCGGCGACGGTGCTCAGCGTTAGCAAGGGATCGAAGGCGTCGTTGGGGTAAATCATGGTGCTGGCGTGGGTGACGCAGCCAAGATTACCCATGACCATGCCGAAGCAGTGATACAGCGGCACCGGAATCACCAGCCGATCATTGGCCGTCAGCCCGAGGCTTTCGCCGACCATGTAACCGTTGTTGAGAATGTTGTAGTGACTGAGGGTCGCGCCCTTGGGGAATCCGGTGGTGCCGGAGGTGTATTGGATGTTTACCGCTTGGTCGAAATGCAGGCTGTCCTGGCGTTCGCGCAATTGCTCGGCCGACACGCTGGCCACCAGATCAGTCAGCTGCGACCACGGCAGGAAACCCGACGGCGGCTGCGCATCCAGGCTGATCACCCCGCGCAGTTCCGGCAGACGTTCGCTCTGCAACTGGCCGATGGATTGCTCCGCCAGTTCCGGTACCAGTCCTTGCAACATGCCGTGATAGTCGGAGGTCTTGAAGGCGCCGGCACAGACCAGCCATTGGCACCCGGACTGCTTCAACACGTATTCGAGTTCGGAGCTGCGGTAAGCCGGATTGATATTGACCAGAATCACGCCGATTTTCGCGCTGGCGAACTGGCTGATGCACCACTGGGCACAATTCGGCGCCCAGATACCGAGCCGGTCACCGGCCTGCAAGCCCAACGCCAACAATGCTCTGGCGTGCACGTCGACGGCCTCTGACAGCTGCTGCCAGGTGTAGCGCAGCTGTTGATGACGCACGACCAACGCCTCCCCGTTCGGGTATTGCGCGACCGTGTTATCGAACGCCTGACCGATGGTCATCGCCAGCAAGGCTTTGTCCTGGGAACCACGGGTATAGCTGCGCTGCGGGCTTGCACTGGGTTGATCCATGATGACCCCTATTGTCTTTATTGTAGGAGCGAGGCTTGTGTGGCGAGGGAGCTTGCTCCCGCTCGGCTGCGCAGCAGTCGTGAAATCAGCAATCAGGTGCTGCCTGCCACACCTCGGTTGCTGATTTTGCGACCGCTTCGCGCTCGAGCGGGAGCAAGCTCCCTCGCCACAGTCTTTCAGAACTGGCTCTACTCTCGCTCAAGTTGACGTTAACGTAAAGGGTGATTGACAGCCATTCGTCACAGGCTTACGTTAACGTAAAGGTGAGAGCCGAATCACTGCCCTCCCCACCCTACAAAAAAGCCAAAAGGTGCCCCATGAGCTACCCATCCCTGAACTTTGCCCTCGGTGAAACCATCGACATGCTGCGCGATCAGGTTCAGTCCTTCGTCACCAAAGAGATCGCCCCGCGCGCTGCTCAGATCGACATCGACAACCTGTTCCCGGCCGACCTGTGGCGCAAATTCGGCGACATGGGCCTGCTGGGTATCACCGTGCCGGAAGAGTACGGTGGTGCTGGTCTGGGTTACCTGGCGCACGTCGTCGCCATGGAAGAAATCAGCCGTGGTTCGGCCTCGGTCGCCCTGTCCTACGGCGCCCACTCCAACCTCTGCGTCAACCAGATCAACCGCAATGGCACTCACGAACAAAAAAGCAAATACCTGCCAAAACTGATCAGCGGCGAGCACATCGGTGCCTTGGCCATGAGCGAACCGAATGCCGGTTCCGACGTGGTCTCGATGAAACTGCGCGCCGACAAACGCGGCGATCACTACGTACTCAACGGCAGCAAAACCTGGATCACCAACGGCCCCGACGCCAACACCTACGTGATCTACGCCAAGACCGACCTGGAAAAAGGCCCGCACGGCATCACCGCATTCATCGTCGAGCGCGACTGGAAAGGCTTCAGCCGCAGCAGCAAGTTCGACAAGCTCGGCATGCGCGGTTCGAACACCTGCGAGCTGTTTTTCGATGACGTCGAAGTCCCGGAAGAGAACATCCTCGGCGTGCTCAACGGCGGCGTGAAAGTGCTGATGAGCGGCCTCGATTACGAGCGCGTGGTGCTCTCGGGCGGCCCGACCGGGATCATGCAGGCCTGCATGGACCTGATCGTTCCGTACATCCACGACCGCAAACAGTTCGGCCAAAGCATCGGCGAATTCCAGCTGATCCAGGGCAAAGTCGCCGACATGTACACCCAACTCAATGCCAGCCGCGCCTACCTTTATGCAGTGGCCCAGGCCTGCGAGCGCGGCGAAACCGCGCGCAAGGACGCCGCCGGAGTCATCCTCTACAGCGCCGAATGCGCGACCCGAATGGCCCTCGACGCGATCCAGATTCTCGGCGGTAACGGCTACATCAACGAATTCCCGGCCGGTCGTCTGCTGCGTGACGCCAAGCTGTACGAAATCGGCGCCGGCACCAGTGAGATCCGTCGCATGCTCATCGGTCGCGAACTGTTCAACGAAACCCGCTAAACGGAGCTGCACATGGCTATCCTGCATACCCAGCTCAATCCCCGTTCAGCGGAGTTTGCGGCTAACAGCGCGGCGATGCTCAAACAGGTCGACGCTCTGCACACCCTGCTCGCGCAAGTACAGCAAGGTGGCGGCCCGAAGGCTCAAGAGCGCCACACATCGCGAGGCAAACTGTTGCCGCGTGAACGGATCAATCGCCTGCTCGATCCGGGCTCGCCGTTTCTGGAAATAAGCCAACTGGCAGCCTACGCGGTGTATGGCGAAGACGTTCCCGCCGCTGGCGTGATTGCCGGAATCGGCCGGGTGGAAGGCGTCGAATGCATGATCGTCGCCAACGATGCCACCGTGAAAGGCGGCTCGTACTACCCGCTGACCGTGAAAAAACACCTGCGCGCACAGACCATCGCCCAGCAAAATCGCCTGCCTTGCATCTATCTGGTGGACTCCGGCGGCGCCAACTTGCCGCGTCAGGATGAAGTGTTCCCGGACCGCGAACACTTCGGGCGGATCTTCTTCAACCAGGCCAACATGAGCGCCATGGGCATTCCGCAAATTGCGGTGGTCATGGGCTCGTGCACCGCCGGTGGCGCTTATGTACCAGCGATGGCCGATGAGGCAATCATGGTCCGTCAACAGGCGACGATTTTCCTCGCCGGCCCACCGCTGGTGAAAGCCGCGACGGGTGAAGTGGTCAGCGCCGAAGACCTCGGCGGGGCCGATGTGCACTGCAAGATTTCCGGCGTCGCCGACCACTATGCCGAGAGCGATGAACACGCCCTGGCATTGGCCCGGCGCAGCGTCGCCAACCTCAATTGGCGCAAGCTCGGTGAACTGCAACAACGCACACCGATCGCGCCGCTGTACAGCAGCGACGAGTTGTACGGCGTGGTGTCGGCGGATGCCAAGCAACCGTTCGACGTGCGCGAAGTGATCGCGCGCCTGGTGGACGGCTCGGTGTTCGATGAGTTCAAGGCATTGTTCGGCACGACATTGGTGTGCGGCTTTGCCCACCTGCACGGGTACCCGATCGCGATCCTCGCCAACAACGGCATCCTCTTCGCCGAAGCCGCACAGAAAGGCGCGCACTTCATCGAACTGGCCTGCCAGCGCGGCATTCCATTGCTGTTCCTGCAAAACATCACCGGTTTCATGGTCGGCCAGAAATACGAGGCCGGCGGCATCGCCAAGCACGGCGCGAAACTGGTGACCGCCGTGGCGTGTGCCAAGGTGCCGAAATTCACCGTGATCATCGGCGGCAGCTTCGGCGCCGGTAACTACGGCATGTGCGGTCGGGCTTACGATCCACGCTTCCTGTGGATGTGGCCGAACGCGCGGATCGGCGTGATGGGTGCCGAACAGGCGGCGGGCGTGCTGGTGCAGGTCAAGCGCGAGCAGGCCGAGCGCGGTGGTCATGGTTTCAGCGCCGAGCAGGAAGCCGAGATCAAGCAACCGATCCTCGATCAATACGAAGAACAGGGGCATCCCTATTATTCCAGCGCTCGACTGTGGGACGACGGTGTCATCGACCCGGCGCAAACCCGCGACGTGCTGGCCCTGGCCTTGTCGGCGTCGCTGAACGCGCCAATCGAACCGAGCCGCTTCGGCGTGTTCCGGATGTGATTTTTTGTGAGAGCGGGCTTGCTCGCGAAGGATTCACCGCGGTTTACCTGATGCACCGCGTTATCGTTCTTCGCGAGCAAGCCCGCTCCCACAAGAGTTGTGGAGACGGATGAATATGAGCGACTTCAACACCCTCGAACTGCTGAGCGATCCAAGGGGCTTTGCGACCTTGTGGCTCAGCCGTGAAGAAAAGAACAACGCCTTCAACGCCGAAATGATCCGCGAACTGATCCTCGCGCTGGACAAAGTGTCGAGCGATGCCAGTCTGCGTTTTCTGCTGATCCGCGGTCGCGGCAAGCATTTCAGCGCCGGCGCCGATCTGGCCTGGATGCAGCAATCGGCCGAACTCGATTACCACACCAACCTCGACGACGCCCGGGAACTGGCGGAGTTGATGTACAACCTCGCCAAGCTGAAAATCCCGACCGTGGCGGTGGTGCAAGGCGCGGCCTATGGCGGCGCGTTGGGCCTGATCAGTTGCTGTGACATGGCCATCGGCGCCGATGACGCGCAGTTCTGTCTGTCGGAAGTGCGCATCGGCCTGGCTCCGGCGGTCATCAGCCCGTTCGTGGTGCAAGCCATCGGCGAGCGCGCGGCACGGCGCTATGCCTTGACCGCCGAACGTTTCGGCGGGCAACGGGCTCGGGAAATCGGCCTGTTGTCGGAGAGCTACCCGATGGCTGAACTGGAGCAGAAAGTCGATCAGTGGATCGACAACCTGCTGCTCAACAGCCCGGCGGCCATGCGCGCCAGCAAGGATTTGCTGCGTGAAGTCGGCCATGGCGCGCTGACCCCGGCGCTGCGGCGCTACACCGAAAACGCCATCGCCCGAATCCGCGTCAGTCCCGAAGGTCAGGAAGGCCTGCGCGCCTTCCTGCAAAAACGTCCGCCGAACTGGCAAGCCGAAACCACCCTCAAGGAGCCGCGTTGATGAGCGCACCTGTTCTCACCACCCTGTTGGTGGCCAACCGCGGCGAAATCGCTTGCCGAGTGATGCGCACCGCCAAGGCTCTGGGCCTGACCACCGTGGCCGTGCACAGCGCCACCGACCGTGATGCCCGGCACAGCCGCGAAGCAGATATACGCGTCGACCTAGGCGGCAGCAAAGCCGCCGACAGTTACCTGCAAATCGACAAACTGATCGCTGCGGCGAAAGCCAGTGGCGCTCAGGCGATTCATCCCGGCTATGGTTTTCTCTCGGAAAACGCCGGGTTCGCCCGCGCGATCGAAGCGGCCGGCCTGATCTTCCTCGGCCCGCCCGCCTCAGCCATTGACGCCATGGGCAGCAAGTCCGCGGCCAAAGCCTTGATGGAAACCGCCGGCGTGCCACTGGTGCCCGGCTATCACGGCGAAGCCCAGGACCTCGACACATTCCGCGACGCCTGCGAACGCATCGGTTATCCGGTGCTGCTCAAGGCCACGGCGGGTGGCGGCGGTAAAGGCATGAAAGTGGTCGAGGAGGTCAGCCAACTGGCCGAAGCGCTGGCCTCGGCACAACGTGAAGCGCTGTCGTCGTTCGGCGACTCGCGGATGTTGGTGGAGAAGTACCTGCTCAAGCCACGCCACGTGGAAATCCAGGTATTCGCCGACCAGCATGGCAATTGTCTGTACCTCAATGAACGTGATTGCTCGATCCAGCGCCGGCATCAGAAAGTCGTCGAAGAAGCCCCGGCTCCGGGTCTGAGCCCGGAACTGCGTCGGGCCATGGGCGAAGCCGCCGTGCGCTCGGCACAGGCCATCGGTTACGTCGGTGCCGGCACCGTGGAGTTTTTGCTGGATGCGCGCGGTGAGTTCTTCTTCATGGAGATGAACACGCGCCTGCAAGTCGAGCACCCGGTCACCGAAGCCATCACCGGCCTCGACCTGGTGGCCTGGCAGATTCGCGTGGCTCGCGGTGAAGCGCTGCCGATGACTCAAGACCAGGTGCCGCTGATCGGCCATGCGATCGAAGTGCGGCTGTACGCCGAAGACCCGGGCCATGATTTCCTGCCGGCCACCGGACGTCTGGCGTTGTACCGCGAGTCTGCCGAAGGACCGGGGCGTCGCGTGGACAGTGGCGTTGAAGAAGGCGATGAGATTTCGCCGTTCTACGACCCAATGCTCGGCAAGCTGATTGCCTGGGGCGAAGACCGTGAACAGGCGCGGCTGCGTTTGCTGAGCATGTTTGATGAGTTTGCCATTGGCGGACTGAAGACCAACATCAACTTCCTGCGCCGAATCATCGGCCACCCGGCGTTTGCCGCGGCCGAACTGGATACCGGGTTCATTCCGCGTTATCAGGAACAACTGCTGCCAGCACCTTCAGACCTCAGCGATGAATTCTGGCAAGCGGCCGCGCAGGCATTCGCCCAGAGTCAGCCGAGCACGACCCGCGCCGATGACCTGAGTTCGCCTTGGGGTATCGGCAACGGATTCCGTGCCGGACTACCGACAGAAATCACCCTGCATTTGAGTTGCGAAGGGCAAGACCGGGCGCTGACCCTGGGCGATGCCGACGCGCATACCGCACAGCTCAAGGGTGAATACCTGCTGACCGAACACAACGGCTTGCGCCGCCAGCATCGGGCAATCCGCCGTGGCAATACGCTGTATCTGCAATGGGACGGTGAGCTGCGCCGCATCGAGTCGTATGACCCGATCAGTGCCGTCGAAGCCAGTCACAGCCATCAGGGCGGACTCACCGCGCCCATGAACGGCAGCATCGTGCGAGTGCTGGTGGAGGCCGGGCAAACGGTCGAAGCCGGGGCGCAATTGGTGGTACTGGAAGCGATGAAAATGGAGCACAGCATTCGCGCGCCCCACGCTGGGATTATCAAGGCGTTGTATTGCCAGGAAGGCGAGATGGTCAGCGAAGGCAGTGCTTTGGTGGAGTTGGAACACGCGTGAAATGAAGATCGGTCCTACGCCTTGCGAGGACCGATCTGATTAGAATTTGGCAGTCGCCTGAACCACCACACCGATGATTCGGCATTCTTCGGTGTAAAGGGCTTTCGGATAGGTCGGATTGAGCGGGACCAGGTAACGCTGCCCGCCCTCTTCGATCAGTTTGCGAAAAACCGCCTCGGCGCTGCCGGGCCATTGGGCGATCACCAGTTTGCCAGGCTCCGGCACGATGGCCGGGTCCACCAGAATCAACATGTCCGCAGCAATGCTCACACCCGAGGGTGCGGTCATCGCATCGCCGACCACCACCAGCCAGAACGCCGCGCCCTGTGCGTGGTAATCGGACAGCTCGAAGCGCGGCTTGCTGACAGCCGATGAAGCGCCGTAGGTCAATAACTCCCCGTCGCGCACCTCCCCGGTTTCCCGCCAGTCACTGACCGGGTAGCGAAAGTACGGGTTGTACTTCTGCGTCAGAGAGATCTCTTCATCCTGTGAGATCTGCGGTTCCCTGATCACCATCGCGACTTCCAGATAGTCCATTCCCAGCGCCTGCAAGACACGGTTCATCTCTTGGATGCCGGGTTGACGACGTTTATTCAGCCAATGGCCGACGCCGCCCTGGGACATTCCGATGCGCTCGGCGAGTATCTCTTGAGTGACTTTGAGTTCACTCATTTTGGCCTTGACCAATTCAATCCATTTATCCATGTGCGGCACGATACGTGGGGTACTCCGACCAACAAAACACAAATTGTAGTATTTAAATTCAAGACACAAATACAGTACGTACTAAGCTGAGCTCCCGGATTTGAATCTATCACGGAGCTTGCCATCGTCATGACTATCCCCAGCATTACCCTGCCCGACACGCAATTCGACACTACGCTCAACTCGCCAAAAGGCTCTGCTGCCGCACAGCGGGCACTGGACTATTACTTGAAACCAGCTGTGTCAGAAGAGGCCGGCGAAGAACGTTTCTTCGATGTGAACCGTAACATCAGCAGCGAAGAAGCACTGGTCCATGCTTCGGATCTGTTGCGATGTGCCGCCGCTACCGCGCATGAATCAGCCAACCAGTTGCAGGGCGCAAGCCGGGATCTGGCGTTTTCGACGGTGCACATGATCGACATGGCCAAGGCGATGGTCGACCGGTCCCTGGAGGGCAATCAGAACGATTGAGGAGGAAGCGTTCAGGAGGTGGACAGGAAAAATTTTCCAATCGAACAGATAAAAACATTTGACTTGCAAATGGTAATGATTATTATTGCACGCATCTGGTCGCGAGATCAGTCGATGGCCCAAGGGACCTTAGGTCGGTCTCCTGGACTATCTCCTCATCAGGCTAATCACGGTTTTTGACCCGGCTTTTTGCCGGGTCTTTTTTTTGCCAGTTATTCTGGCTTTTGCTTCAGGCTAATGAAGTCTGTGGGTGCTGCGAATTCGATTGGCGCGGATGATATCAAAAGAATATCTGCTGGCAAGAGAGGCCCGGCAGCGTTGGGCCAAACTAACGAAAATAGCACTTGAGAATCACTCGTGCAGTCTCTAAGCTGCATCGGCGTCAAGGAGGACGCCCCCCCTTTTTATCCCCGCAATTTCCCCCGGTTTCTCCCTCCCTTGCGTGTAAAGTAGCAGCCATAAAAATCATATTCAGGAACCGATTATGGCCGTGGGTAAATCTTCTTTCGACATCAGTGCAAACTTCGACAGCGGCAACATCGAAGTGCTGGACATCAGCAATCCTTTGCAAGCGTTGCTGGCGATCAAGCCAGACACCCGCAGCCAGCACTTCCAGTGGTTCCACTTCAAGGCCAGCGGTCTGCACGTCGGTCAAGATCATTGGTTTCGTCTGAACAACGCCAGTAAATCCTCGTACAACAAGGCTTGGGATGGCTATCAGGCGGTGGCGTCCTATGACCATGTCAATTGGTTCCGGGTGCCGACCATTTTCGAAGGCGACTGCCTGCGTTTCAGCCTCGAAGCCACTGCCACCCATGCCTGGTTCGCCTATTTCGAACCTTACAGCCGTGGCCGCCATGACTGGCTGATCGAACAGGCCCTGACCAAGGCCGGCACCGAGCTGCTGGCCACCGGCAAGAGCGTTGAAGGTCGCGACATTCAGTTGTTACGCAAGGGTACCGGTGCCGAAGGTCAGCGCAAGGTCTGGATCATCGCCCAGCAACACCCCGGCGAACACATGGCTGAATGGTTCATGGAAGGCATGATCGAGCGCCTGGAAAAACACGACGACCCGGTGCTGAAAAAACTCCTGGCCAGTGCCGACCTGTACCTGGTGCCGAACATGAACCCGGATGGCGCCTTCCACGGTCATTTGCGCACCAACGCCATGGGCCAGGACCTGAATCGTGCGTGGCAGAGCGCCAGCCAGGAAGTCAGCCCGGAAGTGCTGTTCGTTCAGCAGCAGATGGAAAAGTATGGCGTCGACCTGTTCCTCGACATCCATGGCGATGAAGAAATCCCCCACGTGTTCACCGCCGGTTGCGAAGGCAACCCGGGCTATACGTCGCGGATCGAAAAACTCGAAGCGCATTTTCGCGATCATCTGAAACATCAGACCAAAGACTTCCAGACCAAACACGGATACACCCGCGACGAGCCTGGCAAAGCCAACATGACCCTGGCCTGCAACAGCGTCGGTCAGAAGTTCGACTGCCTGTCGCTGACCCTGGAAATGCCCTTCAAAGACCACAACGACGCACCGAACCCAATGACCGGCTGGTCCGGAAAACGCTCGAAGCAGTTGGGCAAGGATGTGCTGACGACCATCGCCGAGATGGTCGATACCTTGCGTTGATTATTTAAGATCAAAAGATCGCAGGCTTCGCCAGCTCCTACAGGGTTTTGAGTACGCCTGTAGGAGCTGCCAAAGGTTGCGATCTTTTGATGTTTCACTCGGCAGCAATTCGCACACAATCCTCCGGCCCCAACAAACGCCCATCTTCGGCACGCAGCTCCAGCGGCCGCACCGGTCGACCGTTCTCACGATCGACAACCCGCGAATGTGCCTCCCCCGCCTCAAAGAAAAACGCCTCGCCCCACTGCCGTAACCCGATGATCAACGGGAACAGGCCCTTGCCCTTCTCCGTCAGCACGTATTCCTGATACGCACTGCCGTCCGACGCTGGCACCAGATCGAAAATCCCGTGAGCCACCAACGTACGCAGGCGTGCCGAGAGAATATTTTTGGCCATGCCCAGATTGCGCTGGAACTCACCGAATCGCCGCAGGCCATCGAACGCATCGCGCACGATCAATAACGACCACCAATCACCAATCGCGTCCAGTGAACGGGCGACCGGGCATTCGGCGCCTTCCATGCTTGTACGTTTAACCATGACCGCGTCCGCTGGCAACCAATGTGGTTGCAATATAAAACCAGACTCCCTACCGTACAACTGGTTTTATTTTGAAACCACACAAGGAAGCCTGCGATGAAACGTGACCATCCGTTAAGCGGCGCAGTGGTGCTGCTATTTGCCGTCACCTGCGGCCTGGCCGTCGGCAATGTGTATTACGCACAGCCGCTGCTCGATGCCATGGCCGAAGCCTTCGCCATAGACCCGGCAACCATCGGTATCGTCATCACACTTACCCAGATCGGTTATGGCGTGGGTCTGTTGTTGCTGGTTCCGCTAGGGGATTTGCTCAACCGTCGCCGGCTGATCGTCGTGCAAACCCTGCTGTCGGCCTCGGCTTTGTTGATGATCGCGTTAGCGTCGAACAGCACCTGGCTGTTGCTCGGTATGGCGCTGACCGGATTACTGGCGGTCGTGACGCAAGTCCTGGTGGCCTACGCCGCGACCCTGGCCATCCCGGCGCAACGTGGACGAGTGGTGGGCGTGATCACCAGCGGCATTGTCGTCGGCATTCTGTTGGCACGAACGGTGGCGGGCGGCATGGCCGATCTGGCCGGTTGGCGTTCGATTTATCTGTTGTCCGCCGGGTTGACCCTGGTGATGGCGCTGCTGTTGTTTCGTGTGCTGCCCAAGCACGAAGAGGCGCGACCGGATAGCGCTTACGGTGCGTTGATCGGCTCGGTATTCACGTTGTTCATGGAAGAACCGATATTGCGTCAACGGGCCATGCTCGCCCTGCTGACCTTCGCCAGCGCCATGGTGCTGTGGACACCCTTGGTGTTGCCGCTGAGTGCCCCGCCGCTTTCACTTTCCCACACCGAAATCGGGCTGTTCGGCCTGGCCGGTGCCGCCGGTGCGCTGGCCGCCGCTCGCGCAGGGCATCTGGCTGATCGCGGTCTGGGGCAATGGACCAGTGGACTGTCGTTGCTGCTGATGCTCGTCTCATGGCTGCCCATCGCACTCACTCAATCCTCGTTATGGGCGCTGCTGCTCGGGGTGATTACGCTGGACCTGGGTTTGCAAGCCGTTCACGTTACCAGCCAGAGCATGATCTACAGCGTGCGCCCCGAAGCGCAAAGCCGACTCACCGCTGGCTACATGCTGTTCTATTCGATCGGCAGCGCCTTGGGTTCTATCGGTTCGACGGCGATGTACGCCTGGGCGGGATGGATTGGGGTGTGCTGGCTGGGTGCGGGGATCAATGCCGTGGCATTGATTTATTGGTGGCGAACGCTCGCCACCAAAACACCCAACACCTGTGGCGAGGGAGCTTGCTCCCGCTCGGCTGCGCAGCAGTCGTAAATCGATCAGACGCAGGAGTGTCTGACTAACTGCATTTGGGGCTGCTTCGCAGCCCGACGGGAGCAAGCTCCCTCGCCACAATGCCGTGCCAGCCTCCTGATCAGCCGCGATCCTTACCCCGCAGCATGCTGTTCAGCACATCATCCCGGCGCACCCAGCCGTGAAACAATGCCGCCGCCAAATGCAGCAGCACAGTCAGAAACAACAGATACGCCAGATACCCATGCGCCTTGCGCAGGAACGCAAACACCTGCGCATTCGCCGGCAGGATTGATGGCAACTGCAACGAACTACTGAGCATCACCGGATCGCCAGCCGCCGAAATCATTGCCCAGCCCAGCAGCGGCAAAATCAGCATCAAGGCGTACAGCAAAACATGCGAAGCCTTGGCTGCGAACGCTTGCCAACCCGGCAGGTCCGCCGGCAGCGGTGGTTGCCGAGTCGAAAAACGCACGGCCAGGCGCACGATCACCAGCAACAGAATCGCAACGCCCAAAGGTTTGTGCAGGTGGATCAGCCACTCATGACGCTCGGACACCGAGGCCACCATGCCCGCGCCGATAAACAGCATCGAGATGATCATCAGTGCCATCAGCCAGTGCAGCAGCCGCGCCAATGGTGCGAAATGGTTCGGTTGAGCGCTCATTGTCGGGACTCCTGTTTGGCGTTGGGCAACTGCTTCACTTCGCTGGCGCGGCGCAGGTAGGAACGGGCGTAACCCGCTGAGCGAGCGGCAAGTAGCGGGTCGTCGGAGCCTTCGATACCGCTGGGCAACACCAGCGGGTCGTAGTTGATGTCACGGCACTCGCCATTGAGTTGCGGCTGAGTGCTTTCGAGCACCAGCGTGCCGGCGTTCAGCACTTTTCGACCCTCAGGCCAGGCCTTGCTCGCGTCGTTGACCGAGTCCCCGGGGTTCGCCAGGGTGATGTTCAACTGCCAACGCAACGGTTCGGCGGACAAGCGCTGTACCAGATCTTTCTCGAGAAAATCACCGCCCTCGGGGGCCGTTGCACCTGCTGCGTCCTGAGCCACAGGCGTCATGCTCCAACGCACCGCTTGCCGCTGACCGGCCGCGTTCACCAGGTAAAACGCGTTGACACTGTTATAGGTTTCCGTCGCGTAACTGGCCGACGGTTTGGCGGTCTTGACCCACGTCAGAAACGGCACGGCTTCGGGGTGCGCCGCAAAGAACGCTGGCACAGCCGCCGGGTTCGGTTTGCCGGTAGCCGGATCCGGTGACTGCGCTTGTTGCAACTGATAGAACGCCTCGGGCGTGCCCACCGGGAACACCGGCATACTGTTCATCCCGGTGCGCCATTGCTGGCCGTTGGCCTGGGTGAAACGCAACGCCAGGCTGCGGATCGGCACGCTGTTGTCCGGCGCGTAAGGATTGCCGGCAGGCAGCGCGAAACGCCCGACCACCGGGGTCCGCGCTTCACTGAACACTTGGGCGCTGGAGTACTCGCGCGCCTGGCTACTGCTCTCGAAATGCCCGATCACGCACACGCCTTTGGCGTGATTGCGACGAAACCCGGGATGCACGCCGTTGTTTTTTTCCAGCACATTGATCAACGCGTTCGGCGTCAGACGCTGTGGGTCAAGTGTGCCGTTGACGTAGGCAAAAGCCCCGGCCAGCGCGGCGACCACCACGGCAATGCCGGTCAGGCGCAACGTCAGGCTCGCGGCACTCAGCGGTGGCCGGCCTGGCCCCGTTGGCGGTGATGAGCGATCTACCATGAATGACTCCAGGGCCATCGGCCACAAGTGAGAAGAATCAGGCAGACGCACCCCATCAGGGTTTATTCCATCGCCCGGTGTTTATTTTTCCAGGCGTGGAATAACCTCGAATGCCGGGCGTCTTCCTGAACACTCACCACAGCGTAGTGACTGGTCCGAACTTCATGAACGATATCGACGAACAACTCAGGGAAATCATTCCCAGGCTGCGGCGTTTCGCCGTATCGCTGACGCGCAACCCCAGCAGCGCCGATGATCTGGTGCAGGCCTGCCTTGAGCGCGCGCTGTCGAGTTGGGGCGACAAACGTCCCGAGGGCGACTTGCGTGCCTGGCTGTTTTCGATTCTTTATCGGCAGTTTCTCGACGCCCACCGCCGCTCCCGGCGTTATGCGCGGATGCTCGAATTCTTTACCGGCCGTGATGATGCGCAGCCTTCGGCAGAACGCACGGTGATCGCCCAATCGACCCTGCAAGCCTTCGATCAGCTCAGCACCGAACAGCGTGCGCTGCTGCTCTGGGTGTCGGTGGAAGGCTTGAGTTATAAGGAGGTCGCCGAGATTCTCGACGTCCCCATCGGCACCGTGATGTCGCGCCTGTCCCGCGCACGCCAGGCCTTGCGCCAGCTCAGCGACGGCGAAATCACCCACCCTTCCCTGCGGAGACTCAAATGATCAGCATGCCTCCCAGCGAGCGTGACCTGCACGCCTACGTCGATCACCAACTCAGCGATGCCGATCGACATTTGGTGGAAACTTATCTGGCCAACAACGCCGAAGTGGCCGCGCAAGTACGCGCCTGGCAGCACGATGCCCAACAACTGCGCGCGGAATTGAGCGGCGCCTTGCAGCAACCGGCTAACCCGCAACTCGACCCGGCAATGATCCGCCAGCGAGTCAAACGCCAGTCTCGCCGCCATCTGGCCAGTGCCGCGGTGTTGCTGATCGCGGTCAGCGTCGGCGGTTTGAGCGGTTGGCAGGCACGGGAAATGACCCTGGTCAGCGCCCCTCTGCCGATGACCGATGCGATGCAGGCCTACCGGCTGATTGCCCAGCAAGGCATCCTGCCGGCGGACTACAAAGTCAGCGATGACGGCGATATGCAGGGCTGGCTCGATCGGTATTTCAGCCAGGCCCATCGTCTGCCGAACCTGACCGCTTCCGGATACAAACCCATCAGCGGGCGGCTGCTCAGCACCGAACAAGGGCCGGCGGCGATGGTGGTATACGAGGACCTGAGCGGGCATAAAGTCAGCTTCTACGTCCGTCCACCCGGGCCGAAAAACACTCTGCTGCCTCGCGGTAGTCGCAGCGACGGTGAGTTGCAGGCCGAGTACTGGTCGGGGGCCGGGTACAACTATGCGATGGTCAGCCCGAGTGATACCCCGGCGGCGCAGATGCTCAAACAAACTGCGCAGTTCTGATCACCACCGCCAATCCCTGTGGGAGCGGGCTTGCCCGCGATTGCGGCCGCACATCCGACACTGATGGTGACTGACACACCGCTATCGCGGGCAAGCCCGCTCCCACAGGGGTTAGCGATTATTGGGAGATTGCATTCACCCCTGCCCGAAGACTTGCGAAGGCCTTCGCAACAGCGGATCGAACGGATTGATCCGCGGCCCGATCAGCGCGGCTTCACGCTTGAGCATCTCCACCACTGTCGGCAAGCGATCCGGCCCCAGGCGATCGCTGACCGTGGCGACACTCAGCGCCGCCACCGCCCGGCCTTCGCGGTCGAGGATCGGCACCGCCACCCCAGCCATGCCTTGCAATACGCCGGTGTTGCGCCCGGCGTAACCGAGGGTGCGCACATTCTCGACTTCCGAGCGCAGGAACACTTCGTCGTACAGATGAAAATCCTTGAGCCGCGGCAGGTTGTAATGAATCACCGTGTCGCGCTCCTCTTCCGGCAGAAATGCCAGAATCGCCAGGCTGCCCTGCCCCACACCAAGCGCCACCCGCCCGCCGATATCACCGGTAAACGTGCGGATCGGAAACGGCCCTTCACTGCGATCCAGACAGATCGCATCGAAGCCGCTGCGTGCCAGTAAAAACAATGAATCCCCCAACGATGCCGACAGCCGCAGCAACGCCGGCCGCGCCAGTTCGCGCAAGTTGCCGGTGTTGCCGGCGCGGGCTGCCAAGGCAAAAAACTCCAGGCTCAGGCGATAGCGCTTGCTGCGTGCATCCTGCTCGACCATGCCCTCGTCCATCAGGCTGCGCAGCAAGCGGTGGGTGGTCGGTTGCGACAAACCAATGCGCTGCGCCAGTTGCGTCACGCGTTCTCCGCCCTCGACGGTATCCCCCAGACTGCGCAGCACCGCAAATAGTCTTGAGACGGCACCGACGCCGACTTCATTTTTGTTTTCATTCCGCTCAGTGGAATCATGCATGTTATTTCTCGACAATAAATTTACTCACTGAATGAAATTGAAAATAGTCATCGCTCCAGTGAAATAGGCCATTGAGCCCATCCTATTCTTCGTCCTACTCTGCGTCCATCAGGGGCGATTCGAACAACAGCGGCAGCCGACAGAAGTCGAGCGCCAACGCACCCCGGCAACATCCTTCTCGTATCTGCCCATACAAAAAAGCGCGCCTTTGGCGACGCATAACAATCTCAGGTGGAGCGCAGTCATGGCCTTTGTGCAACTTGAAAACCTCGGCAAACGTTATGGTGAGATCGACGCGGTCGTCGCCACCAATCTGTCGGTGGAAAAAGGCGAGTTCGTTTCCTTGCTCGGCCCCTCCGGCTGCGGCAAAACCACCACCCTGCAAATGATCGCCGGCTTCGTCGAAGTCAGCAGCGGGTGCATTGTGCTGGACGGTCGCGACATCACCCACGCCAAACCCGCCAGTCGCGGTCTGGGCGTGGTGTTCCAGAGTTACGCGTTGTTCCCGCACATGACCGTGCAAGACAACGTCGCCTTCGGCCTGCGCATGCGCAAAGTGCCCAACGGCGAGTTGCAGCAACGGGTGGATCGGGTGCTGAAACTGGTGCGGCTGAACCAACACGCCGAGCGTTATCCACGGGAATTGTCAGGTGGTCAGCGCCAACGCGTTGCGCTGGCCCGGGCGTTGGTGATCGAGCCGCCGGTGTTGCTGCTCGACGAACCGCTGTCCAACCTCGACGCCAATCTACGTGAAGAGATGCAGTTCGAAATCCGCCGCATCCAGCGCGAAGTCGGGATCACCACGTTGATGGTCACCCATGATCAGTCCGAAGCGCTGTCGATCAGCGACCGGGTGGTGGTGATGCAGGCCGGACGTATCACTCAGATCGACGCGCCCTACACCCTCTACGAACACCCGCGCACCGAGTTCATTTCTGGCTTCGTCGGCAAGGCCAATCTGCTGCCCGGCGAGCGGGATAGCGCGGGTGTTATACAGGTCTGCGGTCGTGGTAACGGCGAAATGACCCTGAGCCTGCGCCCAGAAAAAATCGACTTGCTGGATAAAGGCCTGGGTCGTCTGCAAGGCAAGATCGTCAGCCGCTTTTTCCTCGGCAGCCAATGGCTGTACGGCGTATCGACATCGTTGGGCGAACTCAGCGTGGTGCGCCGCAACGACGGTTCGGCCCCCTTGATTGAAGGCACGGCGGTCGGCCTCGATTGGGATGCAACATTGCTGCGGGTGCTGAGTGTCGACGAGGTGTCGGCATGAGTACGCTTGCCGCAATCCGCCAAGGACATCAGGGACGTCAGGGCTATTGGTTATCCGCACCGGCCCTGGCGTTGTACTTCAGTCTGCTGGTGATCCCGCTGCTGCTGACGCTGATCCTGTCGTTCAACGTCTTCGACTACAGCTCGGGGATCAACAGCGACGCCTATACCCTCGATCACTACAGCAGCCTGCTGGGCGATCCGTATTTCTACGAGATCTTTCTGAGGACGTTTTGGATCAGCGCCCTGACCACCCTGCTCTGCGTGGTGATCGGCGTGCCCGAGGCCTACATCCTCAGCCGCATGGGTGCGCCGTGGCGGTCGATCTTCCTGATTTTGATCCTCACGCCGTTGCTGATTTCGGTGGTGGTGCGCGCCTTCGGCTGGAGCCTGTTGCTGGGTGCCGACGGCCTGGTCAACCAGACGCTGCAAGCCTTCGGTGGCTCGCCGATGAAGCTGCTTTATACGCCGTTCGCGGTAGTGATCGCGCTGGTTCACGTGATGCTGCCGTTCATGATCATTCCGGTCTGGACCTCGCTGCAAAAACTCGACCCCGCCGCCGAACAAGCCGCGCTGTCGCTGGGCGCCAGCCACCTCACGGTGATGCGCAAAGTGGTGCTGCCGCAAATCATGCCCGGCGTGCTGTCCGGCACCTTGATCGTGTTCGGCCTCGCGGCGAGTTCCTTCGCCATTCCCGGACTACTCGGCGGACGCCGGATAAAGATGGTCGCCACGCTGATCTACGACCAGTACCTGTCGGAACTCAACTGGCCGATGGGCGCGGCCATCGCCGTCGCGCTGCTGTTGCTCAACCTGCTGATCATGCTGTCGTGGAACCGGATGATCGAAGGCCGCTACAAGAAGTCATTGGGATAATTCGTCATGTCCAGAAACGGTCCTTTCGCCCTGCTGTTTCATACCCTGGTGGTGCTGTTCATGCTCGCGCCGCTGGTGGTGGTGTGCCTCGTCGCCTTCACTCCGGAAAACACCCTGAGCCTGCCGACCACGGAGTTTTCCCTGCGCTGGTTCCGCGCAGTGTTCGAGCGTGCGGACTTTGTCGATGCGTTCTACAACAGCCTGATCCTGGCGTTCTGCGCCGCCACCCTGGCGACGCTGATTGCGGTGCCGGCAGCCTTGGCAATCACGCGCTTCGAATTCCCCGGACGGGACTTTTTCAACGGGCTGTTCCTGTCGCCGATCATCATTCCGCATCTGGTGCTGGGCGTCGCGTTGCTGCGGTTGTTTGCGCTGATGGGCGTCAACGGTAGTTTCGCCTGGCTGATTTTTGCCCATGTGTTGGTGATCACACCGTATGTGCTGCGTCTGGTATTGGCCTCGGCCATCGGCCTGGACCGCAGCGCCGAACATGCCGCGCAGTCCCTGGGCGCCGGGCGCTTCACGCTGTTCCGGCAAATCACCCTGCCGATGATTTTGCCGGGTGTCGCCGGAGGCTGGCTGCTGGCGTTCATCAACAGTTTCGATGAGGTCACCTTATCGATCTTCGTCACCTCGCCGGCCACGCAAACGCTGCCGGTGCGCATGTACGTGTACGCCACCGAATCCATCGATCCGATGATGGCGGCGGTGTCGGCCCTGGTGATCGCGCTGACCGCGCTGACGATGATTCTGCTTGATCGGGTTTACGGCCTGGATCGGGTTCTGGTGGGTAAACAATGAGGGCGCCATGGCTTTGCTGAAACGACTGGCCGAAGGCGACCGCCCGGCACTGGACTTTACCCTCGACGGCGTGCCTGCCAGCGGCCTGCTCGGTGACACCTTGCTGACGGCGGTGTTGACCTGCAGCGAACACCTGCGCGGCAGCGACTTCAGCGCCGAACCTCGGGCCGGTTTCTGCCTGATGGGCGCCTGCCAGGACTGCTGGGTACGCCTGGGCGATGGCCGCCGGGTGCGCGCCTGCTCAACGCTGCTTGAAGCCGGACAGCACATCAACCGCGAACCGGGGCGATCGGTATGAATACCCAATCTACCTGCACAAACCGGATTCCCTGTGGGAGCGGGCTTGCTCGCGAAAGCGGACTGTCTGCCACCACCGATGTTGAATGTTCCGCCGTCATCGCGGGCAAGCCCGCTCCCACAGGATTGGGGCGTCGATCACCTATGGGGTGGGTATGAAGTCTGTAGTCGTCATCGGCGCAGGCCCCGCTGGAATCCGTGCGGCGCAAACCCTCGTTGCCCACGACGTGCGCCCTGTCCTGCTGGACGAAGCCGCACGCGGTGGCGGGCAGATTTATCGGCGTCAGCCGGCGAATTTCAAGCGTTCGGCGGTCAAGTTGTATGGCTTCGAAGCACGCAAAGCCAAGGCACTGCATCAGACAATCGACGAACTGCGCGAGCAACTCGATTACCGTCCCGACACGCTGGTGTGGAACGCCGAGACTGGTGCGCTCGACACCTTGCATGAGGGCCGCGCGGCACGGGTGGAGTTCTCGCGCGTGATCGTCGCCACGGGCGCCACCGACCGGATCCTGCCCGTGCCAGGCTGGACGTTGCCGGGGGTCTACAGCCTCGGCGCGGCGCAGATTGCCTTGAAGTTTCAAGGCTGTGCCATTGGTGAACGCATGGTGTTCGCCGGCAGCGGGCCGTTGTTGTATCTGGTGGCGTACCAATACGCCAAGGCCGGCGCCAACGTGATCGCCGTGCTCGATAGTTCGCCCTTCAGCGCTCAGGCCCGCGCCCTGCCCGGCCTGCTGTCGCAACCCTCCACGCTGGCCAAAGGCATTTATTACCGCGCCTGGCTGACCGCCCACGGCATCCCGGTACATCAGGGCGCCACCTTGAAACGTATCGATGGCGAACAGCGCGTGCAATCGATCAACTGGCATAACGCAGCAAGCGAACATCGAATCGAATGCGACGCCGTAGCCTTCGCCCACGGCCTACGCAGTGAAACCCAACTCGCTGACCTGCTGGGCTGCGAATTCACCTGGAATCCGCTCAACCGCGCCTGGCTGCCGCAGCGCGACAGCGCTGGTCGCTGCAGTGTTGCCGAGGTGTACCTGGCCGGTGACGGCGCCGGCATCATGGGCGCCGACGCAGCGGAAATGGCCGGTGAACGGGCAGCCCTGGCGCTGCTCGAAGACATCGGCTACCTGATCCCGCCACAGCGGGCCACCCAACTGGAACAGTCGCTTCAAACTATCGGCAGATTCCGCCAGGGCCTTGAGCGCGCCTTTATCTTTCCCGAAAACTGGGCCACCGGCACCACGGATGACCTGATGATCTGCCGCTGCGAAGAGGTGCGCGCCGGCGACATCCGCCAGGTTGTGCGCGAAGGCCATTGGGAGATCAACCGGGTCAAGGCCCATTGCCGGGTCGGCATGGGTCGCTGCCAAGGACGGATGTGTGGCGCCGCCGCAGCGGAAATCATTGCCTGCGAAAGCCAGCGCAACCTGTCCGACATCGGCCGGTTGCGGGCTCAGGCGCCGATCAAACCCCTGCCGTTCGGTCTGGAGGTCGAGCCATGATCGAGGTCGATGCAATCATCATTGGCGGCGGCATTGTCGGCGCCTCGGCCGCTCTGTTTCTGAGCAAGGCCGGGCGTCGCGTCGCGTTGCTGGAGCGGGACTTTTGCGGTTCACACTCCAGCGGCGTGAACTACGGCGGCGTGCGGCGTCAGGGCCGGCCGCTGTCGCAATTGCCACTGTCGCAACGGGCTCACGAGATCTGGGGGCAACTGCCGCAGTTGATCGGCATCAACGGCGAGTACCAGCGCAGCGGTCACCTGAAACTCGCCCGCAGTCTCAATGATCTGCACGCCTTGCAGGATTACGCCGCCAGCAGCCAGGGGTTCGGCCTCGATTTGCAGGTACTCGACCGCAATGAGTTGCGCGCACGATTTCCGTGGGTCGGAGAGGTCGCGGTCGGTGCCTCGTTGTGCCCGGACGACGGCCACGCCAACCCGCGACTGGTGTCTCCGGCCTTCGCGCAGGCGGCGCGTCGGCACGGTGCGCAGATCCATGAACAATGCGCAGTGACGGCGGTGGAGCATGACGGTCAGCGCTTTCGCGTCAGCACTCAATCCGGCCACGAACTGCACGCTCCCTGGCTACTGAATTGCGCCGGCGCCTGGGCCGGAAAGCTCGCCGCACAATTCGGCGAAGCGGTGCCAATGCACGCCGGTCACCCGGCAATGCTGGTCACCGAACCGTTGCCGCTGGTGATGAATGCCAGCACCGGCGTTGAGGGCGGCGGCATCTATGCCCGTCAGGTCGCTCGCGGTAATTGTGTGTTGGGCGGCGGTCAGGGCTTTGCCCTCGATAACGCCCGCGCCCGGCCTGGGCAAAACGCAGTCATCGAGATCCTGCGTCAGGCCGTCGAGCTCTACCCGTTTCTTGAAGGCGCTCAGGCGATTCGCACCTGGAGCGGCACCGAAGGTTATCTGCCCGATCGCCAACCGGTGATCGGCCACAGCAGCACTCAACCCGGTCTGTTGCACGCGTTCGGCTTTGCCGGCGCGGGCTTTCAGATCGGGCCTGCGGTGGGCCAGGCGCTCACCGAGATCATCTGTAGCGGCGCGTCAAAGATGCCGCTGGATGCGTTTTCCATCACCCGGTTTCACTCCATCTCCGTAGCTTGATAGAGGAAGGTCGCGCCATGAATCATTTCAAACGCAGTGCACTGCTCGGTTTTTCTTGCTTGGGCGCCCTGCTCACGGTCAACCAGGCCCAGGCCGAACCGACGCTTTACCTGGGCATGAACGGCGGAACCATGGAGCGGCTCTACGCCGACAAGGTGCTGCCGGCTTTCGAGAAAGCCAATAACGTCAACGTGGTGATCGTGCCGGGAACCTCCGCCGATATTCTGGCCAAGGTCCAGGCCAGCAAAGGCAACCCGCAGATGCACGTGATGTTCCTCGACGACGGCATCATGTACCGCGCCATCGCCATGGGTTTGTGCGACAAACTCGAAGACAGTCCGCCCCTGGCGCAGATTCCGGCCAAGGGCCGCATCAAGGATCAAGCCGTGGCGGTCAGCCTTGGGGTGACCGGGCTGGCGTACAACACGCGGCTGTTCAAGGAAAAAGGCTGGAGCGCGCCGACCTCATGGATGGACATGGCCGACCCGCGTTTCAAGGACAAACTGGTGTTCCAGTCGATGGCGTCTTCGACCTTCGGTCTGCACGGTTTCCTGATGTTCAACCGGATTCAGGGCGGCAGCGAAACCGACGTCGAACCGGGGTTCAAGGCCTGGCCGAACACTGTCGGGCGCAACGTGCTGGAGTACATTCCGAGTTCAGCGAAGATTTCCGAAATGCTCCAGACCGACGAAGCGGCGCTGTTCCCGCTGACGCCGACCCAGGTCACCGCGCTGAAACTCAAGGGCATGCCGGTGGAATATGCACAGCCGAAGGAAGGCTCCGTGGTACTCAACGTCGCCGAATGCGCCATCGCCAACAACACCCAACCGGAACTTGCGCAGAAACTCGCCGCTTTCCTGCTGACGCCCGAAGCACAAGCGGCCGCGCTTGAAGACGGCGATCAGATTCCATCCAACCCGAATACGCCAACCACCGACAAGACCCGCGGTCAGGTCGAGGCGATGAAGCAGTATCTGACGACCGCGATCGCCATCGACTGGGATCGGGTCAACGAACAGCGTCCGGCGTGGAATGCCCGGTGGAATCGCAGTATCGAGCGCTAACCTCGAAGATCAAAAAATTGCCTGTGGCGAGAGGGCTTTTGTGGCGAGGGAGCTTGCTCCCGTTGGGCTGCGAAGCGGCCCCAAAAAAGGAACTGCTGCGCAGTTCAACGGGAGCA